>DATKQT010000024.1:0-32670 GCA_035532535.1 Gaiellaceae bacterium
GATGAATATCGATGAAGACACTACCGGTCCTCTGCTGCGGCCCGCAAACGCCGTCCCTCGATCCGGCGGAGGCCGACCTTCTGGCCGCACGGTTCAAGGCTCTCGCCGACCCTGCGCGAGTCGCGATTCTCAATCGGCTCGCCGGCGCGGACGAGGTGTGCGTGTGCAACTTCGTCGATGCGCTCGACATCGGCCAGCCGACCGTGTCGCATCATCTGAAGGTGCTGCGCGAAGCCGGCCTTGTCGAGTCGACGCGCCGCGGGACGTGGGCGTACTACCGCCTCGTTCCCGAAGCGGTCGAGGCGTTGCGCGAGGCGCTGGGCGGATGAAGCGCGCTCTTTTCGTCTGCATCCACAACGCCGGCCGGTCGCAGATGGCGCAGGCGCTGTACGAGCTTCGCGGAGGCGAGGCGCGCTCGGCCGGCTCCGCTCCCGCGGACGAGCTCCACCAGGCAGTCGTGGAGGCACTCGACGAGATCGGGATCGACGTCTCCGACCGCACGCCGCACACGTTGTCGCAGGAGGACGTCGAGTGGGCCGAGCTCGTCGTGACCATGGGATGCGGCGACGCATGTCCCTTCATTCCCGGTAAGGAGTACGTCGACTGGGACCTCCCCGATCCTGTCGGCATGTGCCTCGAGGAGGTGCGTGAGCTCCGCGCCGTCATCGAGCTGAAGATCGAGGCCCTAGCCGGCTGAGATGAGCACGACGCCGGCGAGCGTCACGAGCACGCCGACGTCCTGCGTTCGCTCGAGGCGCTCGCCGAGCGCGAAGCGTGCGAGGAGCACCGTCACCACGGGATAGAGCGACGCGAGCACGGAAACCACGCTGAGCAATCCGTGCGACGAGGACGCAGCTGCGAACAGCGTGTTCCCGCCCGAGTCGAGCAGGCCGATCGCGGCGAGCACGACCAGGTGCGGCCGCACGCCGCGCGCGCGCTGCCGCGTCACGAGCAGCGCCGACCAGACGAGCGTCACCGACACGAGCCGGAAGATGAACGACGGCCAGAGCCAGTCGTGAGCCGCGCTCGCGTGCAGTGGGATGAAGTACCCGCCGAAGCCGAGCAGTGCCAGCACCGCCCATCCGGTCCCGGCGGCGAACTGCCGACCCGGACCGCTGCGTTCGAGCGATGTCATGAGCCCGCCGCCGAGGGCCGCGGCGAAGCCGATCTCTTGCAGAAACGAGACGTGGTCTCCGTGCGCGAGGCCCCAGATGACCGGAATGCCCGCTGCGACGGCCGCCAGTGGGACGACGACGCTGATCGCGCCCGCCGCCATGCCGCGGTAGAACGCGACGAGGCCGAGCGTCCCGAAGACCGCCGCGAGCGCGGCCCACGCCACCTCCGGCCCAGGAGGACCGGTGCCGCGCACGGCCACCGCGATGCCGAGTGCCACGAGCCCGAACGGCTGCGACACCGCCATCACCACGAGCGCGGGCATCAGCCGGCTCTTGAGCCCGCCCATGAAGTCCCCGACGCCCCAGGCGAGGCTGGCGAGCAGCGCGTAGGCCGGCGCCATTCAGTGGCCCCTCCGGCAGCAGTTAGTGCCTCCCTGGCGGCTGCAAAGCTTCGCGCTGCGGCGTCCTCGGTCGCGTCCGTAGCTACAGCTACGGCCGCTCCCTGCGTCCTTGCAGCGCTCGCTTTTCGCTCGCCAGGAAGGCGAAACTGCTACCGGAGGGACCACTACGGAGCTTCGACAGGCCTCGTCGCGGCGACCGCGTCGAGCTGGTTCGCGTGGTAGAGGACGGCCGCCTCGGCGGTGCGCGCCGCGCGCACGTCGTGATGGCACGCGACGGCGTGCAGCAGCTCGGCGGGCGCGTGCGCGTCCTCGAGCATGCGCAGGCCGAGGTGCACGTGGCCGAGCAGCTTGCCCTCCTCCGTCGGCTGGAAGATCGGCGGCGGGCCGAGCTCCCGCGTGCGGCCGACGTCGTGGACGAGCGCCGCCGAGAGCAGGAGGTCCGGACGCAGCCGAGGGTGGAGCTGGCAAAGCTCGCGGCAGATGGTGGCGACGCCCACCGTGTGCTCGAGGAGGCCGCCGGCATACGAATGATGCCCTTCCGGCGTCGCCGGATACGTGCGCAACGGTGCGGCGGCGAGCACCTTCGTCACCAGTCCGCGCAGCCCGTCGTTGTGCACCTCGGCGATGAGGAATTCGAGGAAGCCTTCAACTTCGTCCGCGTCGCGCCGCATCGCCGGGGCCATCGCCGCCGGGTCGACTTCCGCTGCCGGCTCGATCGTGCGCACGTCGACCTGGAGCGAGTCGCGGAAGCGCTCAACCCGTCCGAGCACGCGCACCGCATCGCCTTCGCCGAAACGGCCGTCGAGCAGCTCGACGTCGTTCCACACGCGGGCCGAGATCCGCCCGCTCGGGTCGACGAGCTCGAGCGCGAGGTACGGGGCGCCGTTCTTCGTCCGCAGCCGCTGCTTCTTTGCGACCGCGTAGACGCCCTCGACCGTCCGGTTCTCCTCCAGTTGCGCGATCGCGGTCATCTCCACTGAGTCTAGGCTTCGACCTCGATGGCGCGCATCCGCCCCTTCCGCGCTCTTCGCTACGACGTGCCCGACCTGGCCGCGGTCGTCGCGCCGCCCTATGACGTCATCTCCGAGGAGGACCGCGCCGACTACCTCGCCCGGAGCCCCTACAACGTCGTCCATCTGACGCTCCCGGACTCGGAGGAGCAGGCCGCCCGCGACCTCGCTTCGTGGCAGGAGGAGGGCGTGCTCGTCCGCGACGCCGAGCCTTCCTACTGGTGGCTGTCGCAGGACTCCGTCGGTCCCGACGGGGTTGCGCGGCAGCGCGAGGGCTTCGTCGCCTCGCTCCACGCAGAGCCGTACGAGAGCCGCGTGATCCTGCCCCACGAGCGCACGCACGCGGGGCCGAAGGAGGGGCGCCTGCGCCTCCTGCGCGCGACGCGCACGCAGCTCGAGCCCCTCTTCTTCCTCTGGGACGGGACGATCGACGTCGACGGGCTCGGCGAGCCCGATCTGGAGGTCGACGGCGACAGGCTCTGGCGCCTCGATTCGGAGTTCGGCGAGGCGCTGACGGAGGAGCTTGCCGATGCCCAGCTCCTCATCGCCGACGGCCACCACCGCTACGAGACCGCGCTCGCGTTCGGCGAGTCGCCGTGGCTGCTGGCCGTGATCGTCCCGACCGACCAGGAAGGGCTGACCATCTTCCCGACGCACCGCATCGCGCAGTCGGTGAACGGCGTTGCCCCCGTGACTCCGATCGATCCGCCCGGGGACGAGCTCCCTGGGGTCGTGCTCTATCGCGACGGCCGGTACGAGCTCGTCGAGGGTGAGGGACTCGATCCCGAGATCGTCGACGCGCTCAAGCCGGAGGGCGTGACGTACACGCCGCAACGTCGCGAGGCGGTGGCGGCCGTCGACCGCGGCGAGGCGGAGGCCGCGTTCCTGCTCCGGCCGACCCGCATCGAGGACGTCTGGGAGGTTGCAGAGCGCGGCGACGTGATGCCGCAGAAGAGCACCTTCTTCTATCCGAAGCTCACCTCCGGACTGCTCTTCCTCCCGGTTGACTGACTGGCTCGAGCTCTGCCGGGCTGCCGCCGCCGACGTGCGCGGGGCGCTCGTGGAGCTGCCGACGCGCATCGAGCGCGAGCCCGTCCTGCGCCGCGGCGAGGGTGGAGACGATACGACGGCGATCGACGCGGCCGCCGAGCACCTCGTGCTCGAGCGCTTCCGGCCGCTCGGCGTCTCCATCGTGTCCGAGGAGGTCGGCTTCATCGACGGTGACTCGACGGTCGTCGTGATCGATCCGATCGACGGCTCGCTCAACGCGAAACGCGGGATCCCGTTCTTCAGCGTCTCGATCGCGGTCGCCGACGGCCGCCGTATGGAGGACGTCCACTTCGCATACGTCTACGACTTCGGCTCGGGTGAGGAATGGACGGCGCGGCGCGGCCAGGGCGCGTGGCTGAACGGCGAGCCGCTCGGCGCCGTGCGCCCGAAGGGCCAGATCGAGATCCTCAGCTTCGAGGCGACCCTCACCTCGCTCGTCGCCGAGCATGCCGCCGCGTTCTCGGGCATCGCGCACCGCCTGCGCGTCATGGGCTCCCTCGCCCTCTCGCTCTGCCACCTCGCCGCCGGCCGGGTCGACGGTGTCTGCTCGCTGAAGGCAGCCCGGTCGGTCGACATCGCCGCCGCGCAGCTCCTCTGCCGCGAGGTCGGGATCGCGCTCGAGCTGTTCGACGACCCGCGCCCGTTCGGCGAGGCGGAACTCGATCTGGAAGGGCGTTCACGCATCGCCGCGGCGGGCACGCCCGAGGCGTGCCGCCGGATCGCAGCAGCGCTGTCCGGCTAGCTGTATCCCAGCTCGGCGAGCAGCGGGCCGGCCTCGGCCTCGACGTCCTCGAGCTGCTCCTCGGTGAGGTCGCGTCGCCAGCGCCCGACCGAGTTTGCGTGCGCGTCGGAGAACGACTCGGACAGCTGCTCCGTGCCGACCCCGAGCGTGTGGGCCAGTGGTTCGGTCGCCACCGAGGGATCGGAGACGAGCTCCTCGTACCGGAGCTCGACCGTCCGCTCCGGAGCCGCGCGAGATGCGGTGACGTATCGCCGCCAGGCCCACGCGGCTCGCCGCGCGTCGCTCACCTGGACGAACTCCTCCCGGCGCTCGGGCTCGACCCAGAAGCGCGGATAGACCCCGTACGACAGGTTTGCATCGTCGCTCTCGGTACTTCGCTTGGCGCTCAACCACCCGCGTTCGAGGAGCGAGCACACGACGTCGCGCCCGTCGCGCACGACGTGCACGGCGGTCGCCCTCGGAAACGCGCGCAGCGCGGCGGGAAGCACGAAGCCGGTCTCCGGCGTCTGTTCGACGCCACGCAGGCTGCGCACGAACGCGAGCCCGCGGACGCGCTGCAGCACGTGCCGGATCTCCTTTGCCTGCTCGGGCCCGGGCAGCTCGACGAGGTCGGGGATCGCAGCCTTCAGCAGCGGCACTTCGCCGAGGTCGACGAACGCGGGGAGGTCGCCGATCGCGCCAGCCGTGAAGCTCGTGCCGGAGCGCGGCGAGCCGACGACGAACACGAGCCGTTCCTCACTGGGGCGCTGCAGGCGCGTCTTCGTTCCGCGCACGGCTACGCGTACGGCAGTGGAGCCGTACGCTGACGCCGACCAGGCTGCCTGCCTGACGACGTGCACGAGGCCAACTTCGTGCACGACTGGATTGTTACAAGTTCCTGGACATGCCGCGGGTCCATCTCACCAGCCCCGACCGCGTCCTCTTTCCCGAGGACGGAATCACCAAGGGCGACCTGTTCCACTACTACGAGCGCATCGCCCCCGTGCTCGTGCCGCACCTCCGGGACCGGCCGTTCACCCTGAAGCGCTATCCCCACGGCATCACGGGCGAGGTCTACTTCCAGAAGCAGACTCCGCGCGGAGCGCCGGACTGGATCCCAACTCGCCGGTTCACGACGCATCCGCGCGACGGCGGTGCGCGGGAGGTGGACTTCGCACTGGTCAACTCACCCGACGCGCTGCTCTGGATGGTGCAGATGAACTGCGTCGACATGAACGCCTGGTACTCGCGGGTGGACAAGCCGGGGCGGCCCGACTACGTCGTCTTCGACCTCGATCCGCCGGACGAGCCCGACGGCTTCGAGCTTGCGATCGAGGTTGCGCATCTCATTCACGGCCTCCTCGACGAGGTCGGTCTCCCCGGTTATGTGAAGACGAGCGGCGCCGACGGCATCCACGTGCTCGCACCGATTCAGCGCCGCGCCGGGTTCGACGACACGTACGCGTTCGCCGAGACGGCGTCGCGGCTCCTGGAAACGAGGCACCCGGGACTCGTCACGACCGAGTGGTTGAAGAAGAAGCGCGCCGGCGTGCTCGTCGACCACCGCCAGAACGGCTGGGGCAAGACCATCGCCTCCGTCTATTCGGTGCGGCCGAAGCCGGGTGCCCCCGTGTCGACGCCGTTGCGCTGGGAAGAGCTGACGAAGGATGTACGGCCGCGCGACTTCGGCATGGAGACCGTCCTCGAGCGGGTCGGCCGTCACGGCGACCTGTTTGTGCCCGTGCTGGAGGACGCACGCCCGCTCGGTCGCGCCGCGCGTGAGCTCGCTCGCCTCGTGCCATAGTCTTCGCATCGTGCGGCGCGCGCTCATCCTCGTCTGCATCCTGGCGCTCGTCGGCGCCGCGCCTGCTGCAGCGGCGAAGCCGAAGCTGAAAGTGGTCGTCACCGCGCAGAGCCACCATCCCGTCCTCCATCACACGTGGCGGTACGAGGTTCGTGTGACCGCGAACGGCAAGCCGGTCGCATGCAAGATCCACATCCAGGTGTTCTTCAACGGCTTCCCCGTCGGCGAAGTCGGGACGCACGTCGTGAAGCACGGCATCTGGAAGGAGACGATCCCGGCCGCGGGCAAGGACGCGTTCCCGCCCGCCGCGGTCGGCCAGCCCGTCGCCTGGCACGCGATCGCGACGGCGGCGGGCTATCGCGCCGGTGTCGGCACCTGGGCCGTCTCCGTCGTCAAGTGAGCGGCGCCCAGGTCGACGTGCGGCACGTCCGGAAGAGCTTCGAGCACGGACGGATCCACGCGCTCGTAGACGTCTCGCTCCACCTGGACGAAGGCGAGCTCGTGGCGCTCACGGGGCCTTCGGGAGGCGGCAAGAGCACGTTGCTCAACCTCATCGGCGCGCTCGACCGGCCGGACGCGGGCGAAATCGTCGTCGCCGGGCTGGACGTCGCCACGCTCGCCGACCAGGCGCGCTACCGCGCCGAGACGGTCGCGTTCGTCTTCCAGTTCCACAACCTGATCACGACGCTGAACGCGGTCGAGAACGTCCAGATCCCCATGCTCGGCATGCGCCCTCGCGCAGAGCGGGAGCGGCGCGCCCACGAGCTGCTCGGCGAGGTCGGGTTGGCCGACCGCAGCCGTAACTATCCGCCGACGCTCTCAGGCGGCGAGCGCCAACGCGTCGCGATCGCACGCGCGCTCGCGAACGAGCCGCGGTTGCTCCTCGCCGACGAGCCGACCGGTGCGCTCGATTCCGAGACCGGGGCGCAGATCCTCGACCTGCTTCGGCGTGTCCGGGACGAGCGCGGGGCGACGATCCTGCTGGTCACGAACGACGACGGAGTCGCGGCCCAGGCGGATCGCATCGTGCAGATTCGCGACGGCCTGCTCAGTTCGTCGGAGACGCCAGCGCTGCAAGCGCCGAGCTGAGCCCCGTCGCCGTCTTCGACACGTACGCGATCTGCGCCTGCAGGTAGCCGGCATCGAGCTGACTCGACGGCGTCGACGTGACGTACGACGTGAGTGCGCGCAGCTCGTTCGTCAGCCGGACGAGGTCGCCGCTGAGCGGTGCAGCTTGCGACGACGTTGCGGCGAGCGCCTGCTGCGCCGACGCGAGTTGCGTGCGGAGCTTCGCGAGCGACGTGCGCAGCGTTGCGCGCGACCGAACGATCGCAAAAGCGTGTGCGTTCGCAGCCACGAGATCCGCTCGCTCCGTTGCGAGCTGCGTGCGCAGTGAGTGGATGCTTGCGGTGGCGGCGACGAGCGCCGACTCAGCCGAGGTTCCCTGCTGCGCCTGGTGCTTCCAGCCGATCGAGAACCCTGCGGCGCTCACCGCCGCTCCGCAGACGAATGCGGCGAGCACGACAGCCCACATGATTCGCGGCGTCTGCCGTCTCGACCGCGGGACGGCAACGTGTCGGCGGGACTGCTCTGCGAGCGGCCAGGACATCCGGCCGACCTTCTTCGCCGGCGGCCTATTCCCTCCTGAGCGCCTCGATCGGACTGAGCCGTAGCGCGCGCCAGGTCGGGTATGCCGCTCCGATGACGCCGATCCCGAGGGCGAACGCGAGACCCCATCCGAACACGCCCGCCGTGAAGGTTGGCGTCACGAGCGTGGACAAACCGGTCTGCGCGGTGAACAGATGTGCGGCGAGCACGCCGACACCGAGCCCGAGCGCGAGCGCCACGAGCGAGATGCCGATCGCCTCGCTGACGATGAGCGCGGCGATCCGTCGTCCGGGCCAGCCGACCGCGCGCAGGATGCCGATCTCGCGGATGCGCTCGAAGACGGACATCGCCATCGTGTTCGTCACGCCTATCCCGCCGACGATGAGTGCGAGCACGGAGATGACCCAGCCGACGTCGATGATCAACCGCGACGACGTGTCGACGTTGACTGCTTGTCCGGGCTCGACGACGGCGGTGATTCCGTACTTCTTCTCCAGCTGCGTCGCCACCGTCTGCGGGCGCTGGCCGGGCATTGCGATGACGCCGATGCTCGTCACCTCGCCGGGATGGTTCGCGAGCGCCTGCACGGTGGCGAGCGGAAGAACGACGCCGTTGTCCTCGAAGCGGTCGCCGCTGTGGAAGATCCCCGTGACCGGGAACGTGCGCCTGCCGATGCGCAGCTTCTCCCCGATGCGCGCGCCGAAGTTGTTACCGGCGAGCGCGCCGGTGCGAGTGCCGTCGACGAGCGTCAAACGCTCTGCTGCGAACTCGTGCGGCGCGAGACCGATGACGAGCGACGATGCCTTGCCGTCGACCGTGGTGACGTAGAGGAACACGAGCGCGGTCTGCGCGACGCCATGGTCGTGCGCGATGCGCTGCTCGAGCGACACCGGCAGGAGCGACTTGGTCGCGTCCGAGACGCCGCTCTGGAAGAGGCCGAAGTCGGCTCGGCCGAAGTGGATGAGGTCGCCCGCCGTGCGCCTGGTGCCGGCAGCGATGGAGAGCAGCGCCACGATCAGCCCCACGCCGAGGGCCACGCCGGCGGCGGTGAGGAGCGTGCGCACGGGCCGCCGCAGCAGGTTCTTCCGGACGAGGCCGAACCAGGTCACAAGGGCTATCTTCGCTACGGTGCAGGACTGATGCAGCCGGACCGCGATGCAGTCCTCAAGGCCCTCGAGCAGGTCATCGATCCGGAGCTCCAGCGCCCGGTCACCGAGCTCGACATGGTGCGCGGCGTCGAGATCGCCGACGGCATCGTCTCCCTCACGATCGTCCTGACCATCGCCGGCTGTCCCCTCCGGCAGTCCTTCGAGCAGCAGGTGGAGCAGGCGCTCGCCGGCGTGCCCGGCATTCGCGGCGTGGCGCTCTCGTTCGGCGTCATGACCCCGGAGGAGCGGCAAGTCCTGACGACGAAGCTGCGCGGGGGCGCGCCGGCGAACGACAAGACGATCCGGCTCCACCGAGACACGCGAGTCATCGCAGTCGCGAGCGGCAAGGGAGGCGTCGGGAAGTCGTCGCTCTCGGCCAACCTCGCGGTCGCGTTCTCACAGCGTGGTCGACGCACGGGGATTCTCGACGCCGACATCTACGGCCACTCGATCCCGCATATCCTCGGCATCCATCAGAAGCCCGTGGCGGTCGACGAGATGATCGTCCCGCCGGTGAAGGATGGACTGAAGCTCATGTCGATCGGCTTCTTCCTCGACGGCAACGAGCCGGTCATGTGGCGAGGGCCGATGCTGCACCGCGCGCTCGAGCAGTTCCTCACCGATGTGCACTGGGGCGAGCTCGACGTCCTCGTCGTCGACATGCCTCCGGGAACCGGCGACGTGTCGATCTCGCTCGGGCAGCTGTTGCCCCGCGCTGAGGTCGTCATCGTCACGACGCCGCAGAAGCTCGCGCAGGACGTGGCGTCGCGCGCCGCGTCGATGGCGCAGAAGACGAACATGCGCCTGCTCGGCGTGATCGAGAACATGAGCGGCGACGTGTTCGGCGAGGGCGGCGGTCAGGAGCTCGCGTCCGATCTCGGCATTCCGTTTCTCGGATCGGTCCCGCTCGATCCCGTGCTGCGCGAGCAGGGAGACCTCGGCGCCCCGGTGGTTGCGGCCGAGCCGGATGCTGAGTCGGCCCGCGCGATCGTCGCCATCGCCGAGGCGATCGACGCGCGACGTGATGTCGGCGGGATCGTCAAGTCCCTCCCGCTCGTCTCGTAGTGCCGGAATCCGCGAACGTCGCCCGGGTGCGCGAGGTCTACGACCTGGCGCGGCACGCGAAGCACCAGGAGTTGCGCGCCCTGCTCGTCGAGGACGTCACGTGGCACCCGGCGCGCGAGGGTGGATGGAAGCCGTGCACGAACGTGGACGAGGTCGTGAAGACGCTGCTCTGGCGGGCCGGGATGAACAAGATGCGGCCGTCGGACTTCATCGACCTCGGGGACCGTGTGGTTCTTCAAGTGCGAGGCCGCGGAATGGGGCGTCTCGGTGCGAAGGGCTTCTTCCAGCGGCTGTTCCAGATCGTCGTGCTGCGGAGCGGCAGGGTCGTCAGCATCAAGGACTACGCGAGCCGCGACGAGGCGCTGGCCGCCGCGGGAGTGAAGCGGTGACATGGCGGCTGCGGCGTTCTTCGATCTCGACCGGACACTGCTGCGCAGGGCGTCCGCGCTCGCGCTCGCGGGATCGTTCCGCGACCGTGGACTGATCTCGCGCCGCCAGCTTGCGAAGGCGGCGGCGTGGCAGCTTCTGTTCGTTCTTCGCGGTGCAAGCCACGAGGCCGTGCGGTATGCGGCCGAGGACGGCCTCGTCCTCCTGCGCGGCTTCACGCCGGACGAGATGCGCCAGGTCGTCGCCGAGGCGATGGAGCCGGTGCTCAAGCCGCTCGTGTATGCGGAGCCGCTCCATCTCGTCGAGCAGCACCGTGAAGGCGGCGAGCACGTGTACATCGTGTCGGCGTCGCTCCAGGAGATCGTCGAGGGAATCGCCGACGAGCTCGGGTTCGACGGCGCGCTCGGAACGGTGTGCGAGGTGCGTGACGGCGCCTACACCGGGCGCGCGCTGCGTGCGCTCCATGCCGAGAACAAGGCGGCGTGTGTGCGTGAGCTCGCCGAGTCGCGCGGCTACGACCTCGCCGACTGCACCGCGTATTCAGACAGCCACACCGATCTGCCGTTCCTCGAGGCGGTGGGCAAGCCGGTGGCGGTGAATCCCGATCGCGAGCTGCGGCGCATCGCCGATGAGCGCGGCTGGCCCGTGCTCGAGTTCAGCTCGGCTGCCTACCCGCATGCGAGGCGGCGCGTGCCGCCCGCACTGTGGGGAGCCACCGCGCTCTTCAGCGCCGGCGTCGCGGCCGGAAGCAGGCGACGCCGTGGAGGCTGACGAGGCGCTCGAGCGCCTACGGGCGCGCGGCTTCTCGGAGGACGACGCCCAGCGGCTCTTCGCGCACTTCTCGGAGGCGGAGGCGCGCGGCAAGTTCGGACACGGGTTCTCGCGCGTCGAGTGGCTGGAGACGCTCGAGGTCGACCCGGCTGCGAAGCCGGAGACGGTGGAGGCGGAGGGCGCGTTCGAGCGTTGGCACGGACGCGGGGCGCTCGGCTACCTCGTGCTCGACGCCGTGGTGCGCACGCAGCTCGCCGATCCTCCGGAGCGTTCGCGGCTGGTCGTGTGCGAGCAGACGTTCCCGACCGGAATGCTCGGCGGCTGGGTGCGGCGCCTTGCCGACGGCGGGCTGGTCGCGGTGCTGACCGCGACGTCGCCGCCGCGGCTGGGGGCGCCCGGCGGGCCGAAGGTGGCGGGGACGAATCCCCTGGCGATCGGTATCCCGAGCTCGGACGGGGAACCGGTCGTCGTCGACGTCTCGATGGGCGCGGTGACGTGGGGCGATGTCATCGCCGGGCTCGCCGACGAGGAGCAGCTCGTGCCGTTCGGCGGCGAGCAGTGGCACAAGGCGTTCGCGCTCGCGGTCGGGCTGCAACTCGTGGTCGATGCGCTGCACCACGAGGAGGGGTACGGGGCCGTGCTGCTCGTCGCGCGGCCGGAGTCGGACCCGGTGCCGGCGCTGCGGGAGCGCGTGGCGGGCTTACGCCTTCCGGGCGATGCGTAGGCGAGGACGCAGCCGCAAACGCTTACGATGAAGCGGTGAGTAGACAGGTGGCCATCGCGCTTTACGTGCTCAGTCTGGTCGCCGTTGTGGTGGGGTTCGATGTCCTGTTTTTCAGGCACCACTTCTGGGCGCGGCTGGCAGCAAACGTCGGCATCGTCATTGTCTTTGCGGCGTTCGGTCTACGGTTCCGGCTCGCATTGCGGGGTAAGTGAGGTCAGGAGGTCGACCTGACGGAGGCGTGCGTGCAAGACGTTGTGGCGACGCTCCGTTACGACCGCCAGGGCACCGCCCGAAGAGGGCGCGACGCGGGGTGTCCTCAGCCGGGCTGGTGGCAGACGGCTTCGATGTTGTTGCCGTCGGGATCGAGGACGAAGCCGCCGTAGTAGTCGGGGTGGTAGACGGCTCGCACGCCGGGTGGGCCGTTGTCGGTCCCGACCGCCTCGAGGGCCGCGGCAACGGCGAACCCGACGTGATCGAGCGTGATCAGACGGGGAAGCGCGGATCGTCTCTGATCGACGCGAAATCATCCTCCGTCTGGGCCGGCGCGAGCAGACGCGGTCGGTGCTCGACGGCGTAGACGACCTCGTCGAGCGCGCGCTCACGGTTTCCCGCACGCGCTTCGACGCACGCGAGGTGGTAGTGGATCGACGGATGATCGTTCTCCGCGATCGCGTCCTCGAGGATCTGCCGCGCCGTGTCCCAGTCCTCGGCATTTCGCGCGGGCAGGGACGGGAAGATGGACTCCCATGCCGAGGTCTCGTGGGTGCCCGGCAGGCCGCCGATTGCGAGCACCGTGGTACCGGCCTCGACCGCGCGCGCTGCGCGCTGCTGCTTCGGATCGTCGAGAAAGACGAGCGTGCCCGCGGGTGCGTCCACCTCCTCGCCGCCCACCGTGAACGTCGCGTGCCCGGCGACGACCGCGTAGATCTCCTCGTGCCCGAGCGGCGTCTCGTCGTGATCCTCGACGACCTCGTCGCCCGCGTTCGCGGCGGTGTACGCATTGATCCCGAATGCGGTCACGCCGAGCGTCCTGCGCACCGGCTTCCAGATCAGCGTCCCGAAGACCGGGATACCCTCGATGTCATCGAGGCGCAGGATCTTCATCGCGCAGCGCCGTCAGAACGACCGGATCGATCGCGTCATTCCCGTCGACGCGCTCCTCGAGGTTGGCGACGCCGGCCCAGGCGTCGAGGGAGTCGAAGCCGAGCCGCGCGAGCCGTTCGCTCACCTCGGCCGCGAGTGCACCGTGGAGCGGAAGCCACTCGCCGCGAGGCGTCCTCCCGAACAGCCGGTCGTGCAATCCGTACAGCCGGCGCAGCTCCTCGATCGGCACCGCATGATCGTCGACGCGCAGGTCGACGAGGACGTCGGACAGCTGCGCATAGCCGGCGTTGCGTTCGACGACGAGGAGCGATGCGGACTGCTGCCCCCGCCGGTCGCCGCCCGCGGCCTGCGCGGCGGCGAGGCAGTCGATCAGCCGCTCCGCAAGCGGTTTCCCGGCGCCGGCCTCGAACGTCTCGGCGAGCACGTCCACCGTCTCCGCGCCGACGAGGATGTTCCCCTGCGCCGCGTAGCCGTCACCGGTGCGGTGCCCGGCCCAGTCCATGCACTCCTGACCCGTCCAGGATGCTGCGCCGCCGTCTGCGTCGACGACGCCAAGCTGCCGCTCGGCGCGGCCGTCGTCCGCGGCCACGAGCCGCTCCACCACC
Organism: Gaiellaceae bacterium; assembly: GCA_035532535.1. Classification (GTDB taxonomy): domain Bacteria; phylum Actinomycetota; class Thermoleophilia; order Gaiellales; family Gaiellaceae; genus Palsa-739. Next base: position 13,514 of record DATKQT010000024.1, read on the forward strand.
TCCGCCGCGCTCAATCCCTCGCGCAGCAACGCGAGCCCGTCTGGGCCGTAGCGCGGGTTCGCGTACGCCTGCGTCGCGATCGCACCCACCTCGGGCTCCGCCCAGGGGACGACCGACCCGACGGCGAGGAACTTCGACTGCACCGCGACGCCCCACTGGTTCCCTTCGCGTGCGACGAGCGAATACGTCATCCGTAGGTGAGCTCGGTGAGGTCGAGCTCGAGCAGGTCGCGTCGATCCGCCGGCACGAGCACGCACGACACCTCGGGCCGCGCGAGCGCGGCCTTCACGCCGTCCGCCGTCGACGCGCGCACGACGACGGGCGTCCCATCGTCGAATGCGCGCCGCAGCCGGTCGGGATCGGGGACGTCGAGGACGAGCGCCCCTTCGACGTCCACACCTCCCTCAAGCGCGAGCTCGGGCACGCGCCTGCCGGTCGCGCCGAACCAGCGCTCTCTCATACAGTAATCGTGCCTCCGGGCTCCATGGTCTCGAGCGTCACTCCTGCCGGGACGTCGAGCTGGTCGGGCGTCCCCGTCAGCAGCCCGAACGTGCCCCAGTGGCAGGGGACGACGCGCTTGACGCCGAGCAGGTCCATCGCGACCGACGCCTCGCGCGGCCCCATCGTGAAGTGGTCGCCGATCGGTAGGACGGCGACGTCGGGGTGGTAGATCCGGCCGATGAGCTGCATGTCGCCGAAGACGCACGTGTCGCCCGCGAAGTAGATCGACTTGCCGTCCTCGGTCTCGACGACGAGCCCCGACGGCTCTCCTGCATAGGAGCCGTCCGGCGCGGATCCGGAGTGGAACGCGTTCACGAGCGTGATCAGGACGCCGTCGACGTGCTCCGTCCCGCCCTTGTTCGGGTTGCGGAGCTTGCCCTCGTCGACGCCGTTCTTGCCGAGCCAGCCTGCGAGCTCGACGAGGGCGACGACGGTCGAGCCGTGCTTCTGTGCGATCGCGACGGTGTCGCCGACGTGGTCGCCATGCCCATGCGTGAGCGCGATGATGTCCGCGCGCTCAGGCTCGAGCTCGTTCTCCGGGCACTTCGGATTGCCGTTCAGAAACGGGTCGATGTAGACGCGCTTTCCCCCCGACGTGTCGAGGCGGAACGACGCGTGACCCAGCCAGGTGAGTGTCGTGTCAGCCATGGGTCGAGACTAACAACGCAGTCCGGTGCCGGGTTCCAGTCGTTCTGCCCTCACCTTCGCCTCGCCCGGCTCAGGGACCTGGCTCCGGCGAACCTTTTAGAAGGACCGTCCGGTGCGGCACCGAACCTTCCATGGATGGGCTCCCGCTCGCTCGCGCCCGGCATCGCACTCACCGCCCTCCTCGCCGACGTTGCCGGAGTCCACGGGCTCGCCTTCTGGCTCGTCCTCGCCGCCCTCCCGGCGGCCGCCGCCTTCGCGTTCGTCGCCATCAGCGATGCGCTCGCGGGCGAGGGCGCCCTCGGCGGCGTCACGGCATCGGTCGCGCTCGTCCTGCTCGTCCTCGGGTCAGCGGTGCGCGAGAACGCCCCGCGCGGCGGTCACGTGCCGGCGCTCGCCGTCAGCAGCGTCGTGATGGCGCTCTTCTGTTACGGGATTCCCGGGCTGCTCTGGGTGCTCGAGCCGCTGCGGTCGGTCAGAACGGCAAGGTCGACGCCGCGTGCCTCGCGAGCGTGATCAACGGCCCGACGGCGACCAGCGAACCGACCGACACGACGAGCGCCGCCCCGACGGCGATGTGCAGCAACGTCTCGCGCGGCGGTGAGCCGCCCGTGGCGACGGCGAGCTGCGGCCCGCGCATGTAGATCGCGCGCACGACGCCGAGGTAGTAGTAGAGGCTCACGAGCGTCGCGAGCACGCCGACGATGACGAGCCACGTCCAGCCGTGGTCGTATGCGGCGGACAGGACGTAGAACTTGCCGATGAACCCGCCGCCGAGCGGCAGGCCCGCGAAGCCGAACATGAAGAACCACATGGCGACGCCGAGGAACGGCCGCTCCCAGCCGAAGCCGGCGAGGTTCTCGAGCGTCACCGCCTTGCCGAGCTCGCGCTCGCGCGCGGCGACGATTGCAAACGACCCGAACGCCATCGCCGAATACGGGACGAGGTAGTACATGAGCGCCCGGCCTCCGAGCGCGGTCCCGGTGGAAAGGCCGATGAGGATGAAGCCCGCGTGCGAGATGGACGAGTACGCGAGCAGACGTTTCACGTCCGTCTGCACGAGCGCGGCCAGGTTGCCGATGACGAGCGACGCGACCGCGATCCCGGCGAGCGCCCACGTCCAGAGGTGCGCCTCCTGGGGGAACGCGGTGCGCAGCACGCGGAACGTGAGCGCGAACGCGGCCACCTTCGTCGCCGACGACATGAACGCCGTCACCGTCGTCGGGGCGCCCTGATACACGTCCGGCGTCCACATGTGGAACGGCGCCGACGACGATTTGAATGCGAGTCCGGCGAGGATCATCGCGAGCCCGAGCACGAGCAGCAGGTCGCCCGAGATCCCGTGCACACCGACCTGCTGCGCGATCTCGGCGAAGCCGATGCGGTTCGTCGCGCCATACACGAGCGCCGAGCCGAAGAGCAGCGCGGCCGATCCGAACGAGCCGACCACGAGGTACTTCAAGCCGGCTTCGAGCGAGCCCTCCAGGTCGTAGTCGATCGCGCACAGGACGTAGAGCGCGATCGAGAACCACTCGAGCGAGAGGAACATCACCATGAGGTTCGCGGAGCCGACGAAGAACGTCATGCCGGCCGCGGACGCGAGGAGGAGCGCGAAGAACTCCGACTCGTGCTCCCGCACCCGGTCGGCGCCGACGAGCACCGTCACCAGTGTCGTCGCGCACAGGATCACCTGCGTGAGCGCGGTCCAGCGGTCGCGGTAAAAGCTGTCCGCGATCACACGGTGGCCGTTTGCGCTGTCGACGTACAGCCACACCGACGTGACGATCCCGCCCAGCGAGCCGAGAGCCGCGACGGTGACGGCGAACGTCCGGCGCCAGGCGGCAGGTACGAGCACCGCGCCGAGCAGCGCGATGAAGGACGCGCCGAGCAGCACGAGAACCGTGGAGATCGCGAACCAGTCGACGTGCGGCGTATGGATCATCGGAACTGCTCGTAGACGGCGTTGATCGGACGGTCGCCGGCGAAGGAGTGATGCGAGATCCCCGCCGGCCACGCCGACAGCACGAGGAGCGCCGCGACGAGCGGCACGACGAGCGCAAGCTCACCGGGGCGCAGGTCGAGTGCCTCGTCCTGCACCATCGGGCCGCGCGCGTCGTGCAGGACCCCGGAGATGAGCCGCAGCACGTACATCGCCGCCAGCACGATCCCGGTCGCGCCGATCGCAGCCCACCACCAGGCGCGGGTGTAGGCGCCGGCGAGGATGAGGAATTCGCCTGCAAAGGCGGCAGATCCGGGGACGGCGAGCGAGATGACGCCGACGGTCATGAGGAGCGTCGCGAGCGCGGGCCGGCCCTTGGCCATCCCGCCGAGGCGCGAGAACTCCCCGGTCGTCGTGCGCCGTTCGACGGCGCCGGCGATGAGGAACAGCGAGGCGGAGATGAGCCCGTGCGCGATCATCTGGAGGACGGCGCCGTTGTAGCCGAGGTTCGTCCCGGAGAACAGGCCGATGGTGATGAGACCAGACTGCGCCATCGACGAGTACGCGACGACACCCCGGAAGTCGACTGCGCGGAACGCGAGCACCGAGCCGTACACGAGCGCTGCGGCGCCGAGCGCGAGGATGACCGTCCGGTAGTAGGAGGACGGCTCGGGGAACTTCGTCAGGGCGATGCGCAGCATCCCGTACGTCCCCGCCTTCGCGACGACGCCGGAGAGGATGGCCGTCACCTCGGGTGGCGCTTCGCGGTACGAGTCGGGCAGCCAGCCGTGGAACGGGAAGAGCGGCGCCTTGATCGCGAACGCGAGCATGAAGCCGAGGAAGAGCCAGCGGCTCGCGCTCGGGGGCGAGTCCACGAGGTCGAACGTCCCGACCTTGAGGCCGTACACGATGATCGCCGCGAGCATGACGAGCGAGCCCGCCATGGTGTAGATGAGGAGCTTGAGCGTTGCGCCGATGCGGTTCGCTCCGCCCCACACGCCGATGAGGACGTAGAGCGGGATCAGCATCGCCTCGAAGAACGCGTAGAAGAGGAGCAGGTCCTGCGCGACGAACACGCCGACGGTCGCGCCGGTGAGCATCAGCATGAGCCCGAAATACGCGCGCGGACGGTCGCGCCCGACCCAGAACCCGTACCCGATGCACGCGGCCATCACCACGACGGTGAGGCCGACAAGCCAGAGCGAGAAGCCGTACTCGCCGACGTGGTACGAGACGTGCAGGTCCTTGATCCACGGCGTTCTCTCCGAGAACTGCAGACCAGTACGCGTGAAGTTGAAGCGCGCCGCCTGCTCGATCCAGAATCCGACCTCGACGAGCGAGACGAGCACCGCGAGGCTGCCGGTCGCGTAGCGCGACAGCGGCAGGATCCAGATCGCGAGCGCCCCCGCGATCGGAAGCCAGATGAGCACCGAGGTGATGGTCGACGTCGTCATCTCACCGCCAGGAAGACGATTCCGACGATGGCGACGCCGGTGCCGAGAAAGAGGACGTACGTGCGCAGGAGCCCGGTCTGGAGGCGGCTTGCACCTTGCCCGAGCTCGAGTGCGCCTTCGCCCAGATCGGGGCCGGTGGCGAGGATGACCGGCTCCTCGAAGTCCCGCCGCAGCCACGAGGCGAACGCGGCGACCGGGCGGTAGAAGAGCGCGTCATACGCCTCGTCGAAGTAGAGCTTGTGCTCGAGCGCCTGTTGCACTACGGGCAGCCGCGGAACAGCGAGGGACGCCTCGCCACGGCCGTAGAGCGCGTACGCGACGCCGATGCCGGCGAGGCCGAGGAGCACCGCGAGCACGGACGCGATCGCCTCCTGCGTATTCGTCGGCTCTGCGACTCCGAGCGTCTGCACGACCGGGGCGAGCCAGGTCGTCAGCGGGTGCCAGAACGGCGAGAACTGGAGCCAGCCGCCGATCACCGCAAGCACGGCGAGGACGCCGACCGGGACGAGCATCGTCGGCGGCCCTTCCTGGCCGTGATGCGCGTGGTGATGCTCGCGCACGAACGCGCTCGGCTCGCCCGGGAACACGAGGAAGTACAGACGGAACGTGTACACGCCGGTGAGGAACGCACCCACGAGCCCGGCGCCCGCGAGGACGACGCCGTACCAGTGGTCGTGCAGCGCGGCCGCGATGATCGCGTCCTTCGAGAAGAAGCCGGCGAACGGCGGCACACCGACGAGCGCGAGGCTGCCGGCGAGGAATGCCCACTTCGTCCACGGCATCAGCGCGCCGATGCCGCGCATCTTCCGGATGTCCTGCTCGCCGGAGAGCGCGTGGATGACGAGGCCCGCGGCCATGAACAGCAGCGCCTTGAAGAACGCGTGCGTCATGAGGTGGAACATCCCGTTCGCGTACGCGCCGACGCCGGCGCCGAGGAACATGTAGCCGATCTGCGACATCGTCGAGTACGCGATGACGCGCTTGATGTCCGTCTGCACGAGCGCGATCAACCCGGCGACGAGAAGCGTCAGCGCGCCCATCCCGGCTGCAATGAGCTCGACCGTGCGCGCCTGCTCGAAGATCGGGTGCGTCCGCGCGATGAGGTAGACGCCGGCGGTGACCATCGTCGCCGCATGGATGAGGGCGCTGACCGGAGTCGGGCCCTCCATCGCGTCCGGAAGCCAGGTGTGCAGCGGGATCTGCGCCGACTTCGCCGCCGCACCGCCGAGCAGCCCGAGCGCGACGAGGTTGACCGCGGTCGGCGAGAGCTGCCCCGCGGTCGCGAACGACGTGCCGAAATCGAGCGAGTGCCCGTGGAAGATGAGAACGAAGAACGCGAGCGCCATCGTCGCGTCGCCGACCGCGTTCATGATGAATGCCTTCTTCGCCGCCGCCACCGCGGACGGCCGGTCGTGCCAGAAGCCGATGAGCAGGTAGGACGAGAGGCCGACGAGGCCCCAGCCGCCGAGCAGGATCAGGAGGTTGCCGCCCTGCACGAGCAGCAGCATCGAGAAGACGAACAGCGACATGTACGCGAAGTAGCGGCGCTCCTCGTCGTCCCCGTCCATGTAGCCGATCGAGTACAGGACGATCAGGCCGCCGACGCCGGCGACGATGAGCATCATCATCGTGCTGAGCGGGTCGACGAGCACGCTCAGGCCGACCTTGAAGGTGCCGCTCTGCAGCCAGGTCCAGGCGGTGTACGTGATCCCGGCGCGATCGTTCGAGGCACGCAGCGCGAAGAACGCCCAGATCGCGCCGCCGAATGCCGCGAACACGCTCGCGATCGAGATCCAGCCGGCGGCGCGGCGTGAAATGCGTGTGCCGCCGAGCAGGATCACGACGGTGCCCACGAGCGGAGCGAAGAGGCAGAGCCAGGCGCCGTCCCTCATCCGCGCAGCTCCGACAGCTTGTCGACGTCGAGCGCGAGGCGCCGCCGGTTGATCGCGACGACGAGACCGAGACCGACGCACACCTCGGAGGCGGCCACCGCCATCACGGCGAGCGCGAAGATCTGGCCGGCGCCGTTGCCGGCGTGCCGCGCGAACGCGATCAGCGCGAGGTTGCCGCCGTTGAGCATGATCTCGAGCGAGAGCAGGACGATGATCGGGTTGCGCCGCAGGAGCACCCCGAGCGCGCCCGTCCCGAACAGGAACGCGGAGATCCCCAGGTACCAAGCAATGCCTGGTCCCTGCACTACGCGGCCCTCTTCGTGTGCGACCCGAGGATGACGCCGCCGACGGCTGCGATGAGCAGGACGATGGACGTGATCTCGAACGCGAGCAGGTGGTCGGTCAGGAACAGCCGCCCGATCCAGCCCGGCGTTCCGAACGTCGCGTTGACATGGTCGGTGTGGCTCAGGCGGCCGCCGGCGTTCAGCGCGACCGCGACGATGATCTCGAGGAAGATCGAGCCCGCCGCGAGCACGGCTGCGATCGACTGCCAGTTCGGCCCTCCCGCCCACGGCGTCTCCGTGCGCGGGCCGACGTACGCGATGACGAACAGGAACATCACCATCACCGCACCGGCATAGACGAGCACCTGCGCCGCGGCGACGAACTCCGCCGACAGCAGCAGATAGAGCACGGCGAGCGAGCCGAGATTCCCGATGAGCGCGAGCGCGGAGTAGAACGGGTTCCTGAACGACACGACCGCGACGCCGGAGGCGAGGCACGCGAAGCCCGCGCCGACCCAGACGATCCATACGAGGATGTTTCCGGCGGACGCGAGGATCACGAGTCCGACCTGTAATAGGGGATCGGCGTGTCGAAGATCGCCGGGTCGGCGATCGGAGTCTTCTTCATCGGCTCCGCGAGCAGCATGTCCTTCGTGTAGATCTGGTCGTCGCGGTTGTGCTCGGAGAGCTCGTACTCGTTTCCGAGCGTGATCGCGTCGAACGGGCACGCGAGCTCGCAGTAGCCGCAGAAGATGCAGCGGCTCATGTTGATCTCGTAGATGCGCGCGTAGCGCTCACCCGCGGAGACGCGGTTCTCGGGCGTGTTCTCCGCCGCGACGACACGGATGCAGTCGGCCGGGCACGCGGCCGCGCACAGCGAGCAGCCGACGCACTTCTCCAGCCCGTTCGCGTGCGTCCACAACCGGTGCCGGCCGCGGAAGCGCGGATAGAGCGGCCGCCGCTCCTCCGGATACTGCGTCGTGATCGGCTTCTTGAGGATCTGCCGGAACGTGACGGCGAAGCCCTTGAGCGTCGATGCAGGCTGCGGGCTCACGTTGCCGCCACCACGATTGCGGTCACGAGGGCGTTGAGCGTCGCCACCGGCAGGAGGATCTTCCAGCCGAAGCGCATGAGCTGGTCGTAGCGCAGGCGAGGGAGCGTCGCCCGCAGCCAGATGAAGGCGAAGAGCACGCCGAGGAGCTTCAGCACGAACCAGATCGGGCCGAGGTTCCACGGGCCGTGCCAGCCGGAGAAGAAGAGCGTCACCATCAAGCCGGAGAGCGTGATGAGGTTGATGTACTCGGCCGTCTGGAAGAGACCCCAGCGCATGCCGGAATACTCGGTGTGGTAGCCGGCGACGAGCTCCTGCTCCGCCTCCGGAAGGTCGAAGGGGGCGCGGCTCGTCTCGGCGATCCCGGCGAAGAAGAACACAAGCAGACCGACGAACTGCGGGATGACGAACGGGAGCGTCGCGCCCTGGCGGTGGACGATGTCGACGAGCGAGAGCGAGCGGCCGAGGATGACGACGCCGAGCACGCTCAGTGCGAGCGACACCTCGTACGACACGAGCTGCGCGCACGTGCGCATCGAGCCGAGCAGCGAGAACTTCGACTCCGACGCCCAGCCGCCGACGATGAAGCCGTAGATGCCGATCGATCCGAGGGCGAAGATCAGGAGCAGCGAGATGGGGACGTTGACGACCTCACCGGTCACGTGCCAGTGGTAGATCTTCCAGCCCGATCCCCATGGGATGACCGAGAACGCCGCGAGCGCGGTGAACATCGAGATGACGGGCGCGAGAATGTACGGGAGGTCGATCGCGCTCGACGGAGCGAAGGCCTCCTTGCGGACGAGCTTCACGAGGTCGGCGATCGGCTGCAGCAGCCCGAAGGGGCCGGCGCGGTTCGGGCCGTACCGGTTCTGCAGACGGCCGAGGCCCTTGCGCTCGAGCCACGTCAGGTAGGCAAACGCGACCATGACGAGGTTCACGATGATCGCCGCCTTGATGAGGCTGATCCACCACGGCTCCACTACGCGCTCACCTCGACCGTGCCACGGAGGTCGCCCGCGTGTTCGCGCGCGATCCGCACGACACCCTGGCGCAGATCCTTCGCGATGCGCGCGCGCAGCTGCATCGACGTGCCGTTGTGCGAGACGGTCACGGTGGCGCCGGTCGCGATGCCGCGCACCCGCGCGTCGGCGCGTGCGAGCTCGACCTCGGCGGGCGGCCGCTGGAACTGGAGCTCCTCGACCCGCTCGACCGCCGGCCCCGAGAAGAGCGGCTTGTAACAGACGAGCTGCAGTCCTTCGCGGGCGGCCTCGGGCTCCGGCAGCGGCGGCGTCTCGACATGCGCGGGCGCACCGAGATAGCCGCGGAGCGGCGCGCGCTCGCCCACCTCGCCGAAGGACAGACCGCCGTAGATGCGTTCGGACAGCTCGGCGAAGACCATCGGCGCGTGCGGCGCGAGCTCGACGCCGAAGCGCGACGCGAGCTGCGACAGCCAGGCGAGCTCGTCCGGCGCGGGCGGCATGGCCGAACGCCGGAGGCGCTGCAGCCGTCCTTCGAGGTTCACGTACGTGCCGTCGCGCTCGAGGTAGCTCGTTCCCGGCAGGACGAGGTCGGCCCAGCCTGCGGCAAGGCCGTGGAACATCGAGATCGCGATCACCGCCTCCGCCTTCTCGGCGAGGGCGCGGACGCTCGGGTCGTTCGCGGCCTCGTCGCCGGACACGATCAGAAGGCCGACCGATTCGGTCTCCGCGGGCTCCTCGTCGGAAGCGGCCGCCCACGCGTCGGCGGCGCCGCGCCCGTTCGGCGTCTCGGGGAGGTAGAACGCGCCGCAACCCTCCTTGCCGGCGAGACCGAGCCGCTCTGCGTGCGCCGCCACCGTCGCGCCGCCGCGGCCGCCCGGGCCGGACCAGATGAGCACTGCGCGGTCGGCGCCGCGCACGGCCTTGTCGTCCAGCTCGGTCAGGATGCGCGCACCGTTTCGGCGCGCCGCCTTGATCCAGAGGTCGACGATCGGCGCGCGCTGCGCGACGGAGACGTCCCCGAGCACGACGACGACCTGCGCGTCGCGGATGGCCGAGAGCGGCAGCCCGTAGGCGTCGAGGCTATGGGTGACTTCCTCGGGCAGCATCGCTTCGTGCGATCCGGTGCCGACGCGGACGAGCTTGGCGAGCGCGTACGCCTGCTCGACCGTCTCCGAACCGGAGAGCGCGACAACGACGCGGCCGTGGGCCGCGCGGAGCAGCCGCTCCGCCTCGTCCAGCGCGTCGTCCCATGACACCGACTCGAATCCGTGCATGCGCACGCGCTTGATCGGATCGACGATGCGGTCGGCGGCACGCGTATGGGAGAACGCGAAGCGGCCCTTGTCGCAGATCCAGCCCTCGTCGATCTCAGGGTGGTTGCGGGAGAGAATTCGCTTCACCTTGCCCTCGCGCACCGTCGCGTTGACGTTGCAGCCGACGGAGCACATGCCGCACACCGTCGGCACGTTCTGGATCTCCCACGGGCGCCCTTCGAACCGGTACTGCGTCGGCAGGAGCGCGCCGACAGGACAGAGCTCCGTGACGTTGCCCGTGAACGGACCGCTGTATGGCTCGTCCTCGAACGTCGTGATCACCGACATCGCGCCGCGGTTGCGGGCGACGAGCTGTCCGTCCTCGCTCACGTCCTCGCTGAAGCGCGTGCAGCGGTAGCAGAGGATGCAGCGTTCGCGGTCGAGCGAGATCGCGGGCGAGATCGGGATCGGCTTCTCGAACGTCAGCTTCTCGAAGGTCATGCGCGTGTTCCCCGGCCCGTAGCGGAACGTCAGGTCCTGGAGCGGGCACTCGCCGCCCTTGTCGCACACCGGACAGTCGAGCGGGTGGTTGACGAGGATGAACTCGAGCGTCCCGTTCTGGCCCACCGACGCCTTCTCCGAGGTGCGCGCCGTCTTGACGACCATGCCGTCCGTCGCGGTCGTTGTGCATGCGGTCTGGAGCTTCGGGATCCCTTCGATCTCGACGATGCACATGCGGCATGCGCCGATGCCCTCGCCGAGGCGGGGCTCGTAGCAGAAGACGGGGATCTCGATGCCGGCGGCGAGTGCGGTCTCGACGATGCCCGTCCCCTTGGGAACGTGCACCTCGCGCTCGTCGACGGTGACGCGGACGAGGTCGGTCATGCGACCACCTCGTGATGGGCGGCGTGTTGATCCGAAGGGGCGAAGAGCCCGTCGAGCGAGGAGTCGTGGCCGAAGGGGCAGCCGCCGTGCTCGAGATGCGCACGAAACTCGTCGCGGAACTTCGTCACGCAGCTCGCGACGATCATCGCGTCGGAGTCGCCGAGAACACAGAGGCACTTGCCGATGATCCGGTCGCACACGTCGAGTGCGAGATCGAAGTCGCTCTCGGATGCGGTGCCGTTCTCGACCGCACGCAACATCTGCACGAGCCAGCGCGTCCCGACGCGGCACGGCGTGCACTTGCCACACGACTCGTGCATATAGAACTGGCCGACTCGCAGCGCGAACTGCACCATGCACGTGCGATCGTCGAGGACGCAGACCACGCCCGAGCCGATGAAGTACCCCTTCTGGCCGAGCGAGTTCGCATCGAGCTTCGTGCCGAGGTCGTCCGGCGTCATCACCGGGAACGACGAGCCGCCCATCATCACGGCCTTCAGCGACCGGCCGTCCGGAACGCCGCCACCGACATCGTCGATGAGGTGGCGCGCGGTGAGGCCGTGCGGCAGCTCGTACACGCCCGGGCGAGCGACGTTCCCGGAGAGGCAGAAGAGGCGCGTGCCCGTCGAGTCGGGTGGCGCACCGATCTTCGCGTATTCGGCTGGGCCGACCTCGAGCACGACCGGAATGGTCGTGATCGTCTCGACATTGTTGATGAGCGTCGGCGCGGCATAGAGGCCCTCGACCGCCGGGAACGGCGGTTTCGAGCGCGGCTGCCCACGCTCTCCCTCGAGCGACGAGAGCAGCGCCGTCTCCTCGCCGCAGATGTAGGCACCGGCGCCGCGATGCACGAGGATCTTGACGTCTCCGAGCAGGCCGGCTGCGCTCGCCTCATCGACGGCGGACTGCAGGACGTCGTACTCGGTCGAGTACTCGCCGCGGATGTAGATGAAGACGAAGCTCGACTGGATCGCGTGCGCAGCGATGAGGCAGCCCTCGACGAGCCGGTGTGGGACGCGCAGCATGATCTCGCGGTCCTTGAACGTCCCGGGCTCGGACTCGTCGGCGTTGACCGTGATGTAGATCGGCTTCGCGACCTTCTCCGGCGACGGGATGAAGCTCGCCTTGCGCCCGGTCGGGAAGAACGCGCCGCCGCGGCCGCGCAGGTTCGACTCGATGAGCAGCGCGATCACTTCCTGCGGCGGCATCGCGCGCGCCTTCAGGAGCTGCGCATAACCGCCGACGGCGCGGTACGACGCGAGGTCGCGCAGCGGTGTCTCCTCCGCTCCCCCGAGGACGAGCGCCTCAGACACTGCGCAGCTCCTCGAGGATGGCGGGGACGTCTTCCGGCGTGACCGACTGGCGGTAACGCCGGTCGACCGCGACGATCGTCGGCGTCGAGCAGCCGCCGAGGCATTCGACCGCGCGCAGCGTGATCTCGCCGTCGGCGGTCGTTTCCCCGGGAGCGATGTCGAGCTCGCGCTCGAACGACTCGAGCACCGCCTGCGCGTTCACGAGCCCGCAGCAGACGTTGGTGCACACCTCGATCGTGTGCCGGCCGATCGGCTCGAAGTCGAACAGGTCGTAGAAGCTCGCGACCGACATGCAGTACGCCGGCGTCAGGTCGAGCGCCTCGCCCACCTCCTCGATCGCCTCGCGCGAGAGCCAGCCGTACTCCTCCTGGGCGAGCCGGAGTGCGGGCAGGATCGCGGACTTGCTCTCCGGGTAGCGCTTCGCCACGTTCCGGATCTCGTCGGTGAGGCTCATCGGTCCGTGTCTCCCATCACGGCGTCGAGCGAGCCGACGATCGCGATCAGATCGGCGATGAGCGATCCCTGCGCGCACGTCGCGGTCGCCTGCAGCGCCGCGAACGACGGGGCGCGGAAGTGCACGCGCCACGGCCTCGGGCCGCCGTCGCTGACGACGTAGCAGCCGGACTCGCCGCGCGGCGACTCGATTGCCACGTAGATCTCGCCGGCGGGGACGCGATACCCCTCGGTGACGATCTTGAAGTGGTGGATGAGCGACTCCATCGAGGTGTGCAGCTCCTCGCGGGGCGGGAGCACGACCTTGCGGTCGTCCGCGATCCACGGCTGACCTTCCATGCGCTCGAGCCGGTCGATGCACTGGCGCACGATCTGTGTCGACTCGGCCATCTCGTCCATGCGGACGCGATAGCGGTCGTAGACGTCGCCACCCGTGTAGACGGGCACGCGGAAGTCGACCTGGTCGTAGGCGAGATAGGGACTGTCGCGCCGGAGGTCCCAGTCGACGCCGGACGCGCGCAATACAGGGCCGGACTGCCCGAGCGCGATCGCGTCGTCGGCCGAGAGGAGCCCGACGCCCTGCGTGCGCTCGAGCCAGATCTTGTTGCGGTCCAGCAGCGTCAGGTAGTCGTCGAGCGCGTGCGGCATCCGCTCGACGAAGCTGCGCGCCTCGGGGTAGAAGCCGGCGGGGATGTCCTCAGCGAGCCCTCCGGCCTGGAAGTAGCGCGTATGCATGCGCTGGCCGGCGACGAGCTCGAACAGGTCGAGGATCGTCTCGCGTTCGCGGAAGCAGTACCAGAACATCGAGATCGCCCCCAGCTCGAGCGCGGAGGTTCCGAGGAACACGAGATGCGAGTGGATGCGGTTGAGCTCGCACATGAGCATGCGCATCCACGTGGCCTTCTCCGGCACCTCGAGCTCGAGCAGCTTCTCGATCGCGAGGACGAAGACGAGCTCGTTGTTCTGGTAGCCGACGTAGTCGATGCGCTCGGGATACGTGATCGCCTTCCACCACGTCTTCTGCTCCATGTTCTTCTCGAAGCCGGTGTGGAGGTAGCCGATCACCGCCGAGAGGCCGACGACCTCCTCGCCGTCGAGGTCGACGATGAGCCGGAGCACGCCGTGCGTGGACGGATGGTTCGGCCCGAAGTTGACCTGCAGCACGTCGTCGGTCTCGCGGAGCGCCGCGGGCACGTCGACGATGGTCGGGACGCGCCGCGGGATGCGCGTGCCTTCGTAGATCGGATCGCCGACCATGGGCCAGCGGCGCGCGCGGCCGACGTGAGGGAGCGTCGCGGTCATTCGGCTGACGAGAAGCGGACGGGCTCGCCGCCGATCGGGTAGTCCTTGCGCAGCGGATGGCCTTCCCAGTCGTCGTCCATCAGGAGGCGCGCGAGGTTCGGGTGGCCGTCGAAGTGGATGCCCATGAGGTCGAACTGCTCGCGCTCGAGCCAGTCGGCCGCCGGCCAGACGGCGACGACGCTCTCGACCGTCTCTCCGTCTTCGAGCCAGCACTGGAGGCGTAGCCGCGGCGCGCCCTGGCGTAGTGCGAGCAGGTGGTAACTGAGCGAGAACCGCGCGGGCTTCACGTCCGGCAGCGCCTGGAGCCCCTGCGTCATCGGCATGTTGAGGTCGCGACCTGCGCTGGTGCCGATGTAGCCGGAGACGCCCTTGTCGGCCCAGTCGAGATAGTCGGTTGCGACGAGGTCGCTGAGCATGGCGAACCCGAGCTCGTCGCGAGCGAACGTGCACGCCTCGCGGATCCGCCCGCGGTCGACGACGACGGTCGTCTCGCCGTATGCCTCCGTCGTCGAGACGTAGCCCGGGACGTTCGCGACGTCGTTCACGTCGCGACCTCTTTGCGCTCGTACGCCGGTGGGATGCCTGCGAGGTGCGCTTCGTGCAGCCGGATGATCCCCTCCATCAGCGCCTCGGGGCGCGGAGGGCAGAACGGGATGTAGATGTCGACGGGAACGATGCGGTCGACGCCCTGGAGGATCGCGTAGTTGTTGAACATGCCGCCGGAGCTCGCGCACGCGCCCATCGCGATCACCCACTTCGGCTCGAGCATCTGGTCGTAGATCTGCCGCAGCGGCGCCGCCATCTTGTGCGCGACGCGGCCGGAGACGATGAGCAGGTCGGCCTGGCGCGGCGACGACCGGAATGCCTCCATGCCGAAGCGCGCGAGGTCGTACCGCGAGCCGACGATCGACATCATCTCGATCGCGCAGCACGCGAGCCCGAAGGTGTCCGGCCACATCGACTTCGTCTGCGCCCAGCGCACGGCCTTGTCCAGCGTCGTGATGCCGAGCGCCCGCTCGAGCTCCTCGACACCGAGCTCCTCCTCGAAGCGGGACGGGCCCTTCGTCGGCCACAGCAGCCGCTCCGACTGGAGCCCGTAGTCGCGCAGGCGCGTGGTCTCGCCCTCAGCCATCTACCACTCGAGGGCGCCCTTGCGCCAGATGTAGACGTACGCGACCGCGAGGATCAGGAGGAAGAAGGCGAACTCGACGAATCCGAACCAGCCGAGGGCATGCAGTTGGATCGCGAGCGGATACAGAAACACGATCTCGATGTCGAAGACGATGAAGAGCATCGCCGTCAGGTAGAAGCTGACCGTGAAGCGCTGCGGCTTCATCTGGCCCCGGGAGACGCCGGACTCGAACGGGATGACGCGGGCGCGCGTCCGCCTCGTCGGGCGGGTCGCGAGCGCGAACGAGGCAAAGATCATCGATGCCGGGATTGCGAGCGCGAAGAGCCCGTAGATCAGGAAGGGCAGCCAGTTGCTCAGCATCGGCGGGGCGACGTTACCAAGTCCGCACTTGTTCACGCTCGACACCAGGAGCGGTGCGCGAGACGGGTGTTACAAAGTCGTGCGCCGGCGACCCTCGCTGGTAGGATGTGAGGCGATGGAGCTTCAGGAGCGCACCGAGAGCATCGTCTCGCTGACCCCGGCGGCCGCGGAGAAGATCCGCGCCCTCATGGAGACCGAGACCGACGTCTCCGTCCTGCGGGTCGCGATCGAGGGCGGCGGGTGCTCCGGGTTCCAGTACGGCCTCGGCTTCGACCGCGGCGCCCAGGAGGGCGACCACGAGTTCGAGATCGAAGGGGTCAAGGTCGTCGTCGACCCGTTCAGCGCGCCCTATCTGAAGGGTGCGACGGTCGACTACCTCGAGACCATCCAGGAGTCCGGGTTCAAGATCGACAACCCTCAAGCCGTCTCCTCGTGCGGCTGCGGTCACTCCTTCCAGGTCGCCGAGGGCGAGGCTCCCGAAGAGGGCGCTCACGGCTGCGGCTCCGGCTGCTCCCACTAGTGCGCTCCGTCCACCGCGTCCTCCTCTCCGTCTTCACCTTCGGGGTCGTCGTCCAGTTCTTCCTCGCCGGCCTCGGCGTCTTCCGGGTCCAGCACGGGGCGTCAGACGCGAGGTTCGACCACGTCTTCGAGCCGCACCGGGTGCTCGGGAACGTTCTCCTGATCGTCGCGGTGCTCGTGCTCGTGGCGGCACTCGTCGGCCGGCTCGGCCGAGGGCAGGCGCTGCTCGCGCTCGTACTGGTGCTCCTCGTCTTCCTCCAGTCGATCCTTGCGAACAGCGGGCCTTCCTGGGTGCGCGCGCTGCATCCCGTGGTCGCCGTCGTGATCCTCGCGCTCGCCGGCTCCTTCACGGGCCGGTTGTGGCGTCAGCACCGCGCCGCTTCCTGATGTCCCCGCTCCGCGTCGCCGTCGTCGGCTCCGGCCCGGCCGGCTTCTATGCGGCGGGCGCACTCCTCTCCGCCGACGTGCCCGTTCAGGTGGACATGTTCGAGCGGCTGCCGACGCCGTGGGGCCTCGTCCGGCTGGGCGTCGCGCCCGACCATCCGAAGCTGAAGACGGTCTCGAAGGCGTTCGAGCGCATCGCCGACCGGCCCGGCTTTCGTTTCCTCGGGAACGTCGAGGTCGGCCGGGACATCACGCCCGAGGATCTTGCGCGCCTCTACGACGCGGTCGTCTACGCCGTCGGCGCCCAGACCGACCGCCGGCTCGGGATCCCCGGCGAAGACCTGCCCGGCTCGTGGCCCGCCACCGAGTTCGTCGCCTGGTACAACGGCCATCCCGATTACCCGGGCCTCCACTTCGACCTGAACGTCGAGCGCGCGATCGTGATCGGAGTCGGCAACGTCGCGCTCGACGTGGCGCGCATGCTCGCGCTGACGCCCGAGGAGTTGGCGCCGACAGACACCAGCGACGCGGCCATCGCCGCCATCAACGGAGCTTCGATCAAGGAGATCGTCGTCGTCGGCCGCCGCGGCCCGGCGCAGGCGGCGTTCACGACGCCCGAGCTCGCCGAGCTCGGTGAGCTGGGCGGGGCGGACGTCATCGTCGAGGCGGCAGACCTCGCGGGCGCGGAGCCGACGGACACGAACTCGGAGCGCAACCTCGAGGTCCTGCGCGAGTTCGCCGGACGCGAGCCGTCCGGGAAGCCGAAGCGCGTCGTACTGAAGTTCTTTCACTCCCCCGTCGCGATCCTCGGAGAGGATCGCGTCGAGCGCATCGAGCTCGTCAGAAACGTCCTCGACGAAGACCACCGCGCAGTAGCGACGGAAGAGCGGTCGATGCTCCCGTGCGGGCTCGTCTTCCGCAGCGTCGGCTATCGCGGCGTCGCCCTCCCCGGTGTCCCGTTCGACGAGCGTGCAGGCGTCATCGCGAACGAGGGCGGCCGCGTCGCTCCCGGTGTGTACGTGGCCGGGTGGATCAAGCGCGGGCCGACCGGCGTCATCGGCACGAACAAGAAGGACGCGACGGAGACCGTCGAGCTTCTGCTCGAGGACCTGCGCGATGCGCCGTGCAAAGGTGCGACCGCGGACGACGTGGACGCGCTTCTGGACGTGCGCGACGTGCGCCGCGTCGTCTACGCCGGCTGGCTCGCGATCGACGAGGCCGAACGCGGCGCCGGCGAGCCGCTGGGCCGGCCGCGCGTCAAGCTCTGCACGTGGGACGCGCTGCTCACCGCGGCCGAAGGCCTACACTCCTCGGCGTGAAGATCGAGGAGAAACAGGAGCTGTGGGGCGGCGAGACCACGAAGGCGATCGCCAACTTCCCCGTGTCGGGAGAGCCGATCCCCGCGCCGGTCGCGCGGTGGCTCGGCCGGATCAAGGGCGCCGCTGCCCGGGCGAACGCGGACCTCGGCCTGCTCGACCGTGACAAAGCCGAGCGCATCGCCGCCGCCGCGGAGCGCATAGCGCGCGGCGAGCTCGACGACCAGTTTCCGATCGACGTCTTCCAGACCGGTTCCGGCACCTCGTCGAACATGAATGCGAACGAGGTGCTCGCGAAGCTCGCCGGCGACGACGTCCACGCAAACGACGACGTCAACATGGGGCAGTCGTCGAACGACGTCTTCCCCTCCGCCGTCCATCTGGCGGCGCTCGACGAGATCGTCAACGACCTTCTTCCTGCCCTGGAACAGCTCGCGAACTCGCTCGAGGCGAAGGCGGTGGAGTTCGACGACGTCGTGAAGTCCGGGCGCACGCACTGGATGGACGCGGTGCCGGTCACCCTCGGCCAGGAGTTCGCGGGCTACGCCGCGCAGGTGCGGCAGGGCTACGAGCGCGTCGGCTCGACCCTCACACGGCTCGGCCAGATCCCGCTCGGCGGGACCGCCGTCGGCACCGGTCTGAACACGCATCCGGAGTTCGCCGCACGCGTGCGCGCACTGCTCGCCGCCGAGACCGGCCTCGAGATCTCGGCGCCTGCGGATCCGTTCGAGGCGCAGGCTGCGCGCGACGGCATCGTCGAGGCCTCCGGCGCGCTGAAGACCGTTGCCGTGTCGCTGACGAAGATCGCGAACGACATTCGCTATCTCGGCTCCGGGCCGCGCGCCGGCCTCGGCGAGATCGCGCTGCCCGAGTTGCAGAAGGGCAGCTCGATCATGCCCGGCAAGGTGAACCCGGTCATCCCGGAAGTCGTCACGCAGGTCGCGGCGCAGGTGATCGGCAACGACACCGCCATCACCGTCGGCGGCATGCAGGGGCACTTCGAGCTGAACGTGTTCGTGCCGCTGCTCGCGCGCAACATCCTCGACTCGGTGAAGCTGCTCGCAAGCGCCAGCCGGCTGTTCGCGGAGAAGTGCGTCGACGGGATCGTCGCGAACCGCGAGACGGCCGAGCACTACGCGGAGCTGACGCTGTCCGCGGCCACGGCACTGAACCCGTACATCGGGTACGACCGGGCGACCGAGATCGTCAAGGAAGCTGCGGCGTCAGGACGGTCGCTCCGCGAGGTCGCGCGCGAGAAGGGCGTCGAGGAGTCAGTCCTCGACGAGGCGCTCGACTATCGCAAGATGGCAAAGCCGCACTAGTTCTCCCTTCACACCGGGCATTTTCCGGTTTAGGCTGGCGCCGCCAACAGTTGGTCCACACCGAAGGGGGTTACCTTGTTCGGAAGCCGCACTCGTCGGCTGGGCGCCGCGGCCCTGCTGACACTCGTCGGGGCTCTGGCCGTATTCGCGGCCGCAGGCTCCGCGACCGCCG
>DATKQT010000025.1:0-17068 GCA_035532535.1 Gaiellaceae bacterium
GGAACTGGCGGCGCACCTCCTCGACGACCTCGCCGCCGACGCGACCGACCGCCTGCATCGCGAGCGAGGCGAAGAGGAACGGCATGAGACCGCCGATCAAGAGACCGGCGATGACCCAGGGGTCGTTGAGCTGGAACGTGACGCTGGAGAGCACGGAGCCGAGCTTCGCCTGCGTGTGCAGGCCGTCGGAATACGAGCCGAAGAGGACGAGGGCGGCGAGCGCAGCCGAGCCGATCGCGTAACCCTTCGTCACTGCCTTCGTCGTGTTCCCGACCGCGTCGAGCGGATCGGTGATCGCGCGAACCTCCGGCGGGAGGTCAGCCATCTCGGCGATGCCGCCCGCGTTGTCGGTCACAGGGCCGTACGCGTCGAGCGCGACGATGAGGCCGGTCATGGAGAGCTGCGCCATGACGGCGACGCCGATCCCGAACAGGCCGGCGAAGTGGTTGGCGACGAGGATCCCCGCCGCGATGACGATCACCGGCAGAGCCGTCGCCTGCATCCCGACGGCGAGGCCTTCGATGATGTTCGTCGCGTGCCCGGTCTGGGAGGCCTTCGCGATCGACTTGACGGGATTCCAGCGCGTGCCGGTGTAGAACTCCGTGATCCCGACGAGGAGCGCCGTGATCGCAAGGCCAATCAACGCCGAGCCGTAGAGCTCGCCGAACGAGTAGGTCGGGGGTGGCGCTAATGGCGAAGGCGACCCGGCGAAGGCCTTGATCACCGGGATGAAGATCACCGCGGAGATCAGCGTCGCGACGAGGACCGCGCGGTAGAGCGCGTTCATGACGTTCCCGCCCTCGCGGACGCGCGCGAACTGGACGCCGATGATCGAGGCGATGATCGAGACCGCGCCGATCGCGAGCGGCAGGAGCCAGAGGCTCTTGCCCGCCGCCGAAGCCGTGGTGACGCCGAGCAGCATCACGGCGACCGCAGTCACGGCGTACGTCTCGAACAGGTCGGCCGCCATGCCGGCGCAGTCGCCGACGTTGTCGCCGACGTTGTCCGCGATCACTGCCGGGTTGCGCGGATCGTCCTCCGGAATCCCGGCTTCGATCTTGCCGACGAGGTCGGCGCCGACGTCGGCGGCCTTCGTGTAGATGCCGCCGCCGAGCCGGGCGAAGACGGAGATGAGCGAGCCGCCGAAAGCGAGGCCGACGAGAGCGTGGATCGCCCGCTCCGGCGAGTCGTTGAAACCGGCGGTGAGGATCCAGTAGTAACCGGCGACGCCGAACAGGCCGAGGCCCACGACGAGGAGACCGGTGACCGAGCCCGCGCGGAACGCAACGTTGAGCGCCGGCGGCAGCCCGCCGCGCGCCGCCTCCGCGGTGCGAGAGTTCGAGCGCACGGCGACGTTCATGCCGATGAAGCCCGCGGCCGCCGACAGAACGGCGCCGACGAGGAAGCCGATCGCCGTTCCCCACCCGAGCGAGCGGTAGAAGCCGAGCAGCAGGAATGGAGCGATCGCGACGACCGCGATCGTCATGTACTGGCGTTTCAGGTACGCGGCTGCGCCTTCCTGCACGGCGCGCGAGATCTCCTGCATCCGCTCGTTCCCGGCCGGCTGCCGCAGCAGCCAGATGGTCAGGCCGATGCCGTAGACGACTGCCGCGCCCGCGCACAGCAGCGCGAACAGCACGGCGTGATGCATGAACCAACTCATCGAGGCTCCCTCCGAGGCGTTACGACGACGTCGTTACAAAGTCAGCGCCGAGACTGCTCGGCGCGGCCTGTTTGTATCAGATCCTCAAAGATTCCCCGCATAGAAGCACCTTCCTCGTGGCGGGCAATCTGCCGTTCCGCAGCGTTTCGCTCGGGGATCGCGAGGAAGTCGGCCGCGCCGAGCTCCTCCGCAACCGGGCGCACCCACTCGACGAGCTGCTCGAGACGCGCGCGCGCCGGCACCGGAACACCCCGGTCGAAGTCGAGCAACTCGCCGGACAGGCCGTAGCGGATGGCGCGCCAGAGGTTCTCCTCGATCAGGCGATGCGGGAGGTCGGGCAGCGCCTCGCCGTCGTCGATGGCCCGCGCGATGCGAGCGGTGAGCGAGTACACGAGCGCGGCGAGTGCGCGCGACTCCGCGATGTCGGGCTGCGCGTCACAGATCCGGATCTCCACGGTCGGGAACATGAGGTGCGGCCGCACGCTCCACCAGATCTGCGTGTGCTCGGTGATCGAGCCCGTCTCGTAGAGGAAGCGGACGTAGCGCTCCCACTCGTCCCAGCTGCCGAACGCGTCGGGGACGCCGCAGCGTGGGAACATCCGCGTGAAGATCTGCGTGCGCGCCGAGTGGAGCCCGCTGTTGACCCCCTCGACGAACGGCGAGCTCGCCGAGAGGGCGAGCAGCTCCGGGAGGTAGGCGCGTAGCGCCGAGCAGACCTTGATCGCGCGGTCGGCGCCGTTGACGCCGACGTGGACGTGGAGGCCGAACGTGTTGTTGCGCCAGACGACGTAGCGCAGGAGCTCGTCGTTGCGGCGGTAGTGCGGCGTGTCGATGATCCGCTGCTCCTGCCACGGGCTCCACGGGTGGGTTCCCGCTGCGGAGAGGCCGATCCCAAGCGCGTCGGCGAGGGCACGGAGCTGCTCGCGGCGCTCGCCGAGCAGCACTGCCGCCTCGGCGAACGTTTCGCAACGCCCGGTGCGGATCTCGACTTCCGAGGCGATGAGCTCGCCGACGAGATGCCCGTCGAGCTCGGTGCCGGGCGCGGCGGCCTGCAGCTCCTCGAAGCGGTTCGTGAGCTCGAGCGTCTCGGGATCGAGGAGCGCGAATTCCTCCTCGACCGCGAGGGTGAAATCGGGCACGGATTCGAACGCCGCGCGCGACTGCGCGAGCATCTCCTCGTACCCGAGCTTCTGCTCGTCGCCCACGCGAAAAGCCTACTCGCGCAAATCGAGGCAACCGCCGGACACGTCTCAAAGCGCCTAGGCCGGTAGCTGCTACCGGCCGTGGCCGAAAGGGACACGCCCAAGCCGCTCCGACCCCGCGTGTCGCAAGTATCAGAGCGGAAGGGCGTAGACAAGGAACACGTCTGCTTCAGACATGTCCGGTAGCAGGTACCGGACATGTCTGACTTGGACACCGCAGGGCTTAACCATGCGACCTCGTGTCCGTTCGAGACATGGTGGGGTCTGACCCCGGACGCGTCCGGTCGGGACGGGTCCGTGCGGGTCAGGCGAGGAGACGTTTGGCGACGACGCGCCAGCTCCACCGCTCCTCCACGACCCGGCGCGCGGCGAGGCCGAGCTCGGCGCGCCGCTCCGGCGGCAGGGCGAGGATCGCCGCGAGACGGACGCGCAGCGCGTCGGCATCGCCGGCGGGAAAGCTCAGCAACTCGGCCGTCTCCGCCCCGACCTTGGCCCCGAGCCCCGCTGCGACCTCGGCGAGGCCCGAGTGCGCGGAGACGACCGGCAGCACGCCCGCCGCTGCAGCTTCCGCCGCGACCATCCCGAACGCCTCGGGGAAGATCGACGGCACGACCGCGACATCGCAGAGCGGCAGGAGGTGCCGCAGATGCCGGTGCTCGAGCTGGCCGGTGAAGAGCGTCCCCGGCGGCGCGAGACTCTCGAGCTCGGCGCGGTAGTCGCCGAAGCCGACGACGACCGCGCGCGCGTCGAGCCCGTCGAGCGCCTCGAGCAGCACCTGGACGCCCTTGTTCTCGATGAGCTTCCCGAAGTAGAGGACGGTGGGCGCATCCTCCGCGAAGAAGTCCTCGAAGCTCACCGGCACGTCCCGCGCCTCACGCACCAGCGCGGCGAGCGCCTCGTCGCGCGGCTCCGGGCGGAACTCCTCGACGTCGACGCCCGGCGGGACGATCTCGACGCGATCGGTGTGACCGCACACGTCGTCGAGCACTGCGCGGATGTGCTCGGAGCCGGCGTAGACGACGTCCGCCCCGGCGAGCGTCTCGGCGCCCCAGCGCGCGAGGTCCGGACGGCCGCGCATGGCGTACTCGAGCTCGGAGCCGTGCGCCTTCACGCGGTACGGAATCCCGCTCGCGGCGCCGACCGGCGCGCCGAGCAGGACATGGTTCGCGAAGACGAGATCCGCCGGCCCGAGCTCGCGCAGTGCCGCGGCGTTCGCCTCGACGTACGCGGCCCGCTCCTCCTCCGTGAAGTCCGTGAGCAGCCGCGCCTCGAGCCCTTCGTACTCGTCGAGGACGAACACAGGGAGGAGCCCGCCGGGCAGATCGGGGACGACGACGCGCGCGCCGCCGAGGTCGAACCGCTCGGGATGCCGCTCCTGACAGACGACCGTGACGTCGTGCCCGGCCTCACTCCACTCGCGCGCGATCGACCGGGTGTAGACGTTCGACCCGGTACCCGCAAGCAAGTACCCGTGCCAGAGAAGGACGCGCACGAGGCGGACGCTATGTCAGGCGGCGGCGAGCCAGCTGCGCGAGCGGCAGAAGGAGACCGAGAGCAAGGACGGCGGCGACGGCCCACGTCACGAAGGGATCGCGGTGGATAGACCCGTGCGCCAGGTACACGACCTCACTCGGAAGGGCCCCAAGGACGCCGCCGACCGCAAGCACCGCGAGCCTCGGCGCGACGCCGCCGAATGCGATCGCAAGCGCGACGATCGCTGCCAGCGGACAGAGCAGGAAGAAGAAACTGCCCGGGATCTCCCGCGCCAGCACAACCAGCGGCACGGTGGCAACGAGCGTCAGCGGGAAGTTCGTGAGCGGCAGCCGGCGCAGAGGCGCCGCAGCAGTGGCGAGAGCCAGCACGATCGCCGCCGGAAGCCAATGCCTACCGACGGGGAAGGCAAGCGGCTGACCGTACGTAAAGACCGCCAGATGACCGCTGAACCAGTCCGTCCCGTTCACGAGGAAAAGTGCGTCGTAGCCGACGAGGGCGAGGTTCGCTATCCCCGCAGCGACCGCGAGGCGGCGATTGCCAAGCACCAGACCGAGGACGATCGCGGCGGCCGCAGCCGTGAACGCAATCCACCACCAGTCGACGACGAATGGGTAATTCGGCGGGCGGCCAGCGTTGTTGTAGAGCGGCAGTCGATCGGCCGCCAATAGGACCCCGGACAGGGCTACCGCGAGGTTGACCACTGCGAGTACGACCGCGAGCGGCGTGAAACCGTCGCGGACTGACCGGTGACACTCGGCGCGCAACCGTTGCTCCATCCCGGCGGCGACGAGCGACAGCGCTTCGCGAGCCCCGCGCCACGCCGAGCCGTCAACCGCGAGCAATGCCGTATCGACCACCTCGTCGCTCTGCCGTGCGCGATGGCCGCTCGGGAAGGCGCAGCACGCGAGCCGAAGCACTCGGCGCATCACGTCGCCGCCCTTGCGACTCTCGCCTCCACCACCCGCGCCGCGCGCCGCATGCGCGCCGCTTCGGCGGAGAGCGCAGCGTGTCCGTCCTGCGTCAACGTGTACGAGCGCCGGACGCGACCCTCGACCTTCTCCTCCTCCCCCGCCTCGACGAGTCCGGACTCGACGAGCCGGTCGAGCGCTCCGAAAAGCGTCCCCGTGCTGAGCCGCACTTCTCCGCCCGAGAGATCCGCGGCACGACCGATGATCGCGTAGCCGTGGAGCGGCCCGTCGAGCAGCGCCGCGAGGACGAAGTACGTCGAGCGCCGAATCTCCATGCCCGCACTATATGTCGTGCGACGACATGTCGTCAAGCGCTACGTCAGATGGAAATAGAGCGCGTACAGCAGCTCGACCGCGGGGTTCGACGTGTACACGGTCACGTCGGGCGGCGTCTCGAGCAGCGCCTCGGAGTAGTTGAAGACGATCTTCACGCCGGCGGCGACGAGATCGTCGGCCGCCTGCTGCGCCGAATCCGCCGGCACCGCGAGGACGCCGACGACGACGTTGTGCTCGCGCACGAGGTCGCCGAGCCGCTCGTATGGCTCGACCGAGACGCGGCCGATCGGCTGCCCGACCTTCCCCGCGTCGGTGTCGACGACGGCCGCGATGTTGATCCCGTGCTCATCGAAGATCGACGACGATGCGATCGCCTGGCCGAGCCGCCCGGCCCCGACGAGCGCGACGTTGTGCTGGCCCTGCGTGCGGAGAATCTTGCGGATCACGTCGAGCAGACCCTCGATGGAGTAGCCGACGCCACGCTTGCCGAACTTCCCGAACGTCGAGAGGTCGCGCCGGATCTGTGTCGCGTTGATGTTCGTGTACTCCGCGATCTCCTGCGACGAGATGCGCGACTTCCCCATCTTCCGCGCCTGCGTCAGCACCTGGAGGTACCGGGAGAGGCGCGCCGCGACCCCGACGTTGAGACGATCCGTCACGCAGCCGTTCTAGCAGCAGGGTCTACGAGGTCGTATCGACAACCGTGGGGGAACCCATGGTTCCCCCACGTGCCCCCTCCTTCCGGGTCGGGCACGGACCAGCCGAGCTTCCGCTCCGGGAAGAGCGCGGTCTTCCCTCCGCGAGCAAACGTCGTTCAACAAACGGCCGCTAGGGCGGAGACACTGGCACTCCCCGGTTACTGCACTGAATGCTTAATGAGACAACGCCCGTCGCAGCGCGTCGGGATGCACGTGATAGACGAACCGCCGCTTCCCGCCGATCTCGACGACCGGGATCCACTCGCGGTACTCCGCCTCGAGTGCCGGGTCGCCGTCGATCGCAACCTCACGCAGCTCGAAGCCGAGCTCGTCGCGCGCCTTGAACACGACGCGGCGGGCTGCCTCGCAGAGATGGCAGCCCGCCGCGGTGTAGAGGGTGACTTCGGTGTTTACGGATAGATCCCGCGTGTAAGCGTCGCCTCGGCGACCCGCTGCACAGCGAGTCCGTAGGCGGCAACGCGCATCGGGAGCTTCCGGGTCTGCGCCAGTTCCCAGGTCTCGTCGAACGCCTTGCTCATGATGTCGTTGAGCTTCGCGTTCACCTCGACCTCCTTCCAGAAGTACTCCTGGAGGCCCTGGACCCACTCGAAGTAGGACACGACGACGCCGCCCGCGTTCGCGAGGACGTCGGGGAGGATGAGGATTCCCTTCTCCTCGAGGATCGCGTCGGCCTGCGGCGTGACCGGGCCGTTCGCTCCCTCGCAGATGATGGACGCCTTGATCCGATCGGCGTTCTCCTCGGTGATGACCTGCTCGAGCGCGCAGGGCGCGAGGATGTCGCAGTCGAGCTCGAGGAGCTCGGCGTCGGTGATCACCTCGGCGTCCTTGACGCCCTTCAGGGAGCCGGTCTCGCGCTTGTGCGCGAATGCGGCCGGGATGTCGATCCCCTTCGGGTTGTAGAGCGCGACCGTCGAGTCGGAGATGCCTACCACGATCGAGCCCTCCTGATGGAGGAACTGCGCGAGGTAGCTGCCGACGTTGCCGAAGCCCTGCACGACGACCTTCTGGCCGGCGAGCGACTTGTCGAGCTTCGCGACTGCGTCACGCAGCACGAACAGCGCGCCGCGGGAGGTCGCCTCTTCGCGTCCGAGCGAGCCGCCGATGATGAGCGGCTTGCCGGTCACGACGCCGAGGACCGAGTGACCCTTGTTCATCGAGAACGTGTCGAAGATCCAGGCCATCGTCGTGCCGTCGGTGCCGACGTCCGGCGCCGGGATGTCCTTCTCCGGCCCGATCTCGTTGATGATCTCGCTCGTGTAGCGGCGGGTCATGCCCTCGAGCTCGCGCCGCGACATCTTCTTGGGGTCGCAGGCGATGCCGCCCTTCGCGCCGCCGAAGGGGATGCCCATGAGCGCGCACTTCCAGGTCATCCACATTGAGAGCGCGCGCACCTCGTCGACAGTGACGTCGGGGTGGTAGCGAATGCCGCCCTTGGAGGGGCCGCGGGCGATGTTGTGGGTGACGCGATATCCGATGAAGACCTGCGTGGTCCCGTCATCCATCGTGACGGGGATCGAGACCTCGATCGCCTTCTTGCAGCGGCCCAGGACCGAAACGAGGTTCGGGTCGATGTCGAAGATGGCGGCGACGCGGTGAAGTTGCTCGCGTGCCAGCTCGAACGGGTTCTCGCGCAGGTGGGTAGTCGTAGTGTCGACTGAGGTCACCTGGAACTCCTTTTGTTGCGCGATTGCAGGAAAAACCTTGGTACCGAGCGAGTATAGGCCGCGCTCCAGGGCGGGCTCACCCGTACTTTCCCGCCTGTTCAACGGGAGGCATACGCATCGAGCGAGAGGTAGCGGGGGTACGGAATCGGCTCGATCCAGCGGGCGGCCGAGGCGATCATCGCGGCGTTGTCGGTGCAGAGGGAGAGCGGCGCCGCGGCCGCTTCGGGGAGCGAAGCGCGCAGCTCGGAGTTCGCCGCGACCCCGCCGACGATCGCGATCTGATCGCGGCCGCTCGTCTCCGCCGCCTCGCGCACGCGGGATACGAGCGCGCGGACGATGGCCCGCTGGTACGAGGCGGCGAGGTCGGCGCGGCGGGCTTCGAGCTCCTCCTCGGTCAGGTCGCGAACCGCGTAGAGGAGCGCCGTCTTGAGGCCGGAGAACGAGAAGTCGAGGCCCGGCACGCGAGCGACGGGGAACTCGTACGCCTCGGGATTCCCTTCGCGCGCGAGCAGGTCGATCGCCCGGCCGCCGGGATAGCCGAGCCCGAGCAGGCGGGCGCCCTTGTCGAACGCCTCGCCCGCGGCGTCGTCGAGCGTCGTCCCGAGCACGTCGCGCTCCGTGTGCGACCGGACGTCGAGGAGCAGTGTGTGGCCGCCGCTCGCGAGCAGACAGAGGAACGGCGGCTCGAGCGGGCCCGGCTGGAGGTAGAGCGAGGCGACGTGGCCGTCGAGATGGTCGACCGCGACGAGCGGCAGTTGCCGCGACCAGGCGAGCGCCTTCGCGACGGAGAGCCCGACGAGGAGCGCACCGATCAATCCCGGGCCCTGCGTCACGGCGATGCGGTCGACGTCGTCGAGCGTCGCGCCGGCGTCGGCGAGCGCCTCGCGGATCACCGGGATGACGAGCTCGAGGTGGCGCCGCGACGCGACCTCCGGCACGACGCCGCCGTAGCGCGCGTGGAGCTCCGCCTGCGAGGAGACGACGCTCGCGCGGATCTCCCCCGCCTCCGTGACGAGCGCCGCCGCGGTCTCGTCGCAACTCGTCTCGACCCCGAGAATCACCCGCCCACAGGGTCTTTCCACATGATCAGTGCGTCCTCGCGGTTGTCGGTGTAGTAGCCGCGCCGGAGCCCGCGCGCCTCGAAGCCGAGCCGTTCGTACAGGGCGATCGCGGTCGCGTTCGAGACGCGCACCTCGAGCGTGTAGCCGCGCCGCACGTCGTCGGCGGTGAGCTCGAAGAGCCGCTCGAGGAGCATCGACGCGATGCCACGCCCGCGGTGGGCCGGGTCGACGGCGACGTTCATCACGTGCCACGCGTCGACGTAGCGCGAGACGATGAGGTAGCCGACGAGCGCGCCTTCGTCCGCGTCCGCCTCGAACGCGCCGAAGCAGATCGAGGTCGGCTTGCTCAGCTCGCCCGCGAACATCGACCGCGACCACGGCGTCGGGTACGAGCGGCGCTCGATCTCGTCGATCTCCTCGAGATCGTCGAGGACGAGAAGGCGGAGCTCGACGGTGGTCATTGCGCGTTCCTCTCGGCATCCGGGACGCGGAGGTACAGCGGCTCGATCTCCTCGACGCTGCCCGACTCCCCGGCGAGCGCGGCATGGAAGCGAGCGCGCGGCAGGTGCCGCTCGTCGTCGTCGGGCGGCACCGTGGCGCCGCGCTCCTCGAGCAGCGAGCGGTACCGGACGGCGCCGTCGCCGACGCAGACGGTTCCCGGCTCGATGCGGAGATCCTCCGGGAGCAGGACAGCCGGCTCGCCGTTGACGAGCGCGAAGACCTCGCGCCGCTTCGCGTCGATCACCGGAACGGCATCGGGCGCGCCGGCAGCAAGGGCCGCGAGCGTCGAGATGCCGGCGCCCTCGACTCCGAGCGAGAGCGCGAGCCCGCGGGCCGCGGCGAGCCCGATGCGCACGCCGGTGAAGCTGCCGGGGCCGATCCCGACCGCGAGACGGTCGATCTCCGCCGGATGCGCGCCGGCCTGCCGGAGAAGCGCGTCGACATCCTCGAGCAGGGTCTGGGCGCGCGACCGGCGCTCGCCGAGGACCTCGTCGCCGTCCACGAGCGCACTCGTCGCGACGCCCGTCGCAGTGTCGAAAGCCAGCGTCAGCATTCCGAGATCTCCACGGCTCTCCCTGGGCCAGCATGCCGCAATCGCACGGCATACCGGGGCGGTGGCAGGACGCCCGCCCCCGCCTCCGGCCACTCGACGAAGACGATCGCGTCCTCGAAATACGGCTCGAGATCCCCCCACTCCGCTGCGGAGACGCCCTCGAAGCGGTAGAGGTCGAGGTGCGAGACCTCGACGCCGGAGCCGTGGTAGCGGTGGCCGATCGTGTACGTCGGGCTCGTGACGTTCTCGCTGACGCCGAGCGCCGCGCACGCGCCGCGCACGAATGTCGTCTTCCCGGAGCCGAGCTCGCCCGAAACCGTCACGACGTCGCCGACGGCGAGCTGCGCAGCGAGTTCCGCCGCGAGCGCCTCGGTCTCCTCCGGCGATTCGGTGAGCCTCGTGTCCACGGCCCAAGAGTACGAGCCAGACATGGCTCCAGCGGACGTGTCCGGGGTCAGACCCCTCCATGTCTCGAGCGGACATGCCGCCCGCTGAACCACGCCGGATCGGGCGCGCCGCAGGTCCAATCCAGACGTGTCCGGTGTCTGACCCCGGACGTGGCCGTTCCGGCCGCGTACGATCGAGACATGCCTGCATACGTGATCGTCGAGACGAATGTCAGCGACGCCGAGCAGTACGAGCGCTACAAGGAAGCCGCGCCGCCCACCATCGCGGCGTACGGGGGCCGCTATCTCGTGCGCGGCGGCGAGCTCGCCGTCTTCGAAGGCGACTGGGATCCCGTGCGCGTCGTGATCCTCGAGTTCCCCGATCTCGAGACGGCCAAGCGGTGGTACGCATCCGAGGAGTACGGCGCCGCAAGGACGCTGCGCGAAGGCGCCGCGAAGCTGAACGTGGTCGCTGTCGCAGGGCGTTCGTGATCGCCGGCTGCGACCCGACGCGACAGCGAGCTAAAACAGCCCGAGCTGCTCGGCCGGCGCTGACAACGCTTGTAACAGACTGTTACTTGCCGGTTCTTCGGCGGGAACTGCGGTGAGTGCCGGCCCGCCGCCGAGGAGCGCCGGCAGGCGTGCGAAGTCGGCTTCCAGGACCTTGAGCATCGCGGGCGTGTAGAGCGCGGCGGCCGGGTGGTAGAGCGGATAGAGGACGACGCTGCGGCCCGCGATCGTGAGCTCCTGCTCCTGGCCGTGCACGCGCGTGATGCCGAGCGGGCGGCCGGAGAGCAGCTTCGTGGCGAAGTTGCCGAGCGTCGCGATCACCTTGGGCTCGATCAGCTCGATCTGGCGGAAGAGGTGCGGCTCGCACGACTCGATCTCGTCGGCTTGTGGGTCGCGGTTCCCAGGGGGGCGGCAGTTGTGCACGACGCCACCGGCCGTGACGAAGTTGTGGGTCTCCTCGACATCCAGGCAGAAGAAGGTCACGTCTGCGCGCTCGCGATCGGTGACGTCCTCGACCTCGACGCGGTCATAGAGGACGGTGCGTTCCCCGCGTTCCCACAGGGCCGGATCGAAGGGAATCCGGACCGCAACCTCCGGGTCGAGCTTGTAGCGCATTGACTCCGGAACGTACGGGGCGATCAGCTCGCAGAGCTTCCGCGTCGCATGGACGTCGAAGTAGATACGCCCCCGACGGATGGAAGACGGCAATCCAAGCCGCAGGAGCCCATGCCGGAGGACATACAGGTCCTCTTGCGGGAACCCGTTGGTCGCGATCTCTGCCAGCGGTGAGCGGCCTGGCCTGATTCGGGTGTATCCATCATCTAAGAACCAGATCGTGAGCATCCGGGGACTGAGCTCGTGCCCAAGCCATCCCGGGACTCGCTTCGTCGGCGTGTAGAACTGATGTCGCAGCGTCCGGAGGGAGCGGTGAGCCCGCGTCCTCAGGTGCACCACTGAGTGCGTCTTCTCACCGCCGACCACGGCCGCAACCGCCGCCTCTGCCACATGAGGGCGAAGTTCGGTGAGGAGCGCCGCTTTGAAGCGCGCGTAGTCCTCCTGCTGCAGCGAGTGCGCGAGCTGGAAGTGGGAGCTCGATCGATTGATGGAGCCGTCGCCGAGCAGCGACCCAATGACGACGTCGAGAGCCAACCGACTCATTCCTTGGCCGGTTGCTATCTCGTCATCCATCCGAAGTTCCTGGACAGGGATGTAGCCGCGACGGGTAAGGACGGGATGGTCCCCGGTGAGTTGGATGCCGCTGCGGGTAGCACCGGCGTTCTTCGCCGAGCGGTATGTGAGCTTGAAGACGCGCCTTCCTCCCAGAGGTGTCTCATGCCAGCCCGTGACTTGCCGCGGCACGAGGCGATGCTGGTCGTCCACCGCCATGACCGTCCCCGAGTAGCGCTCGCGAACGAGCCGCCCAATGCGTTCCCATGATCCGTCGCCAAGCTGGACAGCGGCGGTGTATCTCAGGCACTTCAAGACGTTCGCGATATAGACGTCGTCGCGCTCGAGTCCCACTCCGGCGAGCAGCCCGTCGAGGAGCTTGCCGGCCTGCCCGACGAACGGGACGCCCTGTTTGTCCTCGTGGAAGCCCGGCGCCTCGCCGACGAACATCAGGTCGGCGTGCGGATTGCCGGCACCGAAGACGACCTGCGTCCTCCCCTCCGCGAGCCGGCAGCGCGTGCACGCGGCGGTCGCCGTCGCGTACGCCTGGAGCGGGTCGAGCTGCTCGACAGGCACAGCACTCATGAGGAACGAGTCTACGAGGAGCGGCCGACGGACACGATCTTCGCGCTCCAGCGGCCGCGCGGCGCCTCGACCTTGATCGTGTCGCCCGGCTTCTTGCCGAGGAGCGCCTGCCCTACCGGCGAGTCGGGCGAGACACCGCCGACACTCGTGATCTCGACCTCCATCGTCGTCCCGTCGTCCCGCTCGAGCTCGACCTTCGAGCCGACGGTGATGACGCCGCTTGCCGCCGCGGCCGCCTCGTCGACGACGGTCGCGTGTTGGAGCCGGTGGCGGAGAACGCGAATGCGCGCCTCGAGCAGGCCCTGCTCGTTCTTCGCCGCGTGGTACTCGAAATTCTCGGAGAGGTCACCGTGCGCACGCGCGACCGCGATCGCCTCGATCGCGTCCCGCCGTTTCGGCCCCTCGAGCTCATCGAGCTCGGCCTGGAGCTGCGCGTGCGCAGCCGGCGTCAGCAGCTCGCCGTCGTCCCCTGGGGACATCGCCCTAGTGTCCGCAGCCGCAGGAGCCGCCACAGCAACCGCCGCCGCCGCCGGTCGCGACCTTCGTCACGCCATGAACGGCGAAGGAGGAGAACTGCTTCGAGACGTTCGTCGCCGCGCAATCGGGGCAGTGAACTTCCTCGCTCCCCCGGACGAGCTCCTCGAAGTGCGACTCGCACTCCATGCAGACGTATTCGTAGATCGGCATCGGTCAGATGGTAGAGGGTTGACGTGAAGTTGGCCCGCCCCAGTTCACGTCAAGCCTCCGCCCGGGTCTCGGACAGTCATAGCCCGCAGACGCTCGAACGAGAGCCCTTCGCGCAGGAGACAGGCGATCCCGAAGACGTAGCCGACCGACGACTCGATCGCCTGGAGAGCGATCCCGTACGCGACGGCACGCGAATTCGACACGCCGTAAGCCGTCAGCGGTACGGCGATCGCCGCCTGCAGGACTCCGAGATTCCCCGGCCACAGAGGCAGGACGAGGGCGACGTTCATCACTGCGAGAACGGCCGCCGCGGCGATCACGGGCAGATGGATGTCGAAGGCGACAAGAGCGGCCCAGACGGCGCCAAGTTGGAGGAGCCACGCCACCGTCTGCCAGCCCGCCGAGATGAGCGACGGCACGGGACGGCGCAGGATGCCGAGGCCCTCGCGGGTACGCGTGAGCATCCCACCGAAGCGTCCCTCCACCTCCTCCCCGCCGTACTCGTGCCGCCGCGCAAGCGCGACGCCGACGACGACGAACGCAATCCCGGCAGCAAGCACGCCCCACAGCGCCGCCCGCGCCGCCGACGGGATCTTCGCGCTGACGAGCACCCAGATGATGAGCGCGATCGAGGGAAACACCTCGAGGATCCGGTGGGCGAGCACGCTCCCGATGAACGCGGGCCACAGGCCCGGCCGCTCCCGCTTCGGCATCCTCCGCATGAGGACGCCGATGCGCGCCACCTCGCCGACGCGGCCGGGGAGGACGCCGTTCGCGAAGATCCCGACGAAGAACGCGGAGAAGACGTCAATGAGGCGCGGGTGCGGCTCCGGTACCGCCTCCTTGATCACGTTGTCCCACGACATCGCCCGCGCGAGCGCGGACACGAAGTTGAGGAGCACGGCGACGGCTGCCCAGCCCCAGCTGATCCCCACCAGGTCGTGCCCGACCTGAGCCCAGTTCGGACCGTGGAAGATGAGGAGCGCGATCAGCCCGGCCGCGGCCGCGACGATGAGCCCGGCGTGTAGAAGACCCGACCGGCGGAGCTTGACTAGCCGGAGCTGCAGTTCGTCTGCTTCCCGTCGACGACCTGCCCGACCCAGCTCGCGGGCGTCCCGGGTGCTGTTAGCGAGAACGGCCCGGGCCGCGAGAGGTCGAGGATCGTCATCTTGTCCGGGCCCCGCGCCACGCAGCCGGCGCCGTGCAAGTGCCAGTACGGGTTGTAGTGCACCCGGAGGAGGTAGCGACCGGCGCTGGCGACACGGCCGCTCGTCACCGTGTGACCGAACGAGGTGATGACCGGGTGACCGGGACCCGACAGGAGCGGAGTTGCATGCGGCAGCTCGTAGATGAGCCAGTTCTTGCTCCGGAAGACGAGCGTCAACCCTGCGGCGCGCGAGCGGACGATCTGCGCCTCGCGCGGGCCGCCGTCCCAGTCGAGCGGTGCCGTCCGGGCGAGAAGCACGTAACGGACGGCGTTCTGGCGGAGCCATTCGACGTACGTGCGGGCGTCGAGCGTGTTCGAGTAGAGGATCGCGTTGTAGACCTCGTCGATCTGGCGATACCACCCGCGCGCGAGGGGAATCCCGGCTCGCGGGATCCAGTCCGCCTCCCAGTGCTCCGCGGTCGGAACGACCTCGACGCGGTACCCCGGCTGCTGCCGCTCGCGAAGGTAGTGGATCGCCGGCGCCCAGTAGCTCGCCTGCTGCGTGTTGTTGTCCAGCCGGGACGGGATGAGCAAGAAGTACGGGACGATGTTGTACGCGAAGGCACACGCGCATGCGAGCACGACAAGCCGGCGCGGCTGGAAATCCGCGAGGCTCGCCGTGAGGAGCATCACCGGGAAGACGAACGCGTCGAGGCGCGTCCAGTTGTCGCCGAGCGGCGACGAGACGACGTAGAAGAACACGCTGCCGAGACCCCAGAGCGCGAAGAACGCCATGAACGGCGCGGCGGCGCGCGCCCGCCGGGCGACTATGAAGCCGAGAACGCTGACGATCATCACGCTGGCGAAGTCCTCCCAGTGGAAGGGGTAGACGCCCTGACTCGTCCTGAAGAGGAAGAGCGCGGTTCCCTCGAAACCGGCGGCGACGACGAGACCGGCCGCGAACCAGATGCGGCGGCGAGAGATCCCACGCCGCACGACGGCGTACGAGACGACGATGAGGCAGAGGAACGCGAACGCGAGCGGGCTGAAGCCGATCGTGAGGATCGCCGGGACGATCGCCAGGCGGTGCCGACGCAACTGGAGGAGCTTGAGCGTCGCGAGCATCGCGGTGAAGCCGAGCGAGTACGCGAAGAGACCGGTGAACATCGGCGCCGCGGCGAGAACGCCGAAGACACGAGACGGCCAGAGAGCAGCCCGTCCCCATTCCCGCATCGCGATCGACGAGAAGAGAACGGTGGAGGCGACAGCCGCAGCGAAGACGAGCGGGAGGTTCCCGACGACCGCAGTCGGCAGGTAGTAGAGGAGGCTGTACGAGGTGAGCGGGTACCAGCCCGCGTACGAGAAGTTGTCCCAGACGAAGATCCCGTGCCGGACGAGGTATGTCCGGTAGAGGTGGACGGCCGCATCGCCGGGAGCCGGCCCGATGGCGATGACGACCGCCGCGACCATCGCCGTGACGGCGGCTCCGATCAGGAGCTCGCGACGGCGCATGAAGCGCGGAAGGTCGATCGCGTTCGCGGCTACAGCGCTCATCGCATGGGTATCTTCGCACGCCCGCCCCACGGAAGAGCTCCGCCTAGACGATTGATTCCACGGCGATGGCCGTGTTCGAGGGGTTTTGTGCAGAGAGGCCGAAGTCGGCGGTACTGAATACACCGTCGACCAGGAGGCCACGATGGACGCCGACCTCGACACTCTCTGCATCGCTGTTTATTGCACGGCGGACGATCTCCTGCCGGAACCGCCAGGGAACGCCCGTCGGATGGTCACAGACGCGGAGGTCGTCACGCTCTGTGTGGCGCAGGCGATGATGGGGATCCCCAGCGACCGCCGTTTCCTGGCGGTTGCTGCCAAGCGGCTCGGGCATTTGTTCCCGAAGCTGCCTGGCCAGTCCGGGTACTTCAAGCGCCGTCGCCAACTCGCGGACACGATCGAGTGGCTGATGAGTGTCTTCGCGAGCCAGAGCCCCGGGTACGAGGATGATCTGCTGCTGATCGACTCGACACCGGTTGAGTGCGCTAGAAGCCGCGAAACCGTGAAGCGCTCTCAGCTCGCTGACGCTGCCGACTACGGGTATTGCGCTTCCCACTCGCGCTACTTCTGGGGCTTCCGACTGCACGCGATCTTCGCCCCGGACGGCACCCCACGTGCGCTCACATTGGCCTCCCCCAAACGCGACGAGCGTGAGGTCGGGCTCGAGCTGCTCGCCCGCTGCCGACGCGACGGCGGCGAAACCCTGCTCGGCGACAAGGGCTACGCCGGCCGCGAGTTCGCCCAAGCCGTCAGCGAGCTGGACGCCACGATCGTGCGTCCCCGCCGAAAAGACGAACCCGGACACGGACCACACCTCGCACCGATCCGACAACGGATCGAGTCGATCTTCTGGACCTGCAAAGACCTACTCACCCTCGAACGCCACGGCGCCCGCACCCTCGACGGCATCAGAGAACGCGTCCTCCAGCGC
>DATKQT010000026.1:0-112735 GCA_035532535.1 Gaiellaceae bacterium
TCCGCATCTGCCCGACCAGTCGCAGTACAACCGCCGCCTGCGGACGCTGGTCGAGTTGATCTCGCTCGTGCAGCAGCAGCTCGCGCGCTGGCTCGACGCGGGCGGCGTCCGGCTGGCCGACGGCACCCAGCTCGCGGTCGCCAGCTATCCCGGCTGCCAACAACGATCCGAGTTCGCCGGCTTCGCCCGCTACGGCTACTCAAAGTCGCACCACCGCTTCGTCTGGGGCGTCCGACTTGTGCTCCTGACGGATGGGCGCGGGCTGCCGCTCGGCTACACCATCGTGCCCGCAAACGAGAAAGAGTACGAGCCGCTCGCCGACCTTTTGACCGGCACCCAAGCCGAGGTCGTGATCGCCGACAAAGGCCTGTGGGGACGCGCATACCGTGACCGGCTCGCCGCCGGCGGCACCGTCCTACTCACACCCGACAAGACACGCACCGCCGCCAACATCGGCCGCGAACGCGCGCTCGCCTCATCACGGCTCGTGATCGAAAGCGTCTTCGCCAACCTCAAAGGCCAGATGCGACTCGAACGCCACCTCGCCAAAACACCAGCCGGGCTCGCCGTCCGCATCGCCCAACGCATCCTCGCCCTCACCATCGGGATCCTGCTCAACACCCTCGCCGGACGGCCCGCACGGGCACTCGCCGCCTACGACGGCCGCTAAATCACATCAAGCCTCTAGTACGAGATGAGCGCGTGCAGGTCGTAGTCCGACAGGCGGTCGCGGCCGCCGAGGAACGTCAGGTCGATGACGAAGTTGATGCCGACGACGTGGCCGCCGAGCTGCTCGACGAGGCCGGCGATCGCCTGCACCGTGCCCCCGGTCGCGAGCACGTCGTCGTGGATGACGACGCGCGCCCCGTCCGCGATGGCGTCGGCGTTCACCTCGAGCGCGTTCTCGCCGTATTCGAGGGCGTACCGGGCCGACACCGTCTCCGGGGGAAGCTTGCCCGGTCGCCGGGCGGGAACGAACCCGCACCCGACCGCACAGGCGATCGCGGCGCCGAGCCAGAAGCCGCGCGCCTCCGCTCCGAGGACGAGGTCGGGCTTCCGCTCCGCCGTCCAGTCCGCGAGCTCCGCCACCGCCTGGCGCAGCGCGGCGGCATCGCCGAGCAGCGGAGCGATGTCCTTGAACCCGACGCCCGGCTCGGGGAAGTCCGGGACCTCCCGGATCCTGGACCTGAGGTCGATCTCCGTCTTCATCCGGCGAGCCTCCTGACTGTTCGCCCGAGTAGCAACTGCGAGAGCTCCTGCGCCGCCTCGGTGAGCGCTCGCAGGTCGTCGAGGCCGGCGCGGCGGCGCTCCGGGTTGCGCGAGCGCAGCGACGGAAGCACGAGCGCCTCGAGCAGTCCCGCCTCGCGGTCGGCGGCGGTCCGGAACGCGCGCAGGTGGCGCGGTGCGATGCCGTACCGCGCGAGCCGCTCGCACACTGCGGCGATCTCGACGTCCAGCTCGGTGTACGGCGGCTCGAGGAGCCCGTACTGCTCGAGCTCGCGAGCCCTGGCGGGATCGACGCCTGCCCGTTCGCACAGGTCGTCCACGTCGACGCCGTCCTCGTCGTGCTCGCCGAGGGTGGCGGTCGCACGCTTGCGGCGCGCCTTCGCAGCGCCGGCGGCAAGCTCCTCGCGAATCACGCGCAGCGGCAGGAACTCGTCCCGCTGCAAACGGAGGATCGTCTGCAGCCGCTCGAGGTCGTCCTCGGAGAAGAGCCGGTAGCCGCCCTGCGTCCGCCGCGGCGTGACCAGGCCTTCGCCTTCGAGATACCGGATCTTCGAGATTGAGACGTCGGGGAACTCGGACTTCAGCCTGCGGCAAACCGCGCCGATGGTCAGGAGGCGAGATCGTGAACCTTCGAGCCGTAGGCTTTCGGCGGTCGACATTCAGCGCGCGAGGAAGGTGAGCCGGTACTTGCCGATCTGGAGCTCGTCGCCGTCGGAGAGCTCGGATGACTCGACGCGCTCCCGGTTGACGAAGGTCCCGTTCAGGCTCCCCTGGTCCTCGACGAACCAGCGGCCCTCGCGCTGCACGAGAACGGCGTGCCGCCGCGACACCGTCACGTCGTCGAGGAAGATCGGGCAGTCGGGCGAGCGGCCGATCGTCGTGCGGTCGGCTTGCGGGGTGAACGTCTCCCCCGCGCGGCCGCCGCCGGAGCGGACGACGAGCGCCGGGCCCGCGACCCGCATGTCGTCGAGCTGGTCGAGCTCGTCACCGACCTCTTCCGGGCTGAACGTCTGCGTCTGCTCCGCCGCCTCGGGCGTGTGCAGCAGCGCACCGCACTTCGTGCAGTAGTTCGCCGCCTCCAGATTCTGGAAGCCGCACTCCGGGCAATAGATGTGACTCATTCGAGATCTCGCAATCGCGGCATCAGGGCATCGGTGAGTAAGCGCTTCTGCGCGTCACACTTGGGCGCATAGCGCGTCATGCTCTAGTTCGCCGGCGGGCTGGCCTTGCCGGCGAGGATCTCGGTCAGGGACTCGACGTCGACCTGGCTGAGGATCGTCTCCGGCCCGGCTGCCTTCAGCCGCGCCTGATACTCGGCGCGCAGGATGTCGATCTTCCCGTGCAGCAGGCGGCGCTCGTACGAGATCTCGCGCTCCTCCTCCTGCAGCTTCCGGATGAGCTGCTTGAGATCGGCGTCCGTCAGCGAAGCAAGGTCGGGCAGCAGTTCCACGTGGGCCTTTCGCTCGGGAGGGTCAACCTCAACTTTAGCCTTTCTCGGGCCTCCGTCTAGGTTCGGGCCTCGGCCGTCTCCCCCTGCGCGATCTCCTCGACCATGCCCCGGAGCTCGTCGACGAGCTCCTCGGAGGCCTCCAGGGTCTCTCCCTCGGCGTACAGGTGCAGGAACGGCTCGTCGGGATCGGGCAAAACCTCGATCCACCCGCGCTCGTCGAACACCTTGATGCCGTCCGTCAGGTCGAGCTCCCGGCCGGCCATGCGCTCGTTCAGGACGCGCATGACGAGCCCCTTGAGCGACCACGCGAGGGCAAGCTGGCGGTGGACGAGGGTCGGCTGCGGCAGCTCCGCCACGATCTCCGAGATCGGGCGGCGCGCGGGCGCCAGCAGCTCCAGCAGGTTGACGAGGCTCGCGACCGCGTCGTAACCGGGCAGGAACTCGGGGAACACGTACCCGCCCCCGACCGCGCCGCCGAAGACGACGCCCTTCTCGGCCGCCGTTCGCGTCAGCTCCTGGAGCGAGGCTGCGGTGCGCACGATCTCGAGGCCGGATCCCTCGACGAGCCGGTCGACCTGGCTTGTCACGGTCACCGGGAACGCGAGACGCCCGGTGCGCCCGTTCGAGCCGATCAGGCGGAGATACAGGAGGAGCGCCTGCTCGACCGGAATCTCGCGCGCTTGCTCGTCGACGAGGTAGAGCCGCTCACCGGGTCGGTCGAACACCGCGCCGAGGTCGGCGCCGACGGCGGTGACGAGACGCTTCGCCTGGCCGATGGACGCGGCCAGTGGCCCGTCCCCGTCTGCGTCGGCATTGCCGTCGCTCGGGAACGCGTGCGCGGCGACCACCTCCACTCCGAGCGGGTCGAGCACGAGCGGCAGAACGTAGGACGCGGCGGAGAAGCCGTAGTCGACGACGATCCGGAAACGGCGCTCGCGGATCGACGACACATCGAGCGTGGAGAGAAGGTCGCTCGCGTACGTCTCCCTCGCGCGCGCGGGATACGAGATGCGTCCGACGTCGGTCGACGCGACCCGGCGGATCTCGCCGCGCGTGAAGTGCTTCTCGACTTCCTTCTGCGTCGCGGCGCTCATCTCGATGCCGGGTGGCTCGAAGAACTGGATGCGGATCGCCTCCGAGTCGCTCGGGCTGACGCCGACGTGCACGCCGGCGTCGTATCCATCCGATTTGACGAGATGGCGCGCGACCGCTGCAGGGATGACGCGGAGGTCTGCGACATCGACGCCCGTCGACGACAGACCGGAGATCATCGCGCGCTTGATCATGCGGCACGCGGGCGTTCCATCCCGTGAGGCGACGACGCGCGCGCCGCGCTTGAGCGCGGTGCCGAGCGCGGCCGCGAGCCGGACTGCGACGTCCGGCGTGAGGTCGACGTTGACGAGCCCGGAGACGCCCTCCTTGCCGAAGATGCGGGCCGTGCCGCGCGACTCCCAGATGAGGCTCTCGAACAGGTGCGCGCCGGTCTCGACCTCTTTGTACGGGTAGATCCGGACGCCGGGCATGATCACGCTCTCGGCACCGATCGTCACTTCGTCGCCGATCGCGACACCTTCGTGCACCCGCACGTGCGCGCGTAGGTCGCACGAACGTCCGACGATCGCTCCCTCGACAAGTGCGCTGCGCCCGATGTACGTGGACGCATCGACGATCGAGCGCGTCGTTCGTGCGCGCTCGCGCAGCGTCACGCTCGTCGAGAGCACCGAGTATGGGCCGACTGTCGCCTCTGGCGCGACACGGCAGTAGTTGCCGAGGTACGCCGGTCCCTCGATCGCATCGAGGTCGTGCACGTCGACGCCTTCGCCGAGCCAGATGTTGCCGCGCAGCCGCACGCCGGAGATGTCGAGTCGAACCTTCTCGTCGAGCGCGTCGAAGTTCGCCTGCCTGTACTGATCGAGGTTCCCGATGTCCTGCCAGTAGCCGTCGAGGATGCATCCGTAGATCGGACGGCCCATCTCGAGCAGCAGTGGGAAGAGCTCCTTGGAGAAGTCGAAGGGCCGATCGGCCGGGATGTGCTTGAGCACCTCCGGCTCGATGACGTAGATGCCGGTGTTGATGGTGTCGGAGAACACCTGGCCCCATGTCGGCTTCTCGAGGAAGCGCTCGACCCTCCCGTCCTCGTCGGTGACGACGATGCCGAACTCGAGCGGGTTGTCGACCGACTTCAGCCCGATCGTGACGGACGCCTGCTTCTCGTGGTGGTATTCGACCAGCCGGCCGAGGTCGAGGTCGCACAGTGCGTCGCCGGAGATGACGAGGAACGTGTCGTCCAACCGGCCGGCCGCCAGCCGAACGGAGCCCGCGGTTCCCGCCGGCGACTCCTCCACCGAGTACGCGAGGTCGATGCCAAGCGTTTCCCCCGTGCCGAAATAGCTGCGGATCGCCTGCGGCAGGAATGCGACGGTGACGATGACGTCCTCGAAGCCGTGACGCTTGAGCAGCTCGACGATGTGCTCCATGCACGGCTTGCCGACGATCGGCACGAGCGGCTTCGGCTGGTTCGACGTGAGCGGGCGCAGGCGCGTGCCCTCGCCGCCCGCCATGACGACGGCCTTCATCGGTGCATTACCTTCCACGCTTCGCGCACGTACAACATCGCCGCGACGACGGCTGCGCCGAGGCCGATCCAGAAGAGCCATAACGGCCACGACGTCGCGTCGTGCGTGACGATGCGACAGCCGATCGCCAGGTACAGCGCCCACGTTGCGGCCTTGCCCACGAAGTTCACGTCGAGGTCGATCCCGCGCGGCGCGAGCCGGCGCCAACCGGCGAGCAGCAGCAGGTCGCGGGCGGCGACCACGACGAGGCCTTCCCAGGGCAGGCGGCCGTAC
Organism: Gaiellaceae bacterium; assembly: GCA_035532535.1. Classification (GTDB taxonomy): domain Bacteria; phylum Actinomycetota; class Thermoleophilia; order Gaiellales; family Gaiellaceae; genus Palsa-739. The sequence continues at coordinate 5,527 of DATKQT010000026.1, forward strand.
ACGACGAGGAGGATGACCGCCGCGTCGATCATGAGCCGGTCGGCGAGCGGGTCGGCGATCTTTCCGAACCGCGACTCGACACGCCAGCGGCGCGCGAGGAACCCGTCGATCTGATCGGTGACCCCCGCGACGCCGAAGAGGAGCCCGGCGGGCCAGGTGTGTGCGTCGCCCGCCTGCACCATCAACACGATGAACACGGGAATGACCGCGAGGCGGCCGAGCGTCAGTGCGTTCGGCAGCTTCGCCAGCGGAGCCGGGACCGCGCGGGTGGCCATCCCGCACAAGTGTACGGAGGTGCTACTTCACGGACCGGAAGCGCGCGGTCCAGTACGCCGTGCGGGTCAGGTACGCCGTCTGCGCGGCGGCGCCTTCGAGGCCCCAGGACCCGTTGTACGAGAGGTAGCCGCTGTGGGCCGCGGCCGGCTCGATCTGCGTCCCCTCGCCCCACTCGTTGAAGCTCGTGATCGTGACGCCGTCCGGGTGGGCAGCGATCGCGGCTTTCCACAGAGCGTCGTACGTGGCGCCGTCGTGACGGGACCGCGAGCTGGAGTCCTCCCCCGCTCGCACGCCGTTGTAGCCGGGACCGACGCTGGGCAGGCAGAGGAGCCCATGAGCGTGCGCCTCGGCGCACAGGCGCACGAACTTCGCACCGCCGTAGTCGACGAAGTCGTACGTGTAGAAACCGTTGAAGCCGCCCGCCGCTGCGAAGCCGACGAGTTGGGTGGCGGCGAAGATGCGCATGCCCGCGGGCTTCTGCGCCGTCACGGTCGCCCAGTCGGATGCTGCGAAGTCGAGCGGGTGGTAGACGTAGACGTCGCGGATCCCGAGCGACGCAAGATACGTGAGGTCCTGCGCCACCGATGCGGGCGAGCGCCCCGTGTACGGCTCGATGTGGATGGCCGGAGTCAGATGATGTGCCCGCGCTGCGACGAGGACCATTGGGAGCAGCGTGTCTTCCACCGAGCCCTTCCCCCACCACGAGATCACGACTTCGTTCACGCCTGCGGCCGCGATCTCGGCCATCTGGCGATCGACGGTGCGCGGATCGCCGCTCGAGTAGGGACCGCTCGCCGGGAAGTACCGCGAGTACACGTCGGTCGGCGGCACGTGACCGTTCTGGTTCCAGTGCATCCACGTGCCGTCATGCAGCGGCGTCCCGTACCAGGGGTAATAGAAGATCGCCACCGTTCCGGCCCGGGCGAGTCCGGGGGCGGCGAGATATGCGATTACGAGCCCCCCCGCGAGGAGGCGACGCATGCGGGCGTATTCTCACCCACGTGCCGGACGATTTCCAGATCCCCGGCTTCGTCAATGCGCACAGCCACGCTTTCCAGAGGGCGCTGCGGGGGCGGATCGAGGGCGGCGACTTCTGGGCCTGGCGGGATGCGATGCTCGAGCTGGCCGCCGGCGTCCACACCGATTACCGATCGGTGTTCGCCGAAATGCGTGCCTCCGGGTACACGGCGGTGGGCGAGTTCCACTACCTCGGGCTCGAGGAGGCACAGGCCGCAGCCGAGGCGGCGGGAGAGACCGGTGTCGAGCTGGTCGTCCTCTACGTGGCCTACGCGCGCGGAGGCATCGAGCGTTTCCGACAGAGCTCGGTGGCGGACTATCTCCGCGAGCTGGAAGGCCTGCGGGACAAGGGCATCCGCGTCGGCGTCGCCCCGCACTCGGTACGCGCGTGCCCGCGCGACTGGCTCGTCGAGCTCGGCAGCTACGCGTCCGAGCACGCGCTCCCGCTGCACGTGCATGCCGACGAGCAGCCGCGCGAGATCGAGGAATGCCTCGCCGAGCACGGTGTCCGTCCCATCGAGCTCCTCGCCCAATGTGGCTGCCTCGGCCCGCACGCGACCGTCGTGCACGCGACCCACGCGGACGGCCGCGAGCTCGACCTGCTCGGCGAAGCAGGTGCCCGTGTCTGCGCGTGCCCGACGACCGAGGCGAACCTCGGCGACGGCTTTCTCCCGGTCGAGCGCCTCCTGCACCGCGGCATCGGCCTGTGCATCGGCTCGGACTCGAATGTGCGCATCGACCCGCTCGAGGAGCTGCGCGAGCTCGACGGGATCTCCCGACGTCAATCCGGGCGGCGCGATGTCTTCCGCGTCGACGAGCTGCTGGCGATCGGCTCGGACGAGGGCGCGGGCGCGATCGGGATCGAGAACTGGCCGGACGTCACCGTGAACACCTCGCACCCGCAGCTACGCGGCGTGACCGAACCGCTGTGCGCGCTCGTCGCCGGCTGCTCGGCCGACGTGTTTCGCTGAGCCGGCGCCTACGGCGTCAGTGGCCCTGACCGTGGTGCCCGTCGGCGCCGACGCCGCCGCCGCCGTTCCCGCCGTCATGGCCGTGGTCGTGACCGCTGTCGCCGGACGACGGCGGGCTGCTGTTCGACCCGCTGTCGGTGCCGTTGGACGTGGTGATGGTCGCCGGTGGAGCGGTCGTGGTGGTCAGGGTGGTCGGGGTCGTCGGGGTCGTCGGGGTCGTTGTGGTGGTCGTGGTGGCGGTGGTAGTGGTCGTGGTCGTCGTCGCCGTAGTCGTCGTGCCCGTGTCGGTCGTCGGCGTCGGCGTCGTGTCGCTCGAGTCGGAGGTGGCCCGGGTCGTGGGCGCGGTCGGCGGTTGAGCGAACGGATCGTTGCCGGTCGCGTGCGGATGTCCCTTCCCCTTCCCTTTCACACCGAGGTCCTCGCGCCCATGGTGGACGCTGCCGGGGTTCTCCGAGTTGCTCGTCGAGCCCTGCGAACCGCTCGGGCCGTCTGCGCCGGAAGCCACGGCCTGCGTCGTCGCCGGCGGCGGCGCGACGAGGGGTGTCGCCGACGAAGCCGGAGTCGTCGCCGGGGCGGCAGGCACAGTGAGTGAGACGGACTCCGGGGGGCTCGATCCGGTAGACGTCGCAGGGGGATCCGCCGTGACCGGCGGGTCGGGCGTCGAACTCGTGGAAACGTCCTGGACGATCACGAGCTTCGCGCCCGGTCCCGGACGTGTGGGTGCCGCGTCTCTGGCAACGTCGACCCGTGGAGCCCGCCACGACACGAGCACCGCCGGGCTCGTTCTGACCGGAGCCTGCGGGCTCGCCCGCACGATCGGCGGCGACGCAGCCGTGCGGACATCCCTGTGAGTCACAGCTCGATGCACGACGGCATGAACGGCTGCACTCGTCCCGACGGCGACCGCGCTCACGGCGACGGTAGCCATCTTCACAGCTGCGCCGGTGGCAAACAGCCCCTTCAACGCGGCAATGAGCGAGCCGAAGCTGAAGCCGGTCTTCGCCTTGCCTCTGCTGGTCCGCTTCGCCGCTTCCGGCTCCTCGAGCGCCATGGCGAGTGTCTTTCGCGCGCGGAAGATGAGCATCTCGACCGCGCCCGCAGACAAGTTGAGCTCCGACGCGATCTCGCGGTACGAGAGGCCTTGCCACTCGCGCAGCAGGATCGCGCGCCGCTGGTTCTCGGGCATCCGCTCCAGCGCGTCGTCGAGACCCATGAGCTCCAGGGTGTCGGCCGCCGAACCGCCTCCGGATGGAACGACTTCCTCGAGGATCTCGAAGTCGTCGGGAGCCTCGAGGCGAAGCCGCCGCCCGGACGACGAGCGCCGCGCGATGCACACGTTCTGGGCGATCTTGTACAGCCACGCCTGCTCGAAGCGCGTGGTCGTGCCGCGTTGCAGCCCACGAAACGCGTTGAGGAACGTCGTCTGGACGGCGTCCTCCGCCTCCTCGCGTGAGCGAAGCTGATGCAGGCAGTAGGCGTAGATCTGCTTGCCGTACTGACGGTATAGGTCATGGGTCGCGTTGGCGACCGAATCGGCTACACGACCCGCATCCTCTGTTGCGGCCACTTCCCTCATCCCCCCGGTCTGCGGACCCGACGGTTGCAGTTGTCTCTTCGGTTACAAATCGCTCTGCGACAAGTCACCCGTTTGCGGTATTCGTCTCAGCCCAGGCGCCTGATCATGCGACGTTGCGGTCGTTGAGGCGGCCTTGCAGCTCGCCGACGTACGCCGCGACATCGCGCTCGCGGAACTCGATCAGCTCCTCGCGCTCCGAGACGTCGCGCTCGCGCTTCTCCAGCCGGTCCTCCCGTAGCTCGATCTCCGCCAGCAGGCCTGCCTCGCGCATGCGCAGCTCCTCGTCGGTCTGCCCGAGCTGGCCGGCGCGCTCAGCGAGGCGCTCCTCGCTCTCGAGCATGCGCTGCTCGCGCGATTGCACGCGCTGCTCGCGCTGCTCCAGCTCGGCGAGGAGCGCAAAGGCCTCCTGGGAAACCTGCCCCTGGCCGTTGCGCTCTCGCTCGATCCGTTCGCCGTCTTCACGCAGCCGCGTCTCGCGTGCGGCGAGTGCCGCTTCGCCGTTCGACAGCATTTTCTCCCGCGCCTCGTAGCGACGTTCGATCGTCGCCTCGCGCTCGGCCACCTCATCCGCCCGCTCCTGCAGCCGCACTCGCTGCTGCTCGAGCTCGGCGGCCGCCGCGCGCAGGCCAACTTCCCGCTCGGAGACGGTTCGCTCTCGCTGCCGCGTAGCAGTGTCCAGCTGCCGCACGCTCTCTTCGCGTGCGAGGAACCCGTTTTCCTGGTCCTGCCGCACAGCCTCGAGCGCCGCGCGCTCGCGCTTGAGCTCCCGCTCGCGCTCGGCCAGGCCGGCGAGTTGCTGTGCAAGATGCGCGCCCGCTTGCGCACGTTCCTGGTGAACGGACTCGAGCTCGTTTGCGCGCGAGTCCACGTGCGTGGCGAGCTCGCTCACGCGCGCCCCTTCGGCGACGAGCTCGGCGCGCACGCGCGCAAGCTCGACGCGCTCGCTCTCGACCTGCTCGCGCTGGATCTTCAGGACGAGCTGGTGCTCCTCGAGCTCGGCCTGCGTTGCTTCGGAACGCGCGACGCGCTGCTCCACCTCGGCCTCGCGGAGGGCGAGGTCTCGCGTAGACGCGAGCTCGCGCTCGTAGGCCTCGACCTGGTGCTCGAGCGCCTCGCGGAGTGCTCGCTCGCGCGTGAGGGCGCGTTCGAGCTCTCCGCGCAGCGCCGCCACCTCCTCCGGCTCGTCCACGATCGCCTCCGGTACGAGCGGAAGGAGATCGCCCAGAGGCAGGATCTCCGTCGCCGGCGCGACGGCCGCGGGTGCTTCATCGACCTCGGGTGCCTCCTCGGCTCCGAGCTTGCGCGAGAGCTGCGCGCGCAGCCCTGTGCCGAATCCGGTCTCGGTCTCGTGCGTCATTTGAAGTTCAGGGAGCTCGTGATGTTCAGGAGCGCAGGACCGAGAATCACGACGAACATCGCCGGAAAGATGAAGAGCGCCGTCGGGAACAGCATCTTGATCGGCGCCTTCATTGCCCGCTCCTCCGCCGCCGCCTGCCGGCGCAGCCGCGAGTCGGCTGCCTGCACGCGGAGGATGCGGCCGAGCGAGATGCCGAGCTGCTCTGCCTGCACGACCGACCGCACGAAGGCCGAGACCTCGGGCGCGGGGACACGCTCGGCGAGCTTCTTGAGCGCCTCCGGGCGCGCCTCGCCGATGCGCATCTCCCCGAGCGTGAGTGCGAACTCGTCCACGAGTGCGCCCTGCATGTGCTCGGTCAACTTTGCGATCGCGCCATCGAGCCCGAGCCCGGCCTCGACCGACACGGCGAGGAGGTCGAGCGCATCGGGGAGCTCTGACCGGATCCGCTCCCGGCGTTCGCGAATCCGAAATGTGAGGATCACATCCGGGCCGATGAACCCGACCGTTGCGAGCAACGGCGTCAGGAAGACCACAGCGATCGCGGCGACGGTCGATCCGAAGGCGATTCCCGCGACGACTCCTGCGACGGCAAGAGCGGCCTTGACGGCGAGGAATTGCGACGTCGAGATCCGCTGAGAAAGGCCTGCGGCGATGAGACGCCTGCCGATCGCCTCGGCCGACGCCTTCGGATTCAGACGGAGCGCGAGCGCAGCGAGACGCTCGACCGCAGGTGCGACGACGCGCTCGCCGAAGCGCGGCAGCGTGTTTGCAGATTGGCTCCGACGGTGGCCGTAGGTCGCCGCCAGTTTGAGCGCGAGATGCCGCCGGCGTTGCGGCGCGGTCGCGATCTCGCCGACGAGGAAGACGGCGAGCCCGAACGTGAGGACGGCTAGCAGGAGCAGCATCGTCGTCAGCCCTTGAACGAGACGATCTTCTTGAGGATGATCGACCCGAACGCCAGCATGAGAAGCGCAGCGCCGACCATGGCGTGCCCCGTGCCGGAGTGCCAAAGCGGATGCATGTATGTCGGGCTGATGACGCTGATGAGCGCGGCCACGAAGAACGGGAGGCCGCCGAGCACGTACGCAGACATGCGGCCGGTGGCCGTCAGCCCTTTGATCTTTCGTGCGAATTGCTGTCGCTGGCGGACGGTCTCGGCGACGACGTCGAACAGGCCCGCGAGTGATCCGCCGATCTGCCGCTGGATCGTCACGGCGTTGAGCACGAACGACAGGTTCTTCGAGCCTATGCGGTCGCCCATCTCCGACAGTGCTTCGTCCATCGGACGACCGAGCCGCGTCTCCGTGAGGACCCGGCGGAGTTCCTTCGCGGTCGGCTCCGCGCCCTCGTCGACGACTGCCTGGATCGCGTGCCGGAACGAGTGGCCTGCCTTGAGCGACGCGGCAATGGTGATCAGCAGGTCCGGCAGTTGGTTGTCGAACGCCTTCATCCGCCTCCGGGCTTTCGAGGCGACCCACACGAGGGGAACCGCGCCGGCGGCGAGCATGAAGAGCAGGACGAAGACGAGCGGGATTCCGGCCAGCGCGAGCACGAGCGCCACGGCCAACCCCGTGCCGAGACAGAGATAGAGGAGCTCGGAGGCGAGCAGCGGGAGATCTGCGCGTGTCAGCAGCCGCTGGACGGCGCGGAATTGCTTGACGTTCGCGAACGCCTGCTCCGTCGCTGCGACGACGCCTCGCATGAAGGTGCGGCCGTGCTTGCGGCGCGGCGCCTTCGACCGCCGTTCGCTCGGGCCGAGATGTGGAGCGAGCCGCATGCGCAGCCACGAGCCGCGCCGTGCGCCGGCCGCGAACCAGTAGGCGAGGAACACGAGCAAGCCGACGGCGCCCGCGACGGCGACCGGGGCGAGTCCTGAAGTCCAGAGGGACCGCGGCAGCACGTTCGACGGCGGCGAAGTGGATGCGCCGGCGAGGCCGACAGCAGCAATCTGCACGGCGCGCGCCGCACTGCCCGAGCCGGAGACGAGAGCGGAAAGTCGAATCGTCTGGCCCGGTCGTGCGGCCGTGTCATAACGGAGCTGCCACGTATGGGCGAGCGTCCGACTGATCGAGGAGTACAGCGCGGCGAGCTGTGCGCTCGACGCCGCCTCGCGATAGAGCCCGCCGGTACGTGCGGCGAGCTCACGCAGCGGCCCGGGGGTGAACCCCGGACCGTCGATGCCGATCGCGTACACCGCCGCGTGCGCGTGACGTGCGGCCGCGACCGCGGCGTCGAAGGTCGCCGAGCTGGAGACGTCCTGTCCGTCGGTGACGACGACGATTACGCGGCCCGGCTGGCCTTGGCGCGCGAGCGCGTTCGCGCCGCGAACGACTGCATCCCAGAGGGCAGTGCCGGAGTGCGGATCGGCGGAGATGCCTGCGAGGGCGGCGTCTGCGTCGGCGGAAGAGCTCGCGAAGGCCGTCAGTGTCACGGCCTGGTGCCCGAACGTCACCACCTCGATCTGATCGTTGGGGCCTTTCGCCGCAACGAATGCGCGTGCGGCATTTGCGGCGTTTCGTAGCGAGGCTCCGGCCATCGACTGCGACCGGTCGACGGCGAGAACAACGCTCTTCGCGTGTCCCAGATTGACCGCTTGCAGCCCTGCCGCGGGAAGACCGTTCTCCTCGAGCTGCGGCTGTGCCGTCCCTGCCGGGGAGACGACTGTGACCCGCACCTGCGGATAGCCGCTCGCGTCGACGCCCACGATCCGCACCCCGTCCGCGGCTGCCGCGGTGCTGGGAGCGACGAGAGCAACGAGGACGACAGCTGCCGTACGCAGCCTCATTCTTGACCCCCCCCGAAGCTGTTGACAGCGAAGGCTGCGCGCAGGTCGTCGTCGTCGCGCGAGAAGAACGCGGGCGGCAGGACGACGTTGTTCGCCGCGAGCTTCTCGAGGAAGTGTGGCCGGAGGCCGGTCGCCTGCAGCGGCGTCAGCAGACGCTTCGCGCGGGCGGCGTCGGCCTCCGTGGGCGACGCCGCGACGAAGAGATCCTGAAGCGTGACCACGTCCGACTCCATTCCCACCACTTCGGCGATTTGGCTAACCCGGCGCGATCCGTCCACGAGCCTGACGATCTGCACGAGCACGTCGAAGGCGCTCGCGATCTGCTCGCGGATCGCACGGTGCGGTAGCTCGACGCCGGCGGTGAGCACAAGCGTCTCCAGGCGGGAGAGAGCATCGCGCGGAGAGTTGGCGTGAATCGTCGTGAGCGACCCCTCGTGGCCGGTGTTCATGGCCTGGAGCATGTCCACCGTCTCTGCGCCGCGGACCTCGCCGACGATGATCCGGTCGGGGCGCATGCGCAGCGCGTTCCGGACGAGCTCGCGGATCTTCACCTCGCCGCTTCCCTCGATGTTCGACGGGCGCGATTCGAGCGTGATGACGTGGTCCTGCTGAAGCTGGAGTTCCGCGGCGTCCTCGATCGTCACGATGCGCTCGTCACCAGGGATGAAGGCCGATATCGCGTTGAGCGTCGTTGTCTTGCCGGTGCCGGTTCCGCCGGAGATGAGGACGTTGAGCTTGCCCTTGACGCAGGCTCCGAGGAACTGCGCCGCTCGCGCCGAGAGCGTCCCGAACTGGATGAGGTCGTTGATCGTGTACGGATCGCGCGAGAACTTGCGCACCGTCAGCGTGGGGCCGCTGAGTGCGAGCGGCGGGATGATGGCGTTCACGCGGCTTCCGTCCGGAAGGCGCGCGTCGACCATCGGCGATGCCTCATCGACGCGCCGGCCGATCTGGGAGACGATCTTGTCGATGATGCGCATGAGATGTGCGTCGTCGACGAAGCGCGCATTCGTCCGCTCGATCTTCCCCGCCCGCTCGACGTAGATCCGGTCCGGCCCGTTGACCATGACCTCGGTCACGGTGTCGTCGGTGAGGAACCGCTCCAGCGGGCCGTAGCCGAGAATGTCGTCCGTGAGCTGTCGTACGAGTTCACGCCGCTCTTCACGTGTGAGCGGCGTCCCCGCGAGTGCGAGCTCCTCGGTGACCGCCTTGTAGACGCGGTCGCCGAGATCGCTGGAGTCCTCCTTGAAGAGCTCCTGGCCGAGCTTGGCGATGCAGGCGTGGTGCACGGCCGCCTTGAGCTCCGCGTATGGATCGGCACGCACCTCCGACGGTGCGTCCGTGAGGACATGCACCCCGTCGGCAGTCTTGGAGAGGCGGTCGTGAAGTCCCATCTCTAAGCCCTCGCGAAGGAGACGAGTCGTTTGCGCTGCGCGGTCGACGGCGTCGGCGCCTCGGGCGACATCTGCTTCACGAGGCCGTTCATGGCCCGCGCGAAGTCCGACCGCGGCTGCGTCAGCACGGGCGACTCTCCGCGGTTCACGCACACCTGCACCGTGCGATCGAGCGGAAGCTCGTGCGCAACCTTCACGTGGAGGCCGTCTTCGACCTCACGCGTCTTCAGGCCCACGTTCGTGGTCGCCCGGTTCATGACGTACGTGATCCGGCCGGCCGGAAACGACAACTGCTCGAGCGTCTGGAGCGCGAGACGGACGTTCTTCAGCGTCGGTACGTCGAGGCCGCAGAGCACGAGGAGCTGGTCGGTCCGGTCGAGCGTCGCCAACACGGCTCCGTGGAAGAACGGCGACGTGTCGACGACGATCGCGTCGTAGGAGGCCCGCGCAACGTCGATGAGTGCCGTCACCTTGCTCTCCACGACGAGCTCTGCGTCCTCAGGGCGCAACGGAGCTGCGAGCACGTCGAGCCCGCACGCATGTCTCGTGACGTAGCCCGCGAGCTTCTCGGGGTCGAGCTCGCCCGGTGCGACGACGAGGTCGTACACCGTCTTCGCCGGCTCGAGGCCGAGCATGATCGCGGCGTCACCGAACTGCAGGTCGAGGTCGAGGAGCAGCGTGCGCTTTCCCTCCCTTTTCGCGAGCATCGCGGCGAGGCTCGTGGCGACCACGGTCTTCCCGGTGCCGCCCTTCGGCGAGAACACCGTCATGACGCGGCCGCGGTGTGCCGCCGTCTGCAGCTGGCGGCGAGCATGCGACGCTTTCCGGATGGCGAAGATGACGTTGTGCGTCATCTGCGGCAGTAGCAGGACATCGGCGACGTCCATCTCGATCGCCGACTCGAGCATCGCGGCAGCTTCGGCGCCCGAAGCGACGAGGATGATCGGCGCCCGCGTGTGCTCGCGGATCGCTGCGACGTCGACGGCCGGAAACACGGAGTCCCGGGTCGCATGCAGGATGCAGTCGAGGTGGCCTCCTGCAAGCGGCGTCGTAGCAGCGCCGACCTGCACGCTCGCCCCGACGACATCGACCTCCTCACTCGTTGCGAGCGCCCCCCGCAGGCTGTCGAAGCCGTCGCAGTCGCCCGTGAAGTAGATCCGAACGCGGCCGCTCATCTGGCACCTCCTTGAAGCACCGTGTTGAGGGTGTCGACGCGGTCGGCGCTGTCGATCGCGCCGACGACCGGGCGCAGCTCGAGCGTCCAGTCAGCGTTCTTGAGCACGAAGAAGAGCCGCTGCACCTGCGTGTCGGTGACAGCAAGGATCACCGAGTCGCCGCCGGACGGCGTCGAGACTTTCCCGAGCGTCGGATCGTTCGGAGCGGTGAGCACGGTGAGGTCACGCAGCACGATGCGTGTCGCGGTGCTGGTTGTGTTCGACTGGAGCCTGAGGTTTGCGACGAGGTCGACGTGGTCGCCCGCGGCGAGCGTGCCGGCGAGAAGCTGGTTCGGGTCGCCGGCGACCTGCACGGCGCGCAGGGTGCCCTTGAGCTGGCTGCGAATGCCTTGTGCAGCGACGTTCGAGAATCTGCGCAGCGTCAGTTGCTCACCGGCGTAGACGGGCGCCGCGAGCACGAGGCCCGATACCTGCCGTGGGTCGGAGATCGCGCCCGGCACGACATCGCGCTGCTGGACGGTCTCCACGCGCAGCTCGTGCTGCTTGACGATGTCGGCTCCGGGAGTCCCCGCGGTCAGATCACTGGCGGCGACATACACGGAGACGCCACTCGTCGACTGCTGGACCGAGCGCTTGTAGTTCGTGACGTAGAAGAGCGTCAGCAGCATCGCCACGAGGGCGAGGCCGACGGCGATGAGGATGTTTCGGATGCGATACGTCATGGCCTTCCTTCAGTTGACGAGCTCGACGCTGTACACGCCGAAGTCCGGTAGGTGCTGGTTTGTGGAGCTCTGCAAGCCGTTCCAGATGACTTTCGTGAACCAGCCGCTGAGGTCGCCCGAGTTGCCCTGTGCGTCGAACGACGTCAGGTGGAATCCGACCCACCCGATGACGTCGTACTCGGCGTTCGCTCCGCCGCCGCTGAGTGTGTCGTAGACGGGGAAGAGCAGCTCCGTCCCAAGCCGGTCGCTGAGCGCCGACTGGACGCCGTTCGAGTTGAACTGCGCGCCCGGGTTGGATTGGTAGTCGCCGAGACCGAGAAAGCCGTCATAACCGGTATCGATCCAGGTGGCGAGATCGCCGTTGCCGTTGCTGCCGCCGTTGAGGTCGACGAGGCCGAACGCGCCGGGCGCTCCGTCCTTTCCGAGCGGCAGCGTCGTCGGGACGTTGAAGCACGGACAGCCTGGGCCGGACAGGAGCGGGTGAAGCTTGTTCACGACGATCGGCGCGACGCCGTCGACCTGATTCGGTACGCCGGCGCGGGCGGCGGCGGTGGCGGTCACCGTCGCGTGATCGATCGCGAAGAGGTTCGCGAAGAAGCTCGGAACGTCCTTCGACACCTTCACCACGACCGTGTCGTTCGGCTCGAAGTCGCTGCGAAGGGTGATGCCGCCCGTCGGAAGGACCCCTCCCCCGTTCGACGCGGCGTACTGCGCGGCGAGAACCTGGGCCTGCGTCGGATCGGCGGGAAGTGCCTGCGCGCCGGCGAGGGCGGCCGCGTCGGCCGTCGCCTGCGCCTGGCGCTGCTGGCGATACCACGAGCCGACATCGACGGACATCGCCGCGACGCCGATGAGCACGGCGAGGAAGAGCACGGTCATGAGCACGGCCTGACCGCTCTCGTTGCGAAGGCGGGCGGTCATTCGAGCCGGTCCGTCATCGTGCTCTGGAGGTTTCCGGACGCGACCGGCAGGCCGAGGATGTTGATCGAGTACGGATACACGACGGTCACCGTCAGGGTGCTGCCCGCCTGCGTGAACGTCGGATCGGACGGATCGGAAAGCGTCACGCGGCCGGTGAGGTCGAGTCCGCCCGCCGCGTTCTGGGCCGCCTGCTGGACGTCGCTCGCGGTGACGCCGGCAACACGCGCCTCGATCGCCTGTCGGGCGGCCGCACGTGCAGCGTCGGTGACCGCGAGATAGTGGTTGAAGGCGACGCCGGCCTGGACGATGCCGAGGAGCAGCGCGATGAGCATCGGCGCGACGAGCGCGAACTCCACCGCGGCCTGTCCTTCCTCGCGGCGGAGGGCTGCAATGCGGGTGCGGTGTGGGGTTTGCATGTTTTGTGGCCAATGAGAGTGGTGGGCCGCCTCGGAGCCGGCCCACCACCTTCGGTTGGGCGTCCTACAGCGCGTTGACGACCGTCTGAAGCGCGGCGAGGACCTTGCCGCCGAGAATCGCCAGCGTGGCGATGACGACAGCGGCGATGAGGGCGAGGATGATCCCGTACTCGGCCATTGCCTGGCCTTCCTCGCGCTTGATGTTGTCCTTGACCCAGTTGAACAGGAGCGATGCGAACATGTGATTCACCTCGGTTGTTCGTGGTTTGCCTACGGCCATTGCGAGACGACCTCTTCGAACAGGTGGACGGTCGTCACGCCGAGTGACGAAAAGGCGAGGACGAGCGTTGCGGCGATGAGCCCGAGAATTGCGGCGTACTCGACCATCGCCTGCCCGTCTTCGGAGACGACGCGAAGGATCGTGGAGTGCCCTACACCTCCCTTCGAGCGAAAGCACATACGGATGTGACCGAACGCGTTGATGACCGCTATGAGCGAGGTGCGATGCGGTCTCTTTCGCCTTGTGCGAAAGATCACCCGAAGGGGGTAGAACTACGACATGCGCATAACTCAGCTACGCGGAGACGATGGCACGGTCGTCTGCGCGCGATGCACTGTTGCGTCGTCGCCGCTCGCACGCATGCGCGGCTTGCTCGGCCGCTCGTCTCTCGCGCCCGACGAGGGGATGCTCTTCACACGCACGGGTTCGATCCACATGTTCTTCATGCGCTTCGCGATCGACGTCGTGTTCTGCGACGGCGACCTTCAGGTGCTGAAGGTCGTGCCGGACCTGCCGCCGTGGCGAACGGCGGCTGCGCGGGGAGCGAAGGTGACGATCGAGCTCCCCGTGGGCGGGGCGGCCGGTCTCGAGCCGGGCGACCGGCTCGTGCTCGACGATGAGGAGAGTCTGGCGGACTAGTGGCTGTGTCGCAGATGGTGCGCTGGATCGGCGCGCTGCTGCGTCTTCGGTTGCTGCGCGACACGCCCTAGTTTCGTACGAACGCTGCGTCCTTGCATCGCATCCGCCCAGCGCATCCTTGCAACGAGCACCACTCCGCCAGACTCACTCGAATCGGGGCGCCGAGATTCGAACTCGGGACCTCCAGTCCCCCAGACTGGCGCGCTAACCAGGCTGCGCCACGCCCCGCAACGGCTTCCACCGTATCAAGCCGTCGGCGAGGGGCGGCCCGAGCACGACGGCAACCGCGACGGCGATCGGGACGGCGATCCGCCAGGCGGAGCCGTCGCTCTGCGGCTGGGGCGCGGCCCACAGCGCGAGCGGGAGCAGCCACCACCCGGACAACCGCCGGCAAGCAAGTGCGATTGGGACGAGGAGCAAGACGTCGTAGTGCAGCCAGGCGATCGGCGAGGCGAGGAGCGAGACGAGCACCATGACGCCGAAGGCGAGCTCGGGCTCCTCGCGCCACCGCGCAGCGGCGACGATCCCCGCCGATCCGAGGATCGCGGCGAACATGACGCCGGCGTGCGCGGACGCCACTGCGCCTCCGAACGATGTGAGGAGCCCGGCGACGCCGACGGTGTTGCGGAACTGGACATCGCTCATCTTCGCGAGCAGCGCGGGATATGACCCCAGCGTGCCGACGCCGACCACCGCCCATCCGAGCCCGCCGACGACGGCGCTCAGGAGCGCCGCTCTCACGGCCGCTCCCAACCGTCGCGTTGCCAGCAGCCACACGAAGAGCGGCCACAGGAAGAGCTTGGCGAGAACGACCGCCGCGACAATGGCCGGCAGCCTCCAACGCCGGTCGCGCGCGACCCACACGCCCGCGACCCCGAGCGCGAGGAGCGGTGACAGCGCGCCGAGTCGGATGCTCTCGAGCACGGGAATCGATGCGAACGCGACGCCGTAGCAGCGCCAGTCGCGGACACCGAGGACGCGGAGCGTCGCCGCGACGGAAGCGACGAGGATGGCAACGAAGACACCGGCGGCGATGCCGAACGGCATCAGCCCGAACGGCACCATCGCGACCGCGACGACGGCCGGATAGATGAACTCGTCGTGTTGGGCTGCCGGGTTGGACGGGATGCCGGCAACCGTCGGGTAGGGATTGTGACCATGGGCGACGTCGCGGCCCGCCTGCCAGATGGCGCGAAAGTCGAACGCGGGTTGGTGATGACGGGCGCCGAGCGCGAACGCGAGCACGAGCAGCACCGGAAGAACGCCGAGGAGCGTCCACTCGAGCGGTTCACGCCTCATTGCCGAGTGAGATTGTCGCGCGCCGCGTTTCTTTCATAGTTGATGCCGATGCGTCTCTCTGTCCCCTGGGCCGCCGCGATGCTCGCCGCCGCAGTCGCGGCGCTCGGCCTGATCGGCTCCGACGCGCTGTGGCTCGTTCCGCTCGGGCACCTCGTGGCGCACGGCCACCTCCCGAGCTCGATCCCCTTCGCCAGTGCGCCGACGCACGGCTGGCACGACGTGCCCGCCGGCGCGCAGCTCGTGTTCTGGGCGCTGTACCGGGCCTTCGGTGGCATGCGCGGGCTCATCGTTGGGCAGGCGGTTGCCGCAGCCATCGGCTTCGGCGCGCTCGCGGCCGGCCTTCGGCGCGAGGCAGGAGACGGCGAGGCACTCCTCCTCAGTCTCGTCGTCCTCGTTGGGTCCATCCCGGTCGTCGCAGTCACGGGCGTCCAGATCTTCTCGCTCGCGCTCTTCTCGCTCCTGCTGCTCCTCCTGGAGTCGAGCCCTGGTCGCATCTGGCTCGCCGTCCCGCTCATCGCACTCTGGGGAAACCTCCACGGCGGCGTGCTCGCCGGGCTCGCACTGCTCGCCTGCTATGTCCTCTTCCGTCGCCCGCGCGACCTCCCCGTGCTCGGCGTCTCCGTCATCGCCGCGTTTGCCAATCCCGAGCTCTGGCACACGCCGCGGTACTACGAGTCGGTCTTCCGCACCGTCGTTGCTCGACGGGGCGAGGGGCTCTGGGCGCCGCTCGGGACGGCGCCGTTCGATCTCGTGCTCGTCGCCGCAGCCGTCGTGCTCGTCGCGATCGCGGTCGTGCGCGGCCCGCGCGTCCGCCTGTGGGAGGCGGTAGCACTGCTCGGCCTTGCAGCCGAAACCGTGCACGTCGCCCGCACGGGAAGCTCGTTCCTCTTCCTCGCGGCGTACCCGGCCGCGCGTGCGTGGCGCATCCGTGCGCCGCGGCCCCGCCTCGTCGCACTCGCCGCGGTTGTGCTCGCAGTGCTGACGGTCGCGCTCCTCGTGAAGGGGCCGTCGGACCCGGGATCGCAGCGTCTCGCAGGCCTCGCTGCTCGAACCGGACGACCGGTCCTGGCAGATGCGATTCTCGGCCAGCAGGTCGTCCTCGCCGGCGGCCGCGTGTGGGTGGACAACCCGATCGACGCGTTCCGCCGCTCCGACCAGCAGCAATACATCGACTGGCTGGATGGCAAGCCGAGCGGCGCTCCTGCGGTCGCCCATGCGGCGTTCGTGCTCGTAGACCGCACGTCACACGCAGGTCGCCGTGCAACCCACGACGCGCGTCTCGTGCTCGTCGCCTCCGACAAGCACGCTCTGCTCTACCGCGTCAGCCGCGCAGCAGGTTCTCGAGGAAGAAGAGCGCGTTCGCCGGCCGCTCGGCCAGGCGCCGCATGAGGTACGGGTACCACTCCGGCCCGTACGGCGTGGCGACGAGCACCTTCAGTCCTCGGTCGGCGAGCACCTGTTGCAGGCGCGGGCGAACGCCGTACAGCATCTGCAGCTCGTAGCGGTCGCGCCCGATGCCGTGCTTCGCTGCGAAGCTGATGGAGTGCTCGATCAGCCGCTCGTCGTGCGTCGCGACCGCGGTGTAGCCATCGGATGTGAGCGACGTCTCGAGCAGGCGGACGTATGCGGCGTCGACGTCGACCTTCTTGGGATACGCGATCTCCGGAGGCTCGAGGTAGGCGCCCTTCACGATCCGGAGGTTGGGGCCGAGCTCGAGCAGGTCCGCGAGGTCTGCATCGCTCCGGTACAGGTACGCCTGAAGCACCGTCCCGACGCTGTCGAGACCGTCGCCCCGTAGCCGACGGTAGATGCGCAGCGTCGGGTCGACGAACGCCGACTGCTCCATGTCGATACGGAGGAAGCTGCCGAGCCTTTGTGCATGCTCGACGAGCCGCTTCACGTTCGCGTACGCGAGCTCCTCGTCCAGCTCGAGACCGAGATGTGTCAGCTTGAGGGCGACGTTCGCGCGCAACCCCTCGTCGACGAGCCGCGAGATGACCTGCTCGTAGGCGGCGACGACCGCGTGGGTTTCCGCCTCGTCGCGGACACCCTCGCCGAGCAGCGTCGTGTTCGCCGCGAGACCGCGGTCGTTCAGGCTGCGCAATACAGGGATGCACTCGTCGAGGGTCTCGCCGGCCACGAATCTCCCCGCGCCAAGCCGCATGCCGTGTTGCCCGACGAATCGGCGCACGCGCGGGCTGTCGGCGGCCGCGAGGATCGCGCTGCGCATTGCGTGGTTTACCCCCGCGGCGACACCCATTCCATCGGCGACAGTAAGCGATAGGCTCGTTCCGTGAGGGTCGAGGAGAAGTCTTCGGCGGCCGATGTGCTCGCCGCACGGGATCGCTACGTTCCGCGCGGGATCTCCGCCTCCGACCTCGTCGTCGTCCGCGCCTGGGGTGCCCGGATCTGGGACGCCGACGGCCGCGAGTACCTCGACTTCGCCGGCGGCATCGCCTGCCAGAACCTCGGCCATGGCCCGGCCGGTGTCGTCCGCGCCGTGCACGAACAGGTCGACAGGTACCTCCACCAGTGCTTCATGGTCGGCGTATACGAGCCGTACGTCGAGGTCTGCCGGCGGCTGGACGAGCTCTGGCCCGGTGAGGCGGCGACGAAGTCGATCCTCGTCAACTCCGGCGCGGAGGCGATCGAGAACGCGGTGAAGATCGCGCGGGCGGCCACGGGACGGCCCGGTATCGTCGTCTTCGACCGCGCGTTCCACGGCCGCACGATGCTGACAATGGCGATGACGTCGAAGCTCGTTTACAAGCAGAGCTTCGGCCCGCTCGCGCCCTCGGTCTACCGGGCGCCCGCGCCGTATCCCTATCGCGGCGTCACGACCGAGGACGCGCTCGAAGGCCTCGACCTCCTCTTCAAGCAGGACGTCGACCCGGGCGAGGTCGCGTGCATGGTGCTCGAGCCGGTCCAGGGCGAGGGCGGCTTCATCCCCATGCCGGGCGAGTTCGTGCGCGCGCTCAAGGAGCGGTGCGAGCAGCACGGCATCCTCTACGTCGACGACGAGGTCCAGTCCGGCTGCGGGAGAACCGGAACCCTGTGGGCGATCGAACGCCTCGACGTGGAGCCGGACATCCTCGTCGCGGGCAAGACGCTCGGAGGCGGGCTTCCGCTCGCGTCGGTGACGGGCAAGGCGTCGATCATGGACGCCGTGCACCCGGGCGGGCTCGGCGGGACGTTCGGCGGGAACCCGGTGTCGTGCGCCGCCGCAGCAGCCGTGCTCGACGAGCTCACCGCGCCCGGATTCCGGGAGAGGGCCGAGCAGATCGCAACACTGCTTCGCCGGCGGCTCGACGAGATCGCGAGCCGGCGCCCGGTCGTCGGCGAGGTGCGCGGGCTCGGAGCGATGCTCGCCCTCGAGCTGGTGGAGCGCAACGCTGCAGCTGCGAAGCGCGTCGTCGCGCGTGCACGAGAGCGCGGCCTCGTCCTCCTTTCGTGCGGGCTCGACGGCAACGTCATCCGCCTGCTGCCGCCGCTGTCGGCCACCGATGACGAGCTCGAGCGCGGGCTCGCCATCCTCGAGGAAGCACTTGGCGACGCAAGCCCCGAGTAGGGACGACGTCGCCGCCCCGGCCACCGCTCCAGCGGTTCGCCTCTCCGGCATCCGGCGCGCGTACGGGGACGTCCTGGCAGTCGACGGCGTCGACCTCGACATCGCCACGGGAGAGTTCTTCACGATGCTCGGCCCGTCCGGCTCGGGGAAGACGACGACGTTACGCGTCATTGCGGGCTTCGAACGCCCCGACCACGGCCACGTCGAGCTCTCCGGCGTCGACGTGACGCGCGTTGCTCCCTCCGAGCGCGACGTGAATACCGTCTTCCAGGACTACGCCCTCTTCCCGCACATGACGGTGCTCGAGAACGTCGAGTACGGGCTGCGGGTCCGCGGCATCGCGAAGCAGGCGCGCAGGGCGAAGGCGAGCGAGGTCCTCGATCGCGTCCGTCTCCCCCACGTCGGAGCGCGCCGTCCCGCGCAGCTCTCCGGCGGGCAGCGCCAGCGCGTTGCGCTCGCGCGTGCGATCGCGAACTCACCGTCCGTGCTGCTCCTGGACGAGCCGCTCGGCGCGCTCGACCTGAAGCTGCGCCAGGAGATGCAGATCTTTCTCAAGCAGCTCCAGCGGGAGCTCGGAATCACTTTCGTCTACGTCACGCACGACCAGGAGGAGGCGCTCACGATGAGCGACCGCCTCGCAGTGTTCAACAACGGCCGCATCGAGCAGATCGGGTCGCCGGCGGACGTCTACGAGCACCCGGAGACGGAGTTCGTCGCCGGGTTCGTCGGTGTCTCCAACGTGCTCGAGCGGAACGGCAGGCGATTCACCATCCGGCCCGAGAAGATCGCGATGAGCGGTGAAGACGGCGCGGGCGAGCCCGGCGTCGTCAGCGACGTGGTCTACGTCGGCATGGTCACGCGCTACGCGGTCGACCTCGACGCCGGCGGCACGCTCGTCGTCGTCCAGCAGAACCTCGAGACGTCCTCACAGCAGGCGCTCGAGGCTCGTGGCCGACGGGTCCGCCTGTCGTGGCGGCCGGAGCACACCTACGAAATAGGCAAGGAGGGCGAGTGACCAGCATCAAGAGAGTGCACGTGCTGTTCGCCGCGATGGCGGTAGCACTGTGCGTTCCCGCGGCAGGCATCAGCTCGGGCAACGGGCTGCCGACGTCGATCGGCAAGGGCGAGGGGCAGCTCAACCTGATCGCATGGGAGGGCTACACGCAGCCGCAATGGGTGAAGCCGTTCGAGAAGGCGACCGGCTGCCAGGTGAACGCGAAGTACGCGGGCTCCTCGGACGAGATGGTGACGCTCATGCGTCAGGGCGGCGGTTCGCAGTACGACGGCGTCTCGGCGTCGGGCGATGCAAGTCTCCGCCTGATCTACGGGCACGACGTCCAGCCGGTGAACCCCAACCTCATCCCGGACTGGAAGAACTTCATTCCGGCGCTCAAGTCGCCGCTGCACAACACCGTCAAGGGCGTGCACTACGGCATCTCGCTGCAGTGGGGCCCGAACACGCTCCTCTACAACACGAAGCTCGTGAAGCCGGCGCCGACGAGCTGGTCGGTCATCTACAGCCAGAAGTACAAGGGCAAGATCACCGTTCCGGACAACCCGATCCAGATCGCGGACGCGGCGCTCTACCTGTCGAAGTCGCAGCCGTCGCTCAAGATCACCGATCCGTACGAGCTGAACTCGGCCCAGTTCAACGCGGCGATCAACCTGCTGAAGCAGCAGAAGCCGCTGATCAAGAAGTACTGGGCGCTCGCGTCGGACGAGATCGACCTGTTCAAGAACGGCGATGCGGTCGTCGGCGCTTCGTGGCCGTATCAGACCAACACGCTCATCGCGGCGAAGGCCCCGGTCAAGGACCTCATCCCCAAGGAGGGCGCGACCGGTTGGGCTGACACGTGGATGATGTCGGCGCACGCGAAACATCCGAACTGCATGTACAAGTGGATGGCGTGGGTCTCGACGCCGAAGGTGCAGGCGGAGCAGGCGATCTACTTCGGTGAGACGCCCGCGAATCCGCTGGCGTGCCCGATCATGAACAAGCTGTCTCCCGGGTCCGCGGCGCAGTATCACTGCGGCGCGTCGGCCAAGTACTTCGACTCGATCCACTTCTGGAAGACGCCGGTGGCAGCGTGCGGCAACGGCCAGAACAACTGCATGGACTACACCCAGTGGCAGCAAGCCTGGACGCAGCTCAAGGGCTGAGTCACAAACCGCCGGGCCGCCCCACGCGGGCGGCCCGGCTCCGGCTCACCGGGCTCTTCTGGCGGCATCCGTGGGCGAAGGCGCTCTTGCTCCTCGCGCCTCCACTGCTGGCGTTCACGCTCGTCTACATCACCGCGCTCGTTGCGCTCTTCATCTCCTCGTTCTGGACGGTGAACCCGTTCACGACGGAGATCCAGCACATCTGGAACGTCCAGAACTACAAGACCCTCTGGGAGTCGACCGCGTACCGGTCGATCGCGCTGCGCACCATCGGCATCGCTGCTGGAGTGACGCTCGCTGACGCGGTCCTCGCGTTCCCGCTCGGCTACTTCATGGCACGCATCGCCGGCGGCCGTTCGCGCGCGTTCATCTTCGTCGCCGTGCTCCTGCCGTTGTGGTCGAGCTACCTCATCCGCGTCTACATCTGGCGGCTGATCCTCGACGACAAGGGCGTCCTCAACTGGACGCTGCAGAAGGTCGGCCTTCCGGCCGCCAACATCGGCTACTCGAACTGGGCCGTCTGGCTCATCTTCACGTACGTCTGGCTCCCGTTCATGGTGCTCCCCGTGTACGGCGCGCTCGAGCGCATTCCCGAGTCGTACCTGGAGGCGTCCCGTGATCTCGGCGCCGGCGGGTTGACGACGTTCCGTCGCATCGTCCTGCCGCTCGCGCTCCCCGGCGTCGTCGCCGGTTCGATCTTCACGTTCTCCCTGACGCTCGGCGACTACGTCACGCCGCTGCTCGCGGGCGGTGCGTCCTCGCAGTTCATCGGAAACGTCGTCTACGACACGATCGGCTCGAACAACGTGCCGTTCGCGGCTGCGTTTGCCGCGGTGCCACTCGCGGTCATGGGCCTCTACCTCCTGCTCGCGCGCAAGCTGGGCGCGTTCGAGGCCCTCTGATGGAGCGCCGCTCGACCCGCATCGCGATGGGCGCCTGGTCGGCGTTCGTCGTCCTGTTCCTCTGGATTCCGCTCGCCCTCATCGTCCTCTACGCGTTCAACAAGTCGAACGTGCAGAGCTGGCCGATTCCGGCCTTCACGACGCACTGGTTCCACGCCGCTTGGACGGCGGAGGTCAGGACCTCGTTGTGGCTGTCCGTCCGCGTCGGCCTGATCGCGACCGGGATCGCGCTCGTGCTCGGCTCCGCCGCGGCGTTCGGCGTCGCCCGCTTCAGCTTCTTCGGACGCGAGGCGGTCTCGTTTCTGCTCGTGCTGCCGATCGCGCTGCCTGGGATCGTCACGGGCATCGCGCTCAGCTCGGCCTTCATCGCCGGTCACATCAACCTGTCGTTGTGGACGATCGTGATCGGTCATGCCACGTTCTGCGTCGTCATCGTCTACAACAACGTTCTCGCCCGGTTACGACGCGCATCGCCCTCGCTCATCGAGGCGTCGCAGGATCTCGGCGCGGACGGCTGGCAGACGTTCCGCTTCGTCGTCTGGCCGGTCCTCTCCACCGCGCTCGTCGCCGGCGGCCTGCTCGCGTTCGCGCTGTCGTTCGACGAGGTCATCGTCACGACATTCACCGCCGGTGCACAGAACACGATCCCGCTCCTCATCCTCGGCTACATCCGGCTCGGCCAGCAGCTTCCGGTCGTGAACGTGATCGCGTTCACGATGATCGTGGTGACCGCGATCCCGGTTCTGCTCGCGCAGCGGCTGATGCGCGACACCGGCGTCCTTCGCCGAACCGCCGGGAACGTCACGGAAGCCGTAGAGTCGGCGCAGATCACCGCGGTATAGGTTCTCCCGTGCCAGGCACCGGTCGTTCGCACAACAGAGACAATGACGGGCCGCTTGGTACCTGGCTCGGGCGCACCCAAGGGAGGCACACATGAGCACCACGACCACGAGCTACAAGTGCTTCATCGGCGGCGAGTGGGTCGACGCCGCATCCGGCGAGACCATGGAAGTCGTCAACCCCGCCACGGGCGAGACGATCGCGAACGTCCCGAGCTGCGGCGCGGAGGACGTCGACCGGGCTGTCTCCGCTGCGCGAGAGGCGCTGCCGGCCTGGCTCGACACGACGCCGAAGGAGCGCTCCGAGCTCCTGCACAAGCTCGCCGACGTACTCGAGGAGAACGCCGAGGAGCTGGCGCAGCTCGAGTCCCGGAACGTCGGCAAGCCGCTGATGGCGTCGCGGGACGAGATGCCGTTCTCGGCCGACAATCTGCGCTTCTTCGCCGGCGCCGCGCGCCATCTCGAAGGACAATCGGCGGGCGAGTACATCGCGGGCTACACGTCGATGATCCGGCGCGAGCCGCTCGGGATCGTGGGCGGCATCTGCCCGTGGAACTACCCCCTGATGATGGCCGTCTGGAAGATGGGGCCTGCGCTCGCGGCCGGCAACGTCCAGGTCATGAAGCCGTCGGAGCAGACACCCCTGTCGCTGCTGCGCTTCGTCCAGCTCGCGCAGGACGTCCTCCCCGCCGGCGTCCTGAGCGTCGTGACCGGCGACGGTGTCCCCGTCGGCGAACGCCTCGTCGCGCATCCCGACGTCCGGCTCGTATCGCTCACGGGCGATGTCTCGACGGGCAAGGCAATCGCGCGCAACGCGGCGGACACGCTCAAACGCGTGCACCTCGAGCTCGGCGGCAAAGCGCCGATGGTCGTCTTCGACGATGCAGATCCGGAAGCAGTCGCCGCCGGCATTCGCCTCGGCGGGTACTGGAACTCGGGTCAGGACTGCACCGCGGGCTCACGCGTCATCGCCGGCCCGAAGATCTACGACACGCTGCTCGAGGCGCTCGTGCCGCAGGTCGAGTCGCTCAAGGTCGGCGATCCGTTCGAGAGCGACGAGATCGAGATGGGCTCGGTCATCTCGCAGGCCCAGCAGGAGCGCATCCTCGGCTTCCTCGAGCGCGCCAAAGGGGCGACCGTCCTCACGGGCGGCGGGACGAACGGCGACCGCGGCTTCTTCGTGCAGCCGACCGTCGTCGTGGACGTGAAGCAGACGGACGAGATCGTCCAGAACGAGGTGTTCGGTCCGGTCGTCACCGTGCAGCGCTTCGCGGACGACGCCCAGGCGATCGCCTGGGCCAACGACGTCCGCTACGGCCTCGCCGCGTCCGTGTGGACGCGGGACGTCGGCCGCGCGATGAACGCCGTGCGGCGCCTGCAGTACGGCACCGTCTGGGTGAACGACCACCTGTTGCCCATCACGTCCGAGATGCCGCATGGCGGCTACAAGCAGTCCGGCTACGGCAAGGACATGTCCATCTACTCCATGGAGGAGTACACGCAGATCAAGCACGCTGCGTTCAAGATCGACTGACCCTTCTACGGAGGCCGCTGCACGGATCCCGGCCTTACCGAGTATCTACGAGGCCTTACGCCAGGCGCCGGTACAGGCGGTCGATCATCTCCGGCATCGCTTCGAGCCGTTCGGTGATCGCGCGCAGCCGGAACTCGCGGAAGTGCTCCGCCTCGACGTCGAGCGCGTCTGCGAGTGTCCGCACGACGTCGTTCGAGGGCACCGGACGGTTGCCGTGGACGAGGTGGTTGAGGTAGCCGGCGGAGAGGCCCGTCTTGGCCGCGAGCTCACGGTAGGTCACGCCGACCTCGTTCATGAGCGATTCGACCGTCGCGCCGAACGGCTCCTCGCTGAAGCGCCTCTTGCGAGCCATCACCAAGCCTCCTTGCCGAGATCGGCGACGCTTAACCGCCGCTCCTCACCGGTGGCGCGGTCGCGAACATCCACCTTGCCGTCCTCACGGCTCTTCTTCCCCGCGGTTATGCGGATGGGGCAGCCGATGAGGTCGGCGTCAGCGAACTTCTCCCCCGCGCGGAGGTCACGGTCGTCGAGCAGCACGTCGAGGCCGGCCAGCGAGAGCGCCTCGGCCGCCTCGGCCGCAATCGCCTCCGCCCCCGGGAGCACGACGAGATGGACGTCGTACGGCGCGATCTCCGTCGGCCAACCGGCGATGCCGTTCTCGTCGTTCCGCTGCTCGATCACCGCCGCGAGCACGCGGCCGGGGCCGATCCCGTAGCTGCCGCCGAGCAACGGCTTCTCCTTGCCGTCCTCGTCGAGGAACGTCGCGTCGAGCCCGGCGCTGTACTTGTCGCCGAAGTAGAAGATGTGGCCGACCTCGATCGCGGTCTGGAACGTCAGCGCGCCGCCGCACTCGGGACAGCGATCGCCCTCCTTCGGCTCGCGCAGGTCGGCGAAGCGCGGCTCGTAGTCGCGCCCCGCCTGCGCCCCGCGTAGATGGAACCCGTCCTTGTTCGCCCCGGCAACGAACTGCCCATCGTGCAGCGTCAGGTCGGCGATCACCTCGCCCTTGAAGCCGATCGGGCCGAGCGAGCCCCCGCTCGCGCCGAACGCCTCGCCGATCTCAGCGTCAGTGGATGGACGCGAGCCGGTCTTCAGCGCCGAGAGGAGCTTCGACTCTGACAGGCGGTCGTCCCCGCGGATGAGCGCGAGCACGACGCGGCCGTCGTCGGTCGTCACGGGCATCGCTTTCGACGTCGCCGCGAGGTCGATGCCGAGAAAGTCGGCCAGTGCCTCGCATGTGGTCACGCCCGGCGTCGCGATCTCCTCGGGTGCGACGAGTGTCTCGGGGAACGTCGCCACGCGCGGAATGCCGCGCGCGATCTCGGCGTCGGCTGCGTAGTCCCCCTTCTCGCAGCGGACGAGCGTGTTCTCACCCGAGCCGGACGGCGCCAGGAAGTCGAAGGTCAGCTCGCCTCCCATGATCCCGCTCTCCGCCTTCACTTCCTGCGCCTCGACACCGCAGCGCTCGAAGATCCGGTGGTAGGCGACACGATTCTTCTCGAACGACGCGTACGCGCTCGGCTCGTCGCGGTCGAACGAGTACGCGTCCTTCATGATGAACTCGCGCACACGCAGAAGGCCACCCCGCGGACGCGGCTCGTCACGGTCCTTCGTCTGGAAGTGGTACCAGAGCTGCGGCAGCTCCTTGTACGACTGGATCTCGCGCGCGTGGAAGGTGAACGTCTCCTCGTGCGTGATCGGCAGGACGAAGCGGCGACCGGCACGGTCGGTGACGGGGAAGATCTCCGGGATCTTGTCGCGGCCGGTCGCCTCCCATAGGTCGATCGGCGTCAACACCGGCGCGAGCATCTCCTGGGCGCCGATCGCGTCCATTTCCTCGCGGATGATCTGCTCCACCTTTCGGTGTACCCGCCAGCCGAGCGGGAGGTACGTCCACAGCCCCGCCCCCAGCTGGCGAATGAAGCCGCCGCGCACGAGCAGTTTGTGCGAGACAGCCTCCGCGTCGGCGGGATCGTCGCGCAGGGTCGGAAGAAAAAGCTGTGAGGCCCGGAAGATCATCTGTTGTCCGGGCAGACTACTCGAGCGGGATCAGTGAAGCTTCCGCCATCGCGAGCGCGGCGGGCTTCGCCATCTTGAGACGTTTCGGACGGTGCATGCCCTCGGCGATCCACTTGTCGATCTCGAAGAACAACTCCTCGATGAGGATGTCGGACGACACCTTCTTCAGCACGTGTCCGTGTGCGTAGATGAAGCCGACGTCGCGCCCGCCCGCGATGCCGAAGTCGGCGTCGCCGCTCTCCCCCGGCCCGTTCACGGCGCAGCCGAGGACGGCCACTTCGAACGCCTGCGGATAGTTCGCCAGTCGCGCCTCCACCTCCTCGGCGAGCGTGTGCACGCCGACGTTGTCGCGACCGCATGACGGGCAGGCGATCATCACCGGCCCTCGCTCGCGGAGCCCGAGCGCCTTGAGGATCTCGAACGCTGTCTTCGGCTCTTCGACCGGGTCGGCGGACAGCGAGACGCGGATCGTGTCTCCGATCCCTTCGGCGAGCAGGGTGCCGATGCCGACTGCGCTCTTGATCGAGCCGCTGAAGACCGTGCCCGCTTCCGTGACCCCCAGGTGGAGCGGATAAGGAACGCGCTCGGCGAGCATGCGGTAGGCGCGGATCATCGTCGGCACGTGGCTCGACTTGACCGAGATCTTGAAGTCGTAGTAGTCGAGCGACTCGAGCAGGCGCACCTCCTCGAGGGCCGCTTCCATGAGCGCCTCCGCCTGGTCGCGATGCGCGATGTCCTCGAGATGCTTCGGCAGCGAACCGGAGTTCGCGCCGATCCGCATCGGGATGCCCTTCGCCTTCGCCGCGCGGACGACCTCGGCCACCTTGTCCGGTCCGCCGATGTTTCCGGGGTTGATGCGGACGGCGGCGACGCCCTGCTCGATCGCCTTCAGAGCAAGAGAGGCGTTGAAGTGGATGTCGGCGATGATCGGCACCGGCGAGAAGCGGACGATCTTGCCGAGAGCCTCGGCGTCTTCCGTCTTCGGCACCGCCACGCGCACGATCTCGCAGCCGGCCGAGACGAGCTCGGCGATCTGTGCGGTCGTCGCCGGCACGTCGTGCGTCTTCGTCGTCGTCATCGACTGGACGACGACGGGCGCGCCGCCGCCGATCTTCACGCCGCCGACCGAGATCTGCCGTTCGCTGGCCATCTCAGGCCAGTTTAGCCAGGCGCATTCCCACCGAGGTCGTGCTGGAGGGCGATCACCAGATCAGGATACGCAGAGGAGGCCTGCCCACGTGCGGCCGCCTCGCCGCTGCTCGCCCGGGGGATAGACAACAGCGGCGACGGGTGTTAGTGCTCATGTCACCGGGCGGACAATTCCAAAAGCAATGGGAGGGCCACGTGAAGCGCATGTTTCTCATTGCTGCGGCATTACTCCTCGTCGGCGGTGGCGTTGCCTGGGCGACGATCCCGAACGACGGTGGCGTGATCAACGCCTGCTACGCGAGGTCGGGCGGATCGCTGCGCGTGATCGACGCGTCGGTCACGAACTGCAAGTCGACCGAGACGGCACTCAGCTGGAACCAGCAGGGTGCGCAGGGACCGCAGGGCCCGGCCGGCCCCGCGGGTCCCGCAGGCCCGCAGGGTGCCACGGGCGCTACGGGTGCGCAGGGCGATCCGGGGCCGACCGGCCCGCAGGGTCCGGCTGGTCCGGCCGGCCCGGCAGGGCCGCAGGGCCCGGCAGGCGTCTCCGGGTACCAAATCGTGACTGCGAGTGTCGCCGCGGGTGGGGCGCTCCTCACCGGTCACGCGGACTGCCCGACCGGCAAGGTGCCCGTCGGCGGGGGTGGCACCATCGCCGGAACCATCAACACCGGGGGTGCCGACGGCACCGGTCCGCATGTGTATGAGTCGTTCCCGAACGGCAGTAGCTGGCAGGTCAGCATGGAGGCCTCTGCGGCTTACGCGGGCCAGTACAGCATGACGGTGTACGCGGTCTGCGTGAACGCGTCGTAGAAGGAAGTGAGTGTGGGCGGCGCCTCGGCGCCGCCCACACTCACGCGGGATCTCTTGCGAAGTTTGGCTGCGTGTTCTAGCCCGGCCCGCTGGAGCCGAGGTCGTGCTGAAGCGCGATCACCCAGATCAAGATAATCAGGGCAAAGCCGATCACGGACACGCGCTCGTACACCTCACGGGCGAGCGCGCGGCGGCGGACCCCCTCGATGATCGAGAAGAGGATGTGGCCGCCGTCGAGCGGCAGCAGCGGCAGCAGGTTGAGCAGCGCGAGCGACATGCTCACGAGGCCGACGATCTGGAGGTAGTAGTTGAACCCGACCTTCAGCGCGGCGGCCGAGATCCGGACGATGCCGACGGTGCTCGTCAGCTGTGTCTGGCCGTGGCTGTGAAAGAGAGAGCCGACTGCGCTGAAGGTTCCGGTGACGACCGTCCAGCAGTCCGAGGCGCCCCGGCTCGCGCTGTGGCCCAATGAATACGTGACGAGCTTCGCCGCCGGCTCGAAGCCCCAGATCCACCGGCCCTGAAGGCGAATCGTCTTCCGCGGCCCGAGGGTGATCATGTGGCCGCCGCGGTCGACGGTGACGGTGATCGCCCGGCCGTGGCTGCTCCGGATGAGACGCGAGACGGTGTCGAACGTCGTCGCCCGCTTGCCGTCGACGGCGACGACATGGTCACCAGCCTGGAGCCCGGCAGCCGCCGCCGGTGTGTGGGCGGTGACGGCTGCGACCTCGTTGGTCGGCTGCGAGCTCGGCGCACCGGTCGCGTACACGGCGGTGAAAATGAGGAAGGCTACGAGGACGTTCGCGAGCGGCCCGGCCGCGATGACGGCGATCCGCTTCCAGGTCGCCTGTCGCCAGTACGCGTCAGAGCTCGTTCCCTCGTCCACCTCGCGCAGCGCGCGATTCGCGGACCGGCGCGCCGACTTCGTGAGCTGCGCCTGCTCGACCGCCCGCCGCAGCTCGGGTATGTGTCCCCGCGCTCCCTCGAGGTCGTCGGCGTCGAGAAAGCGGCGGACCTTCTGCACGACCGGCGCGAGCGATGCATCCTCGTGCAGCGCCGGCCCCATGAACGCCTCGAGGTCGCTCCCTGCCGGACGATGCATGCCCGGGATGCGGACGTACCCGCCGAGTGGGATTGCGCCGATGCCGTACTCGATCCCCTTCCGCCTGACCTTTGCGATCGCGGGTGGGAACCCGATGTAGAACGCACGCGGCCGCATGCCCACGGCGAGTGCGACCGTGAAGTGGCCGAGCTCGTGCAGGAACACGAGGAGGACGAGGCCTAGGATGACGGTGACCCAGATCATGCGACGGGGATCGCGCGGGCTGCGCGATCAGCCTCCACCAGGTCGGCGAGATCGCGCGCAGGCGATCCGTCTGCGCGCTCGAGGGCGTCCGCGACGATCTCCGCGATCTCGAGGAACGGCAGCCGGCCCTCGAGAAACGCGGCCACACCGACTTCGTTCGCGGCGTTGAAGACACAGGGATAGGTTCCGCCCTTCTCCCCCGCTTCGCGCGCGAGCGCGAGCATCGGGAACGTCTCGACATCCGGTGCCTCGAAGACGAGCGAGAGCGACGTCAGCTCGAGCGGGGCGAGTGGCGTCGCCGCGCGCTCCGGATACGTGAGCGCGTACGAAATCGGCGCGCGCATGTCGGGGTAGCCGAGGTGCGCGAGTGCTGAGCCGTCACGGAAGCGCACGAGCGAGTGCACGATCGACGTCGGCTGCAGAACCACCTCGATGCGTTCGTACGGAACGGCGAACAGGAAGTGCGCCTCGATCAGCTCGAGCCCCTTGTTCGCGAGCGTCGCCGAGTCGACGGTGATCTTCGGCCCCATGCGCCACGTGGGATGCGCAAGCGCCTCCTCCGGCGTCACCGCCGTGAGCTCGTCCCGGGTGCGGCCGCGAAACGGCCCGCCCGATCCGGTGAGGACGAGCGAGTCGACCTGTTCCGGCGCACGGCCTTCGAGGCACTGGAAGAGCGCCGAGTGCTCGCTGTCGACCGGAAGGATCCTCCCACCGCCGCGCCGTTGTGCGTCGAGGGCGAGATCGCCGGCTGCGACGAGGCTCTCCTTGTTCGCGAGCGCCAGATCCACGCCGTGCTCGAGCGCCCACACCGTCGCGTGCACGCCGGCGAAGCCGACGACCGCGTTGAGGACGACGTCCGGCCGCGCCCGGTCGAGGAGCTCGGTGAGGTCGCCGCCGACCTGTTTGAGCGGCGCGTCTATGTCGTCCAGCGGCGAGGAGCCGGAGGCCGCGGCACAGAGCTCGAGCTCCGGGTGCGCTTGGACGATCTCGATCGCCTGGCGGCCGATCGACCCCGTGGCGCCGAGAAGAGCGACGCGCTTCACCGAATCAGTGTAGGTGCCTCATGCATGTCCAAGCCCGAGCAGCAGGAAGTAGGCCGCCGGCGCGGCGAAGAGCAGCGCGTCCACGCGGTCGAGGATGCCGCCGTGGCCGCCGAGCAGCCTTCCCGTGTCCTTGACCTGCATGTCGCGCTTCAGCATCGACTCGAACAGGTCCCCCGCCACCGAGGCGAGCACGACGACGACGCCGAGGACGACCGACTGCCACACGTTGAGGTACGTGTGCCGCGTGTCGTACAGCGCGACGAACGAGACGAAGATTCCTGCAAGGGCACCGATGACGAAGCCCTCCCACGTCTTCCCCGGCGAGAGCGTCGGCGCGAGCTGGTGCCGTCCGATCAGCCGGCCGCCGAAGTATGCGAGCGTGTCGTTCGCCCACACCGTCAAGAGAACGGTGAACGCGAGCAGCCGGCCGTGATCGTGCGGATGACGCAGGAGAAGCAGAAAGCACAGCCCGAACCCGATCCACGCAGCACCGAGCACGGTGGCGCCTATCGCGACCGTCGACGGCGCGCGCGTCTTCGCGAGCGCGCTCGCGGCGAACGCGAACAGGAACGTCGCGAGCAAGCCGCCGAGCATCCATGCGAGCCCGTTCGTCTCCGTCACGGTGAGGGCCAGCGCGACGCCGAGATAGATCGCCGGCGCGAGCGGCCGCAGCGGCCTGGCGACGGTGACGAACTCGTGGACGGCGACGAGGCTCGCGAGCAGGACGAGGACGTACAGCCACCAACCACCCAACCAGACGAGGCCCAGCACGACCGGGAGGCCGATGACGCCCACGACGACGCGGGAGATGAGATTGGTCATCGTCCGCCGAATCTGCGGCGCCGCTGCGCGTAGTCCTCCAACGCGCTGCGAAACTCCTCAGGCCCGAAGTCGGGCCACAGGGTGTCGGTGAAGACGTATTCCGAGTAGGCGGACTGCCACAGGAGGAAGTTCGACAACCGCAGTTCCCCGGACGTGCGGATGACGAGATCCGGGTCCGGCATCGACGGTGCATACAGCCGGCGCGCGAACGACTCCTCGTCGAACGGCCCTCCGTCCGCCGCGAGCCGCCGCGCCGCTTCGACGATCTCGGACCGGCCGCCGTAGTCGAACGCGATCCAGAGGTGCAGGCGCCGCGCCGCCACCGTCGCGCGCTCGAGCTCCTCCATCTTGTCGCGCAACCAGTTCGGCGCGCGGTCGCGGCGACCGACGAACTGCGTGTGCACGCCCTCCCGTGCGAGGTCGTGCAGCTCGCGGTCGATCGTGTCCCCGAAGATCTCCATCAGCGCCGAGACCTCGTGCTCGGACCGCGCCCAGTTCTCGGTCGAGAACGCGTACACGGCGAGCGATGCGACGCCGACGTCGATCGCCGTCTCGACCACAGGTCGCAACGCCCGAGAGCCGGCGCGGTGTCCCTCCGCCACGTCGAGGCCGCGGGCGGACGCCCAGCGGCCGTTGCCGTCCATGACGATCGCAACCGCGCGCGGGATCTCGGTGAGGAGGTCGGTGGCCGTCAGACCTCCATGACCTCCGCCTCTTTGTGCCGCAACAGGTCGTCGATCTGCTTCGTGTGGTCGTCGGTCAGCTTCTGCACACGCTCCTCGGCGCGGTGCTCGTCGTCGGCTCCCACGTCGCCGCTGTCGACGAGCTCTTTCAGGTGCCGCATCGCGTCGCGACGGATGTCGCGCACCGCGACCCGGTGTCCCTCCGCGAGCCCGCGCACGACCTTGACGAGGTCCTTGCGCCGCTCTTCGGTGAGCTGGGGGATCGGAAGCCTGATCATCTTCCCGTCGTTCGACGGCGTGAGGCCGAGATCCGACTCCTGGATCGCCTTCTCGATGCTGCGGATGGAGCCCGGATCGAACGGTTGGATGGTGAGCATCCTGGCCTCGGGCACGCCGATCGTCGCGAGCTGCTTCAGCGGCGTCTTCGTGCCGTAGTAGTCGATCTCGATCCGGTCGAGCAGCGAAGCCGACGCGCGGCCGGTCCGCACGGTGTTGAACTCGGCGCGCGAGTGCTCGACCGACTTCCCCATCCGCGCCTGCGCTTCCTGGATCAGATCGTCGACGGTTGCCATCCTGCTCCGCCCTCCTAGTGCGTCTCGATGACCGTTCCGACCCTCTCGCCCGCAACGACGCGCGCGATGTTGCCGTCGGCGAGCTCGAACACGTGGATCGTGAGCTTGTTGTCCATGCAGAGCGAGAGCGCCGTCGTGTCCATCACGCGCAGACCGCGCTCGATCGCCTCCAGGTGCGTGAGCTTCGGGATGAACGTGGCGCTCGGATCGATCCGCGGGTCGCCGTCGTACACGCCAGCGACGCCGTTCTTCGCCATGAGGATCGCGTCGGCGCCGATCTCGAGGGCGCGCAGCGAGGCAGCGGTGTCGGTGGTGAAGAACGGATTGCCGGTGCCGGCGGCGAAGATGACGATGCGGCCCTTCTCCAGATGCCGAATTGCCCGGCGCCTTATGTACGGCTCCGCCACCTCGGCGACGGCGAGCGCCGACTGCACGCGCGTGAGCGCACCCTGCCGCTCGAGCGCGTCCTGAAGCGCGAGTGCATTGAGCAGCGTGGCGAGCATTCCCGCGTAGTCCGCGGTCGCGCGCTCCATGCCCTCCGCAGCGGCCGCGAGACCACGGTAGAAGTTCCCGCCGCCGACCACGATCGCGACCTCGACGCCGCCTTCGCGGACGTCGGCGATCTCGCGGGCGAGGCTGCACACGACGCCGACGTCGATGCCGTACTCGCGCTCGCCCATGAGCGCCTCGCCCGACAGCTTCAGGAGGACGCGGTGGAAGCCCCCGCCCGAGGGCGCCACTTTTGCCGCCGGCTCGGTTTGGCCGACGCTCACCCTGCGACCGAGAAGCGCTGGAACTCGAGGACTTCCGCTCCGGTATCGGCGAGCGCCTGCGCGACCGTCTTGGAGGAGTCGTGGATCCACTCCTGCTCGAGCAGGACATTCACGCCGAAGAAGCGCTTGTTCAGCATCCCGTCGACGATCTTCTCGCGTGCCTGCTCCGGCTTCGACAGCACCTCGTCCGAGTTCGCGTAGATCTCGCGCTCCGCGGAGACGACGTCGGCCGGTACGTCCGCGCGCGCGATCCACTGTGGATTCGACCACGAGATGTGCATCGCGAGCTTGCGCCCGAAGTCGGCGTCGGCGCCGCGCGTCTGCAGGAGCACGCCGAGCTTGTTTGCAGGCGGATGGGCGTATGCGGCGACGAGCCCACCGTCGACCGCTTCGAAGCGCGCCGCTCCGGCGACGACGATGTTCTCGCCGAGCTTGGCCGACAGCTCCACGCGCTGCTCGTCGAGCCCGGACTCCGCGCCGACGCCCTTCGCGTCGACAGCGTCGAGCACGGCCTTCGCGTACGCGAGGAACTCGTCGTTGTTGGAGACGGGCTCGGTCTCGCAACCGATCGCGACCATCGTGCCCTTGGACCCGTCGTCCACCAGGCGGTAGCCGACCTTGCCCTCGGTCGTCTCGCGGCCGGCCCGCTTCGCCGCGCTCGCCATTCCCTTCTCGCGCAGGAGGACGATTGCCGCGTCCATGTCGCCGTTCGTCTCCTGCAGTGCCTGCTTGCACGCCATCATCCCCGCGCCGGTGCGGTCGCGGAGCTCCTTGACGAGGCTCGCGGAGATCTCAGCCATCTGCGCTACGCGCCCCAGTTTCAGGGGCCTCCTCTGCAACCGGCTCCTCTGCAGTCCCCTCCGGCTCCGCAGCAGGCTCCTCCGCCTCTGCAGCCGGCTCCTCCGTCGGCTCCGCCTCTGCGCCGTTGCTTGCCGGCTTGAACTCCTTCACCGCGATCTTCTGCTTGCCCTGCTCGATCGCATCCGCGATGACGCGCGCGATGAGACCGCACGAGCGGATCGCGTCGTCGTTCCCGGGGATGACGTAGTCGGCTTCGTCCGGGTCGCAGTTCGTGTCCACGAGCGCAACGACCGGCATGTTCAGCCGGCGCGCCTCGCGCACCGCGAGCTGCTCCTTCTTCAGATCGATGATGAAGATCGCGTCCGGCTGGCGGCGCATGTCTGCGACACCGCCGAGGTTCGCCTCGAGCTTCTCCAGCTCGGCGGCCATCGCGATGCGCTCCTTGGCCGGGAGCAGGTCGAGCTGACCCTCGTCGCGCAGGCGCCGCATCTCGTGCAGCCGCTCGATCCGGTCGGAGATCGTCCGCCAGTTGGTGAGCAGGCCGCCGAGCCAGCGATGGTTCACGTAGGGCATGCCGACGCGCTTCGCCTGGGTCTCGACCGCGTCCTGCGCTTGCTTCTTCGTGCCGACGAACAGCACGGTGCCGTTCCGCTCGGCGAGGTTGCGGACGAACAGCGCGGCCTCCTCGAGGTGCTCGCTCGTCTGCGTCAAATCGATGATGTAGATGCCGGACCGCTCGGTGAAGATGAAGCGGCGCATCTTGGGATTCCAGCGTCGCGTCTGGTGGCCGAAGTGAACTCCGGCCTCCAGAAGCTCGCGCATGGAGGCAACGGGCATGGTGCTCCTTCCAGATTGGTTTGGCAGAGCGCCGGCGGAACCGAGGCGCAACCGGTCTCAAGGACCGGCACCCGCGCCGCGGGACGAGCCGCCGGGGAGAAGGGACGTTTCCGGGAGAGAGCTTAGCGGCGGCCCGGCCGAGCCGGGCCGCCTCTTATGGTCGGCATTGCAAGCAACGCCTTAAGCGACGAGCCGCAGAAAGGGCGGTTTCGAGGTCCGCAGGGAGCGGCGAGCTCACGTCGACCGGGTCACCGGTGAACGGGTGCGGGAAGGCCAGCCGGGCTGCATGCAGGAACTGGCGCTCGAGGCCGAGCTCTCCGGCCCGGCCGTATACGGGATCGCCGGCGACCGGCAGGTCGACGGCCGCCAGGTGGACGCGGATCTGATGCGTCCTCCCAGTCTCCAGGCGGACACGCAGGAGCGCGTGTCGCCGGAGGAGCTCGTCCATCTCGAAGTGCGTGACCGCCTCGCGCGGCGTGTCGGTGTCGAGCGAGTGGCGCAGCGCATCCCTCCGGTCACGGCCGATGGGCGCATCAATCGTGCCGCTCCGCGAGCGCGGCCGGCCGACCACGAGCGCCAGGTACTCGCGCGTCAGCGCACGCTGCTGTACGAGATCCTGAAGGCGTCGGTGCGCTTCAGGCGACCGCGCGACGACCATGAGGCCGGACGTGTCCCGATCGAGCCGGTGGACGATGCCCGGCCGCTCGGGCTCCTCGCCGCCCTCGACGTCGTAGGCCAGGAGACCGTGGACGAGCGTTCCGTGCGCGTGGCCGGGAGCCGGATGGACGACGAGCCCGGCCGGCTTGTCGACGACGAGCAGGTGCTCGTCCTCGTACGGCACGGTCAGCTCCATCTCCTCGGGTTGAAGCGCGCTCGTCACCGGGCCCGGGGGCTCGAACTCGAGCTCCTCGCCGCCGGACAGTCGTGAGCTCTTCGAGCGCGGGCTCCCGTCGACGAGCACGCCGCCGTCGCGCAGGAGCCGCTCGGCCACTGCGCGTGAGCCGATCTCGGGCAAGCCGGCGAGAAAGCGGTCGAGCCGCTCGCCGGCGGCGCTCTCAGGAACGCGCAGGTGCGTCACGGCGGCCACGGTTGCGCGGCATCCGCTCCGCTGCAAGAAGCGTGGTCAGAAGGATGACGACGCCGACGACGATGAAGGTGTCTGCCAGATTGAAAGCCGGCCAGTAGCGCAGGTCGATGAAGTCGGTCACGTAGCCGAGGCGCACGCGGTCGACCAGGTTCGACACGCTCCCGCCGATCACGAGGCCGAGTGCCACCGGCAGCACCGGGTGGCGCGCGCCCGAGCGCGCGAAGAACACGAGCATCCATGCGACTGCGATCCCGGTGAGGACGATGACGACCGAGGTCGCGCTGGCGAAGAGCCCGAACGCGATGCCCGAGTTCTGCACATGATGGATCCAGAACGGCCCGATGACGTGGATTCCGTCGTCGAGAGCGAGATGGCCGGTGACGATGTGCTTCGTGAGCTGGTCGGCCGCCACCGCTGCAAGGCCGATCGCCGCGAGGCCGAGCCACTGCATCGGTCCGGCGCGAAGCGAGCGCTCAGCCACCGAGATCGGCGTGAGCGCGTCCGTCGACGAGCCGACCCTGACATCCACCTCACGGCGCAGCGGTTCGCTCACGAGCGTCTGCCCTTTCTGCCCCGATCCATCGAGGACGCCGATGCGAGGCGCCGCTCGATGAGCGCAGGACCGACGCCGGTCAGCTCGACGATCTTGTCGCGGGCGCTGTGCCCCGAAACGATCGCGACGGCGCTGAGGGGCAAGGCAAACGTGTCGGCCATGAGCCGAACGACGGCGTCATTGGCACGCCCCTGTTCCGGAGGTGCAGTTACGCGAACCTTCCACGCGTCTCCGTGGCGGCCGACGATCTCGGCCCGGCCGCTACCGGGGCTCACGCGCAGCCGCAGGCGCGTCGTGGCGGCGCTCATGCTCCAATTGTAGGGGACTGCGGTTAAGCGGCTTCTGGCGCGGCGATGCGCGGCTCCCGATCGTGGAGCGTGTCCTCGACGTCGGCGACGAGCTCGAGCACCGTGCGCAGTCGTTCTCGAAGCATCCGCGTCTCGGTGATGAGGCGTTCGTTCTCGGACAGCGAGCGCCGCTGCACCGCGCGCGCTTCCTGATGCGCCTCGGTGAGGATGAGCTCCGCCTCACGGCGCGCCTGCTCCTTCAGCTCCTGCGACGCGCGTTCCGCGGAGACGAGCGTCGTGCGCAGCAGCGCCTCCAGCTCGCGGTAGCGCACGAGGTCGTGCTCGAGCTGTTCGACCTTGTCCGCGAGGTCGGCGCGCTCGCGCCATACGTCCTCGAAGCTGGTGACGATCTCCGCGAGCAGCCGGTCGGTCGGGCCGCGCTTGTAGCCGAAGAAGCCTGTGCCCGGCGTCATGTGCAGAATCTCGACTGGTGTGAGTGCCATCGGTTTCTCCCCTCTCTAGTTGAAGCGGTTCAGCACCGTGATCAGCACCCGATCGAGGAGCCACAACACGATGATCGCGACCATCGGCGACAGGTCGAGCGGCCCGAACGAGGGCAGGAACCGCCGGAAGAGCCGCAGATATGGCTCCGACACGTCGTAGAGGAAGCGCTGGATCCGGTTGAGCGTGGGCGAATACGGGAGCCGGAGCCAGCTCGTGATGATGTAGGCGAAGATGACGAGGGTGTAGACGGTGATGAAGACGTCCACGAACGTCTCGGTCTTCGAGATCGCATCTCCGAGCAAGGTGACGGTGGCTGTAACGCCCATCGAATGCGCGTTCGCCCCCTCGGGGCCTTTTCCTACGCCTGGTTGAAGAATCCGCCGCGCTCGAGCATGCGGGCACGCTCTTCGGCGGAGACCTCGACGTTCCGAGGCGTGAGGAGGAAGACCTTGTCGGCAACGCGCTGCATGCCGCCGTCCATCGCGTAGGTCAGGCCGCTGCCGAAGTCGATGAGGCGCTTCGCGAGCTCCTGGTCGGAGCCCTGGAGGTTGAGGATGACCGGCATCCCTTCCTTGAAGCGGTCGGCGATCTGCTGGGCGTCGTTGAAGCTCCGCGGCAGGACGAGGTGCACACGGACGGCCCCGGGGCCGGGGACGCTCTCGACGCCGCGCAGCCGCCGCGGCTCGGGCGCCGGACGGAGGATGCTCGTCCGCGCGTTTGCAGCCGACTCGGGGTCGGTCCAGTCGTCGAACTCCTCGCGCCGGCCGCGCCGGTGCGGGAGGCGGCGCACATTTGGCCGCTCGGCGTACGCGCGCTGAAGCTCCTCGTCGGTGACGTAGCCGTCCTCGTCCCAGTCCTCCTCTTCGGCGATGCCGAAGTAGACGAGAGTGCGGTTCCAGACGTCGGCGAAGGCCATGGTTGCGCGGATCTTACCCCTGCCAGAGGACTGCGCCCACCCTGATGAGCGTCGCTCCCTCGTCGACCGCGACGGCGTAGTCCTGGCTCGTCCCCATCGACAGCTCGGACAGCCCGTTTGCCTCGGCCAGCTCCCGCAGCCGACGGAAGTACGGGCGCGAGGCTTCCGGATCGTCCGTCGCGGGCGGCATGGTCATGAGCCCGCGCACCTGCGGATAGATCTCGACGAAGGCCGGCACTCCCTCGGGCGCGACGCCGGACTTCGTCGGCTCGCCGGAGAGGTTCACCTCGACGAGCGCGGGAATCGTCAGTCGCTGCGCCGCCGACTCCGAGTCGAGCGAGTGGCAGAGCTCGCAGGTCGCGTTGACGATCTTCGCCTTGCGGCTCTGCAGGTGGCCGATGAAGTGCCACCGGAACGCATCCCCGTAGCGGGCGTGCTTCGACTCCAGATCCTGTGCGCGGTTCTCGCCGACCACGGGCACTCCCGCTTCGGCGAGCACCGCCATTTCTTCGACGGTGACGTACTTCGTCGCGATCACCACCGTCACGCTCGGCCCGACCTCTTCGACGATGCGGTCGTAGCGATCGCGGATCGCCGCAGGGTCACGTGACGTACGCGATCACTCCCTGCCGGCCGGTGCGGCCGAGATCGCGGCGATGGGAGAAGAAGCGCTCGCCGTTGCACGCGGTGCACACGTCGAGCCGTTCCACGTGCGCGCACCCCGCTGCGCGAAGCGCGCGGTCGACGCAGGTCCAGAGGTCGAGCTTGCCGTCCACGACGACATCGGCGCCGAACGCCTCGCGCGCCGGGCCGGCGACCTCTTCCCCCACCTCGTAGCAGCACGGTCCGATCGCCGGGCCGACGACGGCCGCGAGCTTCCCCGGCCCGATTGCGCGCACGCCCTCGGCGACGATTCCGGCCAGGAGACCGCGCCAGCCGACGTGCAGGACGGCGAGGGCTGGACGCACGCGCGATTCGGGCCGGCGCGCGATCGCCACCGGCACGCAGTCCGCCGTGATGAGGAGCATGGCGCGCCCGCGTTCGTCGCTCCACAGCCCGTCGCAGTGGTCGTACACGGTTCCCGGCGTGACGATGCCGCGCGACTGCGCGCGCGTCACCGTCGCTCCGTGCCGCTGCCACGCCATCGTCGCCGCGTCGGCATCGGCGCCCACCGCTTCGCACAGGCGCCGGCGATTCTCGACGACGGAGGCCGGATCGTCCTCCGTGCGGATGCCGAGGTTGAGCGACGCGTACGCGCCCTCGCTCACGCCGCCCTCGCGCGTCGAGAAGGCGACGCGGTACGGGCCGAGCGCGTCCCAGTCGATCAGCGCGACGCCGGCCATCCCTCCACCTTCGCATGCTCGAGCAGGCGGTCGCGGTCGTTCATGCTCGGATCGTCGACCACGAGCTCGAGCAACTCGTGCAACGCGCGGCCCAGGTCGGGCCCGGGGCGAAAGCCGAGCGCGAGGAGGTCGTCGCCGTCGACGGCGAGGTCGCTGAGACGGTGAGGCGCCGGCAGCTCCTGCTCGAGCAGCGCGCGCAGCGCTTCGACTCCGCTCGTATCGCCGTTCTTCCCGCGCAGGTCTGCCACCCGGATCGCCACCAGGTCGAATGCGAGCTCGTCGCCGTGCTGCAGGAGGAACCGGCGCGCCTCGCGCGGCGTCCTCGGCCGGGCCTCGTCGCTGTACGGATGCTCGCGCACGATCGCGACGACGCGGCGTGCGAGCCGCTCGGGATACCGCAGCCGCCGCAACGTGTCGCGCGCGATCTGCGCGCCGACGCGCGCGTGGCCGAGGAAATCGGCGTCGACCGGCTTTCCCAGATCGTGAAAGAGCGCCGCGAGTCGCACGGCGAGGTGGTCGCCGGCGTCGGCCGATTCCTGGACGACGGCGAAGATGTGATCGGCGAGATACCGGGCCGGCCCGAACTCGGGTATCAGCTCGACGAGCACACCGGTGTCGCGCGCGGCAATGAGCGCAGCCGCCGGACGGCCGCCGAGCAGGAGTTTCGAAAGCTCGCCCATTCCGTCCGCGGCGAGACCGCCGCCGATCCGCTCGCCGGACACGAGTCGAACCGCGGGCGCCTCCTTGACCATCTGTGCACGCGTCTGCTCGTCGAGCTCGAACCCGAGCTGCGACACGAAGCGGAGGC
This sequence comes from Gaiellaceae bacterium, assembly GCA_035532535.1. Lineage (GTDB taxonomy): Bacteria > Actinomycetota > Thermoleophilia > Gaiellales > Gaiellaceae > Palsa-739. Next base: position 45,671 of record DATKQT010000026.1, read on the forward strand.
CGCGCACGAGCCGGAGCGGATCCTCGGCGAAGCTCATCGGGGACACGATGCGCAAGATGCGGTGCTCGAGATCCGCCCGGCCGTCGAGCGGATCGACGATCGTGCCGTCCTCGAGCCGCCGCGCGATCGCGTTCACCGTGAAGTCACGGCGGCGCATGTCGTCCTCGACCGCGAGCAACGGATCCGCGACGATCTCGAAGTCGTGCCGGCCCGGACCGGTGCTCACCTCCTTGCGAGGCGGCGCGAACTCGATCCCTGCCGGCGCGAGGGCGCGAATCTCGGGGTCGCGCGGATGCAGGCGGACTCCGACCAGGCGATCGGCGACGACGAGGTCCTCGACGCGGCCGTGCGGCTCGAGCGCAGCCCGGAGCGCGTCGGTGTCGACGCCCGGGACGAGGAAGTCGGCGTCCTTCGACTCGAGGCCGAGCAGTTCGTCACGGACGGCGCCGCCCACGAGGTACGCGTCCAGGCCGAGCGAGCGGACGTAGTCCTCGATCGCGCGAATCAACGTGGTGCCTAGACCGTCGCGATCGCTTCGATCTCGACGAGCGCCCCCGACGGGAGCTTCGCCACCTCGACGGTCGAGCGCGCGGGCGGCACGTCGCCGACGTGCTTCGCGTACACGTTATTCATTCCCTGGAAGTCGTCGAGGTTCTGCAGGAAGACGGTCGTCTTCACGAGCTTGTCGAGACCGCTGCCCGCTGCTTCGAGGATCGCGCGGAGATTCGCAATCACCTGCTCGGTCTGCTCTTCGATCGAGCCGCCGCTCAACTCCTTCGCGCCGGGCGTCAGCGCGAGTTGGCCGGACACGAAGACGAATCCGCCCGAGCGGATGGCCTGGGAGTACGGCGCGCCCTGGAACGGCGCGGGTGCCGCCTCGGTGCGAACAGCGGTCTTGTCACTCACGCTCGGCTCCTTTCGGTGCATGCGGCGGCGAGGGCGACCCCGAGCGCCTTGAAGATCGCGTCCAGCACGTGCTGCGTATCGGTCCCGTTCAGCAGGCGGACGTGCAACGTCACGCCGGCTCCCTCGGCGAAGCGCTCGAGGAAGCGGCGCGCAACGTCCGTGCCGAGGCCGCCGATCCGCGCCTGGGTGAGGTCGACGTTCGAGACGAGCAACGGGACCTCGGTGACCTCGAGCACGACCGTCGCGAGCGCCTCCGCGGAGGTCATCACGGCAGAGCCGTACCCACGGGCCAGCTCGGCGCGCAGCGGCCCGGCGAGCGCGCGACCGAGCGCGCTGCCCGCCTCGGCGACCTCCGCCTCGGCGGCACCCGGCTCGACCTCGAGCGAGAGGTCGAACGATGCGTACTCTGCGAGCCGTTCCAGCAGGCTGTCGAGCACGGGCAGGCCGGTGTCGACGTTGGCCGATCCCTCCCCGTGCGGGTCGACGCGGACACCGCTGCGCCCGGCCGCAGGCTCACGTGCGTTCATGGCGCCGAGCGTACTACCAGGAGGGTTCGGCGGGATGCTGCGAGACAGCCACGATTCCGCCGAACCCTCCTTGAGACGATGGGACCAGGCGACCGGAAGATGGGTCGCCCGGCCCATGGCTCTCCTCCACCCCGCCCCGTAGCGTCGGACCGTGCTTCCCGCCGCGGCCGCCCTCGTCGCAGCGCTCGCAGCCGCGGGCTCGGGCTGGCAGCTCGCCGCCGTCGACGAGGCCGGCATCTCGCCGAGCATCCTGCACGCGGCCGCGCACGTCGAGATCGCAGTCATCGACACGGGCGCCGACCTTTCCGTTCCGGAGATCGGCGCACGCACCGTGCGGGCATACGACGTGCGCACGGGGACCTCGGACGTCCGGGACGTGAACGGGCATGGGACGTTCGTGACGTCGCTCGCTGCCGCCTACAGCGGGAACGCGCGCCTCCTGGTCGTGAAGGCCGGGAGCTCGAGCGGAGCCTTCTCCGACGCCGCCGAAGCGACGGCGATCCGGTACGCAATCGCGCACGGCGCGCGGATCATCAACCTCAGCATCGGCGGGCCGACCACGTCGAAGGTCGAGCGGTCGGCGATCCGGTTCGCGGACGCACACGGCGCCCTCATCGTCACCGCGGCAGGCAACGACTACGGCTTCGGCAATCCCGTCGAGTATCCGGCTGCGCTTCTCCAGCCCGTCGGATCGAACGGTGTCGGAGGAACGGGGCTGGTCGTCGCGGCCGCTCAGGACGGCGCGCGTGCGTCCTTCTCCGGCACCGGGTCGTGGATCTCGCTCGCCGCCCCCGGCGTCGACGTCTACGGGGCGCTCGGACGGGGTCGATACGGCCGCGGGAGCGGAACGTCGTTCGCAGCCGCGGAGGTGTCCGGCGCGGCGGCGCTCGTGTGGGCGGCGGACCCTCGGCTGACCGCGCAGCGTGTCGCCCGGCTGCTCGAGGAGACGGCATCGGGGCACGGCGTGTGGACGTCGGACCTCGGCTTCGGCGTCATCGACGTCGCTGCTGCCGTCGGACGCGCGGCGACACTTGCCGAGCGGTAGCGCTTACGCGGTCGCGTCGACGCGCTCGATGGACGCACCGAGCGCGCGAAGGCGTTCGTCGATCCGCTCGTAGCCCTTGTCGATCTGATGGATGGCACCGATCGTCGAGCGTCCCTCCGCGCACAGCGCTGCGAGCAACATCGCCATGCCGGCGCGGATGTCGGGGCTCTCCATCCGCTGCCCGACAAGTGGGGTCGGGCCGGTGACAACCGCGCGGTGCGGATCGCACAGGATGATCCGCGCTCCCATCGACACGAGCTTGTCGGTGAAGAACAGGCGGTTCTCGAACATCTTCTCGAACATGAGCACCGTCCCGAACGCCTGCGTCGCGACGGTGATCGCGATCGATGTGAGGTCGGACGGGAACGCCGGCCAGGGGCCGTCCTCGATCTTCGGGATCATCCCGCCGAGGTCGTCGCGGATGACGAGCTGCTGCCGGGAAGGCATGTGCACGCTGTCCTCGCCGATCTCCATGCGGACACCGAGGCGCTCGAACGCCGGCTTGATCGAGACGAGATCCTTTGGATCGGCGCCCTCGACGATGACATCGCCGCCGCTGATCGCGGCCATGCCGATGAAGCTGCCGACCTCGATGTGGTCGGGGCCGATCGCCCACGAGCCCCCGGTCAGCGTGTCGACGCCGTGAATGCGCAGCACGTTCGACTCGATGCCCTCGATGCGTGCGCCGAGCGAGACGAGGAAGCGGCACAGGTCCTGCACGTGCGGCTCGCACGCGGCGTTGCCGAGCACGGTCTCGCCCTGCGTCAGCACCGCCGCCATGATGGTGTTCTCCGTCGCCATCACGCTGGCCTCGTCGAGGAACACGTGCGCGCCGCGGAGCCCATCGGTGCGCATCTCGTACTGGCGATCGATGTCGACGTCCGCGCCGAGCTCGGCGAACGCGTGCATGTGCGGATCGAGCCGGCGACGGCCGATGACATCGCCGCCCGGCGGCGGCATCGTCGCGCGGCCGAAGCGTGCGAGCAGCGGGCCGGCGAGCAGAAACGACGCGCGCATGCGCGCGCACAGCATCGGGTCCGGGCTCGACTTGGCGACGTTCGCCGTGTCGACGCGTACCTCGTTCGGCCCCACCCACGCGGCGTCAGCGCCGAGGTCGCCGAGAAGCTCGATCATCGTGTCCACGTCGCGGATGCGCGGGACGTTCGTCAGCGCAACCGGCTCTCCGGTGAGCAGGGTGGCGGCGAGGATCGGAAGTGCACCGTTCTTGTTTCCGGCAACACGAATCGACCCGCTCAGCGGGCGCGCGCCTTCGATCACGAAGGCGTCGGCGACAGCAGGTACGACGGCCACTGGGCGGTAATGTAGCGGCGTGTCCGAACCGACTCGCCAACAGGCCTGGGAGACGCTGACGCGGTACACGAAGAGCGAGTCGCTGCTGCGGCATGCGCTCGCCGTCGAGGCCGCGACGGCCGCGTATGCCCGCAAACTCGGCGGCGACGAGGAGCTCTGGCGCGTCTCAGCGCTCCTGCACGACTTCGATTACGAGATGCACCCGACGCTGGACAAGCATCCGCAGGACGGCGCGCCGATCCTCCGGGAGGAGGGCTATCCCGACGAGGTCGTCGACACCGTGCTCTCGCACGCCGAGCATCTCGGCCTCCCCCGTGACACGCCGCTCAAGAAGGCGCTCTTCGCCTGCGACGAGCTGTCCGGCTTCGTGCACGCGTGCGCGCTCGTGCGGCCGACCGGCCTCGAAGGCCTGGAGCCGAAGTCGGTGCGCAAGAAGTTGAAACAGCCGTCGTTCGCCGCCGGCGTGCATCGCGAGGACGTCTACAAGGGCGCCGAAGAGCTCGGCGTCGATCTCGACGACCACATCCGCACGGTCGTCGAGGCGTTGCAGCCGATCGCCGGCGAGCTCGGGCTACCCGCGTAGACCTGCGGCAAGCCGCTCGAGATCGTCCTCGTTCGTCCACCAGCCGACGGCGGCGCGCACGAGGTTGCGTCCCGGCACCTCGCGCACGATCACGTCCTGCCGGTCGAGCGCCGCGACGAGCTCGGTCGGGTCGGCGCTCGGCCGAAACGCGACGAGCGTGGAGTGCCGAGGCGGCGTCACCACTTCGACGAGCCCGGACAGCAATTCGTGGCAGCGCGCCGCGGTGGCGGCCGCACGCTCGTACCGCCAGTCGGGATGCGTGCCGAGCGCGGCGACGAGGCCGGCAAGCGTCGGACCTGACGTGAAGCCTGAGTCGAACCGCGCCGCTCCCGGCTTCGGCTCGAACGCGCCCGACGGCTCGTACGACGCAGCGGCGAAATGGCCCGGCGTCGCCACGCGCAGCCGCTCGGGATCGCGGACGTACAGGCCGCCCGTCTGCTCTGGGCCGCAGAGCCACTTCTGCGGCGACACGGTGTAGAAGTCGAATCCGCCCGCGTCGACCTCGACGGCACCGGCCGATTGGGCGCCGTCCACGAGCAGGGGGACACCGCTCCGTTCGCGGAGGCACGCGAGGTCGAGCCGCCGGCCGGTCGTCCACAGGATGTGCGAGGTCGCGATCAGGCGCGTCCTCGGCGTGACCGCCGCGAGGATGGCGTCCTCGTCGGCGTCGGTGACGACGACCCGCGCACCGGACGCGTACGCCGAGCCGATCAGGCCGAAGTGCTCCTGGTCGGTCGTGACGATCTCATCGTCGCCGGTCAGGTCAAGACCGGAGAACACGATCGCGCAGCTCCTGCTTGTCGACTCCGTGAGAGCGACATGCTCCGCGTCGACGCCGATCACGGCGGCGAGCCCATAGCGCGCCTCGTCACGCAGCCCGATGATGCGCTCGATCCAGCGCGAGCCGCTCCGTCCTTCCCGGGACTCGCGTTCGAGCTCCTCCGCGATGGCGGCCGACGTTGCCGCCGCGAGCGGTCCGTTCGTGCCCGCGTTCAGATACGCGTAGCGCTCGAGCACCGGAAACTGCGCGCGTGCCTCCTCGAACGTCACCCGACGGTCGCCTCCACCGGCGCGTGGTCGGAGAGCAGCCGCCCGTCGACCCGGCGTCGCTCCGTCGGCCATGCGACGGGCGCCGTCGACGGCAGCCTGCGAACGAGGATCTGGTCGATGCTGTCGGCGAGCGGCTCGGAGAACCCGGCCAGCTCATAGGGCGGGCGCAGGTTCACGTCGCCCGCCAGGACGACGGCGTCGCGCTGCGCCAGCTCGACGACTTGCGCGAACTGCTCCTTGGCCACGGCGCCGCCGGTGACGTGGAAGTTGCCGACGAAAGGGCCGCCGTCGAGCTGCACGCCAAGCAGGACGCGGTTCGGGCCGACCGGGTCTCGCCGTTGTTCCGCGACCGCGTGCCGGTGCGCCACGAGCGTCGCGAGCCCCTCGCCGGTGACCGCGGAGCGCAGGATGCCGTGGTGGAGCTCCGTGATCCAGCGGCCGAGGTCGGCGCTGTGAAGCACTGGCTGCACGCCGACCGCGCCGATCGCGTGCATGCCGCTCCACGACGCCAAGTGACGCAGCGCCCACACGGGCGCCTCTTGGAGGCAGACCACGTCCGGGTCGTCGGCCGTCACCAGCTCGATCATCTGACGAAGGTATGCACGCCGCTCCGGAGGGACGGCATTGCCGTGGAAGAGATTCCATGTACGGACGAGTAGCGCCACGGGAATAGCCTACGGCGGTGCGAATCGTCCTCGCCGACCCTCCCGCGTTCACGCCGGCGTACGACCACGAGCTCGCGTCCGCGCTCGCCCGCGCCGGCGCCGACGTCGAGCTACTCACCTCGCGCTTCCGCTTCGGCGACGTTCCGGCGGCCGTCGGGTACACACGCAGTGAGCCCTACTACCCGCTCTCCTCGCGGCTGTTCGGCCGTTCCCGGCTGCGGCTGCCCCTGAAAGTCGTCGAGCACCCCTTCGGCGTCGCCGCCCTGAATCGCCGCCGTGCGGACGTCATGCACGTGCAATGGCTCGTGCCGGAGCTCGACGCGCGGCTCTTGCGGCCTCGCGTGCCGTCGGTCTTCACCGCACACGACCTCCTGCCGCGACGAACGGCGCAGAAACAGCGCTTGTGGCGCGACCTCCTCGCCCGCTTCGACCGTGTCGTCGTGCACAGCGAGCGCGGCCGCGAGGCGCTCGCCGAGCTCGACGTCGATGCACGCGTTATTCCGCATCCCGTGTTCCGAAACGATCCCGAACGGCGGGACGACGGACGCACCGTTCTGTGTTTCGGGGTCATCCGGCCCTATAAGGGACTCGGCGATGCGATCGACGCCGTGCGCCTGGCGGGCGGGGCACGGCTCCTCGTCGCCGGCGACCCGCTCGAGCCTGTCGACGGCTATCGCGCCTCTGCTGCCGGGCTCGAGGTCGAATGGCGCCTCGGCTACCTGCCCCAGGCAGAGGTCGACCGCGCGCTCGGCGAAGCGACGGTGGCGGTCTTCCCGTACCGCCCAGAGCTCGACCAGAGCGGCGCGTTGCTGCGGGCGCTCGGCGCCGGTGTCCCAGCCATCGCGTACGACGTCGGCGGCATCGCCGAGCCTGTACGGCGCTTCGGAGCCGGCCGCGTCGTCGAGGCCGGGGACGTCGACGCACTCGCGGCGGCAGTGCAGGAGCTGCTGACGGACGCCGGCGCCCTCGCAGACGCGCGGGCCGGAGCGATGCGTGCGCGGGACGAGCTCACCTGGGACGCTGCCGCCCGTGCACATCTCACGCTGTACGAGGAGATCGCGTGAGGTTCCGCCGACGCTTCTCCGAGGTCGTCACGCGGCAGCTCGACGTGTTCGCGACGGACGAGGCGGACGGACTGCTCGCCGAAGTGCGCGAGATGAAGGGCAAGTACGACCATGCCGACCGTGAAGATGCCGAGGAGGCGTATGGGGACTACATGGATATCGTCGACGCCGTGAAGGACGCGCTCGCCGACATGCGCGATCGTTTCGCGCGCACGCTCGACGGCGAGGCAGTCGAGGAGTACGAATCCGTGTTCGAGCGCGCTGCGAAGAAGCGATGGCGATGGCTCGTCTAGAGGACTACGCGCTCATCGGCGACCTGCAGACCGCAGCGCTCGTCGAGCGGGGCGGCTCGATCGACTGGCTGTGCTTCCCGCGCTTCGACTCGCCCGCGTGCTTCGCCGCTCTGCTCGGCGACCCGGGCAACGGCCGCTGGCTGCTCGCGCCCACTGCCGGCGGCACGACGACGCGTCGCTACCGCGGCGAGACGCTCGTGCTCGAGACGACGTGGGAGAACGACGACGGCACGGTGCGCGTGTACGACTTCATGCCGCCGCGTGGGAAGGCTGCAGATGTCGTTCGCATCGTCGAGGGCGTTCGCGGCAAGGTGGACATGCGATCGGAGCTCGTCATCCGCTTCGACTACGGGCATATCGTCCCGTGGGTCAGCCGCGTCGACCACGCACGCCTTGCGATCGCAGGGCCGGACGGCCTCTGCTTCCGGACGCCCGCGCATACGCGCGGCGAAGACATGCGGACGATTTCGACGTTCACCGTCGAGAAGGGCGACCGTGTTCCCTTTGCGCTCACGTGGTTCCCATCGCACGCAGAGGTGCCTGCCGAGATCGATCCGGAGCAGGCATTCGTCGACACCGACGAGTTCTGGCGCGAGTGGGTCGGCGCCTGCAGCGCGGATATCCCCGACGAGTGGCGGCCGGTGCTCACACGGTCGCTGATGGTGCTCAAGGCGCTCATCTATCAGCCAACGGGCGGCATCGTGGCCGCGCCGACGACATCGCTGCCTGAGTGGATCGGCGGTGTTCGCAACTGGGACTACCGCTATTGCTGGCTGCGTGACGCGACACTGACGCTGCTCGCGCTGCTTCATGCCGATTACGGCGAGGAGGCTGCCGCGTGGCGCCAATGGCTCATCCGCGCTGTTGCCGGCGATCCGGCAGACCTTCAGATCATGTACGGCGTCGCCGGCGAGCGCCGCCTCACCGAGTTCGAGCTCCCCTGGCTGGCCGGTTACGAAGGCTCCGCCCCGGTTCGCGTCGGGAACGCGGCGAGCGAGCAACTGCAGGTCGACGTGTTCGGCGAGGTGATCGACGCGCTGTATCAGGCGCGTGTGCATGGGCTCCCGTTCGAGAAGGGCGCGTGGAACCTGCAACGGGTCCTGCTCGAGTACCTCGAGCGCTTGTGGTGCGAGCCGGACGAGGGAATCTGGGAGATCCGCGGTGAGCGCCGGCACTTCGTCCATTCCAAGGTGATGGCGTGGGTGGCGTTCGACCGTGCGGTGCGGTCGGTCGAGGAGCAACCCCATGAGGGCCCCGTCGACCGCTGGCGGCAGCTGCGCGACGAGATACACGCCGACGTCTGCGCAAACGGATACGACGCGGAGCTCGGGTCGTTCACGCAGTCGTACGGGTCGAAGGAGCTGGATGCGAGCCTCTTGCTCATTCCGCTCGTCGGATTCCTGCCGGCGTCCGATCCACGTGTACGCGGGACGATCGAGGCGATCGAGCGGAGCCTCGTGGTCGACGGCTTCGTCCTCCGCTACCGGACGCACGAGGATGGTGTCGACGGGCTCCCGCCCGGCGAGGGCGTCTTTCTCCCGTGCTCGTTCTGGCTCGTCGACTGCCTCGAGCTCATGGGCCGGCACGACGACGCTCACATGCTGTTCGAACGCCTCATCGCACTCGCGAACGACGTCGACCTCCTCTCGGAGGAGTACGACCCGAAGGCGAAGCGCCTGCTCGGGAACTTCCCGCAGGCGTTCACGCACCTCGCGCTCGTGAACTCCGCGTTCAACGTCTTGCCGCACCTCCCGTCGCCGATGCGCCGTCGCCACGCGGGCTGAGAGGCTCTAGCGGTGGCCGAAGTGGTGCGCCGCAGGGAGGGAGCCGTGGACGTCGGCTCCCTCGGTGAGCTCGTGGGCCAGCTGGGCGAGGGAGACGACCTCGTCGACGACGATGTTCCGGTTGCGGTCGACGTGCTCGTAGCGACCGCGGACGAGTAGCAGCGGCTCGCCGCGGACGACACCGCGGAAGCGGTCATAGACCTGCGGAAAGACGATGAGATTGACCTGCGCGTATTCGTCCTCGAGGAGCATGAAGACGACGCCGTTCGCGGTCGACGGCCGCTGGCGTGCGACGACCATCCCCGCGATCTGCACGATGCTGCCGTTCGGGCGGTCGCGCAACTCGACGGTCGAGAGCGTGTCCGGCGGTAGATGCGGGCGCATCAGCTCGATCGGGTGCACGCCGATCGAGAGGCTCGTCGTGCGGTAGTCGGCGAGCATTCGCTCCCACACCGTCGGCTCAGGCAGATCCGGCGTCAGCACCGTCGGGTCGAGCGGGAGCGCAAGCTGCTTCTCCTCGCCGCGTGAGCCGGGCACCGTCTGCGCACGCGGGACGAGCCCGAGCTGCCAGAGCAGCTCGCGCCTCTTCATCCCGAAGCAGTCGCATGCTCCGGACTCGACGAGCGCACGCAGTTCGTCACCCGAGAGCGGTGTCCGCTGCGCGAGCTCGCGGATGGACGCGTACGGCCTCGTCGCGACGACCGCCTCGGCGTCGTCCTCCCCGACGCCCTGCACGTACTTGAGCCCGACGCGAACCGCCCCGTCCTCGATCGTGCAATCGACCTCGCTGCGGTTGACGTCCGGTGTGCGCGTCTCGATCCCGTGGTGCTGGCCGTCGCGCACAAGCGTCGCCGGCGGATAGAAGCCCATCGGCTGCGCATTGAGCAACGCTGTGAGGAACTCGGCGCCGTAGTGATGACGAAGCCACGCGGACTGGTACGCGAGCAGCCCGAACGCGGTCGAGTGCGACTTCGGGAAGCCGAAGCCGGAGAACGCCACGAGCTTGTCGTAGACCATGTTCGCGGTGACGTCGTCGACATCGTTGGCGCGCGCGCCCGCGACGAAGCGCTCGCGATACGACTCGAGCGCCGCATGCGAGCGCTTGCGGCTCATCGCGCGCCGCAGCCCTTCCGCCTCGCCGATCGTGAAGCCGGCGAGATGGATGGCGACGTCGAGCACCTGATCCTGGAAGACGATGACGCCGAGCGTGTCCCGCAGCGGCTCCCTGAGCAGCGGGTGGTCGGCAGGCGGCTCGTAGCTCGGGTCCTCGCGGAGCTTCTGCCGCCGCTCGATGTACGGGTGCACCGCCTTGCCCTGGATCGGCCCCGGCCGCACGAGCGCGACCTGGATCGTGATGTCGTCGAGATTCTCCGGCCGCGTGCGCAGGATCGTCTGCATCTGCGCACGGCTCTCGATCTGGAAGCAGCCGACGGTGTCCGCACGCTGGATCTCCGCGAACACGTCGCGATCGTCGAGCGGGATGCGCGAGAGGTCGATCTGCTCGCCGCGTGTGCGCGCGACCAGGTCGACGCACTCCTCCACCGCCGACAGCATCCCCAGCCCGAGCAGGTCGATCTTCAGGAAGCCGGCGTCCGCGCACGAGTCCTTGTCCCACTGGCACATCTGGCGTCCCGCCATCGCCGCCGGCTGCACGGGGACGAGCTCGACGAGCGGGCGCGTCGAGATCACCATCCCGCCGGGATGGTGTGAGATGTGGCGCGAGAGGCCGCCGATCTCGGTGCACAGCTCTCCGAACGCGCGCCAGCGCGGCGAGGCGAGCTTCTGCTCCGCGTCGGGGAGCATCGCCATCTCCTCGGCGACGCGGGCGGCATTCCATCCGTCGGTCAGCTTCGCCAGCCGTTCGAGGTCGGCGAACGGCAGGCCGAGCGCCTTGCCGACGTCGCGGATCGCGCCGCGTGAGCGATAGGTCGCGAAGCTCGCGACGAGCGCGGCGTGCTCGCGGCCGTAGCGCTCGGTGACGCGGACGATGAGCTTCTCGCGGATGTCCCGCGGGAAGTCCAGGTCGATGTCCGGGACGGACGAGAGCTCGCGGTTGATGAAGCGGCCGAGCGAGAGGTTCGCCTGCACCGGGTCGACATGCGAGAGCCCGGTCAGGTAGCAGACGAGCGATCCGACGGAGGAGCCGCGTCCGCGTCCGGGCGGGAGCATGTGCCGCATCGAGCCGGGGCCGCGCACCTCGAGCGCGACCTCGCGCGCGAGCTCCAGCACCTCCCAGTGCAGGAGGAAGAACCCGGCGAGCCCGAGCTCGTCGATCAGCGCCAGCTCCTCGTCGAGCCGCGCCTGCACGCGCCGCTTGTGGCCGTTCAGCCCGGCATAGCGCTCGGCGAAAGCGCGCTCGCACACGCGGCGGAGCTGCACGCTTGCAGGCTCGGCGCCGTCGGAGAAGTCGGGATAGCGGTAGCCGAGCTCCTGCGTGAGGTCGAACTCGAGCCGTTCCGCGAGCTCGCGCGACCGCGCGACCGCGCCGCGGTCGTCGGGGAAGCGCTCGGCCATCTCCACCGGTGCAGCAAGGACGGACTCGTGGTTGCCGCGCCGCTCTCGCTCGCAGCCGTCGAGCGAGGTGCGGCAGCGGATCGCGACCAGCACGTCCTGCAGCGCCGCGCGGCGTTCGTCGTGCGCGTGCACGTCTCCCGTAGCGACGGTGTGCACACGGAGCGTCTCGGCGAGGTCGCGCAAAGCAGCGTTGCGGCGCGAGTCACCACGCTCATACGGCCGCTGCAGCTCGACGTAGAAGCGGTCGCGGCCGAAGGCGGCGGCGAGCCGTGCGGCCGCGTTCGGATAGTGCACGGCGAGGCCGTCGCGGGCGCAGCCCGAGAGGCAGACGAGCCCCTCGTTCAGCTCTTCGAGCACTGTCTCGTCGAGCGCCGGCGGCAGCGGCTCCGCTCCTTCCTTCGGCCGCGTGCCCGCGTGCGCGGCGGTGAGCAGCCGGCAGAGGTTCGCGTAACCCACGGCCGTCTCGACGAGCAGCGTGACGTGCGCCCCTCCGACGAGGGTCACCTCGGCGCCGGTGATCGGCCGGACGCCGAAGTGCTTCGCCGCGTGGGCGAACTCGAGCGATCCGTAGACGCCGTCGTGATCGGTGAGCGCGAGCGCCTCGTAGCCGAGCTCGGCCGCCCGGGCGGCGAGCTCCTCGGGCTGCGACGCCCCGTCGAGAAAGGAGTACGCCGAGTGCGCGTGGAGCTCGACGTAGGCCACCGCTCTACGCTATACGAACATATGTTCGCTTGCTAGCTAGGGGTGGTGAACGTCGGCCCAGAGCGGCACGTCGCCGGGGCCGAGCGGGACGAAGTCGAGCCCGTCGGGTGTGTTCAGGGAGCCGGGACCGGTGCCGGGGAGATAGGCGTGGCCGTACTGCCAGACGATCGTGTTTTTCTTGGGGTCGATGACGACGACGCGATCCTTGTAGTCGTCGTTCACGGCGATGTTCCCGTTCGGGAGCATCATCGCGAGCGACGGATGGTCGAGGGCTCCCCACCCCGAGCTCGGCCCGTAGCGCCAGAGAACCTTGCCGTGCCGGTTGATGATCATCACCGAACCTGGGCTCGCATAGTCGGCGAGCAGGATCCGCCCCCCCGGCAGTGGCTGCGGGTCGGACGGGTACGAGACCGGCGCCTGCACGGCCCACCGCAGGTGGCCGCTCGCGGAGATGTCGTCGATCCACGAGCCCTGGATCTCGGAGATCAGCACGCCGCCGTCCAGCAGCGGCGTGTCGCCGTTGACAGCGCCGAGGTACCGCGGCGGATCGTGCCGGCACACGCCGGTCGTGCCGATCTGACGCACGATCCGGTGCGACCGGATGAAGAGGACCCGGCAGTTGTACGCGTCGGCGACCGTCAGCGTCCCGTCCGGGAGCACATAGGCGTCGTCGGGGGTGTTCAGCTCGTTCGGGCCGCTGCCGCGCACTCCGGGCGTCCCGTACAGGTGGACACGCGCGTGCGTCTTGATGTTCACGGAGACGATCGTGTGCGCCTCCTCCTCGTTCGAGACGATCGCCTTCCCTCCCGGCTCGACGAACGTGTCGTCGTCGAAATTCAGATGGACGCCCTTCGCAAGGTCGCGCGCGTTCGGGAAGTGCCACAGCACGCGGTGTTGCGGGTCGACGAGGAGCATGCGGTCGTTGCCGCGGTCGGCGATGAGCAGCGCGCCCGGCAGGGGCAACGCATGGAGCGAGACCGCGCTCAGGACGGCCACGAGGAGGCTAATCACCTCAGCACCCTAGGCTTCAGCGGATGAACCGACGGTTAAGGCTCGCTGTGGCCCGGCTGTATGTCGTGCTCGACGCCGCGCATGCGCACGTGCTCGACGCGGCGCTGCGGGGCGGCGTCGACGTCGTCCAGTTGCGCGACAAGGAGGCTTCCGACGACGACCTCGTGCGCGCGGCGGAGTCGTTCCGGGGCGCATGTGACGCATATGGAGCACTGTTCGTGCTCAACGACCGGCCCGACCTCGTGGCCGTGTGCCGCGCCGACGGCGTGCACGTCGGCCAGCGGGATGCGAGCGTCGCGGCTGCGCGAGCCATCGTCGGGGACGAGTGCCTCGTCGGTCTCTCGATCGAGACGGAGGCGCAGCTCGATGCGGTCGCCGGAGCAGATTACCTCGGCGTTGGCGCCGTGTTCGCGACGCCGACGAAGACGGACGCTGTTGCGGGAGGGCTCGAGCTCGTGCGCGCGACGGCGGCGCGCGTGCCGATCCCGTGGTTCGCGATCGGCGGGATCGGGCTCGCGAACGTCGCGGAGGTGGTCGAGGCGGGCGCGCCCGGCATCGCCGTTGTGCGCGCCATTTGCGACGCGGACGATCCGGAAGTGGCCGCACGTGCGTTATGCGCCGCGTTGGCTGAACCACCCGCGGCCTGAGCCGTCGTGGAAGACGACGGTGTTCTCGCCGCTCTCGAGCACGACCTCGAAGTAGCGGCGCAGCACCGGCTCCTCGGTCCACCAGCGGTCGAGCACACGCCACTCCTCGCGCAGCACGGCGACCGGCTGATGGTTCACCGCGCACGGTGACCCGTCGATGCGTGTCTCGACGCGCGCCGGGCGCGGCGCGTTCAGTCGTCCCGCGGTACGAACAGCGCGCGCGTCTCGGGGATCCGCGACCAGGGCGCCACCTCCACGACGGTGCAGACGGAGCCGGAGCCGGTGCTCGCCCGAACCTGGCGGAGCCCGTCGCTCAGGCGGCGACGATCCTCGGCGCCGGCAGCGAGCAGCTCCAGTTGGAGACCGGCGGGCTCGGTGAGCTCGACGAGCTCGAGCCGCAGCTCGACCACCGGCCCGGGCAGCTCGGCGAGCTTCGACGCGAGGGCGATGCGGATGCGGCCGCCGTCCGCGCTCGGCTCGCGTAGCGTCAGCGTCCGCCGCCAGGATCCGCCTCCGACGATGACAGCGGTGAGCGCGGCCTTGCGGACGAAGCGGTCGCGCCGCTCCGGCCGTGCCAACGTCGTCTCGACGAGCGCGCCGAGCGCGCGGCGCAGCGTCAGCTCGTTGCCGACCGCTTCCGGGAACGCAAGCGTCTCGGCGAGCTCGGCCGGCGGACGGCGGCCGCGCACGCGCGCGGCCGCCCCGCCTCTCGCCAGGCCCCAGGCGCGCCGGCCGTCCGGCCCCAGACGTTCGGCGACGGCGCCACCCGGGAGCCCGGCAAGCTGTCCAAGCCTGCGAACTCCGAGTGATTCGAGCTCTTCGTAGCGCTGCCGGTCGAGCGGCAGCAGTGTCAGCGGCAGAGGCGCGAGGAAGCGTCCCACGTCTTCGTCGCGGACGACGAGCACCTGCCCGGGCCGTGCGACCGATGCGGCGGCGAGCGCGGTGAAGCGTCGCGTGGCCGCGCCGATGCGCGCGTCCCATGCGGGCCCGACTGCGGCGAGCGCGCGCCGGAGCGCCGGCTCGAGGCCGCCGTACAGCCGCTCGACCCCACGCGTCTCGAAGTAGGCGACGCCGGGCGCGGCCGGTTCGACGGCGAAGCCCGTGTCCTCGAGCGAGCAGACGATCTCCTCCCATGCCTGCTCGGCGGCAGCCGGGTCGGGATCGACGAGCACGAGCCGCGGGGCCGTTGCGAGCGCCTCGCCCAGGCGCATCCGCGGCCGGACGCCCGCCGCCTCGGCTGCCGCCGTCACCGGCCCCAGCAGGGGCTCCCCGCCCGCCTCCGGCGCGAGCGCCGCCGGACACAGCGCAAGGGAGGGTGACTTGCGCAGCGCGGCCTTGAGCTCGAATCCGGGGATGGTCAGGCAGGCGATCATGGGAACGTATGTTCTATACGAACGTATGTTCCCTGTCAAGCTGACGCCGACTTCATGGAGAAGCTCTCAGTACGAACATCTACTCTAGAAATGCCATGAACGCGCAGACCCTCCGCCCGCTGATCCTTGTCGTTCCGCTCTGTATCGTCGTCGTCGCAGTGGCGGCGTTCCTCCATGGCACATGGGCGTATGTCGTCGGTAGCGCTGTCATAGGAGCCTTCGTCCTGCTGACGCTTCCGGCACTCCTGTCGAAGCCGCGCTGGCGTCCGCGCGAAGCCGACGATCCGAGCGGCCTCGTCGTCGCACGCTTCTAGGGCTCCAGCGTCACTTCCGCCGCCGGCCCGACCGTCCGCACGAAGCGGGGCACGACGTCGAGCGCGTTCTCTCGCGCGCACCACTCGATGTCGTCGTCGAGGCCGTGTTTCCGGAGGTTGCGCGCGCTCTGACTCGCCCCCAGCCCGGCGACCGAGTTCGGGAAGCTCGCCGCCAGCCGCGCCGCCGCCGCGGCCGAATCCGCGTGCTCGCCGCCGAGCGCGGTCACGATCCGGCCGGCGCAGTACGCATCGTCGAGCGCGAGCTCGCCGAGCACGCCCGCGCACAGCACCGCGACGTCCTCCCCGGTCTCGCGCGCCGCAAAGGCGACCGCGGCGAGGTTCAGCAGCGAGCCGACGAAGACCTGTTCGAAGCGAGCCGCCGCGGCGACGAGGAGCCGCGTGCCGTTCGTCGTCGAGAGGACGAGCGTCTCCGCCGCAGGCTCGCCCGCGAGCTCGCGCGGCGAGTTCCCGAAGTCGAACCCGTCGATGTGCTCCAGCCGTCGCTCACCGGCGAGCTTCGCCGGGCCTTCGCTCTCGGCGAGCGCTCGTGCGTCCTCGATCTCCGCGCAGCAGAGCACGCGGCGATACCCGGCGGCGAGCGCCTGCGTCATCGTCGAGGTCGCGCGCAGCACGTCGACGACGATCCCGATTGGCGCAGGCGTCTGCTCGCCCGGAGTGAACGCGACATGAACCCGCACGCGACTACCCTAATCCGGCATGCCGACGTGCTATCGCCATCCGGATCGCGAAACGGGCCTGTCGTGCTCGGAGTGCGGCCGCCCGATCTGCACCGAGTGCATGACGATGGCGCCGGTCGGCATCCGCTGTCCCGATCACGCCGGGAACGCGGGTCGCCGCCGGCTGCGCGGGCCTGCTCCGGTCGTTCGCGCGCAACGGCAGCTCGGGGGGACGTTCGCCCCGGTCACGAAAGCGCTGATCGTGATCAACGTCGCGATCTATCTCGTCGGCGCAGTCCAGGGAGCGGGGCTCAACAGCCCGGGCGGTTCCCTCTACGAGAAGTTCTGGCTCGACGCATATGACGTGCACAACGGCGGCTGGTGGAGGCTCATCACCGCCGCGTTCCTGCACGCGAACATCATCCACATCGGCTTCAACATGTTCGCGCTCTGGGTGATCGGCGGTCCCGTCGAGCAGTATCTCGGCCGCGTGCGCTTCCTCAGTCTCTATCTCGTCGCAGGGCTGGCCGGCTCCGCCGGCGCGCTCCTCCAGACTCCCTTCATCACCGTCGGCGCGTCCGGCGCGATCTTCGGGATCCTCGGCGCGATGCTCATCCTCGAATGGCAGGCGACCGGCAAGCTCGGCGGGCAGGCGATGACCCTGATCGTGATCAACCTGGCCTTCAGCTTCACCTTCTCCGGCATTTCCTGGGGCGGCCATGTCGGCGGACTCATCGGCGGCATCCTCGCGACGCTCGCCTTCGCCCGCTGGAGCCGAGGCCACGCCGCGTACGGGCGGATCGGATTAGGCGGAGCGCTCGGTCTCGTCCTGATCGCGGTTGGAAGCGTCGCCATCGCGATCTGGCACGTGCACGGCCTCGCTTAGCCTCCCGCAGCGACGTACTGGGCCCGGTGCGCTTCCTTCAGCACCGCCTGCGCGGCGGCGAGCCGTGCAACGGGTACCCGGTACGGCGAGCAGCTGACGTAGTCGAGCCCGAGCCCGTGGCAGAACTCGACCGACTTCGGGTCGCCGCCGTGCTCGCCGCAGATGCCGAGCTTGATCGTCTCCTTTGCAGCGCGCCCCCGTTCGACGGCGATGCGCATGAGCTCGCCGACACCGTCCTGGTCGAGCGTCTCGAACGGGTTCTGCTCGATGACGCCGTCCTCGAGATAGAAGGTGAGGAACTTCCCTTCGGCGTCGTCGCGCGACATCCCGAGCGCCGTCTGCGTCAGGTCGTTCGTCCCGAAGGAGAAGAAGTCCGCGTACTCAGCGATCTCCCCGGCGCGCAGCGCCGCCCGTGGGAGCTCGATCATCGTGCCGCACGTGTACTCGATCTCGGGCGCCTCCTCCGCCATCACCTGCTCGGTCAGTTCGCGTAGCCGGTGCAGCTCCTCTGCGAAGCCGACGAGCGGGTGCATGATCTCGACGAGCGGCTCGGTGCCGGTGCGCGTCTGCACCGCCTTCGCGGCGCGTGCGATCGCCCGCACCTGCATCTCGTAGATCTCCGGCCACTGGATGCCGAGCCGGCAGCCGCGTGTGCCGAGCATCGGGTTCGACTCGGTGAGCGCCTTGATGCGGTTGCGCATGCGCTCGTCGGTCGCCTCCTCCAGCGGTGGCAGGAACTCGTGCAGAGGCGGGTCGAGCAGCCGGATGGTGACCGGGAGGCCGGCCATCGCCTCGAAGATCTCCTCGAAGTCGGACTGCTGGAACGGGAGCAGCCGCTCGAGCGCCTCGCGGCGGCCGGGCTCGTCGGAGGCGAGGATCATCTCCTGCACCACCGGCAGCCGGTCGCCGAAGAACATGTGCTCGGTGCGGCAGAGGCCAATGCCCTGCGCACCGAACTCGCGCGCCTTCGCGGAGTCGACGCCGTTGTCGGCATTCGCCCGTACCTTGAGGTGGCGCACGTCGTCCGCCCAGCCGAGCACGGTCTCGAAGTCCTCGTTGATCGCGGGCGGAACGAGCCGCACCTCGCCGATGATCACCCGGCCGGTGCCGCCGTCGATCGTGATCACGTCGCCCTCGTGCAGCGCGTGGCCGCCGAGCGTCACCGTCTTCGTCGCGACGTCGATCTCCAGGCCCTCGCAGCCGGCGACGCACGGCTTGCCCATGCCGCGCGCGACGACCGCCGCGTGCGAGGTCATGCCGCCGTGCGCGGTCAGCACGCCCTTCGACTGGATGAGGCCGTGGATGTCGTCCGGCGTCGTCTCCCAGCGCACGAGGATCACCGGCTCGCCGCCCTTGCCACGCTCGACCGCCGTGTCGGCGTCCAGCACGATCGTTCCGGAGGCCGCACCCGGCGACGCGTTGAGCCCGCGCGCGGCTACCTCGAACTCCGCCTTCGGGTCGAGCATCGGATGGAGCAGCTGGTCGAGCTGATCCGGATCGATGCGGGAGATCGCCTCCTCGCGACTGATCAGCCCCTCTGCCGTCATGTCCACCGCCGCCTTCAGCGCAGCCGCGGCCGTGCGCTTCGCAGAGCGCGTCTGCAGCAGATAGAGGTGGCCCTCCTCGACGGTGAACTCGATGTCCTGCATGTCCCGGTAGTGGTGCTCCAGCCGCGCCAGCGTCTCCAGCAACTGCTCGTACGCGTCCGGCAGCCGCTTCGCCATCTCCTCCACCGGCTGCGGCGTGCGGATCCCGGCCACGACGTCCTCGCCCTGCGCGTTGACGAGGTATTCGCCGTACACGCCCTGCTCGCCGGTCGATGGGTTACGGGTGAAGCACACGCCGGTCGCGCTCGTGTCGCCCTTGTTCCCGAACACCATCTGCACGACGTTCACCGCCGTGCCCATGTCATCCGGAATCTCGTACGTCCGCCGGTACACCTGCGCGCGCGGCGAGTTCCACGACTCGAACACCGCCACGATCGCCCGCCGCAACTGCTCGCGCGCGTCCTGCGGAAACTCGAGCCCCGTCTCCGCGACGTACACCTCGCGGGCATGCTCGACCGTGTCGTCAGGACTGAACCGGTCGTGCGAGACACCGTCGACCGTCTCCCCGAACATCTGGATCAGACGGCGGTAACAGTCGCGCGCAAATCCTTCGTTCCCCGTGCTGCGCGCCAGCCCGCCCACCGACACGTCGTTCAGCCCGACGTTCAAGATCGTGTCCATCATCCCCGGCATCGACACAGCGGCACCCGAGCGCACCGAGACGAGCAGCGGATCTTCCGGGTCGCCGAACCGCTTGCCCGCCTTCTCCTCCAGGCGCGCGATCTGATCCGCGACCTCCTCGTCCAGGCCCGCCGGGAAGCCGCCGTCGCGCATGTAGGCGCGGCAGGCGTCGGTCGTGATCGTGAACCCCGCCGGCACCGGCACGCCCAGCTGCGTCATCTCGGCGAGCCCGATCCCCTTGCCGCCGAGAAGCTCCCGGCCGCCTTCGGACGCCTCGTCGAATGCGTATATGTACCGGGTCATGTGCGCAGATAGTGAATCACGGCAGATCGTCGGCATGGGCGGCTTCCCCTCCGTCGAGCTGTGGGAAGACGTCCTCGGCCTCGCCCGAGGGCGGCGCGTGCTCGTCGACCGGACCGCGAGCCCACAGTACGGCGAGGCGATCGACCTCCCCGGCGAGCTGACCGACCTCAGCTTCTACCCCTGGCCGCCGGAGAACCTGCGCGAGCTCGCGCTCGGTTCTGACGTCATCCTCGTGTGCGGCGGCAACACCGCGAACATGCTCGCGGTCTGGCGCCTGCACGGCTTCGACAGCATGCTGCGCGAGGCGTGGGAGTCGGGCGTCGTGCTCGCCGGCTGGAGCGCCGGGCTGATCTGCTGGTTCGAGGCCGGCATCACCGACTCGTTCGGGCCGCAGCTCGCCGGCATGCGGGACGGGCTCGGCTTCCTTCCAGGCAGCGCGTGCCCGCACTACGACGGCGAGGAGCGGCGGCGGCCCGTCTACACCGAGCTCGTCGCGAACGGCTTCCCGGCCGGCATCGCGCTCGACGATGCGGCTGCCGCGCGCTTCGTCGGTACCGGCCTCGTCGAGGTGATCACGTCGAGCCCGGTCGCGCGCGGATACGCCGTCGGCCCCGACGGCGAGGTGCCGCTGCCTACCCGGGTGGTCGCTCGAGCGACGCGGTGAAGCGAACGACCGTCCCGCTCCGGCCGATCCAAGCGACGAGCTCCGACCGGTACTGCGCGCCGCGGCTGATCACCCAGACGTGGCCGAGGGCCGGACGACTGCGCGTCTGCGTGAGCCACACCATCTTCGCGACCGAGTCGCCGATGCGGACGCCGCTCAGCGAGCTCCAACGCGAACCGGTCACGCTCGCGCCGTCGAGCACGTCGCAGCTCGGCCCCGAGAACGACACCTGGAGACCGATGTCCTTCCACATCGCACGACACGGCTTCGTCTCGCTCGGCTTCCCGTAGATCTGTTCCAACCGGCTCAGCGTGTTCGCTCCGTGGATGTGCGCCAGCCCGTTCTGCCCGATGACGTACGGCATCGTGTTGGTCGGCGGGAAGATCGCCTTCGTCTTTCCACAAGCGATCCTGATCGCGCCGCTCGCCCGCCGGTCGATGTCGAGCTGCGGCCCGCGGACCGTGAACGAATCGGTCCCGGTTGTCCGGCTCGGAACGTCGCCGACGGTCGCGTGGCCCTGTGCGATGCACGTCACCTTCTCGCCGGGCCGCAGCGCGCCCGGCAGGAAGAACCGCGTCTGGCCACCGTGCAGCACGACGCCGGCGAGCGCGACGGCGATCAGCGGCGCCTCCGCGCGCGGAACTCCGCCAGCCACGCGACCGCGCGCAGCCCCACCCAGATCGGCGTCAGCACGACGTAGAAGAGGATGTCCGCCGCGACGAGGATCATGCACCAGAGGATCCAGTAGCGCAGCGGGACGGATCCCTTCTCATTTCTCATCGCGGCGCTCCTCGACCACGCGCAAGACGCGGTGCGCGGTCTCCTCGATCGACAGCTCGGAGATGTCGATCACCGGACAGCCGAGCCGCCGATGCAGCTTCGTGGCTTGCTCGAGCTCGTCGTAGACCTCCGTCAGCTCGGCGTACTGCCGGTTGCGTGCGCCGCTTCCCATCGTCCGCATGCGCGCACGACGGATCTCGGCGAGCCGGTTCGGGTCGATCGTCAGGCCGACGATCTTGCGCGCATCGATCTCGAACAGCTCCTTCGGCGGCTCGATCGACTTCACCACAGGCACATTCGCGGCCTTGTAGCCGAGGTAGCCGAGATAGATGGAGAGCGGCGTCTTCGACGTGCGCGAGACACCGACGAGGACGAGGTCGGCGTCATGGAGCCCGCGGCCGACGCCGTCGTCGAAGCGGACGGCGAACTCGATCGCCTCCATCCGCTTGAAGTACGCCGAGTTGAGCGGTGGGCGCGATCCCGGCGTCATCTTCGCCGCCATCCCCGAGACGCGGGCGACGGCTTCGATCGGCTGGCCGAGCAGGTCGCAGTAGTGAAGCTTTGCGCGCCGGCACAGCGTCCGCATCGCCTCGCGCAGCTCCGGCTTCACGAGCGTGTACACGACGACGGCGGGCCGCCCGCGCATCCTGTTCACGGCGAGCTGGAGGTCGTCCTCGGACTCGACACGTGGATGCCTGATCTCGACGAACTCCTGCTCGGGGAACTGCGCCTCGAGCGCCTGCACGAGGCGCGCCGCCGTCTCGCCGGTCGCGTCGGAGACGACGTGCAGCTCGACGGGGATGCTCGGCACCCGCGCAGCCTAGCCCGCTAAGGTCGCACCGATGACCGACGTCACCATGGACAAGATCGTGTCGCTCTCGCGGCGGCGCGGCTTCGTCTTCCCCTCGTCCGAGATCTACGGCGGGATGGGGTCGACGTACGACTACGGCCACTACGGCGTCCTGACGAAGAACAACATCCGCTCGCTCTGGTTCCAGGCAATGGTCCAGGAGCGGGACGACATCGTCGCCCTCGACTCGGCGATCATCCTCAACCCGCGCGTGTGGGAGGCGTCGGGTCACGTCGGCGGCTTCACCGACCCGCTCGTCGACTGCCGCACGTGCAAGCTGCGCTTCCGCGCCGACCAGATCGACCAGGCGAGCTGCGGCCGGAGGCCGTCCAAGCATCCCGGCGAGACGCCCGACTGCGACCTCACCGAGGCGCGCCAGTTCAACCTCATGTTCAAGACGCAGGTCGGTGCGCTCGAGGACGAGAGCTCGACCGCGTACCTGCGTCCCGAGACGGCGCAGGGGATCTTCGTCAACTTCAAGAACGTCCTCCAGCTCGCCCGCCGCAAGCCGCCATTCGGCATCGCGCAGGTGGGCAAGTCGTTCCGGAACGAGATCACGCCCGGGAACTTCCTTTTCCGCGTCCGCGAGTTCGAGCAGATGGAGATGGAGTTCTTCGTGCCGCCGGCGGACGCCGAGCGCTGGTACCGCTACTGGGTCGACGAGCGCTTCAACTGGTATCTGAAGTACGGGCTGCGCGAGAGCATGCTGCGCAAGCGGGAGCATTCCGCCGAGGAGCGCTCGCACTACTCGAGCGGCACCACCGACATCGAGTACCTCTATCCGATCGGCTGGTCCGAGCTCGAGGGCGTCGCGAATCGCGGCGACTTCGACCTGACGCAGCACACGCAGCACTCGGGGACGAAGCTCGAGTTCGTCGGCGACGACACCGAGCGCTACACGCCCTACGTGATCGAGCCGGCGGTGAGCATCGAGCGGATCTTCGTCGCCATGCTCGTCGACGCATACGACGAGGAAGTCGTGGCCGAGCGCGAGCGGACCGTCCTCCGCCTCCACCCCGCGATCGCTCCGGTGAAGGCTGCCATCCTGCCGCTCATCCCGCGGAACGCGGACATGGTGGAGAAGGCGCGCGGACTGCACGACGAGCTGCGGAGGCAGCACATGGTCGAGTACGACGACGGCGGCCAGATCGGGCGCCGCTATCGCCGCCAGGACGAGATCGGCACGCCGTTCGCGTTCACGATCGACGACCAGACGCTCGAGGACGACACCGTGACCGTTCGCGAACGCGACTCGCTCGCGCAGGAGCGTCTGCCGATCGGCGGCGTCCGCGGGTGGCTCGAGGAGGCACTGGAGCGCCCGTGGCGAACACCCAAGGCGTGAGAGCCGCCGTCGCCATCCTCGCGGTGCTCGCCGTGTTCGCGCTCGCCGGGTGCGGCCTGACGAAGACGAAGACCGTCACCCAGACCGTCACCAACGTGCGGACGGTTACGGTCACGACGACTGCGCCGGGAACGACGACGACCACGACCGCCGCCTCCGCGCCCTGCGCGGCAGGCAGCCTCCAGGGAAGCTTCGACGTCGTGCCCGGCAGCCCCGGCGCGGGCCAGATCTCCTACAAGCTGACGCTCACGAACACCGGTGCGACGCCCTGCTTCGTCTCCGGCATCCCGCAGGTGCAGCTCCTCGGCACGACCGGAGGCGCACTTCCGACGTCGGCTACAGCGGAGCCTCCCGCTCCGGCGAGCCCCCCGAAGGTCTCGCTCCGGCACGGCGGCTCAGCGGTCGCCGAGGCGCGCTTCTCACCCGATGTGAACGGCACCGGTGACTCGACGACGGGCCAGTGCCAGCCGACGGCGACGGTGCTGCGCGTCACTGCACAGGGCGGCGGCACGCTCGACGCACCGATTCAGCCGCCGACTGCAGTGTGCGAGCAGGGCTCGCTGCACTTCAGAGTCTTCAGCGCTTCGTAGGGTCGCGCTCCATCAGCCGCTCGCCGGGGACGCCGAAGCCGAGCTTCGCGTACAGCGCATGCATGTCGCGCGTGTGCAGGATCCACTTTCGGTCGGCGTAGGGGCCGCGCTCGACCATCTCGCGCACGAGCTCGAGGCCGAGCCCGCGGCCGCGATGCTCGGGCAGGACGTACACGTCGGCGAGGTACGCGAACGACACGCCGTCGCTCATCGCCCGGCAGTAACCGATCTGGGCGCCGTGCTTGTACAGGCCGACGATGCGCTGCGACTCACGCACGAGGCGCTCGACCTCCGTGCGCGGGCGGCCCTTCGCCCAGTACGCCTCACCGGAGAGATAGGCGTGGACTGCGTCGACGTCGACCCGGTTGCGGTCGTCGTCGAGCTCGTACCCGTCGCCGAGGTCGCGCCTCACGCCGAAAGAGTCTTGAGGCGGAAGCCGCCGTGGTATTCGTACGACGCCTGGATGAGACGCAGCGCGTCGCGGGCCGACCGCTCGTTCAGTCCTGCGGCACCGGCATCGGCCAGCGGGCTCGTGAGCAGCGTCTCGATCGAGCGGATGCCCACCGTGCTGAGCGCAATGGCCTCCGACTGTGCCGCGCAGGCCGCGCATACGGCGCCGCCCGCGCGCGGCGAATACGCGACGAGCCCCGCGTCGGCTGCGCCGCACTCGGCACAGCTCGTCAGATGCGGCAGGTAACCCGACAGCCACAACAGCTTGAGCTGGAACGAGAGCGCGAGCGGATCGAGCGCCGGGCGCTGCGTCGAGTGCGGCGCCTCGTCGAGGAGGTCGAGAAACCGTGTCAGTGCGGTGAACGCGCGCGGGTTCGCCTCCTGCTCGCTGAACAGACGCAGCATCGCCTCCGCCCCGATGAGTCCGACCGAGAGCCGGTAATAGTCCTCGCGAGCGTCGCTGTGCGGGTTCACGAGCTGGACGCCGGTGACGGTTTGCAGCTCGCCCGAGCCCTGATGGAGCATGAGCTCGACGTGCGAGAGCGGCTCGAGTCGCGCGCCGAAGCGAGATGTCGTCTTGCGGACGCCCTTTGCCACCGCGCCCACGCGTCCCCGGTCGAGCGTGTACAGGTGCAGCACGCGGTCGGCCTCGCCGAAGCGGATCGAGCGGAGCACGACCGCCTCCGTCTTGTACGTGCGACCGGCCATCGTTCGAGTGTACGGATGGGACAGGTCTGCGTAAGCTGGAGGAACGTGCAGAAGCTCGCCTACGCCTTCATCTCCGCAGCGCTCCTCCTCACCTTCGCCGCGGTCGGGCTTGGGGCGCTCAGGCTCCATCACGCCGCGACGACCGAGCGTCAGACCATTCGCACCCAGGAGCTCCAGACCGCGGTGCTCGAAGGGAAACGAAGCGATGTCGTGGCCGCCTTCCGCAACGTGGCCACCCACGACGCGGGCGAGGGACGGCGACTCGATGCGGCCTACGTCGCGTACCTCGCGACGCCGCGAAAGGCCGCGATGTTCAACCGGAAGATCGAAGCCGAGCTCTCGCGTCAGGCGGGCGAGATCCACCGGATCAACCCCTCGGCGCGCTTTGCTCTCATCGTCGCGGCAGTGGGCGCCGGCCTCCTCGTCGTCCTCCTCATCTGGCTGTTCGAGCTCGAGCGCCGCTCCGGACGCATCGACCGGGACAACGCCGCGCGTTCCGAGGAGCTGATCCGCCTGCGCGACGAGTTCGTCGCAGTGGTCTCGCATGAGTTGCGCACACCGCTGACGTCGATCATCGGCTACCTCGAGTTGATCGCGGACGGGGACGCCGGGGGACTGACATCGGAACAGGCTTCCTATCTCGCCGTGGTCCAGCGCAGCACGAACCGCCTCGTCGACCTCGTCGGCGATCTCCTGCTCGTGGCGGAGGCCGAGCGCGGCCCGCTCGCGCTCGAGCTCGTGGAGGTCGACGGCGCCGCGCTCGCCGCCAACGCAGTTGAGTCGGCGCGACCGGTCGCCGACGCGCGCGGCATCATCGTCCGGCTCGAGCACGGCGACCCGGTTACCCTCGCGGGCGATCCCACCCGGCTCGCGCAGATGCTCGACAACCTCATCTCGAACGCGATCAAGTTCACGCCGCAGGGCGGTCGCGTCACTGTTCGCGCCGGGCGCGGCGGCAGCGACGCTGTGTTCGAGATCACCGACACGGGCGGCGGCATCGCCGAGGACGATCGCGAGCGGCTCTTCGATCCGTTCTTCCGCAGCCACGAGGCGAACGTCCGCGCGGTTCCGGGAACGGGCCTCGGCCTGACGATCACCAAGGCGATCGTCGATGCGCACCGCGGCACAATCGACGTCCAGAGCACGCGCGACGGCACGACGTTCCGGGTCTCGCTCCCCGTCGGGGAACGCGTGGCCGCCCTTGTTCGTTGAAGCAGGTGTGGCCCGAATTCGGATGTACTCGACGACCTGGTGCGGCTACTGCGTGCGGGCGAAGACACTCCTCGACTCGCGCGGCATCGCCTATGAGGAGATCCTGCTCGACGACGATCCCGCGTTCCGCCAGAAGCTCCACGAGCTCACCGGTGCTTGGACCGTCCCGCAGATCCTGATCGACGACCGGCCGATCGGCGGCTACGCCGAGCTGTGGCGTCTCGACCGCGACGGCCGGCTCGCCGAGCTGCTCGCCGCCTGACAGAACGGGCAGTACCACGTGCCGCGCCCGCCGGCGCGCGTCTTGACGAGGAGCGTCCCACAGCGGTCGCACGGCTCGCCGTCGCGGCCGTATGCGCGGAACTCGTCCTGCATCCGGCCGCCGGCGTACGCGCCGTCACCGAGGTCGGCTCCCTGGCGGCGGATGCCGAGGCGAAGTGCCTTGCGAATCCCTTCGCGCAGCGCCGCGATCTCCTCCGCGTCGAGCTCGCCCGCCGGCCGGAGCGGATGGAGTCGCGCATGCCAGAGCGCCTCATCCGCGTAGATGTTCCCGAGGCCGGCCACGGTGCGCTGGTCGAGGACGGCGGCCTTCAGCGGCGCCCGCCTGCCGGCGAGGCGCGCAGCGAGGAATGCGTTCGTGAAGCCGCGACCGAGCGGCTCCGGGCCGTTCTTGACCTCGAGGAGCCGCTCGGCCTCGTCTTCCTCTGCGAGCAGCCACGTTCCGAAGCGGCGCGCGTCGCGGTAGGCGACCCGGCTGCCGTCGTCGAGCTCGAGCACGGCACGCTCGTGGCTCGCCGGCATGTAGCGGAACCCGCCGGTCATGCGCAGGTGCACGAGGAGCACGTGCCCGCTCTCGAGCCGAACGACGATGTACTTGCCGCGCCGGTCGACCGAAACGATGCGATCGCCGGTGAGAACGCCCGCGACGAGCTGCGGGTCCTCCGGCCGGGTCAGACGCGTGTCGTCGATACGCGCCGATGCGATCCGCTTCCCTTCGACGACGGCCGCAAGGCGCCCGCGCTCCGTCTCGACCTCGGGGAGCTCAGGCAATGGTCTCGAGGACGATCGGAACGGCGGACGGCGGCTCGTCGCCGAGCAGGTACGCCTCGAACACTGCGTCCGCGGCCTCGACGGCGGTCGCCTCGTCGCGGGCATGGATCTCGGCGAGCGGCTCTCCCTCCTGCACCTCGTCGCCGCGCTTCTTGCGGCAGACGACGCCGACGGCATGGTCGACCGGATCGTCCTTCGTCCGTCGGCCCGCGCCGAGGTGCAACGCGGCGAGGCCGATCGGCAACGCGGCGAGGCGCTGCACGTGTCCGTCACGGGAGGCGAACACCTCGCGGATGAACGGCGCTTTCGGCAACGCCTCCCCGTCCGGATCGCCGCCCTGTGCCCGCACCCACCGCTCGTACGCAGTGACCGCCAATCCGTCGGCGACCGCCTGCTCGGCACGGTGACGCCCCTCCGCCT
This sequence comes from Gaiellaceae bacterium, assembly GCA_035532535.1. Taxonomy (GTDB): domain Bacteria; phylum Actinomycetota; class Thermoleophilia; order Gaiellales; family Gaiellaceae; genus Palsa-739. The sequence continues at coordinate 73,620 of DATKQT010000026.1, forward strand.
GGTCGACGCCGAGGTCGGAGAGCGCGAGGAGATGCGCGCACGACGCGAGCACGAGCTCGGTCAAGTCCGCAGGCCCCTCTCCCCGGAGCGTCGCGAGTGCTTCGCGAACCTCGAGCGCGTTCCCCACCGTCTGCCCGAGCGGTTGGCTCATGTCCGTCAGCTCGCAGACGACGTCGCGGCCCGCTTCCCGCCCGAGCGCGATCATCGCCTCGGCGAGCACACGCGCATCGGCGACCGACTTCATGAACGCGCCGTCGCCGACCTTGACGTCGAGCACGATCGCGTCCGCGCCGGAGGCGATCTTCTTCGACATGATGCTGGACGCGATCAGCGGCACGCTGTCGACAGTCGCGGTCACGTCGCGGAGCCCGTACAGCTTCTTGTCCGCGGGCACGAGGTTGGCGGTTTGCCCGACGACTGCGATCCCGACGTCGCGCACCTGCGCGATGAACTCCTCCGTGGAAAGCTCGACCCGAAAGCCCGGTATCGCCTCGAGCTTGTCGAGCGTGCCGCCTGTGTGACCGAGCCCACGGCCGCTCATCTTCCCGAACGGAACCCCGCACGCGGCGACGATCGGGCCGACTGCAAGCGTTGCCTTGTCCCCCACGCCGCCCGTCGAGTGCTTGTCGACCACGCGCCGGCCGAGCGCCTTGCCGATGTCGATCTGCGCCCCGCTGCGCACCATCGCGTCCGTGAGCGCAAACGTCTCGGTGCTCGACATCCCACGGAAGTACACGGCCATGCAGAACGCGGCGAGCTGATAGTCGGGGACGTCGCCGAGGATGAGCTCGTCGATCTCGCCCTGCGTGAGCTCGCCGCCGTCGCGCTTGCGCTCGATGAGCTCGGGGATGGTCATTTCGTGGCCACGAAGATCGTCATGTGCCGCGTCATCGCAAGCGGCTCCTCGAAGTGCGGCATCGTCTCGGCCAGGTGGGCATGGCTGATCGAATTGGCGAGGTAGCCGCGCGCGGCCTCGCGCGTGAACGACATCTCGCCGATGACGTCCCGCCGTTCGACGGATGCGAAATGGCGACGGAGCGGCTCCTCCCCGTTCTCCGCGAAGAACTGGATCTTCTCGGTGCGGCGGTCGCGGCCGACGAGATCCCAGAGCTCGTACATGTTGTCGATGCTGTTCGTCGCCGCGACGAGCCGGCCGCCCGGCCGGAGCGCGCGCGCGAGTTCCGAGAGCCCTCGGTCGAGGTCGGGCACGTGGTAGAGCATCCAGGCGGCAACCGCGCAATCGAACGACCCGTCCTCGAATGGAAGCTCCTGAACGTCGCCGTCGCGTGCGTCGACGCCGCGCGCACGCGCGAGCTCGACCATGCGCGGTGAGATGTCGAGCGCGACGACTTCGATCCCGAGCTCGTCCACCACGCGGGCCGCCATATCGCCTGGCCCGCAGCCGACCTCGAGGTACCGGCGCGGGCGCACCTCGGCCACTGCCTCGAAAACCGTGTCGAGCGCGCTCGGCCCGGTCGCGTGCGCGAATGCGGCGCGGCGCACGAGGAAACGCGACTCGTCCGCGTACTCGCTGGCGACGACCTCAGGGTCGTTCAGCGTCACGGCGCGAGGATCGGCTGGCCCGGGATGCCGCGCGACGGGGCCTTTCCCTTCAGCCACGCGTTCACCGTCGCGCCGACGTCTGCGAATTCGCCCTCGTGAACGCGTCCGGACGCGTTGCGGCCGGCGACGTACGCAAGCAACATCGCGTACTCGCGCGAGTGATCCGTCGACGGCGTCGTCGGATCGCAGCCGTGGTCGGAGGTGACGATGAGCAGGTCGCCGGGGCGCAGCGCCTCGAGCAGGTCGGGCAGGCGCCGGTCGAAATCCTGGAGGCAGCGGTGGAAGTTCACCGGGTCGTTCCGATGCCCCCACAGCATGTCGGTCTCGACGAGATTGACGAAGACGAAGCCATCGTCCAGCTCCTGCAGGAGCTTCTCCGTCATCTGGATGCCGTCGATGTTCGACTTCGTCGAGCTCGACTCGTCGATGTCCTGGTTGGCGAAGATGTCGCCGATCTTGCCGACGCCGTGCACCTTCATGCCGGACTCGCGCACGAGCGTCAGGTAGTTCGGCCTGCGCGGCACGAGCGAGAAGTCGTGCCGGTTCGGCGTCCGCGTGTAGTTGCCCGGCTCACCGATGAACGGCCGCGCGATGACGCGGCCGACCGCGTGCTTGCCGGTGAGGATCTCGCGCGCGTCCCGGCACGCCTGGTACAGCTCCTCGAGCGGGACGGTCTCCTCGTGCGCCGCAACCTGGAAGACGGAGTCCGCCGAGCTGTACACGATCCACTTGCCCGTCTTCTGATGCTCCTCGCCGAGCTCCTGGATGATCTCGGTGCCGGACGCCACCTTGTTCCCGATCACACCGCGGCCCGTCTTGTGCATGAACGGGTCGATGACGTCGTGCGGGAACCCGTGCGGGTACGTCGGGAACGCCTGGGCGGTGACGATGCCCATCATCTCCCAGTGGCCCGTGGTGGTGTCCTTGCCCTTCGAGCGCTCGACAAGCCGGCCGGCGACCGCGGGCGCGCCGGGCTGCGGTGGGCAGCCTTCCAGGGGCTCGACGTTGCCGAGCCCCAGGGCCTCCATGTTCGGCAGATCGAGGCCTCCGACGGCCTTGGCGACGTTCCCGAGCGTGTCCGAGCCCTCATCCCCGTAGGTCGCGGCGTCCGGGAGTGCTCCCGCACCGACGGCATCGAGGACGATCACGCACGCTCGTGGCATGGGGCTATTCTAGGTTTGCGATGCACACCGCCCTCGGCTTAGTGGGATTCGTCGTCTTCATCGCCGCCGTCATCGGCGTGGCTGCGGGCATCACGTGGCTCGTCGTGCGGCTCGCGCCGCCGAAGAAGCCGGACGCAACGCCGAAGGCTTAGCGCTAGGCCGCTGCGAGCGGGAGGACGTCCTCGAGCGGCGTGAACTCGAGCTCGTGCGCCTCGGCGACCGCCTCGTAGACGATCTTCCCCTCGAGCACGTTCACGCCGCGCGCGAGCGAGCGGTCGCGGGCGACGGCCCGGGCGAGCCCGTTGTCGGCGATCTCCTCGACGTACGGGAGCGTCGCGTTCGTCAGTGCCTTCGTCGACGTGACCGGCACGCCGCCCGGCATGTTCGCCACGCAGTAGTGGAGGATGCCGTCGACCGTGTACACGGGATCGGTGTGCGTCGTCGGATGCGACGTCTCGAAACAGCCACCCTGGTCGATCGCGACGTCGACGATCACTGCGCCCGGCTTCATCTCCTTCAGCATGGCGCGGGTGACGAGCTTCGGCGCGAGCGCGCCGGGGATGAGGACGGCCCCGATGACGACGTCCGCGTCCGCGATCGACGACTCGATCTGCAGGGTCGAGGACATGACGAGGCTCACGCGCCCGGAGAGGATCTCGTCCAGGTGCCGCATCCGGTCGATCGATCGCTCCAGGATCGTCACCTGCGCGCCGAGCCCGAGCGCGATGATCGCGGAGTTGTAGCCCACGATCCCGCCGCCGAGCACGAGCACGCGTCCGGGCGCGACGCCGGGCACGCCTCCGAGCAGGACGCCGCGGCCGCCGAGCGGCTTCTCGAGGAAATGCGCGCCCGCCTGAGCTGCGAGACGTCCGGCGATCTCGCTCATCGGCGCGAGCAACGGCAGCCGGCGGTCGTCGGTCTCGACGGTCTCGTACGCGACGGCTGCGATCCCGCTCTCGGCGAGTGCGTGCGTGAGCGGCGCGTCGGCGGCGATGTGGAGATACGTGAAGAGGACGAGCCCCTCGCGCAGCCGTGGGTACTCGGCCGCCATCGGCTCCTTCACCTTCAACAGCAGCTCGGCGCGATTCCAGACGTCGTCGACCGACACGATCTCCGCGCCCGCCCGCTCGTAGTCCGAATCCGGGAACGAGCTGCCGTCGCCGGCGGTTGTCTCGATCAGGACGTCGTGTCCCTTGAGCACGAGCTCGCGTGCGCCCGCCGGCGTCAGCGCGACCCGGTATTCATCGGTCTTGATCTCCCTGGCGACGCCTATCCGCACGACGCGCGGACAATACCGACTCCTTACGGAAACACAACACGCGAGCCATAGGCTCGGCCGGATGAAGCTGGCTCTTCTCACCGCGAAGCTTTTGGCTGCCTCTGTTCCTGCCGCACACGCTGCGAAGACACCCCTTCCCAGCGTCGTCACGCCGAGCGGCAACACCCGGCCACCTGCTCTGCGACGTCCACCAGGCCTCGTACGCCGCCCGCGAACAGAGCGGCTGCCTGGCGCGCTCGGGCCTCGACTGGCACGGGTGGGAGGTCTACGCCACCCGCAAGACCATTCCGACCTGCTCGGGCGGGATCCTCTACAACTCGAACAGCGGCGTTCCGAGTACATGAAGCTCGCATACGGCAAGAGCTGGCATTTCGCGTCATTCACCTGCACGTCACGCTTCACGGGCCTGACGTGCAGTGCCCACGGCCACGGGATCTTCGTCTCCCGTGCGTCGTGGCGCGGCTGGTGAGGTAGAGCAGCAGGCCGGCGAGCGTCTTCGCGTCCTCGATCTCCGGGATGAGCGCAGAGATGTCGTCCGCGCGGTGACGCATGATCTCGAGCTCCTCGTCCGCCTCGGGCGCAGCCTCGCCGCGCTCGACGCCTTCCGCGAGAAAGACGTGCATGGACTCGCGGGAGAAGCCGGGCGTCGTCCAGAAGGCGCCGAGCTCGCTCCACGTCCCGCCGGTGAGGCCGCACTCCTCGTGCAGCTCTCGCTTCGCCGTGGCGAGCGGCTCTTCGCCGGGCTCGCGCGTTCCGGCGGGAAGCTCCAGCAAGCGTCCGCGGGTCGCCTCGCGCACCTGGCGGACGAACGCCATCTCGCCCTGGGTGTCGATGGCCACGATCGCGACCGCGCCCGGATGCTCGACGATCTCGCGCTCGTGATCGCCCCAGCGCTCGACGGTGACCGCGAGCAGTCTGCCCTGCCACACGACCTCGGACGAGTCAGGCCGCACGTGCGGTCTCGACGAGCGCGAGTGTGACGTCGACCATCGCTTCGAGATCGGCGACGGCGATGCGCTCGTTCGGGGTGTGGATGTCGGTCATCCCGTTCGCGAGGTTGACGCAACGGAGGCCACGCTCGTTGAAGGAGTTCGCGTCGGCCGCGCCGCCTGAGAGGGCATAGCTCACGGTGTGGCCAGTGCGCTCGAGTGCGTCTGCGGCGAGCCGCACGACGTCGTCGCTCTTCGCGAAGCGATAGCCGCGATACGTCTTCTTCAAGGCGGTGGAGACCTCGCACTCGGTCGCCGTGGCGGCGAACGTGAACGCGTCCAGCATCTCCTGCACGATGTCGTTCAATTTGCGCTCGTCGTGGCAGCGTGCCTCCGCGAGGAACGTGCACCATTCGGGAACGATGTTCCCGGCCGTTCCACCGGAGATGACGCCGACGTTGGCCGTGGTCTCCTCGTCGACACGGCCGAGCCGCAGGTCGGCGATCGCCTTCGCCGCCGCCTGAATCGCCGAGCGCCCTTCCTCGGGGAACATCCCAGAGTGCGAGGCGCGACCGTGGAAGGTGACCTCGATGCCCTGCGCCCACGGAGCGCCGAGGATGATCTCGCCGATCGGCGCCGCCTGGTCGTAGACGTAGCCGAGCTGCGCGAGCAGTCGCGTGTGGTCGAACGCTGCGGCGCCGAGCAGGCCGATCTCCTCCTGCATCGTGAACAGCAGCTCGATGCCGCCGTGCGGCCGGCCTTCGGCGAGTACGCGGCGCGCGCCTTCGAGCATGGCGACGACGGCGGACTTGTTGTCGGCGCCGAGGATCGTTCCGCCCGCGTTGCGGATGACGCCGTCCTCGAGCACCGGCTCGAGCTTGCCGTCGGGCGGCACGGTGTCGAGGTGGGCGCAGAAGAAGAGCGGCTTCCCCTCGGCCGTGGGCTCGATCTGCGCGTAGACGTTGCCGAAGTCGTCCTCATCGGAGTCGAGGCCGAGATCGCGGAGATAGCGCGTGACGACGTCGGCAACCGCACGCTCCTCGCCCGGCGGGCTCGCGATCGCCGCGAGCTCGAGGAAGAGGTCGACGACCTCAGTCAAGCCGCGATCGGCTGGGTCTGACGCGACCGCGCGCGGGAGAGAGCCGCGCCGACGAAGCCCCGGAAGAGCGGCGCCGGACGGGTCGGGCGCGACTTGAACTCGGGATGGAACTGGCTCGCGACGAACCACGGATGTCCGGGGAGCTCGACGATCTCCACCAGGCGCCCGCCGTCGAACGTGCCGCTGACGACGAGGCCCGCGTCGACGAGCTGCTCACGGTAGTGGTTGTTGACCTCGTACCGGTGACGGTGCCGCTCGAAGATGACTGCGTCGCCGTACAGCTCTCGCGCCTGCGTTCCCTCTGCCACCTCGACCGCCTGCGCGCCGAGGCGCATCGTCCCGCCGAGGTCCTCGATCCCCTTCTGCTCCGGCAGCAGATCGATCACGGGGAACGGCGTCTCGGGATCCATCTCGGTCGAGTTGGCGCCGTCGAGGCCGACGACGTGCCGCGCGAACTCGGAGACGGCGACGTGCATGCCGAGACAGATGCCGAGGTACGGGATGCCGCGCTCGCGGGCAACCTGGCACGCGAGGATCTTCCCTTCCCAGCCGCGGGAGCCGAAGCCGCCCGGGACGAGCACGCCATCGACGCCGTCGAGCATCTCCGCGGTCTCGTCGTACGACATGTTCTCGGCGTCCAGCCATTGCACGTGCACGCGGCAGCCGTTGTACAGGCCGGCGTGCTTGAGCGCCTCGTGCACCGAGAGGTATGCGTCATGCAGCTTCACGTACTTGCCGACGAGCGCGATCTCCACGAGCTCGTGCTGCTCGTCGATGCGCTGTGTGAGCTCGTCCCACTCGCCGAGATCGGCCTCGGGGACCTCGAGGTTCAGCTTGTCGCACACGAGCCGGTCGAAGCCCTCCTCCTTCAAGACGGAAGGAACGAGATAGACGTCGCGGACGTCGGGACATGCGATCACCGCGCCGGGATCGACGTCGGCGAAGAGAGCGATCTTGTCGCGGATGTCCCGCGACAATTCCTCGTGCGAGCGGCAGACGATGACGTCGGGATGGATACCGATGCGGCGCAGCTCGTTCACCGAGTGCTGGGTCGGCTTCGTCTTCAGCTCGCCGGCCGCTTCGATGAACGGGACGAGCGTGACGTGGACGTAGACGACGTTCTCCTGGCCGACCTCGCGCCGGAACTGGCGAATCGCCTCGAGGAACGGCAGTGACTCGATGTCGCCGACGGTGCCGCCGATCTCCGAGATGACGACGTCGGTCGGCGCTGCCTCGGCTGCGCGGCGGATGCGCGCCTTGATCTCGTTCGTGATGTGCGGGATGACCTGCACCGTCGCGCCGAGGAAGTCGCCCTTCCGCTCCTTGCGCAGGACGGCGTCCCAGATCGCGCCTGCGCTGTGGCTCGCGTTGCGGAGGAAGTTCTCGTCCACGAAGCGCTCGTAGTGGCCGATGTCGAGGTCGGTCTCGGCGCCGTCCTCGGTGACGTAGACCTCGCCGTGCTGGAACGGGCTCATCGTCCCGGGGTCGACGTTCAGGTAGGGATCGAACTTCTGGAGCTGGACGCGCAGGCCTCTGGCTTTGAGGAGCCGGCCGAGCGAGGCGGCGACGATTCCCTTCCCGAGCGCGGAGACAACTCCCCCGGTGACAAAGACGTACTTCGGGGCCCGTGCGCTCACGGGATTTGAGAGTAGCAGTAGCGGAGGTCAGCGCTCGGCCGCGGTCTGGACGAGGTCGTACAGCCGGGCAAGCGCCTGCTTCGGGACCGTGCCGCGCAAGATGTTCCACCAGGGGAACTCGACCGTGAGGGCAGCTTCCGTGCGTTGCGCTTCGAGTGGACGAAAGGTGAGCTCTGCAACCATGTGCTCGCTGGGGAGCTCGAAGGCGAACAGACGCCGCGGTTCGACGGCGTGGACGAGGAGCACGCCCAGCGTCTCCGGCTTCCGGAGATAGCTCGGCCCCTGCACCTTCCACCGGGCTCCCGCAGCGACCCCGCGGCGGTCGGGCTCGACACCCGAGATGCCCGGCCACCAGTCGGACAGGTGGTATGGCTCGGCAACGAACGCCCAGACGTCCTCGACCGGGGCGAGCAGGACGCGCTCAGCTGCGTACCGTGGCAAGGAACTCCTGCCCGCCGAGCATCCGCTCGAGCTCAGCCTTGCGCTCGTCCTCGCCCAGCTGCTCGATCCGCGTGTGCGTCGGGTCGCCCGGGATCTTCTCCACCCGGAAGTGCCGGTCGGCGACGGCCGCGATCTGCGGCAGGTGCGTGATGGTGATGACCTGCGCCCGCTCCGCGAGCCGCCGCAGCACCCGGCCGACCGCATTGGCGGTCTCCCCGCCGATGCCGGCGTCGATCTCGTCGAACACAAGGGTCTCGCCGCCTGCGACCGCGGCGATCGCGAGCGCGATGCGCGACAGCTCGCCGCCCGAGGCGGTGTCGGCGACCGGGCCGAACGGCATCCCGGCATTCGGCCGGATGAGGAAGACCGCCTCGTCCGCGCCCGTCGCCCCCATCTCCCGCTCGCGCATCTCGCAGACGAACTCCCCCTCGCCCATGCCGACATCGTGCAGCTCGGCCGCAACGGCGTCCGCGAATGCCGGCGACGCCGCGTTCCGCTCCGCCCGCAGCTCGATCGCGAGGTCGTGAACGCGCGCCGCCGCAGCCTCGTGGGCTGCGGCGGCCGCTGCGGCCGGATCGACGCCTCCATCCAGCGCCGCAAGCTCCGCGCGCGCCTCCGCCGCGCGCTGCAACAGCTCCTCGTACGTGGCGACGCGGAACCGGCGTTTCGCCTCGGCCATCCGGTCGAGGCCGGCCTCGAGCTCCTCGAGGCGGCCCGGCTCGTCTTCGAGCGAGGCGAGAAACGAGCTCAGCTCCGACGCGGTCTCGCGCAGGCGCAGCTCGACGTCGCGCAGGTCGTCGCCGGCGCGCTGGAGCTCGGGCGCGAGCCGTTCGAGCGGCGCGACCGCCCGCTCGGCGAGCGCGACGAGCCCGGCAGCACCCTCCCCCTCGTCGGGCGTGAGCGCGTTCGCGGCCGTGGACGCCGCCTCGGCGAGCTCGGCGACGTGCCGCAGGCGCTCGCGGTCGCCGCGCAGCTGCTCCTCGTCTCCGTCTTCCATCCCCTCCGTGTCCTCGGCGAGCGCGCGCAGCTCCGCGATCCGGGCCTCGACGACGGCCGCGTTCGCCGTCAGCTCGTCGTGTCGCCGCCGCGCCGCCTGCAGCTCGCGCCAGGCCGTTCGCATCGGCTCGCGGTCGATCCCCGCGAAGCGGTCGAGCAGCTCGATCTGGTACGACGGGCGCGCGAGGCGGCGCTGCTCGAACTGCCCCGACATCGCGATCACGCGCTCGACGGCCGCGGCGACGTCCTCACGCGCGGCCGCACGCCCCCAGGCGTATGCGCGGGTTCGTCCGTCCGCGAAGACGCGGCGCGCGACGACGAGCGCGTCCTCGTCCTCCGGCCGGAGCTCGGCAAGCTCGTCCAGCTCGGCCGGGATGTCCAGCTCGGCCTCGACGTAGGCCTCGTCCGCGGCCGGCCCGACGAACGACTCGTCCGCCTTCGTCCCGAGCAGCAGGCCGACCGCCTGCGCGAGGATCGTCTTCCCCGCTCCCGTCTCCCCGGTGATCGCGTTCAGGCCCGGCGCGAGCTCGAGCTCGGCCGTGCGGATGAGGACGAGATTGTCGATGCGCAGGCGACGGAGCATGGGGTCGAGTCTAGGCAGGGGGGCTGACGCCGCCTATTGCCTTTTCCGGGCCGACCGGCATATGCTCGCTTCACTTGAGTGAAGCGACGGTTCAGGCCTCTGAACTACCGGTCGGCGAGCGGCTCCGGGCCATCCGGCTGCTGCGCAGGCGGACGCTGAAGGAGGTCGCAGACGCCGCAGGCGTGAGCGAGAGCTTCGTCAGCCAGCTCGAGCGCGGGCGGACGAACGGGAGCGTCGCGTCGCTCCAGCGCATCGCGGCCGCGCTCGGGATCGAGGTCTCCGACCTCTTCGCCACGAACGGCGCGCCGCGGCCGAGCGTCCTCCGGCGGGAAGCTCGTGAGCCCGTCGTCTGGGGCCACCTCGGGCGCAAGTCGTTGCTCACGCCCAAGCCGTTCCATGCACTCGAGGTGATCGCGGCCGAGTTCGACGCCGGCGGGTCGACCGGGGACGAGCCGTACACGCACGGCGATTCAGAAGAGCTTTTGCTCGTGATTGAAGGCCGGGTGCACGTCCAGCTCGGCACTGATGTCTACGAGCTCAGTGCAGGCGACAGCGTCAACTACCGAAGCTCCACGCCTCATCGTGTGAGCAATCCGGGGGGCGACACGGCGGAAGTGCTCTTCGTGATCACTCCGCCCAGCTACTGAGAGGAGAGGTAATGCATACGCTCAACCGGAGAGACATGCTCAAGCTCGCGGCGCTCGCGGGCGGAGCGGGAGTCGTCGCCGGCCCGTCCGCCGCGGCGGACGCAGCGCGCACGATGCTCGCCGGCGAGTCCGGCGCACTTCAGGTCCTCGACTGGGCCGGGTACGGCAACGACGGCGGGCAGGCGATGTTCGCGCAATACGTCAAGCAGCATCCGAAGAACAAGCCGCAGTTCACCTACATGACGAACGAGGCGGACGCGCTGGCGAAGATCCAGGCGGGTCTCAAGCCGGATCTCTTCCGCCCGTACGTCGGCTGGGTGGAGTACTTCGCGACGAGCGGCCTCGTGCAGCCATGGGACACGAGCCTCATCTCGAACTTCAAGCACCTCAACCAGTTCATGGTGAAGGCCGGCCAGTACGGCGGTAAGCAGTACGGCATCCCAGACGACTGGGGCCTCGACGCAATCCTCTACCGCAGCGACAAGGTGAAGCCGAAGTCGAACTCGTGGGGCCTGCTGTTCGACGAGCGGTACAAGGGCAAGATCGCATGGTTCGACGATCCGGTGGAGAACTTCACCATCGTCGGGCTCATGAACGGCTACAAGGATCCGTGGAACCAGTCGGACGCCGAGCTCGAGGCATCGAAGAAGTTCCTCATCTCGAAGAAGCACCTCGTCCGCACGATCTGGGCCTCGGAGACCGACCTCGACCAGCAGTTCGCATCCGGCGACATCTGGATCGCGCTCGCGTGGCCGAACGACTGGGTGCAGATGAAGGCGAAGAAGTTGCCCGTCGTCTACATGCATCCATCGGTCGGAAAGCAGCGGCCGATCGCGTGGGTCGGCATGTTCATGCTGCTCAAGGGCACGCCGCGCCCCGACCTCGCGCACGCGTATGTCGACGCATGGAGCTCCACCAAGAGCGGCAAATGGCTCGAAGACAACTATGGGTACGGCCATGCCAACACGCTCGCGAAGCCGTCGTCCAGCGACCTACTGAAGGCGCTGCAGCTGACGAACCCGCGCGCGGTCACGCTCCCGAACGCCTATCTCGACCGCAACGTCCCGCGTCGCGCGGTGTACGCAAAGGCCTGGGACGAGGTGAAGGCGGCCTGAGGCGCCGCTATCTCATAACGCCGGGCCTGCTCGGGCTCCCGGTCGGCTGGCTCGTGGTGTTCTTTCTCGCGCCGATCGGGATCGTCGCCGCGTACAGCGTCAACGCGCTCGCGCTGCCGCCGAGCACGCCCGGCTTCACGCTCTCGGCGTGGGGCTCGTTCATCCACAGCGGCGTGTACCTCGGACTGTTCTGGAAGTCCGTGAAGATGTCGCTGATCGTCTCGACGATCGTCGTCATCGTCGCGTTCCCGCTCGCGTACTTCCTTGCGCTCAGCGGGACGAAGCGCAAGTACATCCTGTTGCTCGTCCTCATCGCGCCGTTCCTGACGAGCTACCTCCTGCGCGTCCTCGCGTGGAAGGTCATCCTCGGCGACCAGGGCGTCGTCAACTCGTTCCTCTCCTGGACGGGGATCCGGTCGCCGGACCACCCAATCTCGGCGCTCCTGTACAGCCGTTTCGCGGTCATGCTCGTCCTCGCGTACGTCTGGCTCCCGTTCGTCGCGCTGCCGATCTTCGTCTCGCTCGAGTCGCTCGACACCCGCCTCCTCGAGGCTGCGAGCGACCTTGGCGCGACGCGATGGCAGGCGTTCCGGCGCGTGACTTTCCCGCTCACCCTGCCGGGGATCGTCGCGGCGTTCCTGTTCGTGTTCATCCCGACCGTCGGCGAGTTCATCACGCCGTCGCTCGTCGGCGGCACGAGCGGCTACATGTACGGGAACCAGATCGTCGATCTCTTCGGGACGGGCTTTCCGGACTGGGAGACGGGCTCTGTTCTCGCGCTGTTCCTGCTGGCCGTGATCGCGGCGCTCACGGTCGTCTTTGCGCGCTTCATCGGACGAGACGCGACCCCGGCCTGATGGACGTCGCGCTCTCACGCAACGGCCGCCGCCTGCTCCGTGGGCTCTTCGCGTTCGTCGTCGTCTTCCTGTACGCGCCGATCGTCGTCCTGCTCGTCTTCTCGTTCAACAACTCGGAGCTGCCGGCGTTCCCGCTCAGCGGCTTCACGCTGCATTGGTACGGCCAGTTCATCCACAACGCCGACTTGCGAGCGTCGCTCGAGACGAGCGCGATCATCGCCACGCTCACGAGCATCGGCGCCGTCTTCCTCGGCACGCTCGCGTCCATCGCGCTCGCACGCCGGCGCTTCCGCGGGAAGGCGGTCGCTTCCGCCTTCCTGCTCAGCCCGCTCGTCATCCCGTACGTCGTCTTCGGGATCGCGCTGCTGCTGCTCTTTCACGAGCTCGGCATCCCGCGCTCGATCCTCACGGTGGTCATCGGCCACATCGTCATCACGCTGCCGTACGCGCTCCTCGTGCTGATCCCGCGGCTCGAGCAGATCGATTCCTCGCTCGAGGAAGCTGCGCACGACCTCGGCGCCAGCCATCTCCGGACGTTCCGGTCGGTCACGCTGCCGCTCGTCCTGCCGGCGATCCTGTCCGCGTTCCTCATCGCGTTCACGACGTCGTTCGACGAGTACGCAGTGTCGTCGTTCGTGGTCGGCACGCGCGCGACGTTCCCGATCTACCTGTACGCGGCGCTCCGTTTCCCGACGCAGCTACCGCAGGTGATCGCCGTCGCGGTCGTTGTCCTCGTGGTCTCGCTGCTCGTCGTCGTCGGCGCCGAGGTCGGACGGCGCGCGGCCGAGAGGCGGCTGCAGGTCGGAGCCGCCGGATAAACCGGCGACTCCTTTCGGCGGCATCGCGAGCGACGCCTTCGGAGGTCAGTCCCAGCTGAGCGACACCTGCGAGCCCGCCTCGACGTGGTCGAGGGGCTCGTCGGCGAGGCGCACCGAGACGACGCGCCCTGCGGAGGTGTCGACGTGGAACTGGCGGTAGACGCCGAGATAGACGACGTCGGCGACGACGCCGTCGAGCTTGCCGCCCTCGCGCACGATACGAATGCGCTCCGGCCGCACCGAGATTTCGCCTCCGCCGAGGTCGAGCACGTTGACCGTCCCGACGAAGTCGGCGACGAACGCCGACGCCGGCGTTTCGTAGATCTCGCGCGGCGTGCCGACCTGCTCGACCCGGCCGCCGTTCATGACGGCGATGCGATCGGACATCGCCAGCGCCTCCTCCTGGTCGTGCGTGACGTAGACGAACGTCGTCCCGAGCTCGTGCTGGATGCGCTTCAGCTCGAGCTGCATGTGCCGTCTGAGCTTCACATCCAGGGCGCCCAGCGGCTCGTCCAGGAGGAGCGCCGCCGGACGGTTCACGAGCGCGCGCGCGAGCGCAACCCGCTGCTGCTGTCCGCCGGACAGTTCGCGCGGCCGGCGGCGCTCGAAACCCTCGAGCGCGACGACGCGGAGGATCTCGTTCACCCGTTCGCGGTGATCGCGGCGCGGCACGCGTTTCACGCTGAGCCCGAACGCCACGTTGTCGTAGATCGACATGTGCGGGAAGAGCGCGTACTGCTGGAAGACCATGTTCACCGGGCGCCGGTTCGGCGGCACCGATGTCACGTCGTTGCCGTGCAGGAGGACACGTCCCCCGTCCGGCTCGATGAAGCCGGCGATCATTCGCAGCGTCGTCGTCTTGCCGCACCCGCTCGGGCCGAGCAGCGAGAAGAACTCGCCCTCGCCGATGGCGAGCGTCACGCCGTCGACGGCGGCGTGCGTGCCGTAGTGCTTCTCGACCGCCTCGAGCTCGATCGCCGCGTTCATCGCGTCCCGATCCGCATCCCGAGCTTCCGCGGTACCGCGGCGCCCGCGCGCGCAACGAGCGACGGGCGGCGGCCGGCCTCCTCCGCTTCCTCGTACGCGAGGATGGCTGCGCGCACGAGCCCGCCGCCGATCCGCTTCAACGGCTCCGGCGGCAGCGACGGCGGCCGGCGCACGAGCGGGAGCGACGACCACTCGTCGTCGCGGACGAGCGCGAGCGACGCGAGGACCTGCCCGCCGATCCAGCTCGGGCCGACGCCGTTGCCGGAGTAGCCGAGCCCGTAGTGGATGTACGTCCCTGGCACCGTCCCGAAGAACGGTAGGTGATCGGCGGAGACATCGATAGGGCCGCCCCACGCGCGTTCGACCTTGGCGCGCGCGAGGCCGGGCAGCAGACGGCGCAGACCGGCTTCCGCGCGAGCTGCAGTGGGGGCGTCCTCGGTGAAGCGCGCGTCCACGCGGCCGGCGAACCCGATCGGCCCGCTGCCGCTGCCCATGACGACGCGGCCGTCGTCCGTCGTGCGGAAGTAGTGCAGGAACATCCGTCCGTCGACGACCGCCTCGCCGCCCGTCCAGCCGATCTCGGCGAGGAGATCAGGCACGGGCTCCGTCAGGACGACGTACGACCCGAAGTTCGTCACATGGCGGCGCACCGGCCGCCATCCGCTCGCGGCCGCGTTCGTCGCCACGACGATCGCCGTTGCCCCGCGGAGATCCTCGATGCGGCGCACAGGCGTTCGCTCGTGCAGCTCGACGCCGGCCTCGATGATCTTCCGCCGCAACACGCGAACGAGCCGTGCCGGTTGCACCGTCGCGCACTCGGGGAAGAACACGCCGCGGCGGAAGACCGGCGACTGGATGCGCTGTGCGAGCTCGTCCGGGCCGAGAGGCACCGCCTGGTCCGGCGCGCCGGCGGCGGCAGCCGCGTCCACCGAGTCGTCGAGGGCGCGATCCTGCGCGGGCGTCGTCGACACGCTCAGCATCCCGCTCTCGTGCAACCACACGTCGGCGCCGAGCGCGCGCACCGCGGGGATGATCCCCTCCCCTGCGCGCGCGACCGCGAGCGCCCCTTGCTCGCCGAGCACCGACCGCGCGCGGCCGATACCCGCCCAGTACCCGTGCAGGAAGCCGCCGTTTCGCCCGCTCGGCCCCGCGCCGCAGCGCTCGGCTTCGAGAACGACGACGTGGGCCGAGGGATCGCGCTCCTTCACCGCGAGCGCCGTCCAGAGCCCGGTGAAGCCGCCGCCCACGATGCAGACGTCGGCCTCCACGTCGCCCGCGAGCGGCTCGGAGACGTCATCGTCGAACGCTGTCGCCGCCTCCTCGAGCCACCATGAGGTGCCCAGCGTTGGCACTAGCGCCCCCTCCAGTAATGGTCTCGCGTCTCTGGCGAGCGAAAAGCAAGCCAGGCAAGGACGCAGGGAGCGTTCGTAGCTCTAGCTACGGACGCGACTGAGGACGCAGCATGGCGCCGCTTTGCAGCCGCCAGAGATGCACTGACTATTGCTGGAGGGGGCACTTAAGCGAACGTTTCGCGATAGCGGCCGAAGAAGGTCGTCTCCGGCAGCGTGGCGAGGAGGCTGCGCTGGCCGCCCAGCGCGATCACGATCTCGTCTCCGGCCTTCATCTGCGCCACCTGACGGCCGTCGACGAGCACGCAGACCGCGACGTCGGAGGTCGCATTCCGCACAGTCAGCGGCGAGCCGCGCGGCACGACGAGCGGCCGCGCGTGCAGCGAGTGCGGGGCGATGAACGTGATCGCCATCGCGTCGACGCCCCGGACGAGCACCGGGCCGCCGTTGGAGAGGTTGTACGCCGTCGAGCCCGACGGCGTGGAGCAGATCATCCCGTCGCAGGGGATCGTGCCGAGGTCCTCGCCGCCGACGGAATACGTCAGCTCGATCATGCGGCCGAGCGTCGCGCTCGTCGCAACGACGTCGTTGACCGCGACGAACCGGTCGCCGTCGAGCTTCACCTCGAGCGTCGGAAGCTCGAGCACGCGGTATTCGCCGGCGAAGACGCGCGAGAGGTCGCCCTCGAGCGCCTCCGGCGTGATCGAGGCGAGGAACCCCACTCGGCCGAAGTTGACGCCGATCACCGGCACGTCGGTCCCGAGGAGGCGCGCGAGCGTGCGCAAGATGGTTCCGTCGCCTCCGACCGCGACGGTCAGATCGGCGTCCGCGGGCTCGTCGCTGACCGCCAGGCCCGCCTCTGCGGCAACCTTGCGCACCCGTTCGACCGCAGGACCGACGTCGATGCGTCCGTGCGCGACGACGGCGACCGTCTCAGGCTTGGACGGCTGCGGCAATTCGCTCGTCGAGGTCATCGGGAAGCGTCGGGGGGTTCGCCTGCGCGAGGTGGAGGAACAGCTCCCGGTTGCCCTTGGGGCCGGGGAGCCCGGAGTCTACGACCGCGATCGTACGCGCATTCCAGCCGAGCGCGGCTTCCGCCACCTCGCGGACGACCCGCGCGCGCACGCCATCGTCGCGCACGACGCCGCCCTTGCCCACATCCGCGCGGCCGGCTTCGAACTGCGGCTTGATCAGCACGACGGCGTGCCAGCCGGGCGCTGCGAGGCGCAGCACGGGCGGCAGGGCCACGCGGACGGAGATGAAGGAGACGTCGCAGACGACGAGCTGCAGCGCAAACGGCAGCTCGGCGACGGCGCGGGCATTCGTTCGTTCGAGCACCGTGACGCGCTCGTCATCGCGCAAACGCTGGTGCAGCTGGCCGTAGCCGACGTCCAGAGCGATCACGCGCGCCGCTCCACGCTGCAGGAGGACGTCGGTGAAGCCGCCCGTCGACGCGCCGACGTCGAGGCAGTCGAGGCCTGCCGGATCGATGCCGAAGGCGTCGAGCGCGTGCGCGAGCTTCTCGCCCCCGCGCGAGACGAACGGCGGCCGCGCCTTCAGCTCGAGGTCGGCGTCCTCGTCCACCTGCTCGCCCGGCTTGTCGTGACCGGTGACGAGGCCGGCGAGGACGAAAGCCTGAGCCTGGGTGCGGGACTCGGCCAGGCCGCGCTCCACGAGCAGGACGTCGACGCGCTTTCTCATGATCTGAGGGTAGACCTAGGTCGTACATGGACGGCCACTTCTCGGACGACAGCGCCATCCGCCGGATCGGGCGCGAGTCGGTCCTCATGCTGGGCGGCCCCCGCGCACTGCTCATGCAGGCCGCGCATCCGCTCGTCGCCGCAGGGATCGTCGACCATTCCCGGTACGGCGAGGAGCCCTGGCGCCGGCTGGCGCGCACGATGACGGCGCTGTACACGATCGTGTTCGGGACGCAAGCCGAGGGCGATCGCATGGGCGAGATCACGCGCAGAGCGCACCGGAGCGTGCACGGTTCCAGAGACGGGCGTGCGTACTCCGCCGCCGATCCCGACCTGATGTTGTGGGTGCACTCGACGCTCGTCGACACCGGGCTCGCGCTGTACGAGCTCTACGTTCGGCCTCTCGATCCGGCAGAGGCCGAAGAGTTCTACGAGCAGATGCAGGCGGTCGCGCACATCTTCGGTGTTCCGGACGACGTGCACCCGCCCACGCTCGCCGCGTTTCGCTCGTACCAACGCGATCTCATCGAGAACGGAACGGTTCGCGTCGGCGACGACGCCCGCGCGGTCGCCGCAACGGTCCTCTCGCCGCCCGTGCCGTTGCCGCTGCGCCCGGCGCTGCGCCTCCTCGCTGCACAGACCGCCGGGCTCCTGCCGGCCGACCTCCGCGAGCAGTACGGGATTCGACGGCCGCTCCCAGGGACGGCCGGATCGATGCGCAGGCTCATCCCGCTGCTGCCGGCTCAGCTGCGCCGGACGGAGCGCTTGCCGCTCCGCGTGCTTACCGCCTTCGCCGGCCTGTGAGGCGCGAACGGCGTGCGACGTTCGACCGGGCGGCCGAGCTGTACGAGCGCGCGCGGCCGAGCTACCCCGACGAGCTCATCGACGACGTCGTCGCGCTCGCCGAGTTGGGACCATGCTCGCGCGTCGTCGAAATCGGATGCGGAACCGGAAAGGCGACGCTCCCGCTTGCGGGGCGCGGACTGCGGATCACCTGCGTCGAGCTGGGCGCATCGCTCGCTGCGATCGCTCAGCGAAAGCTCGCGCTCTTCCCCGGCGTCCAGATCGTCAACGCCGAATTCGAGACCTGGCGTCCCGAGCGTGCGGACTACGACGCCGTCGTCGCCTTCACCGCATTCCACTGGATCCCGCCCGAGCTGCGCTACCCGCGCGTCGCAGCCGTTCTCCGCGAGGGCGGGGCACTCGCCGTCGCGATGGTGCACCACGTGCTACCCCATGACGTGGATCCGTTCTTCCTCGAGGTACAGGCCGACTACGAGGCGGCCGGCAAGGGCGGCGACCCGCCGGGCGCACCCGAAGAGGTCGAGGGCTTCGGCGTCGAGATGGAGGCCAGTGGCCTCTTCCGCGTCGTCGCCGAGCGCCGGCATCGGTGGGACGTGGCGTACACGGCCGACGCGTACGTCGACGTGCTCGGCACGTATTCGAACCACCTCATGCAGGACGAGGAGACGCGCGAGCGGCTCTTCGACCGCATCCGCGCACGGATCGGCGACCGCACGGTGCGCAAGACGTACCTCGCGACACTCGACGTCGCGGTGCGGATCTAGGACGAGATCCCCCACGTTCCGGCCCACTGCTCGCCGGGCTCGAGGCGGATGACGTCTTCCCCGGTCCGGAACGCGTCCCGCCGGCACGTCATCGGCTCGACCCCGATGCAGCGGCGTGCGACGTCGGCCCGCTCGTCACCGGTGTAGAGCTGGACCCACTTCCAGCTCTTGTCCGCCCACACCGTGACGTCACCGATCTCGATCTCTCCGGCGAACGGATGGGCTTCATCGTGCTTCTCCCCCGGACCGAAGACCTCGTCCGCATGGCGCGCAATGTACGGGTGATGGCCGACCCCGAACGGGAGCGCGCGGTCGCCGACGTTCTCGGCCGACGTGCGCACGGTCAACCCGTCCGCACCGAGGCGGTACTCGACGGTCAACCGCAGCGAGAACGGATAACCGGGCTGCGGATGAAGGACGTGCTCGACCTCGACGAGGTCTTCCCTGCGCGCGATCGGCCGCCAGTTCGCCCAGCGCACGAGGCCGTGCATCGCCTGCGGCGGCTCGTTCAGGGGCACCTGGTACGTCTCGCCGTCGAACGCGTAGCGGCCTTCGTCGAGCCGGTTCGGCCACGGCGCCAGCACCTGACCGCGCGCCGACTTGCACATCTGGTCGACCCGATAGCCGTCGAGGACTCCGTCCCACTCGCGGATCCCGCCGCCGACCTCGACCACGACCATGCGCTGCGCGCCGTGCCGGAGCTCGAACTGCTCGCCGGACGGCGGCGTCACGCGGTGCGAACGGCGAGGCCGTCGACGATCTCGCGCAGCACGCTCGTGTCGGCGTCAACCTCGCCGAGCCGCGCGCGCGCGTTGTCAGCCGCCTCGTCCGCGAGGCGCCGCGCGCCCTCCACGCCGTGCAGCGTGACGTAGCCGTCGCCGTCGAGGATGTCGTCGACGATCTGGAAGAGCAGGCCTAGCTCATTCGCGAACGAGCGCCACGGCGCCTGCCGCTCCGCCGGCAGTTCCGCCGCCCACAGCGCCATCGCCACCGACGCGAAGAAGAGACAGCCCGTCTTCAGGCGATGAACGACGGCGAGGTCGGCGTCGGGGACCATCGTGTCGAGGTACTGGCCGCCGATCATCCCGAGCGTCGACTGCGCGAGCTCCCGCGCGACGTCCGCCGACGCATACCGGCATGCGAGCCTGAACGCCTCGGCGAGCAGCGCGTCGCCGGCGAGCACCGCCGTCCCCTCGCCGTACACCGCCCACACGCTCGGCTTCCCGCGCCGCTCGTCGTCGTCGTCGAGCGCAGGCAGGTCGTCGTGGATGAGCGAGAAGTTGTGCACGAGCTCGATCGCGAGTGCCGCAGGCATCACCTGCTCGACCGGTGCGCCGAGCGCCTCGCCGACTGCGAGCGAGATCACGGGCCGGACGCGCTTGCCGCCCATCGCGACGAGACCGTAATGCGCCGACTCGGCCTGTCCGTGCAGCTCGGGCCACAGCTTCAGCCGGTCGAGCTCGTCCTCGACGAGCGCACGCAGCTCGTCAGGACTGTGCGGCATCGCTCTCCGCCTCGCGCTTCGCGCGCTCCAGCTCCTCCTCGACCGCCTTCGCCAGCTCGGAGAGCTCGCTCAGGATCTCGAGCGCGCGCTCGGGCGATGCATTCTCGTCGGTCGAGAGCCGGTCGAGCTCCGTGCGCGCGGCCTCGAGCCGCGCCAGCAACTCTTCCGCCCGGTTGAGGGATTCGTCGGTCAAGCCGCCTTCTCTCTCACGATCCTGCCAAGAATGCCGTTCACGAGTCTCCCAGCATCGTCGGATGCGTACCGCTTCGTCAGCGTGATCGCCTCGTCGAGCACCACCTCGTCGGGGACGTCGCCCGCGTCCAGCTCCTCGAGCGCGACGCGCAACACGTTCCGCTCGACCGCGCCGAGCCGGTCGGCCGTCCACTCGTCCGACGCCGCCGTGATGCGCGCGTCGAGCTCCGGTGCATGCGCAGCCACGGCCTCGGTCACCTGACGCGTGTACTCGTCGACTTCTCCTTCGTACAGGGAGCCGAGGGGCGTGCCGGTGACATCCCACTGGTACAGGAGGAAGACGGCGGCGCGGCGAGCCTCGCGACGCGAGGTCACTCGAGCTCCTCCACGGCCACGTCGACGCCGTCCACGGTGAAGTCGCACATCCGGCCGAGCGCGTCCGCGACCTCCCGCTGTACGTCTCGCGCCACCTCCGGCAGCACCTTGCCGTACTCCACTGCAAGCTCGAGATCCACGCGCACGTGCCCGCGATCGACGACGATCCCGATCTTCCGCCGCGGCCGCCGCACGCGCGCGCCCTCGACTCCTTCGACGGCGCGGACGACGATCTGCGTCAGTGCGCCGTCGGTCACCTTCACATCGGGAGCGAGCGTCCTCACGCGGTCACCGTCGCAAGGTGCACTTCGTCGAGGAACGACGTCGAGTACTCGCCGCTCTGGAACTCCTCGCTGCCGAGAATCTCGTGCAGCACGTCGCGCGTGGTCGGCACGCCCTCGATCTCGAGCTCCTCGAGCGCCCGCCGTGCCCGCGCGATCGCGAGCTCGCGGGTGTTGTCGCGGATGATGACCTTCGCGATCAGCGAGTCGTAATACGGCGGGATCTCCGATCCCTCTTCGACGAACGTGTCGATTCGCACGCCGGGGCCGAGCGGCGGCCGGAAGCGCGTGAGCGTGCCCGGCGACGGGCGGAAGTCGTGCCGCGGATCCTCGGCGTTGATGCGCATCTCGATCGCGTGCCCCGCGCGCGAGGCGCGCCCACCATGCTCGAGCGCCCCGCCGGCGGCGATCCGGACCTGCTGCCGGACGATGTCGAGCGATGTGACGAGCTCGGTCACCGGGTGCTCGACCTGGAGACGCGCGTTCAACTCGATGAACGAGAACGTGCCGTCGGGACCGACGAGAAACTCGAACGTTCCGGCATTGCGGTAGCCGATGTGGCGGCACGCACGCTCCGCGGCGGCCTCCATCTCCTCGCGCAACTCGGGGTCGAGCGCCGGCGACGGCGACTCCTCGATCAGCTTCTGATGACGTCGCTGGATCGAGCACTCGCGCTCGCCGCACGTGAGCACCGTGCCGTGGTTGTCGCAGAGGACCTGGATCTCGACGTGACGGGCGGGCGTGATCGCCTTCTCGACGTACAGCGTCCCGTCTCCGAACGCGGCGTGGGCCTCTGCGGCAGCGCGCTGGAACGCGTCGTGCAGCTCGTCCGGCTCGGTCACGAGCCGCATGCCCTTCCCGCCGCCGCCGGCCGCGGCCTTGAGCAACACGGGGTAGCCGAGCTGGGCGGCGGCCGCGCGCGCTTCTTGCGGGTCCGTCGCCCCCTCGGTGCCAGGGACGAGCGGCACGCCCGCTGCGCGCATCTCCTGCTTCGCGAGGGCCTTGTCACCCATGCGCGCCATGACGTCCGCAGGCGGGCCGATGAAGACGAGGTCGTTGTCCTCGCACATCCGGACGAACTCATCGTTCTCCGCCAGGAACCCGTACCCGGGATGGACCGCCTCGCAGCCGGTCGTCATGGCCGCGGCGATGACAGACTGGATGTTGAGGTAGCTCTCCGCGGCTGACGGAGGGCCGATGCGGACGGAGCGGTCGGCAAGCCTCACATGCATCGCGTCCTCGTCGGCGGTCGAGTACACCGCCACCGCCTCGATGCCGAGCTCGTGCAGCGCGCGGATGACGCGCACGGCGATCTCGCCACGGTTGGCTACGAGGACGCGGGTGAACACGCGGAGAGTCTATGGTCCGATGCGTGGACGTTCCCGACACGATCGTCGGCGGCCCTTGCGTGCTACCGCGGCCGGTTGGATTAGACGGCGTCCACGGGCCGGCCGGCGAGCGGCTCGAGCTCGAAGAGCACCTGTCCGAACTCGACCGGCTGCGCGTTCTCGACGCCGATCGAGCGTACGACGCCCTCGAGGTCGGCCTTCACCTCGTTCATGAGCTTCATCGCCTCGAGGATGCAGAGCGTCTGTCCGGGCGCGACAACGTCGCCGATCTCGACGAACGGCGGTGAGCCCGGCTGCGCGGCACGGTAGAAGGTGCCGACCATCGGCGACTCGACGCGGTGGTAGCCGTTCGACGGACGTGCCGTCGGCGTTGAAGGAACGTCGGGCAGCGCGAGCGGAGCATCCGAAGTCGGTGCGGGGTCGGGAGTCGAGCGCACCGACACGCGCATGCCCTCCTCTTCGATCGTGATCTCTCCGATGCCGGTCTCCTGCACGATGCGGACGACCTCGCGGATGCGCTCGGCGCGCGCCTTGTCCACGGAGGCGAGCTCGTCGCTCTCGCCGCTCGCGCGGCCGCGGATCCCGAGCAGGAGCCGCTCGGCGTCCTCGCCGAACAGGCCAAGGAGCAGGAGCTCTTCCTCGCTCGCAGCCATGCCCTCCGCGTTCTCGCGCACCTCGCTCAGACCAGGGGCGACGTCCTCTTCGCTGTCGGGGTCGTTCGTGAGCTCGACGGCACGCACGAGCGCCGGGTCGATCGGGCCGGGCGGGACTCCGAAGCGGCCGGAGACGAGCGCGCGCAGCTCGTCGACGATGGTGAGGTAACGGCTCGCGGCCAGCACGTTCAGGAGCGCCTGCGAGGCGAGCACGCCGCCGATCGGCGCCGCGAGCGGAGGCCAGCCCACCTCGGCGCGGATGTGGTCGAGCTCCTCGAGCACTTCTTCGAGCCGGTCGCCGGCACCCTGTGCGCGCAACGTCGCGTCGAGGCCCGCGACGAGGCCGGCGGGGACGTCGTGCTGCGCAGCGCGGACTGCGACGCGCGGCGCGAGCGGCGCGACCGGCTCGTCGCCGATGTGCTCGTCGACGAGGTCCGACGCCTCCCACAGGCGGGCGACGTCGATGCCGGGGTCGAGCCCCATGCCGGCGAGCGCTTCCGCGAGCGCCTCCCCGGATACGCGGTGCAGTGACAGCGCGAGCGGATAGATCGCGCACGCAATCAGTTGCGCCCCGGCCTCCGCAGCCTTGAGTGTTGCCGCGAGCGCGCTGCCGCCTGCGCCCTGGACGTAGATGCCGATCGGCAGGCCGCTCGCGTCCGCGAGCGCGTGTACGAGGTCCTCCGCCTTGTGTGGCTGGAGCGAGCCGGTCGGGTCGTGCAGCAGCACGCGCACCGCGCCGAGCTCCGGCAGCGCCTTCGCCCGCTCGATGAGGATGTCGATCTCGCCGGTCGGGCCAGGGCTGTAGACGAGGCCGGCCTCGAAGTCGCGATCGGCGGCGGCGATCGCCTCGGCGGCCTCGCGGAGGTTGGAGACGTCGTTGAGCGGGTCGTGCAGCCGGAAGACGTCGATGCCGTTCTCGGCGGCAGAGGCGACGAAGCGGCGGGCAAAGTCGGCGTCGACCGGGCGCGACCCGACGAGGAACCGGCCGCGCAGCGCGAGCCCGAGCGGCGTTTTCACGCGCGCCTTCAGCGCGCGGATGCGCTCCCAGGGGCTCTCGATCCCGCGTTTGACGGCCGCGTCGAAGCAGCCGCCGCCCGAGACCTCGAGGTACGCGAACCCGGCCTTGTCGAGGATCTCGGCGAGCCGGAGCTGGTCGGCGACGGGCATCCGGCCGGCGAGCGGCTCCTGTCCGAGCAGGCGAATCGTCGTGTCGGCGAGGGTCGGCACGTCGGGGACCTTATCGCGCGTTTATGTCCGCCCTAGCGCTTCAGCAGCGTTTCGCGTGCGCGATCCGCCCAGCCCCAGAAGAGCGAGAAGCCGAGCCAGACGCCGCCCCAGACCGCAAAGAAGACGAGAACGACCGCGCCGCCCCCGAGAAAGACACCGAAAACGATCCCCAGCCCGACATAGGCCAGCAGGAGCGCGGTGCGCCAGATCACGATGGAAAAGTCTACGCCCGGCTGATGTAGCGCTTCTCGTGTGGATCGACCTTGAGGCGGTCGCCGACGTTCACGAACAGCGGCACCTGCACGATCGCGCCGGTCTCGAGCGTCGCCGGCTTCGTCACGTTGGAGACGGTGTCGCCCTTCACGCCGGGCTCGGTCTCGACGACCGAGAGCTCGACCGACATGGGGAGCTGCACGGTCGAGGGCTTTCCGTCCACCACGAGCACCTGAACGGTCGCGTTCGGCTGCATGAACGGGAGCGCATCCTCGAGATCGGCGTGCGGCACCGAAAACTGCTCGAAGCTTTCGCTGTCCATGAAGTGGACGTCGCCACCGTCGTCATACAGGTACTGCACGTTCTTCGTCTCCGTGTGCACCCGCGAGAACTTCTCGCCGGCGCGAAACGTGCGGTCGACGACGGCACCGGAATCGAGAGCCTTCAACTTCGTGCGGACGAACGCGCCGCCCTTGCCCGGCTTCACGTGCTGGAATTCGACGATGCGCCACGGCGCGCCGTCCAGCTCGATGTGCATGCCGTTCTTGAATTGGTTCGTGTTGACCGTGTCCGCCACGGCGCCGGATGGTAGCTACGCCTATCCGACTTCGACGAGGTCCTTCCGGAACGCGGTCAGATTCTCGATGCCACGGTCGGTGACGACGACATCGTCCTCGATGCGGATGCCGAACCGGCCGCCGAGATAGACCCCCGGCTCGACGGTGACGACGTTTCCGGGCGCGAGCACGTCGGTGGACTCCGTCGACAGGCGTGGATCCTCGTGGACGTCGAGGCCGAGGCCGTGGCCGAGGCCGTGGCCCATCGCGCCCTTGAAGTCGCTTGCGTCGATCACGTTGCGGGCCAGCGCGTCCGCTTCCACGCCCGAGATGCCGGAACGAATGCCGCCGAGCGCCGCATCCTGCGCTCGCTGCACGACGTCGTACGCTTCGCGTAGCTCCGCGTCGAGCGGCCCCGTCGCGAACGTCCGCGTGTAGTCGGACGTATACCCGTCGATCGAGCAGCCTGCGTCGACGACGACGAGCTCGCCCTTCCCGATCGTCCGGTCACCGGCGCGGCCGTGCGGCTGCGAGCCCGTCGGCCCGGAGCCGACGATGAACTCGGGCCAGACCGCCTCGGCCCCTTCCTCGTGGAAGATCTGGACGAGATCCCAGGCGACATCGCGCTCGCGACGGCCGATGAACGGAACGTCGAGCAGTCGCTCGAATGCGGTGTCGGTAATCGTGCATGCGCGCCGGAGCGCATCGAGCTCGCGCTCGTCCTTCACCGCGCGCAGCGACTCGACGATCCCGCTCCGCGGAACGAGGTCGATGCCCCCTGCACGGAGCGTCTCGTACTGCGCGAACGGGAGCACGGTCTCGAAGCCGATGCGTCCCGACAGGGTCTCCGCCAGCTCGGCGACGAGCGCGCGTTTCGTCTGCACGGCCTCCACGCCCTCGACACCACGCGCTTCGTCGATGTAGCGAAAGTCGGTGAAGAGCCGCACGCGTTCGCGCTCCACGAGCAGCGCAGCGTTCGAGCTGTCGAAGCCGCAGAGGTACCGGATGTTCACGAGATTGGTGAGGAGGAGCGGCTCGTCGAGCAGCTCCCGGAGGCGGTCGATCCTGTTCACGCGTGCTCCTTTAGATATTGCATCGCCATCTTGTAGCCATCAGGGCCGTGCCCGGCAAAGCGGGTCGCGACCACGTCGGAGATGACCGACTTGCGCCGCCACTCCTCGCGCTCGTCGACGTTGGAGAGGTGCACCTCCACGACGGGGATCGTCAGCGGCTCGAGCGCATCGTGGATCGACCACGCGTAGTGCGTCCACGCGGCCGGGTTCACCACCATCCCGTCCGTGTTGTCGTACGCGTCGTGGCACCACTTGATGAACTCCGCCTCGCTGTTCGTCTGCCGGCACTGCACCGTCAGCTCCATCTCACGCGCCCATTTGTAGATCCGGCTCTCCAGCTCGGCGATCGACAAGCCGCCGTACACGTCCGGGTCGCGACGGCCGAGCATGTTCAGGTTGACGCCGTTCAAGACGATGATCCTCACGCGATCAACCTATCCAGTTCACCGCGGACGTCCGCGGCCGGAACGTCCACGTCCCACCGGGGGCCGTCGTCGCCGAGGAGGACGAGTCGCAGGGCGCCCTTCTTGTCGCGCAGGAGCGCCTCCCATGCTCGCTCCCGGTCGACCCTGACGGGAGTCGGCTGGAGCATCTCCTTCACCTGACCGATGTCCCGTCCGGACAGGCGGAGCGCTGCGAGCAGGCCAAGCGCGACCGCGCGGCCGTGCGTCACGCCCTCGTAGCCGGCCGCCGCCTCGAGCGCGTGCGCGAACGTGTGGCCGAGGTTGAGCATCTTCCGCTCGCCATGGTCGAGCGGGTCGCGCAGGCAGACGGCGGCCTTGAAGGCCGCGCACCGGCGAACGAGCTCGTCGTCCGCGAGCTCCCACAACGGCTCGCCGGCGAGGAGGCCCGTCTTCACGACCTCACTCATCCCTTCGCGCCGCTGCGCGTCCGGCAGCGTCTCCAGGAGCGCCGGGTCGATCACCGTCGATGCCGGCCAGTGGAACGCGCCGACGAGGTTCTTCCCCTGCGGCAGGTCGATGCCCGTCTTGCCGCCGATGGCGGCGTCCACCTGCGCCACGAGGCTCGTCGCCACGGGCACCCATGGGATGCCGCGCAAATATGCAGCGGCTGCATATCCGGCGGCGTCGGTGGTGCAGCCGCCGCCGAGCGCGACGATCGTGCCGCGCCGGTCGAGCCGGAGCTCCTGCCACAGCCGGTCGACCGTCAGGAGCGTCTTCGCCTCTTCGCCCGACGGCAGCTCGTGCGTCTCTGCCAGGCGCGACCCGAGGGCGAGCTGCGCGTCCATGCCGTGGATGCCGGCGACGGTGGCGTCGGAGACGAGCGCGACCGGGTCGTCGCCGGGGATGAGCTCGCCGAGCTTCTGGAGGGCGCCGCGCTCGACGTGGACGCCTGCGAATGCCAAGGCGACGTCATCCAGATCGCGAGCCACGATGTCGGCGACCTCCGCATAGAGCGGGCGCCGTTCGTCGTACAGGCGCCGGAACTCGGCCTCGTCCTGCGCGAGCGGGCGGTCGCTCCCTTGCACGCGCTCCCAGCAGGTGTCGACGTCGACGTCGAGCCAGACGACTGTCGCCTTCTCCTTCAGGAGCTCGCGGACGCGCGGCGTCGTGACCGCACCGCCGCCGAGGTCCAGCACGCCGCCGTCCCGCGTTCGCAGGAGGTCTTCGACCATCTGTGCCTCGTGGCCGCGAAAAACATCCTCGCCCTCGGCGAACAGTTCGGGAATCGACTTACTGGTGGTGTGCTCGATCGACCGGTCCACGCGTATGTGCGATACGCGCAGCGCCTCGACCGCTGTGGTCTTGCCCGCGCCCATGAAGCCGACGAGGGCGACGCGCTTCTTCAGCGGATCCGCTCCATGTACGCCTTCCACGCCGCGACGAAGTCGGCGAGCGCGTCGCCGCCGAACTTCTCGCGCGCGGCGCGCGCCAGCTCCCACGCGACTGCCGCCTCCGCGACGACGGCGAGCGCCTCGACGGCGGAGACGTCGCTCCGCTCGACGAGCGCATTCGCCGTCTCGCCTGTCTTCAGGTCGACGGATGCGAGCGGCTTCATGAGCGTCGGGAGCGGCTTCATCCCTGCGCGGACGACGATCTCCTCGCCGTTCGACATGCCGCCCTCGATGCCGCCGGCGCGATTCGACATGCGCCGACGGTCGGTCCCGATCTCGTCGTGCGCCTCGGAGCCGCGCAGCTCCGCGAGCGCGAAGCCGTCGCCGATCTCGACACCCTTCACCGCCTGGATCCCCATCAACGCGGCCGCGAGACGCGCGTCCAGCCGGTCCTCCTTGCGCGCATACGAGCCGAGCCCGGGCGGGACGCCGGTCGCGCGCACCTCGACGATGCCGCCGAGTGTGTCCTGATCCTTGCGCGCTGCGTCGATCGCCGCCTCGTCGACGTCGGTCGAGCCACGCACTTCGATCCCGATCTGCTTCAGCAGCGCCTTCGCCACGGCGCCGGCGGCGACGTGCACGGCTGTGTGCCGCGCCGATGCGCGCTCGAGCGCGTCGCGCACGTCCGAGAGCCCGTACTTCTGCACGCCGGCGAGGTCGGCGTGGCCGGGACGCGGAAGCGTCACCTCCTTCGTGCCCTTGCCCTCCGGCTCGCCCTCCGGCGGCCAGGGGCTCATCCCCCAGGTCCAGTTCTTGTGGTCGCGGTTGCGGACGACGAGCGCGAGCGGTGTCCCGAGCGTACGGCCCTGGCGAAGGCCGGCGAGCACCTCGACCTCGTCCGTCTCGATCTGCTGGCGCGGCGAGCGGCCGTAGCCCTGCTGGCGGCGACGCAAGTCGGCGTCGATCGCCTCCTTGTCGAGGACGAGACCTGCGGGCAGGCCGGACAC
This sequence comes from Gaiellaceae bacterium, assembly GCA_035532535.1. GTDB lineage: Bacteria > Actinomycetota > Thermoleophilia > Gaiellales > Gaiellaceae > Palsa-739. The sequence continues at coordinate 102,577 of DATKQT010000026.1, forward strand.
GATCGCGACGAGCGCGGGGCCGTGCGACTCCCCTGCCGATGCCAGCTCGAGGTTCACTCGGGCAAGCCTAGAGCGCGCCGCATGACGGCAACGGGCGCGGGTATGCCGGTCCAGAGCTTGAACGAGGCCGCGCCCTGCGCGACGAGCACCTCGTAGCCGTCGAGCACGCGCGCGCCCGCGGCCGCCGCTGCCACCGCCGTCGCCGTGCGCGGATACGGAAGGTCGATGAGCGTCTGCCCGGGCCTGACCTCGGCGAGCACCGCGTCACGCTCCGGCGTCGCGTGGATCACGAGGTCGGCGTCGCGCACCTCCGGAGGCCACTCGCCCTTGCGCGAGAAGACGCGCGCCTGCGGCAGCGCGTGCTTGAACGCGGCCGCCGCGCCTCCGTCTCCCAGAATGACCGGCTTGTAACAAGCCGTCACTTGCTCGAGGATGGCCGCGTCGGTGGAGAAGCCCTCCATCCCGACGAGCGTGTTCACGGAGGCGAGCTCCGAGCCGATCAGCTGTGCGACCGCGGCCTTGTGCGGCGTCGTCACGTTTCCGCCCGCAAAGCCGAGCGCGGCGAGGCCGCGGACGGCGTCCTCCAGCTGCTCGGTCGGGACGTCGAGCGCGACGTACGCCCAGTCGAGCCCACGCTCGGCGAACGCAGCGTTCTGCATTCGCGGCGAGAGGGAGTGCTCGACCGGGTGGCCGAGCAGCGCGACGAGCCTAGTAGCCGTAGAGATGCTCGTGATTGACGAAGTCGTTGTAGTTGGACGTGAAGTAGTGGTGGCGGTGATCCGGCTTGCGCACGAAGTACAGGTAGTCGACGTGTGCAGGGTGCGCGGCCGCCTCGATGGAGGGTAATCCCGGGTTCGCGATGGGCGTGGGCGGCAGGCCGAGGAACTTGCGCGAGTTGTACGGGTTGTTGCTGTCGAGGTCGGACTGCAGCAGCGGCTTCGTCCCCGGCACGTTCAGGCCGTAGCGGATCGTCGAGTCCATCCCGAGGGGCATGTGTACGTGCAGCCGGTTGTAGATGACCGCGGCCACGAGCTTGCGCTCGCTCGGGACGACCGCCTCGCGCTCGACGATCGACGCGATCTTCAGCACGTCGTACGGCGTCAGATTCTTCGAGCGCGCGTACGAGAGGTCGACCTTCGACCACTCGACGTGGAACGCCTGCAGCTGTGCGGCGACAAGTTGCTTCGACGTCGTGTTCGTCAGGAAGTCGTACAGCGCCGGGAACAGGAATCCCTCCAGCGGTAGCTTCCCCGCGCCGAAGCCGGCGACGTGTTGCGGCCGCGATGCCTTCAAGTACGTGCGCGCCGAGATCTTCGGATGCACGTGACGCTCGTTGAAGGCGATCTTCGCCACCGCCTGGACGCGCTCCGCCATCTGCGCTCGGGTGAACCCCTCCGGGAAGACGATCCTGAACGGCTTCGGCGGCGGCGTTGTGGCGATGGGCTGCTTCGCCCCGCCGCAGCCGGCAGCGACCAGCACGAACGCGACTGCGGCGAGCGTGAGCGGATAGACGGCGCGGAAGCCTGGCGGAGCAGACGGACGCGCGGGAAACCCGCGCGTCCTGGCGACGGCGTCGCAAGCGACGCCTAGCGCCGCGCTGAGCCGGACCACTCGAGATAGCTGGAGAGGAGATGCGCCGCCGCGCGCGCGTCTTCCGGGGTCGACGAGGAGCTCTGCTCGGCCAGATCGGTCGTGAAGCGCTCGTCGAAGAGCACGACGGGAACGTCGACGGCTGCGCGCAGCGCCTTGGCGAACCGCTCGGCCGCGCGCGCCTGCTCTCCACGCTCACCGCGCAACGTCAACGGATGGCCGACGACCACCTCCTGCACTTCCTGCTCGCGGGCGAGCCGCACGACCTCGGCGAAACCGGCCTCGCCGCCGGCGCGCTCGACCACGCCGAGCGGGCGCGCGACCACGCCGGTCGGGTCGGACACCGCAACGCCGGTGCGCGCGGAGCCGAAGTCGAGCGCCATGACCTTCACGCGAGCGCCTTCTTCGCCGCGGCGAACGCGTTCGGGATCTCTTCCGGGACGTTCCCGCCGGCCTGGGCCATCGTCGGCTTCCCGCCGCCGCGTCCGCCCACGATCTGCCCCATCTCGTTCGCGAGCGCGGCGGCGTCGACGCCGACGCTCTCTGCGACGTTGACGACGATGTGCACCCGGCCGTCGGTGATCGATGCGACAACGGCGCCGTCGGCCTTCTCCTGCTGGCGGATGCGGTCCGAGAGGTCGCGCAGTGGCCCCGGCTGCAGGTCGGACGCCTGCGCGAAGACGACACCGTCCACGCGCTCGGTGATCTCGTACTGCACCGCCGCTTCCTGCTTCGGCTGCTTCGACTCGCGCCGCGCCCGCTCGAGCTCACCGCGCAGCACCTCGGCCTCGCGCGCCTGCTCGTGCAGGAGCGCGAACGCCTCCCCAGCCGTCACGGCTTCGATGCGGCGCGCGCCCGCGCCGACGGAGCTTTCGCCGAGGATGACGAACGGCCCGATTTCCGCCGTCGAGCGGACGTGGGTTCCGCCGCACAGCTCCACCGACCAGCCGTCGATGTCGACGACGCGCACGATGTCGCCGTACTTTTCGCCGAAGAGCATCATCGCGCCGAGCTTGCGCGCTTCGTCGATCGGCGTCTCGTAGATCCGCACCGGGAGGTTCGCGAACACGCGCTCGTTCACCAGGCGCTCGACCTCGAGGCGCTCCTCGGTGCTGAGCGCCTGCGGATGCGTGAAGTCGAAGCGAAGCTTGTCCGGCCGCACCGCCGACCCCGCCTGCTTCACGTGGTCGCCCAGGACCTCGCGCAGGCACTCGTGCAAAAGGTGGGTGGCGGTGTGGTTCGCCATCGTCGGGAAGCGCACGTTCCAGGGGACGATCGCGACCACGCGATCACCCACGCCGAAGCCCTCGCCTCGGAACACGATCTCCTGGTCCCCGTCCAGGCGGATGAGCTCGATGACCTCTGCCACCGCGCCATCGTCCTTCGCGATCGTCCCCAGGTCCGACACCTGGCCGCCGCCGGCGGGATAGAACGGCGACCGCTCCAGCTTCGCCTGGAAGAGGCCGTCGCCGAGATCGGCGTACGCGACGATCGCCGTCGGCACCTCGGTGCGCTCGTACCCGACGAACTCGGTGCGCGGCGCGCCAGGGAAACGGACGTCCACCTGGACGCCGCTCGTCCGGCGCGAGATCTCCCGGTGCTCTTCGAACAGCCGTGTGTACTCCTCGTCGTTCACGCCGAGGCTGCGCTCGCGCGCGAGCTCCTGCGTGAGCTCGATCGGGAAGCCGTACGTCGCCTGCAGCGTGAACGCATCGTCGCCGGTGATCTCGCCGCGCGCGGCCGCTTCCTCGAACACCTTCATCCCACGCTCGAGCGTCTCGCCGAAGCGCTCTTCCTCGGCAGTGAGCACTTGCTGGATCTCGCGGCGATGCTCACCGAGCTCCGGATACGCCTCCCCCATCTGCTCGATGACGGCGTCGGCGAGGCCGGCGAGGAACGGCGGTTGCATGCCGATGCGCCGGCCATGCTGCGCTGCGCGCCGGATGACGCGCCGCAGGACGTAGCCGCGGCCCTCGTTCGACGGCGTCACACCGTCGGAAACGAGGAACGTCATGCCTCGACCGTGGTCGGCGAGAACGCGGTGCGCTTTCGTCGCATCGACCGAGTCGCCATACGCGACGCCCGACTCGGACGCGATCCAGCGCATGATCGTCTGGTAGCCGTCGGTGTCGTAGACGGACGCAACCTGCTGGACGATCTGCGCGGTGCGCTCGAGACCGAGGCCGGTGTCGACGTTTTGCGCGGGCAGGGGCGTGAGGGTCCCATCCGCGTGTTGCTCGTACGCCATGAAGACGAGGTTCCAGAACTCGAGGAAGCGTGAGCAGCGCGTGCAGCCGGGCGCGCAGTCCGGCTCGCCGCAGCCGGCCTCGACGCCCCAGTCGTAGTAGATCTCGGAGTCGGGGCCGCATGGCCCGGGGCCGCCGACCGACCAGAAGTTCTCGGACGACGGCAGCGGCACGATCCGCTCCGGTGGGACGCCGATCGCCTCCCACAGGCGAATGGCCTCCTCATCGGGGCCGAGCTTCAGCTCCGGGTCGCCGGCATGCACGCTCACCCAGATGCGGTCCCAGTCCAGCCTGAGCCGGTCGCGCACGAACTCGGTCGCGTACGCGATCGCGCCCTCCTTGAAGTACTGGCCGAACGAGAAGTTGCCCAGCATCTCGAAGAAGGTCAGGTGGTACGTGTCGAGCCCGACCTCGTCGATGTCCGGCGTGCGGAAGCACTTCTGCGCCGTCGTCGTCAGCGGCGCAGGCGGCTGCTCACGGCCGAGGAAGAACGGCATCTGCGGCTGCATGCCCGCGGTGGTGAGCAGCGTCGAGCGGTCGTCGGCGCGCGGCACGAGCGATGCCGACGGACGGCGCATATGGCCCTTCTCCCCGAAGTAGGAGAGGAATCCCTCCCTGATTTCCGCAGACGTGCGCATCCGCGCCATTCTAGGTTGGGGTCCTCCGGGCGCCGCCGTATGCTCGCCCGGTGCGACCCGGCCGGAAGTACCGCCTCCGTCGGCTCATGCCGATCGCGCTGCTCGTCCTCGCGGCGGTCGTGGCCGGTGCGTGGATCGGCGCGCGGCGCCCGGCCGCGACCGTGAACGCGGCCGCATCCGGCCCGCTCGTCATCGATGCGCCGGTCATCCACACGGTGCATGCGGTGCCGCCGGCACCGGAACATCTGCTGAACGGGGACAACATCGTCCGGCACGCGTTCTCGCCGCCCTTGTCGGCAGCCGCGGCGATCGTCGTCGACGCCGGCACCGGCCGCGTGCTCTGGGAGCTTCAGCCGCACGAGCGCCGCAAGGTCGCGTCGCTGACGAAGATCATGACCGCGCTCCTCGCGCTGAAGAAGCTCGCGCCGAACGACATCGTCACGGTCGACAAGTCCGTGCCACGCGTCCCGCTCGTGCGCGAGGGCCTGCGCGCGGGCGAGCGAGTCAAGGCCTGGAAGCTCTTCTACTCGATGCTTCTGTACTCCGGGAACGATGATGCGCTTGCTCTCGCGATCGCCGCGGGAGGCGATAAGTGGACGTTCGTGCGCGAGATGAACGACGAGGCGCATCGCCTCGGTCTGCGCGACACGCATTTCATCTCGCCGAGCGGCGTCGTCGACCGCGACAACTACTCGAGCGCGTGGGACATGGCGGCGCTGACCCGGATCGCCCTGCGAAACGAGCGCTTCGACGAGATCGTGCGCACAAAGATCATCCATGTGCCCTGGAGCGCACCGACCTATTCGAAGGTCTACGTCAACAACAACCTCATGTTGCGCTCCTATCCCGGGGCCGACGGCGTCAAGACCGGCTACACGCACAAATCGGGGCCGTGCCTCGTCGTCTCGGCGACGCGCCATGGTCGTAGGCTGATCGCGGTGCTGCTCGACGACCCGAACATGTACGTCGACGGGACGCGGCTGCTCGATTTCGGCTTCCGTTCCGAGTAGAACTACGCGGATGATCGTGTGCTCGTCCTGTGGCGCGGAGCTCCGTGAGGGCGCGCGCTTCTGCGACGTCTGCGGCGCGACGCAGGCCACGCCGGCCGAGGCGCACGAGCAGCGCAAGACCGTCACGGTCGTCTTCTGCGACGTGACCGGATCGACCGCGCTCGGAGAGAGGCTTGACGCCGAAAGCTTCCGCCGCGTCATGGCGCGCTACTTCGACGAGGCCCGACGCGTGATCGAACGGCATGGCGGGACGGTGGAGAAGTTCATCGGGGACGCCGTGATGGCCGTCTTCGGGGTCCCCGTCGTGCACGAGGACGACGCGATCCGCGCCGTGCGCGCCGCCGCCGAATTGCGCAGCGCGATCGAGATGCTCAACGGCGAGCTCGGCCGCGACTACGACACGACGCTCGAGCTCCGGATCGGGATCAACACGGGCGAGGTCGTGACCGGGACGGAGGAGCGGCTCGCCACCGGTGACGCCGTCAACGTCGCGGCGCGCTTGCAGCAGGCGGCCGCGCCGGGAGAGATCGTGCTCGGCCAGGAAACGTACGAGCTCGCACGTGATGCGGTCGTCGTCGAGGAGCTCGCTCCCGTCGAGCTCAAGGGGAAGCAGTCGGCCGTCGTCGCGTACCGGCTCGAGGCGCTGACCCCGGACGCACCGGGTATGGCGCGGCACCTCGATGCGGCGATGGTCGGCCGCACGCACGAGCGCCACGTGCTGGACGATGCGTTCGCCAACGCGGCCCGGAAACGCCTGTGTGCCCTCTTCACGCTCCTCGGAGCGGCGGGCGTCGGCAAGTCTCGTCTCGCCCGCGAGTTCCTTGGTGGGGTCGACGCGCGCGTCGTCCAGGGTCAGTGCCTCTCCTACGGCGAGGGCATCACCTACTGGCCGGTCGTCGAGGTGCTGAAGCAACTCGGCGGCAGTGGCGGCCAGCCGGCGCTCGAAGCACTGCTCGGCGAAGCCGAAACGCCGACGACGCCGGAGGAGATCGCATGGGCATTGCGCAAGGTGCTCGAAGCAAAGGCGCAGGAGAAGCCGCTCGTCGTCCTGTTCGACGACGTGCACTGGGGTGAGCCGACGTTCCTCGATCTCATCGAGCACATCGCCGACCTTTCGCGTGATGCGCCGATCCTTCTCCTCTGCCTCGCGCGGCCGGAGCTGCTCGACCTCCGGCCCGGCTGGGGCGGCGGCAAGCTGAACGCGACCACGATCCTGCTCGATCCGCTCGACGCCGGCGAGACGGACGAGCTCATCGAGCGGCTGCTCGACGGCGAGGAGCTCGATGCCGAGCTCGTCGCGCGCATCCGCACCGCCGCTGACGGAAATCCGCTCTTCGTCGAGGAGATGCTGGCCATGGTGCGCGCGTCGGGCGAACGCGAGGTGGTCGTTCCGCCGACGATCAAGGCCCTGCTTGCGGCCCGGCTCGACCAGCTCGACCCGGTCGAGCGCAACGTGCTCGAGCGTGGATCGGTCGAGGGCCAGCTCTTCCACAGTGCCGCCGTCGAGGCGATCGCGCGCGTGCCCGCTTCCGTCGAACGCCAGCTCGTCGCGCTCGTGCGCAAGGAGCTCGTCCGTCCCGATCACGCGCAGATGCCGGTCGGCGATGCGTACCGCTTCCGGCACATCCTCATCCGCGACGCCGCGTACGACGCGCTTCCGAAGGCGGTGCGCGCCGAGCTGCACGAGCGCTTCGCCGATTGGCTCGACGTGCGCGGGACCGACCTCGTCGAGCACGACGAGATCGTCGCCTACCACCTCGAACAGGCGCACCGCTATCGCGCCGAGCTCGGACCGGTCGACGCGAACGGCGAAGCACTCGCGACGAGAGCGTCGAGCCTCCTCCACGCTGCAGCGCGCACTGCACGTCTCCGCGGAGACCTCCGTGCAGCCGCGGCGCTGCTCGCCCGTGCGGCAGATCTTGCCGGCGACGGCAGGCTCGAGCTCCTCCCGGAGCTCGCCGACCTCCTCTTCGAGACCGCCGAGCTCGCGCGCGCGAGCGAGATCCTCTCGGAGGCGATCGAGACGGCGACGGCCCGCGGTAACGCCGGCGTGCTGGCTATGGCGTCCCTGCAGGCGTCCGTCATCGCGGTCCACACCGAAGCGGGCGAATCGTTCGAGCGCACACTCGAGCTCGCCGATGATGCAGCGGCGATCTTCGAGCGCGCGGGCGACGACCGCTCGCTCGCCGCAGTGCTCGCCATTGCCGGGCGCCACCGCTTCTATCTCGGCCGCGTCCGCGAGGCGGAACCCGTGCTTCAGCGCGCATACGAGTGCGCGATGCGGGCCGACGACATACCTCGGGCGCAGGAGAGCCTCGTCTTCCTCGCGATTGGAAAGGGCTGGGGACCGACGCCGTTCGGCGAGGCGCTGGCTTTTCTCGATGCGATTCCCCAGGAACACCGCTCCGCATCGCTCCAGGCGTGGGTGCATCTCCTCCACGGCTGGTGCGCCGGCTACCAGGGCCGGTTCGAAGAGGCGCGTCTCGACTTCGCGAAGGCAAAGGAGATGGTCGCCGAGATCGGTCTGATCGCACAGGTCGGCGCCCTCCCGATCGCCATCGGGATCATCGAGCTCGAAGGAGGGAGGCCCGACGTTGCCGAGGAGGAGCTGCGCGCCGCGTACGGCCGCCTGGGCGAGCTCGGGGAGACCGGCTTCCGCTCGACGGTCGCGACGCTCCTCGGGCAGGCACTCGTCGATCTCGGCCGTGACAGCGAAGCGGACGAGATCCTCGATGCCGCGCTCGTGCTCGCGCAAGCGGACGACGTGGACCCACAGGTTCGCGCTCGCACGGTGCGGGCGCGGCTGTTCCTGAGGCGTGGCGAGCTTGCAGAGGCCGACCGCATCTCTGGCGAGGCGCTGGCCATTGCTTCCGAAAGCGATTACCTCCTCGCTCAGGCAGACGCGCTGTTCGCGATCGCGGGGGTACAGATCGCGTTGGGCGATGCAGAGGCGGCCGCGGCTGCGCTCACGGGGGCACTCGAGCTGTACGAGCGCAAGGAGGCGCCGGCGCCCGCGGCGCGCGTTCGGGCGCTACTCAGCGCCGCGGCTTCGAGCTCGTAGGCTCGTCCTCGGCGATCTCCGCGCGGATCTTCTCGAGCGAGCGGCGGATGAGCCGCGAGACGTGCATCTGCGAGATGCCGACCTGCTGCGCGATCTGCGACTGCGTAAGCCCGTCGAAGAAGCGGAGCTGGAGGATCATGCGCTCGCGCTCGTCCAGCGCGCGGAAGCCCGGCGCGAGGACTGCGCGATCCTCGGAGACCTCGTACTGATGCTCGATCGTCCCGATCGACTCCATCGGATCGAGATCGTCCTCGCCGTCGCCTCCGCCGCCCGAGAGCGAGAGGGACGTGTACGCGCGGCCGGACTCGAGCGCCTCGAGCACTTCCTCTTCCTGCACGCCGGCGGCGGTTGCCAGCTCCGGGATCGTCGGCGAGCGGCTGAGTTGCACCGTGAGCTGCTCCACGAGCCGTGAAAGCTGAACATTCAGCTCCTGCAGACCGCGCGGGACGCGAACCGCCCAGCCCTTGTCGCGGAAGTGCCGCTTGATCTCGCCGATGATGTTCGGCGTCGCATACGTCGTCAGCTCGACGCCGCGCTCGATGTCAAAGCGGTCGATCGCCTTGATCAGCCCGATGGCGCCGATCTGCACGAGGTCGTCGAGCTGCTCACCGCGATACGAATACCGCCGCGCGAGCGAGCGCACGAGCGACATGTATTGCTCAATGAGCTGCTCACGCGCTCGGAGATCTCCCTGCTCGTGATAGCGCCTGAGCAGGATCTTGTCGTCGATCCGCGGCACGTCTACCCCCCGGTAGCCGTCGGTTCGGCCGTTCGCTTCGTCAACTCGACCCATGCCTCGCCGTTGCGCTCCTCGACCTCGAACGTCTCGCACACGGTCTCGAGCACACGCCGGAGATCGAGCTCGTTGCCGTCACGCTCGACGTCTTCGAGGATTGCGGACGGAAGCGGTCCCACCGTAGCGCGCATCTCCTGGTCATCGAAGACCACGCGAACGACGACGTCACCCTCGTCGTCGCGTCGCGCGAGGAGTGCATCGAGCGCGACCTGCAGATCCTCGAGCGCGTCCATCGTCAGGTCGAGGCGCACAGCGAGGCCACCGACGACGAGGTGCACGATCGGACGGAAGTCCTCCTGTGCCGGCACCACAAGCGTTATCTCGTCGCTCACGACCCTGGCCTCCCCGCGTCGTGCAGCTCGTCGGTGAGCTCCTGCTCGCGACGGGCGGCGGCTTCCTTGCCCGACTGGACTGCGTGCTTCCAATCGCGCTTCGCCTTGAAGTCGGCGGCACCGTAGCTCACGCCGGCGGCGAAACCCGAGACTTTCTGCACCGGACGCGTCACCGCCGTGCTGACGGTCCGCACGGCGGTGTCGACGCTCTCCACCGCGTCCACCGCGCTGTCAGTCATCCGGTCGACCTTGTCGAGCTGGCTGTTGACCCGGTCCACGCTGCCTCCGACCTTGTTGATGACGGGCAGGATCTCCTGCTCTGCTCCAGAGATGAACGCAGAGAGGCGCCCGGCGGTTCCGCCCAGCCGGACGAGGAAATACGCCGACCCGATGCCGACGGCGAGGAGGAACACGGCGAGCGCGAGTCGCCAGAGATCCCCCCACGTGAATGCGGCGACGAGCACTCCCGGGCGATCCTACCCTTAG
>DATKQT010000027.1:0-114823 GCA_035532535.1 Gaiellaceae bacterium
GATCCCGCTCAACACCTTGCGATCGTCGAGCCGCTTGCGACCGGGATAGCGGTAGCGCCGCTTCACCTTCGGCAGCAACGGCTCGACCAGCTCCCACAACTCGTCCGACACCAACGGCTTCGCCATCTGCGCCCCATCCTCTCAATCGAAGTGGACGCAGCCGACTTCGCCGACTACGAACGGGTCCCTCCTTTTTGAAAGGCGCTCTAAGGCACGCCGACGCGAGGCCCCCGGTGGAGGTCGGGATGGCCGCGCAGGATGAGCGGCTGGGGCCTGGCACCGGATCGCAGAAAGCGCTGGAAAGGCCGGAAATGTGCCTTTTCCAGCCATTTCTGCTACCCTTGGGTTCATCGGGCCGGCGCCCACAACGCGCCGGCTCTTTTGGCGAAACGCGCATCGAGAAGGGGAGGTCGGCGTTGTACAAGGTCGGCGACAAGGTGGTGTATCCGCACCACGGTGCCGGGACGGTCGTCAAGAAGGAGTCCCGCGAGGTGCTCGGTCAGAAGCGCGAGTACCTGACGATCAAGATCCTGCATAACGACATGACCGTGCAGGTCCCGTGCGAAAACGCCGACCAGGTCGGTCTCAGGCGCGTCATCGGCGAGAAAGAGGTCGGGGTCGTCCTCAAGGCCCTCACCGGCGGCTCGACCGAGATGCCGAAGAACTGGAACCGTCGCTTCAAGCACAACCGCGACAAGATGAAGACCGGCGACATCCTCGAGCTCGCCGAGGTCGTCCGCAACCTCTCGCTGCGCGACAACGAGAAGGGCCTCTCCACCGGCGAGAAGCAGATGTTCGTGAAGGCGAAGAAGATCCTCGCCTCCGAGCTGATGTACGCCAAGGGCATGGACGAAGAGGAGTGCGCCGAGTGGCTCGAAGGCGTGCTCACCGGTGTCGGCGGCAACGGCAAGAAGAAGGCGACGGCGAAGAAGAAGCCCGTCGCCGCCGCCGTCTAGCCGGCGTCACGCGCATGTCCGTCTGGGCGATCCTCGTGGCTGCGGGCCGCGGGGAGCGACTCGGCTCGGACCAGCCCAAGGCCTTCGTGAAGTTGGGCGAGCTGCCGCTGCTGGCGGAGCCGCTGCGCCGCCTCGACGACAGCGAGTGGGTGGACGCGATCGTCGTCGTCGCGCCACCGGGATGGGAGGAGCCGGCGATCCTGCTGGCCGAGGAGCTCGGCTGCGCCAAGGTGCGCGCGTGCGTCGCCGGCGGGGAGACGCGGGCTGACTCGGTGCGCGCCGGCCTCGCCGAGGTTCCGGATGACGCCGCCGCGGTGCTCGTGCACGACGCCGCGCGGCCTCTGCTCACGGACGAGGTGATCGGCCGCGTGCTCGCGCCGCTCGCCGACGGCTGGGAGGGCGTCGTCCCCGGGCTTCCGGTGTCCGACACCGTGAAGCGTGTCGCCTCGGACGGCGGCGTCGATGAGACGGTGCCGCGCGACGGGCTGTGGACGGTGCAGACGCCGCAGGCCTTTCCAGTCGATGCGCTGCGCCGCGCGGTCTCCGGCGGCGCGGACGCGACCGACTGCGCCGGCCTGGTCGAGGCGGCCGGGGGCCGCGTGAAGGTCGTGCCCGGCGATCCACTGCTTCTCAAGGTGACGACGGCCGAGGACCTCGCGCGGGTGGCATCGCTGCTGTGATCGTCGACTACCACATGCACCTGCGCAACGAGCGGGGCGCGATCGATCACACGGCCGGCGCCGTTGGGCCGTTCGTCGAGCGCGCGCGTGAGCGCGGGGTGGACGAGATCGGCTTCACCGAGCACGTCTACTACTTCGAGCAGACGCGGTCGTTCTGGCCTTGGCCGTACTACATCGAGCGCTGCCATTTCGATCTCGACACGTATGTCGACGCCGTGCTCGAGGCGAAGCGCCGCGGTCTGCCGGTGAAGCTCGGCCTCGAGGTCGACTGGGCCGGCGAACGCGCGCAGGAGCTCGCGGGTGTGCTCGCCCCGTACCCGTGGGACTTCCTCCTCGGCTCGGTGCACATGGTCGACGACCACGCCATCGACAACGGGCCCGGCCTGTGGGCCGAGCTGCCGGAAGACGAGGTGTGGCAGCGGTATGTCGAGACGCTCTCGATCGCAGCCCGAAGCGGACACTTCGATGCGCTTTCGCACCCGGATCTCGCCAAGATCTACGGCGTGCGCGGAAGCGACGAGCAGTACCGGGAACTGGCGGACGCTGTCGACGAGTCCGGAGTCGCCCTCGAGATCTCGACCGCAGGCCTTCGTAAACCGGTGGCCGAGCTCTATCCCGATGCGCGGCTCCTCCAATTCTCGTCCGCGCCGGTGACGTTCGCGTCCGACGCCCACGAGCCCGTGCTCGTCGGCGAGGACTTCGAGGGCGCGGTCGCGTTCGCGCGAGCGAACGGCCGTGACACGGTGAGCGTCTTCGACGGGCGCGTGCGGAGACAGGAGCCGCTCGGGTGAGCGAGTATCGCGTCGGCACCGGCTTCGATGCACACGCGCTCGCGGACGGCGTGCCGCTCGTCCTCGGCGGTGTCGCGATCGACCACCCGCGCGGGCTCTCCGGCCACTCGGACGGCGACGTGCTCGCGCACGCGCTCACGGATGCGGTTCTCGGCGCTGCCGGCCTCGAGGACATCGGCGCGCTCTTCCCGTCCGGCGATCCGCTGTACGCGGGCGCGGACTCGGTGGGGCTCCTGCGCGAGGCGTGGCGCATTGTGCAGGACGCCGGCTGGGAGCTCGTCAACGCCGACGTCGTGCTCATCGGCGAGGAGCCGCGGCTCGCGCCGCACCGCGACGCGATGCGCGGGCGGCTCGCCGGCGCGCTCGGCGTCGAGCCGGAACGGGTGGCCGTGCGGGCGACGACGACCGACGGTCTCGGCTTCACCGGCCGCGGCGAAGGGCTCGCCGCGCAGGCCGTCGCGCTGCTGCGCCGATGAAATTGCGCATCGTCACGCACGTGGAGCATCCCGAGCTGCGCGGGAAGCTCCCCGATCTGTGGCCGGAGTTCATGCATCATGACGCGGTCGTCTCGTCCTTCTGGCCGCAGCTGTACGAGGTCTATCCCGACTTCCAGCTGTGGGTGCTCGACGGCAGAAGGCTCATCGGCTATGCGTGCACGCTGCCGGTCGTGTGGGACGGCGTCCCGCAGCCGAACGGCGTCGACTGGGCGGTGACCGAGGGGCCGGGCGGGATGCCGACGACGCTGTGCGCCATCGTCGCGGGACTCGTCCCGCAGTACCGCGGCCACGGCATCAGCGCGGTCGTGCTCGGGCGCATGACGAAGCTCGCCGCCGCACACGGGCTCGACTCGATGATCGCGCCTGTGCGTCCGCTCTGGAAGGAGCGCTATCCGCTCACGCCGATCGAGCGCTACGTCGACTGGCGGCGGGAAGACGAGCTGCTGTACGACCCCTGGCTGCGCACGCACGAGCGGCTCGGCGCCGAGCTGCTCGCGCCCGCCCCGAGCTCGATGACGATCGCGGGCACCCGCGACGAGTGGGAGCAGTGGACGTCACTCCAGTTTCCCGAGGACGGCGAGTACGTCGTCCCCGGCGCGCTCGCGCCGGTGCGCTTCGAGGGCGGTACCGGAACGTATGTCGAGCCGAACGTCTGGATGCGGCACCCGATCGAGGAGCCGCAGCCGTACTAGTACGAGTCAGCGGCCGCGGCGCTGGGCGTCGCGTCGCTGCTTGTCGAGGCGCCGGCGCATCTGCCGGTTCGTCGCCTCCTCGGCCACTCCGGCGCCCTGCTGGTCCTGCATCTCGATCAGCGCCCGTCGCTCGTCGCGCGTCAGCCTCGACATCGCTTTCTGGGCCTGCTGCGGGTCGTGCATCTGCTTCGCGTGTGGCTGCAGCTTGCGCATCGCGCTCGCGAGCTCGGGGTTGGAGCGCTCGAGCGCCGCGGTGGAGGCCTTCTCCAGCCAGCGCTTGAACAGCGGCACCTTCGCGATCAGCGTGATGACCGGGCGGAGGTAGCGGCCGTTCTGGATGCGGCCGAGCAGGGCGAGGACGCCCATGAGGACCAGGAGCCCGAGCAGGATCCAGAGCGGGATCAGGAGCGTGAAGATCGATGCGATCACGGCGCGGATGGTAGCGAGATGAGGCCGTCTCGCACGTGCACGAGCCCGTCCCGCGCGAGCGCCGTGACGGCCTCCTCGTCCGACGGCTGCTCGCCGGCCACGACCGCACGGAGCGCCCGCGCCCGCCGCTGCCGGAACGAGCCCTCGAGCGGGCCCTGCTTGCGCAGCGGCTCGTAGCGGCGGCCCCGCGACGGGCACGCCGCCGCGAGCGGGCAGATGCCGCAGCGCGGGATGCGTGCGAGGCAGATGGTGGCACCGAGGTCCATGAGCGCCTGTGCGGCTGCCGGCGAGAACGTCGCGCCGGTGCGCTCGGTCACGCGGCGGACGTTCACGTCCTCGGGCAGGACATCGCGGCCGAACGCGAAGCACGCGACCGCGTCCGCGGTGTACCGCCCGACCCCGGGCAGCTCGGTGAGATCGTCGGGCCAGCCGTGCGCAACGATGTGCTGCGCAGCGCGGTGGAGGTTGAGCGCGCGGCGGTTGTAGCCGAGGCCTTGCCACTCCGTGATGACCGCCGCAGGTGAAGCAGCCGCGAGCGCGTGCGCGGTCGGCCAGCGCTTAAGCCATCGTGTCCAGCGCGGCACGACGCGCTCGACCTGCGTCTGTTGCGCCATCACCTCGCTGACGAGGATCGCGTACGGGTCGCGCGTCTTTCGCCACGGCAGCGGCCGCGCGTTCGCTGCAAACCACGCCGACAACGCCGCTTCCACGCTCCGTAGCCTAGGCGAGCATGATCCGGGGGAGGCGCGACGCCTCCCCCGGATCCGTGTGTCAAGGGATGGGAACGGTGGCGACGATCTGCTGCTGGCGGTTCGACGGGTTGGTGCCGTCGTCGAATGTGCTGACGAACGTCGAGATGTCGGTCGTCCCGTCAGTGATGTTCCCGAAGTAGTCGCCGATGAACCCGGTTGTGACGTTCGCTCCGTCCGGGCGCGGGCCGTTCAGCTGCGGGTCCCACGTGTGTGCCGTCAGCCGGACGTTGTGGCCCAGAGGCGCGAGCGCCGGCGTGTAGAACTGGATGCTCGCGTTGACGCAATAGTTCGGCGCACCGTATGGCGGCAACGAGCCGCTGTAGTTCGGGTTCGACTGATCGAGCGTCAACCCAGCGGCGTTGGCCTCGGTGCCGGCGGTCGGACAGGCGAGGCGACGGTCGTAGAAGTTGACGCTCACCGTTCCGTCGCTCGCGACGGTCAGATTCGGTTGGAACTCGTCGGCGGCAGAGGCGTTGTCATTCACTTGGATCGGAGTCGTCCAGGTCTTCCCGCCGTCATATGACGCGGTCAGGAGAACGTTGACCACTCCTGCGCTGTAGTCCTCATACGCGACGTACAGCGGATACGCACCGTTCGGGGCGGGATGGTTCCCGACGGTGAACGAGTTCTCGATTCCGTCCCTGAACGTCGTGTTCGCATACGTGAGCGGCGGCGGTTGGATGCCGTTCACCGGCATGGCGATTGTCGACCAGCTCTGGCCGCCGTTCGTCGACTCGTCGATGGCGATGTTGGAGCAGCAGTACCCCTGTTTGGGATTGAAGTTCGTCAAGGTCGTGTAGACGTCCCCGTCCGGTGTCACGTGCGGCAGGAGGTAGGTCATTCCCTGCGGGCTGTGCGGCGGGACCGGCAACGCTTGCGGTGTGGACCACGCGGTGTGCGTGCCGTTCGCGTTGGCGTCCGCGTACGAGACGTACGGGACCGGTGTCACGAAGTGGAAGTCGACCCACATCGCGTAGATGCGGTTGTAGTGCGGGCTCGCCGGATTCGTGTCGATCGTGATCCACTCCTTGTCCGGCTCATTGCCGACCGCGTCGTAGCTCGCGATGATGTCCGGCTTTCCGTTGGCGGTGGTGATCCATTGATTCGCGGCCGTGGCTCCGTGAGGGCGCACCGAAACCGAGATCACTTCGGCAGCCTGGACCGGATTCGGCTCCTGCGAGGTGCCGACCGTGTAATTGTGGCTCCCGTCCCTCTTGTAGAAGAACTGGTATGGCAGGCTGATCTCGTAGTAGTTGCCGTAGCCGTCGAAGGCGCCGACCGGGTCGGTGTCGTCCGTCCAGCCTTCGTAACCGGGTACGTGCCCCTGCACCGGCCAGGTCTTGCCGCCATCGAACGATTCGTAGAACCCGAGCTGGTGGTTGTATCCCTCCGCGCTCACGATCCACTTGGACGAGCCGATGAGATGCAGCGGGTTCGTGGGGTCGACGCGGATGTCGGACTCGGAGTGATCCTTCACGAGCTGAGGCGCGGCCGCCGGATAGCCGGGGTTGCTTCCCGCCTGGGTCGGATACGGGCCCGCCGCGCCTGTGTCTTCACCAGTCGTGGCGCCCGGGCAAGCCGACACGCCGCTGTATCCGTCGTTCGGGCCGGCGTTGAACGCCGATGCGTCCACCTCGGGGCGGTAACAGCTGACCTGCTGCGACGTCGCGTCGACGTTGGTCACGCCCGCCTTCTGGTAGCTCTGCGCGTACGCCTTATCGGACTGGTTGCCCTGCGGGACGTTGCCGACTCCGGGGTCGAGCGCCGACGCGGCGCTCCTCGAGCTCGACGCCGCTGCGAAGACGATCGCGGCGCAGGCGAGTCCTGCAAGGACGAGTACACGGCTCAGCTTCACGTGCATGCTCCCTTCTGACTAGGGCGACCCACCGCCGCTCGCAGACCGCGCGTGTGCTGTTCACGGGACGATATCGAGCGCGACTACGCTTCGACGAGGTGATCGATCTCCGTTCCGACACGCTGACGAAGCCCACCGCCGGCATGCGCGCGGCCATGGCCGCCGCCGAGGTCGGCGACGAGCAGTACCTCGAGGATCCGACCACGAACGAGCTGCAGCGCCGGACGGCGGAGCTCCTCGGCCACGAGGCCGCGCTCTTCCTGCCGACCGCGACGATGGCGAACCAGGCGGCGCTGCGCGCGCAGACGAAGCCCGGGTCGGTGTTGCTTGCCGAGGAGCGGACCCACATCCTCGTGTACGAGTGGGGCGGGCCGGCGATCCACTCCGGATTGATCATGCGCGGCGTGCGCGCGCAGGCGGGCCGCGTCACGCCGGAGCACGTCGGCGCCGTGCTCGATCCGGATCTCGGGCCGGGCGGGATCGTCGTGCTCGAGAACACGCACCGCAGCTCCGGTGGCCGCGTGTTGCCGCTCGACGAGTTCGAGGCGACCGCTGCCGCCGCGCGCGAGCGCGGCGCGGCCGTGCACCTCGACGGCGCACGCCTCTTCAACGCGTCCGTCGCCGCGGGCCGCGCGCCGTCGGACTGGGCGCGCATCGCCGACTCGGTGACGATCTGCTTCTCGAAGAGCCTCGGCTGCCCGACAGGTGCGATCCTCGCCGGCTCGTCAGCGCTCATCGAGCGCGCGTGGGAGAGCAAGTACCTGCTCGGCGGCGCATTACGCCAGTCGGGCATCCTCGCCGCGGCCGCGCTGTACGCGCTCGATCATCACGTCGAACGTCTCGCCGACGATCACGCGCGCGCTCGCCGTCTCGCGGAAGGGATCGGGATCGATCCCGCCGAGGTGGAGACGAACTTCGTCGCCATACCGGATCCGTACGGGGACGGCATCGCACACGCCGCCGCCGGCGGCGTGGCGCTCGGTGAGCTTCGCCCCGGCTGGCTGCGTGCTGTCACGCATCTCGACGTGTCGGACGACGACGTCGACGCGGCGATCGGCACACTCGGCTCGCGGGTTGTCAACACCGTTTGAGGCACCCTCCCTGAGGGATCGACTCGCGCGTGGCGGCCGCCGATGACCTTTGCATAGCGACTTCGCATTGCGGGCGGGGTCGGTGGCAATGGCAAGGTGGGTCTGCGGCTGATGGCTGACATTCACGTCGGTGACGACGTCACTTACCGCGGACGCGTGTTCCGCGTCTGCGGCATATCGCCTATGAGCGCGAGCCCTCGTCGCCTCCTCCTCGAGGATCCGGACACCGGCGAGAGCGTCGAAGCGAAGCAGGACGACGTCGAGCCGGTCGGGGACGGCGACTCAGCCGCTTAACGACGTCAGTGTCGACTTCATGTCGGCGGCGGTGAACGGCCAGAGGTAGAGCGCGCGCTCGTAGCCCTGTGCGTCGACAACGTACGCGGCTTCCGTGTGAACGATGTTGTGCACCACGACGCCGGCGATCGTCTTCTTCTCGTCGAGCACGCCGATGTCGTACCCCTTCCACACGGATGCAAGCTGCGACGGCGTTCCGACCGCCCAGCGAAACTCGCTTCCGACACTCCACTTCTGCATGTCCTGCAGCAGGTAACGACGCGCGTTTCCGAAGACGTTCACGCTGACCGAGACGATCGCGGGGCGGGCCGCCGGCGGTAGGCTCCTGACGACGTCCCCCAGTCGCGCTGCCTCGATCGGGCAGTAGTTCCGGCACAGCGGATCGAGGAACGTGACGACGACGGTTCGACCGTGGTACGCCGCGAGCGAGACCGGCCTGCCGTTCTGGTCCTTGAGCGAGAACATCGGTGCCCGCTTCGCCCCGGAGGCCCACTTCGTCGCCGGGCCGCCGATGATCGCGCCGCCGGACTGCATGGCGGGCGAGCTCCCGCACCCGGCGAGGACCAGAACGGCAACCCCCAAGATCGCCCCGCGCATGCGCACGAGTGCCACGGCCCGAGGATACTCGCTCGCCACCCTCAGCATCCTCTCAGGACGGTCTAAGAGGCTCTCGCAAGCGGCGCGCCCGATCATGCAGACATGACACTCACAACCGCAATCATCGCCAACGCGATTCTCATGGCCGGCATCGTCGCCGCGCTCGCGCGCTTCGTCCACGTTCCCTTCTCGATCGAGCGGCACGCGCCGAAGCTCGAGCAACGCCCACGCCGTCGAGGTTCCGGGGCGAGGAAGAGCGCGAGCTCTCGCTCGCCGCCTGACCGTTACGGGGCGAGGCCGAGCGCGAGCCGTTCCACGGCGACCGGCTCGGCCTCGACTTCCGCTCCGACCGGCAGGGCGAGCGAGAAGACGGTCTGCCCGCCGCGGCGCTCGACCGTGCAGCGGCCGCCGTGGGCTCTCGCAATCGCAGCGACGATCGCGAGGCCGAGGCCTACGCCACCCTGAGCCCGCGTGCGTGCGTCGTCGGCGCGTGCGAAGCGATCGAAGATGCTTTCGATCGCGTCCTCCGGGACGCCCATTCCCTCGTCGGCCACTTCGAGCACGATCTCGCCCCCGACCGCGAGCCCTCGCAGCGTGATCCCCGCACGCGGCTCCGTGTACTTGACCGCGTTCTCGAGCAGCGCGTCGAGCGCGCTCCGCAGCGCTTCGGGATCGACCCGCGCGACCCCGGCGAGATCGAGGTCGAGCCGCCACGAGCGCGGCGCGACCTCCGACCAGCGCATGAACACGTCCTCGAGGAAGCGGTCGATCTCGACGTCGCGCAGGACGACGAAGTCCGGCTGCTCGGCCTTCGCCAGGAGCAGGAGCCGGTCGACGATGCGCTCCATCCGCTCGAGCTCGTCGAGCGCGACCGTCAGCTCGGGCGAGTCCGGCGTCTCGCGGCACAGCAGCTCGAGATGGCCGCGCGCGATCGTGACGGGCGTGCGCAACTCGTGCGACGCGTCGTGGAGGAACCGCTCCTGCCGCTCGAGCAGCGACGCACGCGTATCCGCGACCGCTTCCACCTGGCGCAGCGCCATCTGACGTCTGCGCGCATGCCACACCATCGCGAGGAACATCGCCGACATGAGCGGCACCTCGAACAGCTCGCCCCAGAGCTGGATGCCGTTGAACGCGTCCGAGAGGATGCTCGCGCCCGTCGCGAGGATGACCGTCGAGAGGATGAGGCCGGTCACACCGGGCGACCACACGCGGAACCCGTAGACGATCGTCAGGCTGATCCACACGAAGTGGAACGGCACTGTCTCCCAGGCCGGCCACGCGATCATGGCCAGCCAGTTCGCGATCGCGAAGAGGCCCCACAGGACCTCGACGGCGTTACGCTGCAGCCAGCCTGTAGCCCGCATGGCGAACCGTCTCGATGTGCGCTTCCGGCCCGAGCTTCCGCCGCAGGCGGCGCACGCAGACGTCGACGACGTTCGAGCCCGGGTCGAAGTCGTACCCCCACACGTCGGCGAGCAGGCGCTCGCGGCTGATCACTTCGCCCACGTGCAGGAGCAGGTGGTGCAGCAGGCGGAACTCGCGGTCGGAGAGATCGGTGACGAGATCGCCGACGCGAGCCTGGCGGCGCGCTAGGTCGAGCAGCACGCACCCGGCGTGGAGCACGTGCTCGTCCTCGCCGGGCGGAACTGTGCGGCGCAGCTGCACGCGGATGCGGGCGAGCAGCTCGTCGAGCGCGAACGGTTTCGACACGTAATCGGTGGCGCCGAGCTCGAAGCCCTTGAGCTTCGTGCGCAGGTCGCCGCGCGCGGAGAGGACGACGACCGGGAGCTGCGGGCGTTCGCGGTGGAGCTCGTGCAGGACCCGAAGGCCGTTCATTCCGGGGAGCAGGAGGTCGAGGACGACGAGGTCCCACTCGCCGGCGCGCGCGAGCGAGAGGCC
Organism: Gaiellaceae bacterium; assembly: GCA_035532535.1. Classification (GTDB taxonomy): domain Bacteria; phylum Actinomycetota; class Thermoleophilia; order Gaiellales; family Gaiellaceae; genus Palsa-739. Next base: position 10,537 of record DATKQT010000027.1, read on the forward strand.
GTCGGGGCCGTCGTCGGCGGTGACGACGCCGTAGCCCTCCGCTTCGAGACCACGCCGAACGAAGGCCTGAATCCGTGTCTCGTCCTCGATCAGCAGGATCCGCATCGTTCCCCCTCGCGACTCTAACCCGGTTGCAGATGACCTGTAAATGACACTGCGGTGACAACTTTGTCATTTCCAGGCCCCGTTGATCGTGGTCCGGTAGACAACCGGCCGGGGATGCGAGCCACTGGCTTCAAGGTGCTCGGAGTTGCCATCGGATTGGCCGCCGCAGGGCTGCTGATCGGGCTATACGTCTCCAAGCTCACCACCGACAACGGTTCGGCCGCGTACACCGTCCCGGTTCAGACCCAGGGCGGGCACAAGGTCGTCGACCTGTCCATCGAGACGGTCGCCGCCGTCGGCCCGCAGTTCAGCCCGGCCCATCCGGACTACGTCTCCTACCTCGTCCGTGATACCCAGGGGAAGTGGCTGCGCCGGACCGTCTGGCGCCTGCCGGCGAACGCGACCGTGCACGTGACGATCTACAACTTCGACAGCGCGAGCGGCCTGCGCAACCCGCTCTACGCGCGGCCGCAGGGGGTGGACGGCAACTCGTTCATGCTCGACGGCAAGCGGACGGTCGTCATCGACCCGAACGACACGTCGCACACGTTTGCGGTTCCGGCGTACGGGTTGGTCATCCCGCTGTCGGGCATTCCCGACAGCGCAAAGCACCCGTGTGGCTACGCCCCGTGCGCCCTGTCGCTGGACCACCGGACGATCACCTTCACCTTCCACACCGGCAAGGCGGGGCACTACCGCTGGCAATGCTTCGTTCCCTGCGCCGCAGGCTGGATCGATGGCTTCGGCGGCCCGATGCAGACGATCGGGTACATGGACGGCTTCCTGGACGTCATCTGATGGCGACGCCTGCATCGAAGCCTTCCGCCGAGCGCGCCGACCACGGCAAGCGCGTCCTCATCGTCGGAGCCGCGCTCAGCGTCGTTTCGACGGTGCTCGTGGCCGTTCTCGGCGGCCGCTTCCTGCCGCCCGGGAACGGCAGCGTGCAGGCGACCGGGCAGGTGCTCGACAACACGGTGATGCTCGCGATCGTCACGCCGGTCATCGCAGGGCTCACCGTCTTCTTCGTCTACGTGCTCTCGCAGTTCCGGCATCGCGGAGGCGCGCTCGTGGACGGGCCGCCGCTGCGCGACGACAGCCGCGTGCGCGTCTGGTGGCTCGTGGTCACATCCACGACCGTCCTCTTCCTCGCCGGGTTTGGAACGTACGAGCTGCTGCAGAACGGCTCCGGCGGAGGACAGGGGCCGAACCCGATCGCTGTGCCCGCGGGTCCGAAGCTGCCGGTGCAGGTGATCGCGCAGCAATGGCAGTTCACGTACCGCTACCCGACCTACGGCGGCCTCGAGACGCCGCAGCTCGTCCTGCCGGCCAACACGTACGTCGAGCTGCACGTCACCTCCCTCGACGCTATCCATTCCTTCTGGGCCGTCGAGCTCGGCGTCAAGGCGGACGCGAACCCGGGCGTCGACAACATCGCCTTCGTGAAGACGAATGGCCCGAGCACGTTCCACGTTCGCTGCGCCGAGCTGTGCGGACTTTGGCACGGCTACATGTTCAACAACGGCCGCGTCGTACCGGAGGCGCAGTTCACGGCCTGGGTGAAGTCGCAGCAGCGTGACTTCGCGCCCCTCTTGAAGTACCTGCCCAAGTACTCGACGAGCTACTTCCCCGACCCGCAGAGGAGAGCCGGATGAGCGTCGCCCGCCGCTTCGTCGGCTTCAACCTCTTCACCGCATGCGTGCTCGGCGTCGGCGGCTGGTACGCCGGCTGGTTCTCTGCGCATGCGGTCGTCGGTCCGAGCCTTCATTTCTTCACGCAGGTCGACTTCAACGAGCTCTCGCTCGTGCTCGGATACATCGGAGGCGTCCTCGGCTTCCTCATCGGGCTCGGCTTCTTCAACTATCCGTTCGCGCGCCTGCGGGGATATCCGCCGTCGTTGCGCGAGAAGGAGACCGGCGGGATCGGCCGCTACTTCTCCCTGTGCACCGACCACAAGGTGGTCGGCATCCAGTACCTCGTCGGGATCGGGCTCTTCTTCTTCATCGGCGGCCTGAACGCGATGCTCATCCGCACGGAGCTGCTCCGGCCCGACCACCAGGTGTGGCCGGCGGGCACCTATCTGACGGTCGTCGGGATCCACGGCACGATGATGATGGGGATGATGACGAGCGGGATTCTCGGCCCGTTCGCCAACTACCTCATCCCGATACTGATCGGCGCGCGGCGCATGGCGTTCCCGCGCATCGAGGCGCTCACGTTCTGGCTTCTGATGGCCGCGGGCGTGATCCTCGAGACGACGATCTTCTTCGGCGGCTTCCCCACCGGCTGGACCGGCTACCAGCCGCTCGGGACGCAAGCCAACCCGGGAATCGATTGCTACTACCTCTTCTTCGCGCTCGTCGGTGTCTCGATGACGCTGCTCGGGCTGAACATGCTCGCGACCATCGTGACCATGCGCGCGCCCGGCCTGACGTGGACGCGACTGCCGATCTTCGTCTGGGGCGTGCTCTCCACCGCGGTGCTCATGGTGCTGGCGGCGCCGGTGCTGATCGCGACGCTGTCGATGGCGCTCATGGACCGCGTCGTGCAGACGAACTTCTTCGTGGCGGCGCAAGGGGGTAGTGCGTACCTGTACGAGAACCTCTTCTGGGTCTTCGGACATCCGGAGGTGTACATCCTCGCCCTGCCCGGCTTCGCGATCGTGCTCGAGATCCTGCCCGTGTTCGCACGCAAGCCGCTGTGGGGCTACCGCCTCGCGGTGGGTGGGATGCTCGGCGTCTCGCTGCTGTCGTGGTTCGTCTGGCAGCACCACCTGTTCATGAGCGGCATCAACGCCGATCTGCGGCCCTTCTACATGCTCTCCACCGAGCTGATCTCGATCCCGACCGGGCTCACGTTCCTCTGCGGGATGATGACCCTTTGGCGCGGGCAGATCCGGTACTCGGTGCCGATGCTCTTCTGCCTCGCGTGGTTCTTCAACTTCCTCATCGGCGGTCTGTCGGGCGTGTTCCTCTCCGACACGCCGAGCGACACGACCACGCACGGCAGCTTCTTCTCGATGGCGCACTTCCACTACACGATCATGGGCGGGCTCGTCTTCACGTTCTTCGCGGGCATCTACTACTGGGTGCCGAAGATGACGGGCTTCGAACTGAATGAACGGCTGGGGAAGATCCACTTCTGGACGATGTTCGTGTTCTTCAATCTGACGTTCTTCCCGCTCTTCATCGCAGGCTTCAAGGGACAGCCGCGCCGCGTCGTGACCTACCCGCACGGCCTCCAGTTCCTGAACGACTGGGTTTCGGTCTCGGCGTTCCTGCTCGGCGGCTCGCTGCTGCTGTTCCTCTACAACTTCGTGAAGTCGCTCGTGTTCGACCGGATTCCGGCGCCGGCCGATCCGTGGGGCTCGAAATCGATCGAATGGCAGCTGCCGTCGCCGGTGCCCGTGCAGAACTTCGACCGCATTCCGGTCTTCTCCAGCGATCCGTACGGCTACGGCGAGGTCGGCCCCACCGCGGTTCCGGCAGGCGCGCCGGCGGGGATGAGCTGATGACCGAGTTCGCACACACCGGCGCCGACTACTCGATCGTCGAAGCCGAGGATCCGGAGGTCCTGTCCCGCAATCTCACCTCCGCGGGGCAGCTGCTCGCGGGCGCGACTGCGTTCTTCTTCCTCGCGTTCGTCTTCGCGTACTTCTATCTCCGCTCGGTAAACAACGCCGGCCTGTGGAAGCCGAAGCATGTGAGTGCGTCGGTGACGTGGGGGACGATCATCATGGCGTGCATCGTGGCAAGTGCGATGCTCGTCCGTTTCGGCAGGATCGACCACACGGCCGGCCGGCGTGAGGCGTTCCGCCTCAAGGCGCTCCTCGCGCTCCTGCTCGGGCTCGCGGCGCTCGTGCTGCAAGTGCTCGCTTGGCATAAGGCCGGCTTCGGCCCCGCAGACGGCGGCTACGCCAGCGTCTACTACGGCTGGACGGCGTTCCTGTTCCTGTTCGTCTTCTGCACCTTGTTCTGGCTCGAGACCGTCCTGGCGACGTCGTGGCGGTACCGCCACGATCCGGTGGGAGCAGCCGTCGTCGCGCCCGGGCACGCGTCGGGTGATCCGCACCGGACCGCGCACGACATCCGCAACCCCGTCGAGCTCAACCGCGCCTCGCTCGGCGCGCTCAGCTTCTACTGGACGTTCCTCGCCGGCATCGCCGTGCTGACCTGGATCGTCCTCTACCTCATTTAGATGGACCCTCTGCCCCTCGTCGTGTGCGGCGCGGCGGCGCTGCTGTACGCGCTCGGGCGGCGGGGGAAGGTGCGCGTCTGGCGCGAGGTGTCCTTCTACAGCGGGGCCGCGGCGGCGTTCGTCGTGCTCGAGCCGCCGTTCGACGGCTGGGCGGATCACTGGCTCTCGGCACACATGGCGCAGCACGTCGTTCTCATGACGGTCGTCCCGCCGCTCGTCGTGCTCGGTCGCCCGTGGCCGCGCCTGTGGCTCCCGTTCCCGCTCTCGGCCCGGCGCGCCGTCGGCGGTGCGCTGTCGAGCTCGGCGCCGTTCCGTCGGGGCGGCAGCTTCCTGATGCGCCCGCCTGTCGCGCTCGCCGTCCAGTCGGCCGCGATCGGCGTCTGGCACATCCCGGTGTTGTACGACGCGGCGGTTCACAGCGAATCGGTACACGTGTTCGAGCACGTGTGCTTCGTCGCACCGGCGCTCGTCTTCTGGGGCGCGCTGCTCGACGCTCCGCCTGTGCGCGCGCGCATCGACCATCTCTGGCGGGCGATCTGGTTCGCGGCCGCGATGGTGCCGGGCTGGATCCTCGCCATCGTGCTCGCCTTCGCATCGGCGCCCGTGTACGGCGCCTACCCGTCGTTGACCGACCAGCAACTCGGCGCCGGGGTGATGTGGGTGCCGGGCTCCATCATGTACTTCGTCTTCGCCTTCGCCGCTTTCTACCGCTGGCTCGAGCCGTCGACTGGCGTTGAGCCCCGACCAGAGGAGCTCTCATGGACCTGATCGCGTCGTTCCTCGCAGGCTCGATTCTCACGCTGGTGCTGCCGGTGGGCCTGCTGATCGTGGTGGCCATCTGGTGGGTGACGATCATGCGGCGGCGGTCCGGCGGCGACGCATGAGGGCAGCGGTCGCGGCTCTTGCCGCTGCCGCTGCGCTCGGCGCGGTCGGCGCGGCCGTCGCTCACGCGGTCATCGGACGGAGCGCCCCGCCGGCCCTGCCGGAGTTGCACGGGCAGGTGAGCTGGGCGCCCGGCACGCGCCTGGCCCCGACGACCGTGCCGCGCGGACGAACCGCGGTGCTCGCGTTCGTCACTCCCGGCTGCACGGGCTGTCTCGCGGAGTTGCGTTTCGCCGTCGACAAGCTGCCCGTGTCGATCCGTCCGACAGTGATTCGTCGCGTCGTGAAGCGAGACTCGCTCATCCTCCTCGTCGACCGCAGCGGCGCCGTGCGTACCGGATACACGTTTCCGTTCGCTCCCGCGTTCGTCGAGGGTGACCTGAGGACGCTCGCACGATGAGGACGTCGGAGGCGCCCGGAGTGTTTCTGCGCGTGTGCGCCGTCGCCGTCGCCGCGGCGACTGCGCTGGCGGTCGCCACCGGTGGTTCCGGTTCGGTGCATCGCGTCCTTGCGGCGCTCGCCGGCCCGCCGCTCGCGGCGCTGCTCGTCGTCGCCGTCGTCGCGCACCGGCGTCTGCTCACGCCGACGGTCATCACCGGCGTGTTGCTCCTCGCGACCGCAGCCGTCCCGGGCACAGCGCACCTGGCGCTTGCGATTCCGGCATTCGCCGCGGCCGTCGTCCTCGCCGTGCTGGCGTGGCGCGGCGAGCCTGTCGCCGCCGGAGCGTGGCGCGACTACGTCACGCTGACGAAGCCGCGGATCATGACGCTGCTGCTTCTCACGGGCCTGTGCGGCGCAGCCGTCGGCGCGCACGGCCGACCCTCTGTGTCGCTGCTGGCGACGACGTTCGTCGGCCTGGGGCTCGCGTGCGGCGGCGCCGCGGCGCTCAATCACGTGCTCGACCGCGACATCGACAAGCTCATGGGGCCGCGGACGGCGGCGCGCCCCGTCGCGTCCGGCCGGATCACCGCGCCGCGCGCGCTCGAGTTCGGGCTCGCCCTCTCGGCGGCGTCGTTCACGCTGCTCGCGTCGGAGGCGAACCTGCTGACGGCGGTGCTCGCCCTCGTCGGCAACCTCTTCTACGTGGTCGTCTACACGGGCTATCTAAAGCGGCGCGGGCCGGAGAACATCGTTCTCGGCGGGGTCGCGGGCGCTGTGCCGCCGCTCGTCGGCTACGCCGCTGCGACGGGCAGCGTCGCCGTGCCGGCGCTATGGCTGTTCGCGATCGTGTGCCTCTGGACGCCGCCGCACTTCTGGGCGCTGGCCATCCTTCTCCGCGAGCATTACGCGCGCGCCGAGGTGCCGATGCTCCCGGTCGTGCGCGGCGAGTCGGTGACGCTGCGGCGGATCGTCGTCTACACGGTCGTGCTCGTCGTCGCGACCGTCGTGCCGGTCGCGACGGGAACGTTCGGCGCGCTCTACCTCGTCGCGGCGTTGCTGCTCGGCGGGCTCTTCCTCGCGCTCAGCGTGCGCCTGCTCCGCGCGCCGAGCCGCAAGGGTGCGGCCGGGCTCTTCCATTACTCGCTGCTGTATCTCGCGCTGCTCTTCATCGCGGCCGCGCTCGATCCGCTGCTTTAAAGGCTCTACGGCCCTAAGGCCCGGGCCGCGCGGTGATCGCCGGCTTGCCGCCGCGGTTCACGTCGAGCACGTCATACATGCGCGCTTCCTCGTGCCCGACGACGAGGCAGGCAATGCGGTATGTCCCGACGCGAGACGCGATGAACGAGAACTTCGTGCTGGATCCGGGCGGGAGGATCGGTGAAGCGGCGCCGGGGAACGCCGGCGTGACCGTCATCGCGCCGGGCACGATGGCGCAGGAGTGAATCAAAGAGCCGTGGTTCGTGCACGTCACGCGCACGCGCCAGCCGCGCGGGATGCTGACGAGGAGCTCACCGCGGCCGTAGCCGTCGAAGTTGAAGCCGTTGTTCTCGCCGTTGTAGCCCGCGACCAGGGTGACGATGGCAGTTCGCTGCTTCGCATCGACGTGCAGGAACTGCGCCGGGTTCGGGTGGGCGACGAGCACTCCCATATCATGACGCGTCCAGCGCTTGGAGGTCGGGGACCTGTGCACCTTCGTACGGCGCGACCTACGGTAGCGGCGGCGCGCTCCAGGGAAAGTCGATCCAGCGGTCCGTTCGACGCCAGACGTACTCGCAGTTGACGATCGAACGCGGCTTCTCGTACAGGACGGCGACGCGCGCCTCGCGCACCTTGCCGGCGATGAACTCCTTGACGAGCGCCAGCGTCTGTCCGGTGTCGGCGACATCGTCGGCGATCAGCACGCGCTGGTCGTGCAGGTCGATCGGGTCGGGAACCGGCGGGAGGAGCATGGGCACCGGGAGGCGCTCGTCGATGCCCGTGTAGAACTCGACATTGATCGTGAACGTGTTCTTGATCTCGAGCGCGTACGACAGCGCACCGGCGGTCAAGAGGCCGCCGCGGGCGATGCCGAGGATGAGGTCAGGCTCCCAGCCGTCGGCAACGATCTGCGCCGCCAGCTCACGGGCGCCGTCGCCGAGGTCGGGCCACGTCATCCGCTCGCGCTTGGTGGCGACGCTCATCGGCCCGATTGTCCCACACTAGACTCGCGCCGTGGTCCGCGTCCGCTTCGCTCCGAGCCCGACCGGCTCGCTCCACCTGGGGAACGCGCTCAGCGCGGTCGCGAACCGCCGCTTCGCCGACGAGCATGGCGGCACGCTGCTGCTGCGGATCGACGACACCGACCAGGCGCGCAATGTCGAGGGGGGCGCACCGGAGATCGCGGCCGACCTGGAGTGGCTCGGCGTGCGTTGGGACGAGGGCCCTGTCCACCAGAGCAGCCGCTTCGTCCGGCACCGGGAAGCGGCCCACCAGATCGGCGAGCCCGACGACGAGGGCGCCCTGCGGTTTGGGCGCACGACGTTGCTGCGCCCCGACGGGACGCCGACGTATCAGTTGGCGAGCGCGGTCGACGACGTCGACTTCGAGATCACGCACGTCATTCGCGGGAGCGACCACCGCGCGAACGCCGAGCTGCAGACCGAGCTGATCCGCGCCCTCGGCGCCGAGCCGCCCGAGTTCATCCATCACGGATTGCTGCTGGGCGGGGATGGGACGAAGCTGTCCAAGCGGCACGGCGCGGCGACCGTCGCAGACCTCCGCGCGGAAGGCATCCCCGCCGAGGCGGTGCGCGCCTATCTCGACGAGCTCGGCTTGCCGAAGCACGACGTCCATCTCGACCTCAAGCGCCTGCGCCGTCTCTCGGTCGACGCCCTTGCGGCGCTCTCCGATGACGCACTGGCCGCGCGCGTCGGCGTGGACGTTTCGCTCGCGCCGGTCCTGCGCGGCGCACGCGATCTCGCCGAGGCACGGGAATACGCGCAGATCGTGCTCGAGCCGGAGCACGTCGACGTCGACGCCGCCGAGACGATGGCACGCTTCCGCGAGCTCGTCGAGGCCGGGGTCGAGCCGCGCGCGATCGTGCGCGAGCTGAAGGCGGTCGGCGGCGATCTGAAGTCGCTGCGGCTCGCGCTCACAGGCCGCGACCGTGGGCCCGAGCTGGCGGCGGTGATCGCTGCGCTGCCCCGGGACGAGCTCCTGCGCAGGTCCGTAGGCTAGGAGGGTGCGGCTCTACAACACGCTCACGCGGCGGCTGGAGGAGCTGCCGCCGCCGCCCGGGCCGATCCGGATGTACTTCTGCGGCCCGACCGTGTATCAGCGCGCGCACATCGGCAACGCGCGCCCGTTCGTCCTCGGCATGTGGCTGCGCGCGTGGCTGCGCCACCGCGGGTACGAGGCGATCCTCGTCCACAACATCACCGACGTGAACGACAAGATCTACGAGGCGGCGCCGAACGAGAGTGCCGCGCTCGCCGAACGTGCAACCGCGTGGTACGTCGAGGACACCGGCGACCTCGGCCTCGGGATGCCGGATGCGATGCCGAAGGCAACCGAGTCGATCCCGTCCATCGTGCGCTTCATCGAGGACTTGATTGAGGGCGAGTTCGCGTACGCGGTCGAGGGCGACGTCTACTTCCGCGTCGCGCGCGACCCCGGGTACGGGCGCCTGTCGGGGCAGCGTCCGGACCAGGTCGAGGAGCAGGAGCCCAATCCGCTCAAGGAGGACCCTCGCGACTTCGCGCTCTGGAAAGCGAACAAACCCGGCGAGGACACGTCGTGGGATGCGCCCTGGGGCCGCGGCCGGCCGGGCTGGCACATCGAGTGCTCGGCGATGGCGGAGGACGCATTCGGGCCGGCGTTCGAGATCCACGGCGGCGGGCTCGATCTGGTGTTCCCGCACCACGAGAACGAGCTGGCGCAGTCGAATGCGCTCGGGCACGAGTTCGCGCGCATCTGGACGCAGAACGGGATGCTCCAGTTCGGCGGGGAGAAGATGTCGAAGTCGCTCGGCAACGACGTCTCGATCCGCAACGTCCTCGACACGTGGGGCCGGGAGGTCGTCCTGCTCTTCTTCATGACTGCACACTGGCGCAAGCCCGTCGACTTCACGGACGACACGTTGGCGCAGACCAAGGCGCAGCTCGAAGGCTTCCGCAACGTCTTTCGTTCGCCGAGCGAGCCCGGCGGGGACTGGTCGGCGTTCGAGGCCGCGCTCGACGACGACTTCAACACACCCGAGGCACTGGCGCTCCTCCACGGCTGGCGCGACCACGAGTTGCTGCGCCGCGGCCTCGAGCTCTTCGGCCTCGGCTCGCTCGCTGAAGCGGACGAGGCGCCGCCCGAAGTGGTGAAGCTCGCCGAAGCGCGCCGGGCGGCGCGAGCCTCCGGCGACTTCGCCGAGGCTGATCGCCTGCGCAACGAGATTGCCGATCTCGGGTGGGAGGTGCGTGACACTCCGGGCGGCTTCGACCTGTACCGGAGATGAGCCGCGAGCAGGTCTACGGGCGTCGCCCGGTGCGCGAGGCGCTGCGTGGGCAGCGCGAGGTGCTGGAGCTGTGGGCGACGGAGCGGGCGATCAAGTCCGAGTCGTGGCTGCGCGAGCTCGAGCGGCCGCGCGTCCAGACGAAGCTCGACCGCGAGATCACCGAAGAGGCGGGGACGCGCGACCACCAGGGCGTGCTCGCGTGGTGCGAGCCGTACAAGTACGCGGACGCGTACGAGCTCGCCGGTCGCGAGCGGCCGCTGCTCGCGTGCCTCGACCAGGTCAGCGACCCGCGCAATCTCGGGGCGGTCTGCCGCAGCGCGGAAGGCGCGGGGGCCACGGGAGTCGTCGTGCCGGCGCACGGGTCGGCGCGCGTGACCGCGGCGGTGTGCCGCGCGTCCGCGGGGGCGGTCGAGCACCTGCCCATCGCCGTGGTCACGAACCTCGCGCGCTACCTCGCGGAGATCAAGAGCGGCGACCTCTGGGTCGCAGGCGCTGCCGGCGAGTCGGGAACGCCGATGTGGCAGGCCGACCTCTCCGGCTCGCTCGCCTTCGTCTTCGGGGCGGAGGGCAAGGGCCTGCGGCCGCTCGTACGGCGGACGTGCGACCTCGAGGTCTCGATCCCGCAGCTCGGACAGGTCGAGTCCCTGAACGTCAGCGTCGCGGCGGCCGTCCTCCTGTACGAGGCGCGGAGGCAGCGCGGTGGCTGAGCCGACGCTCTACCTCTTCGACGGCTTCAACCTCCTGCACGCGGGCGGATTCCGCTCCCCCGAGGAACTGCGCGACCTGCTGGCGAGCTGGGTCGCCTCCAAGGGCGCACGGGGCGTGCTCGTCTTCGACGGGCACGGGCCGGACGAGCGCCACGGCCAGCTCGAGGTGCGCTGGGCCGAAGACGCCGACACCCTGATCGAGCGGCTCGCTGCCGAGCGGCGGGGTGGGGAGCAGGTGGCGGTCGTCTCGTCCGACGAGGCCGTGCGCGGCACGTCGGGCGCGCAGGTGCGCAAGCTCTCATCCCAGAGCTTCCTCGCGGAGCTCGTGGCGCCGGTGCATGCCGACCGCATGCGTGGCGACTTGCGCGACAAGCTCGACCCGGCGACGCTCGCCGCGCTCGAGCGCCTGCGGCGCGGTCAGTGAGCGCCGTAATCCTCGTCGAGGGGGCGAGCGACAAGGTCGCGATCGAGACGCTCGCGCGGCGCCGGAGGCGCGACCTCGCGGCAGAGGGCGTCGAGATCGTTGCCATCGGCGGGGCGCAGGCGGTGGGTCGCGTCCTCGCGGCCCTCGGCGGGAAGCGCGTCGCCGGCCTCTGCGATGTGCGCGAGGAGGCGGGCTTCCGGCGCGCGTTCGAGCGTGCGGGCATCGCACCCGACGTCCACGTCTGCGACCCGGATCTCGAAGGCGAGCTCATACGAGCGCTCGGAGCCGGGGCGGTCGAGGAGGTGCTCGGCGCGAACGGCGACCTTAGCTCCTTCCGGACGATGCAGAAGCAGCCGGTGTGGCGCGATCGCCCGGTGCAGGATCAGCTGCGGCGCTTCATGGGCAGCGGCGCCCGGCGGAAGGCCCGCTATGCGGCCCTCCTCGTCGACGCGCTCGACCTCGAAGCCGTCCCCGCGGCGCTCGACGGCGTCCTCGCCGCGCTCTGAGCGACCGAACACATGTTCGTATCATATTGGGTCCATCGCAAATGGACTTGTAAGAATTTGGACCCCTTGCTATGTTCTTCCTCAAGTTAAGGGTGAGAGTTTGCCCTGTCCTCGAACCGGGAGATGCCCGTGGCCGCTCGCAGCACTGCACGCGCGTACTCGCCACAGAAGGCTCAACGCGAGCTGGAGGATCTCCAGATCGTGCTCCGCGCCCGCAACGGGGACAGCGTGGCGATGGACGCCCTCATCCGCCGCTACACCGGTTTCGTCCGGCTGAAGGCGAGCTCGTACTTCCTCGCCGGCGGCGACTCGGACGACCTCATCCAGGAGGGGCTGATCGGCCTGTACAAGGCGGTCCGGGATTTCCGCACCGACAAGGAGACGTCGTTCCGGAGCTTCGCCGAGCTCTGCGTCACCCGCCAGATCATCACCGCCATCAAGACGGCCACCCGCTTCAAGCACGCTCCGCTGAACACCTACGTCTCGTTCAGCCACACGCCGGCCGGCCAGGAGGGCGACGGCGAGTGCACGCTCGGCGACGCGCTGCCGGGGCCCGGCGTCCACGAGCCGTCGGTGATGGTCATCTCGACCGAGGAGCTGCAGAGCCTCGTCTTCACGCTCGGCTCCGGCCTGTCGTCGCTCGAGGCGGACGCGCTGCGCCTCTACCTCGAGGGCGCCTCCTACGAGGACATGGCCGAGAAGCTCGAGTGCGACACGAAGACGATCGACAACGCGCTGCAGCGCGTGAAGCGCAAGATCGTCACGCACCAGAAGACCCGCGAAGTCCTTCTATAGAGACCCGGCCGACCTCGTAGTCGGCAGCGAGGCGGATCCGGGTCGAACTGGTTGTTCTTCGGCGGATCGACTCGCAGTGCGCCGCGATGCTGGACCGGCAAGTGCGTGATCGGCACGAGGTAGACGCCTGCAGTCTCCGGGCAGTAGACGGCGAACAGGTCGATCTCGCCGTGATAACTCCGTTTCTCGACGAGAGGGCTGCGATGATGAGCGTAGGAACTGCAGACGTTGAACACCACCGCTCCCTTGCGAAGGCGTCCGGTCTTGCACTGGACACGATCGACAAAACCGTCGCGTTCGAGCATGAGATCGCAACGGGTGTTCTCCCCGTACGGGATGTAGAGGCCAATATCCGAGCGAGCGGAGCACCAGTGTGATTGCGAGTGTCGAGACGTCGCCGATGTCCTTCGGATGCCCCACGTTGCCACCGTTGCATACGCATCGGCTGGGCCGTGTCCGCTTCGGACAGCCTGGAAGTCGCCTACGATGAAGGCGTGCCGGAGTAGCTCAACTGGCGGAGCAGCGCATTTGTAATGCGAAGGCTGTGGGTTCGAGTCCCTCCTCCGGCTCTTCGTTCTCGCAAGGCGATCTTCTAAAAACTGATAAAAGGTCTAAATCATGGACCGCTTATCAGCCGTCGGCGACCCCGGCCTCCGCTCCGCACTCAGCTTTGTGCGCGGCTCGGAAGGAGCTGTGACCGCCGACGCGCTCGCGGAGCACGACGGCATCCACCGCAACGTCGCCCGCGGCCGGCTCGAGCGCCTCGCCGCCGCCGGCCTCCTCGAGCCCTCCTTCTCCCGCCGACGGGGCGGCCCCGGCGCCGGACGCCCGGCGAAGACGTACCGCGCGGCACCTGAGCTGGCCGCGATCGAGTTCCCCGCCCATCACTACGAGGATCTCGTCGGACTCCTCGCGGAGGACCGCACGGACCTCCACGACGTCGGTGCCGCCTTCGGCCGCCGACTCGCAAAGGCAGCGGGACTGCGCCAGGGCCGTAGTCTCGACGAGCTCTGCGCCGGCCTGCGACGGCTGGGCTTCCAGGCCACGCACGAGGACGGCGTCATCGTGACGCCGACGTGCCCGTTGCGGCCGCTGGTCGCCGCGCGGCCGCGGATCGCAACGCTCGACGAGGGCATGTGGGCGGGGCTCGTCGGCGGCAGAGCCTCGTGCACGGTCGAGGGCTGTCTCGACCCAACCTCCCCGTGCCGCATCCAGGTCCTGATCCAATCCAGGAGGTGACGATGCGCGCGTACCGGTATCTCGTCGTCGGCGGAGGCATGACCGGCGACGCCGTCTGCAACGGCATCCACGACGCCGACCCCGAAGGGTCGATCGGGCTCGTCTGCGAAGAGGCGTTTCCGCCCTACAAGCGTCCGCCGCTGACGAAGGGCCTGTGGAAGGACGGGGACGAGTCCAAGATCTGGCGGAACGTCGAGGAGCACGGCGCCGACATCGTGCTCGGCCGTCGCATCGTCTCCATCGACCCGGCAACGCACACGGCCCTCGACGACGCCGGCGACGAATACGCCTACGACCGGATCGTGCTCGCGACCGGCGGCACGCCGCGCCGTCTCGGCGACGACGGTGACGTCATCTACTTCCGCACGCTCGCCGACTACCGGCGCGTTCGCGCGCTGAGCGACGAAGGGGCGCGCTTCCTCGTCGTCGGCGGAGGCTTCATCGGCTCCGAGATCGCTGCCGCGCTCCGCACGCAGGGACGCGACGTGACCATGGTGTTCCCGGAGGAGGGGCTCGGCTGGCGCACGTTTCCGCCGGGGCTCGCGCGCTTCGTCGCCGACTACTACCGCGAGCGCGGAGTGGACCTCCGGCCGGGCACCACCTTCGAGTCGGCCGAGGGCTTCGACACGGTCGTCGCGGGGCTCGGGATCGTCCCGCGCACCGAGCTGGCCGCGGCCGTGGGCCTTCCGGTGGACGACGGCATCGTCGTCGACGTGTATGGCCGCGTCGAGGGGCAGGAGGACGTCTTCGCCGCCGGGGACGTCGCACGGTTCCCGATGCCGGCGCTCGGACGCAGCGGTCGCGTCGAGCACGAGGATCACGCCAACACGCACGGGCGGCTCGTCGGCGCGAACGCCGGCGGCGCGAACGAGCGCTACGACCACCTGCCGTTCTTCTACTCCGATCTCTTCGACCTCGGTTACGAGGCGGTCGGCGACCTCGACTCGCGGCAGGACGCCGTCGAGCTGTGGCTCGAGCCGTACAGGAAAGGAGTCGTCGCGTACGTCGACGGCGACGCGCACCCGCGCGGCTTCCTCCTCTGGAACGTGTGGGGCAAGGTCGACGCCGCGCGCGACCTCATCCGCGCGGCCGGCCCCATCGACGAGGAGACGCTACGTGGGCTCGCAGGCTGAGGTGCGCGCCGCCATGTCGCGGTCGCGCTCCGTGATGCCGCCGGCGGAGTGCGTCGTCCAGCGGACGAGCACGCGCCGGTACCGGATATCGATGTCGGGATGGTGGTTCTCGCGTTCCGCGAGCTCGGCGACGCAGGACACGAATGCGATCGCCGCAGGGAAGCTCTCCAGCTCGTACTCGCGCACGAGCGCACCGTCCTCCTCGCGCCAGCCTTCCGGCGTGCTCATGAAGCTGACTATGCCGGACCGGAAGCAGCGCGCGGGCTTCGACCTCGTCTGCGAGCTCGTCTTCCGTCCGCCGGCGCAGCTCGTCGCCCGCGTGCTTGCGCCGCTGCGCGTTCCGCCGCCCGCCGTCGTGCTCGTGGGCGCTGCGACGGGTTTCGCCGCGGCCGCGGAGGTCGGCCGTCACGCGTTCCTTGCCGGTGCGCTGCTCTTGCAGCTGAAGACGCTGCTCGACAACGCGGACGGCCAGCTTGCGCGCCGGACAGGGCAGATCACGAGTTTCGGTCGCTATCTCGACTCCGAGTCGGACTTGCTCGTCGACGCGGCGGTCTTCGCCGGCCTCGGCGTCTGGATCGGCCCGTGGGTCGCGCTGGCGGGATTCGTCCTGCTGACGACGGTGCTGTCGCTCAACTTCAACCTCGAGCGCATCTACCGCGGCGGGCCTGCAGGCCCGGGCGACGGCTCGCTCCTCGCGCGCGTCTACGACGCTGTCTACAGGCCGCAGGATCGCTTCGCGGAGGCGGTCATCCGCCGGCCGAGTCGTGCCACCGTGTTCGTCGCCTCGAACTTCGGGCTCTCGCCTCAGCTGCTCGTGCTCGGCGTGTGCCTCGCCATCGGGCATCCGCTGGCCTATCTCGTCGTTCTACTCGGATGCACGGCGGTCCTCGCCGCGCTCATCTCCATCGACCGGGGGAGACACCCATCGTGAACAACGAACCTGCCGTCGTCCTGCCCTGGCACGGACGCGAGACGTCCGAGCGCCGCATCGCCGACGCCGACTGGGAGCGGCTCGAGCGTCACGCGGCGGAGATCCTCGCCGCCCTCGGCATGGACCTCGACACGCCCGGCACGCGCGAGACGCCGGCCCGCTTCCTGCGCGCGCTCTACGACGCGACCGCCGGCTACGACGGCGATCCGAAGCTGCTGACCTCGTTTCCCGCCGAGCATGCAGGCGCACAGTCGGGGCTCATCCTCGAAGGGCCGATCTCCTTCCACGCACTCTGCGAGCACCACGCGCTTCCGTTCCACGGCGCCGCGCACGTCGCGTACGTCGCCGGCGAGGAAATCATCGGCATCTCGAAGCTCACGCGCATCGTGCGGCTGTATGCGCGCCGCTTCACGGTGCAGGAGCGCATGGGGGAGCAGATTGCGGACGCGCTCGTCGACCTCGTTCGTCCCCGCGGCGTCGCGGTGCACCTCGAGGCGGCGCACCTGTGCACGCAGATGCGAGGGGTGGCCGAAGACGGGTCGCGGACCGCGACGACCTTCTGGCGCGGGGTGTTCAACGAGGACGCCGACCTGCGCCGCGAGTTCCTGTTGCAGATCAAGCCCTAGTGGAGCCGCTCGAGCTCCTGTACGAGCCCGCGGGGCTGCCCACGTTCCCGCTCCCGCAGGAGCTCGCAGCGCTCTACCCCGGAACGCTCGGCTTCCCAGCCGATTGCGTCTACGCGAACTTCGTGGAGACGATCGACGGCGTCGTCGCGCTTCCCGGCATTCCGAGCTCGAACCGTGTGATCGCGGACGCAAGCGATGCCGACCTGTTCGTCATGGCGCTCCTGCGCGCGTGCGCCGACGCGGTGATCGTCGGGTCGCACACGCTGCTCGCGTCGCCGAAGAACGTCTGGACGGCGGAGGCTGCATTCCCACCGGCTGCGGGAGAGCTCGCGGAGCTGCGCCGAAGGCTCGAGCTATCCGAGCGTCCCGACGTGGTCGTGATCACGCGCAGGCCGAAGATCGAGTCGGCCGCGCTGGGCGACCGACTCCACGTTCGCCCGGACGTCGTCGATGCCGTCGCCGAGCTCCGCGCCCGCGGCTGCCGCCGCATCCTGTGCGAGGGAGGCCCGACGCTCTTCGGGTCGGTGCTCGAAGCCGCTCTCGTGGACGAGCTCTTCCTGACGGTGTCGCCGCTCTTCGCCGGACGCGGGCTTCCGCTCGTCGGGGGCGTCGAGTTCCTGCCGGACCGACGAATCTCGGCGAGCATCGCAGGCGTCCGCCGCCACGGCGACCACCTCTTCCTACGTTACGCCATGTAGGAGGGGCGCCGAATGAATCGGCGCCTCCTCAATGGTCGGCATCGCGAGCGACGCCCTGGCGCTGACGCGCGACGAGGGCCGCGGCGACAACGAGTAGCTCGTCCTCGAGCCGCGCCTTGCGCACGTAGTCGGCCGCGCCGGCAGCGCGGATCTCGAGCACGCGCTCTTCGTAGTCGTGACCGCTGATCGCGAGCACGGGCAGCTCCGGGAGGCGCGCGTGCAAGATGCGCGTCGCCTCGACACCGTCGAGGATCGGCATCTCCACGTCCATCACCACCAGGTCGGGCTGGAGCGTCTCGGCGAGCTCGACCGCCTCGAGCCCGTTGCGCGCGCGGCCGACGACCGCGAAGTCCCCGTGGGCGTGCAGGACCGCCTCGAGCGCGTCGAGAAATGCCTCATCGTCCTCCGCGACGAGGATCCGATACGGGTGCTCGGGCCCCAAGAGCGCCGCCAGGCTAGCCGAGGATCTCGGCGGCCGCTGGACGGCCGTTCCCGGCCGGCTTGGCCGCCTCGCGCGGGATCTCGACGACGAACGTGGAGCCGCCGCCGCCGTTCTCTTCCACCCAGATCCGGCCGTCGATGCGGCGCACGAGCTCGCGGCAGATGTACAGGCCGAGACCCGTGCCGCCGATGCCGCCGGTCATCTCCGGATCGAGCCGGTAGAACTTCTCGAAGATCCGGCGTCGCTCGGCCGGCGGGATCCCGATCCCCGAGTCGGACACGGCCAGGCGCACGGAGCCGTTGTCGGGGCTCAGGGACACCGTCACCGGCCCGCCCTCGGGCGAGTACTTGATGGCGTTGTCGATGAGGTTCGCCACCACCTGGCGCAGCTGGCTCGGATCGGCGGCCACCACCGGCAGCCGCTCGGGCGAGTCGAGTTCGAGGGCGACGGTATCGGGCGCGTGTGCGCGTGCCGCCTCGACCTCCATGCGGACGATCGCGAGCGGGTCGCACGGCTCGATCTGCACGTGCAGCTTGCCCGAGTCGAGCTGGCTCGCGAGCAGCAGGTCGTTGACGATCTCGCCGAGCCGGGCCGACTCCTCGGCGATGACGCGAAGGAGCGTGTCGCGCATCTCGTCCTCGAGGCTGACGTCGGGACGGCGCAGCGTCAGGGCGGAGCCGTAGATCGCCGCGAGCGGCGTGCGCAGCTCGTGCGAGACCGTGGCGACGAGGTCCTGGCGCATCGTTTCGAGGCGCCGCTCCTCGGTGAGGTCGCGGAACGCGTAGACGATGCCGTCCTCGAAGCCGACCGCCGTCAGCGACAGCCAGACTTCTCGCTCACCGAGGTCGAGCGGGACGCTCTCGACCGCCGGGGCCTCGCCTGCCCCTGCCACCGGCACCCGCGCTGCCACCTCCTGCCAGCCCGGGACGGCGGTCGCGACCTGCCTACCGAGCAGGTTTTCCTCACGGAGCCCGGTGATGCGCTCCGCGGCGGCGTTCCAGAGACGCACGCGCCCGCCGCGATCGAGCAGGACGACGCCGTCGCCGATCGTGGCGAGCGCCCGCGCGGCGTCTGCGCGTTCCTCCGCCTGCCGGTAGAGGCGCGCGTTCTCGATCGCAGCCGACGCGCGGCGGGCGAGCTCTTCGGCGAGGCGCAGGTCGGCGACGGCGTAGGAACGGCCGGGACGGCTGGACACGAACGTGATCGCGCCGAGCGCGTGGTCGCGTCCGGGCAGCGGCACGCACATGTACGAGCAGAATTCGAGCTGCCGCAGCAGGTCGAGATGCAGCTCGTCGCGGGCGGCTTGCTCGAGCATCGCGCTCGTGATCTCGGGGATGAGCTCGGCCTCGCCCGTGCGGACCACGGCCGCCGGCCCGGTCGGGGAGTCGGCGTCCGGGGGATACCGGTCCTGGAGCTCGCGGGCAAATGCGATCTGGTCCGGGTCGCGATGTGCGAGCGCGACCTCGGCGACGGAGCCGTCGGGCTCGACGACGTGGACGGTGCACCAGTCGCTGACCTTTCCGACGGCGAGGCGCGCGACCTGCGCGAACGTCTCCCGATAGTCGAGCGACGTCGAGAGCGTGTCGCCGGCCTCGAGCAGGAAGGTCCACTGCTCCTCCGCACGCCTGCGGTCGTCGATGTCGGTGGCGGTCCCGACCCACGACTCGACGCGGCCCAGGTCGTCCCGGATCGGGGCGGTTCGCGTGAGATGCCAGCGATGTGTCCCGTCCACGGCGCGCAGCCGCACCTCGTGCTCGAACGCCTCGCTCGACCCGAGCCTCGAGAGCCAGCCGGGGAGATCCTCGACATGGACGACGACGCTCCACGGCGAGGCCGCCGCCTCCGCGGGCGTCATGCCCGTGTACTCGAACCAGCGCTGGTTGAAGTAGGTCGCGTTTCCGGTCACGTCGGCGCGCCACACGATCTGCGGCATTGCGTCGGCCAGCTGTCCGTACCGGGTTTCGCTCGCGCGCTCGAGCTCGAGGAGCTCCTGTTCGCGCAGCCGCCGGTTCTTGTCCCACAGGTCGACGAACACGCCGACCTTCGAGCGGAGGATGCCTGCGTCGATCGGCTTGAAGATGTAGTCGACCGCGCCGACGGCGTACCCCTGGAAGACCTGTTGGTCGTCCTCGGGCAGCGCGGTGACGAAGACGATCGGGATGTGCCGCGACCGGCCGCGCTGCTTGATCAGCTTCGCCGTCTCGAAGCCGTCGAGCTCAGGCATGTCGACGTCGAGGAGGATGCACGCGAAGTCGTGTCGGAGCAGCTCGCGCAGCGCGGCGACGCCCGAGTTGGCGCGCACGAGATGGTGTCCCAGCGGCTCGAGGACCGCCTCCAGAGCGAGGAGGTTCTCCTCGCGGTCGTCGACGAGCAGGATCGCGGCCTTGTCGCTCACGCTGCCTCCGGCTGGTGTTTCAGCGGTACAACCACACGCGCATCAGCGATAGAAGCTGGTCGGTGTCGACAGGCTTCGTGATGTAGTCGGAGGCACCCGACTCGATCGACCGGTCGCGGTCGCCCTTCATCGCCTTCGCCGTGAGCGAGATGATTGGGAGTTGCGCGAACTCCGGCATGTCCCGGATCGCCTGCATCGCCTCGTAGCCGTCGAGCTCCGGCATCATGATGTCCATCAGAACGAGGTCGACTTCGGGGTTCTCGCGGAGCGCCTCGATGCCGGCTCTGCCGTTTTCGGCGAAGACGACGTCCATGCCGTTCGCCTCCAGCGCGGACGTCAATGCGAAGACGTTGCGCACATCGTCGTCCACGATCAGCACCTTCTTGCCGCGGAAGACGGTCTCGGCCGTGTGCGTCCGCTCGAGCGTGCGCTGCCTCGCCCGCGGAAGATCCGCCTCGACTCGGTGCAGGAAGAGCGAGGTCTCGTCGAGCAGCCGTTCGGGCGAGCGTGCGTCCTTGACGACGATCGCCTCGGCGTAGCGGCGCAGCTGCACCTCTTCGTCCTCGGTGAGGTCGACGCCCGTGTACACGATCACCGGCAGTGTCGCGAGTCGTTCGTCTCCGTTGATCTGCTCCAGCAGATCGAACCCGCTTCCGTCGGAGAGTCGCAGGTCGAGCACCATGCAGTCGAAATCCCGCTCGGCGAGTGCGTGCGCTGCTTCCGCATACGAGGCGACAGCGGTGATGTCGACGTCGTCCGCTGCGACGAGCTCGATGATGGAGGCGCGCTGGTCGGCGTCGTCCTCGACGACGAGCAGGCTCTTCACCTCCCGGTCGATGAAGCGCGCCATCCGTTCGAACGACTCCGCGACGCGCGCCTCGACGAACGGCTTCTCGAGGACGGCGATCGCGCCGGCGCGCAGGGCGTCCGTCCCCCCGCCGTTCGCCGACAGCATGTGCACCGGGATGTGCCGTGTCACCGCGCTGTGCTTCAGCTCCTCGAGCACGGCCCAGCCGTCCATCGCGGGTAGCGACGTGTCGAGGACGATCGCCGCCGGGCGCAGCGAATGGGCCAGCGCGAGGCCGGCGTCGCCGCGGCGGGCGACGACTGCCTTGAAGCCGCGCTCGCGCGCGGCCTCGAGCATCGTGCGCGCGACGTCGCCCTCCTCCTCGATGACGAGCACGACGCGGTCTCCTTCCTCGATGTCGTTCCGGTCGTCCTCGACGTCGCCGGGGAGGAGGAGGGCCGGATCGAGCTCGCGCGCCGGAGGCGCGAGCATCGCCTCGGTCTCGTCCAGCAGCCCGCGACCCTCGCCGACCAGACGGTCGAGGTTCGCCTCGAGCGTTCCCGTCCGCACCGGCGCCGTGTAGACGGCGGGCAGGTGCAGGGTGAACGTGCTGCCGCGGCCCGCGATCGACCGGACGCGGATCTCGCCGCCCAGGAGCCGCGCGATCTCGCGGCTGATGGACAGGCCGAGCCCGGTGCCGCCGTAGCGGCGCGACGTCGTCCCGTCTGCCTGCTGGAAGGCCTCGAAGATGACGTGCAGCTTGTCGTCGGGGATGCCGATGCCGGTATCCGTCACGGAGAAGGACACGACGGCGTCCGCGCCGGCGAGCTCGGGGGTCGCGAACTGGACTTCCTCCTCCGCTCGCTCGATGCGCATGACCACGCCGCCCGACTCCGTGAACTTGACCGCGTTCGAGAGCAGATTCTTGATCACCTGCTGGAGGCGCACCTCGTCGGTGAACATCCTCTCGGGCAAATCGGGGCCGAGCTCGACGTCGAGCACGAGGCCCTTGTCGCCGGCAAGGGGCCCAAACGTGCGCTCGACATAGTCGTGAACGTCGCCGAAGGCGACTGGCGCGACGCGCACCTCCATCTTCCCGGCTTCGACCTTCGACAGGTCGAGGATGTCGTTGATCAGCTGCAACAGGTCGGACCCGGCGTGGTGGATCGTCTGCGCGAACTCGATCTGCTTCGGCGTCAGGTTCCGGTCGGTGTTCTCCACGAGGAGCCGCGCGAGGATGAGCAGCGAGTTCAGCGGCGTCCGCAGCTCGTGGCTCATGTTGGCGAGGAACTCGCTCTTGTAGCGGGACGAGAGCGCAAGCTGTTCCGCGCGCTCCTGGAGCGCCGTGCGCGCGAGCTCGATCTCGCGGTTCTTGATCTCGATTCGGCGGTTCTGCTCGGAGAGGAGCCGCGCCTTGTCCTCCAGCTCCTCGTTCGTCTGCTGGAGCTCCTCCTGCTGCGACTGGAGCAGCTCCTCGGACGCCTTCAGCGTCTGCGCCTGCTGCTCGAGCTCGGTGTTCGCGCGCTTGAGCTCCTCCTGCTGCGACTGGAGCTCTTCGGAGCGCTCCTGCAGTTCAAGGGTCAGCGCCTGCGACTGGCGGAGGAGCTCCTCCGTCCGCATCGTCGCCTGGATGGTGTTGAGCACGATCCCGATCGTTTCGCCGAGCTGATCGAGGAAGGTGCGCTGCACCTCGGTGAAGGGATCGAACGACGCCAGCTCGACCACCGCCATCACCTGGTCCTCGAACAGCACCGGCATGACGATCACGGCGCGCGGCGAGGCTTCGCCGAGGCCGGAGGCGATCTTCACGTACTCGGCCGGCGGATCGATGAGCACGATCGATTGCTTCTCGAGTGCCGCCTGGCCGATGAGCGACTCGCCGAGCGAGAAGCGGTTCGAAGCCCTCTTGCGCTCCTTCAGGCCGTAGCTCGAGATCAGCCGCAGGCCCTGCGACTCCCCGTCCTCCATGAGGAAAAACGCGCCGTAGCCCGCGCCGACGAGCGGGGTCAGCTCGGACATGATCAGGCGCGAGACGGCCTGCAGGTCGCGCTGGCCCTGCATCATGCCGCTGAAGCGTGCGAGGTTCGAGTTCAGCCAGTCCTGGTCGGCGTTGCGCGCTGTGGTCTCGCGCAGGTTGGCGATCATCTGGTTGACGTTCTGCTTGAGCGCGTCGACCTCGCCCTTCGCCTCGACGGTGACCTGGCGCGTGAGGTCGCCCTCGGTCACGGCGGTGGAGACGTCCGCGATCGCGCGCACCTGCGTCGTCAGCGACAGCGCGAGCTGGTTGAAGTTGTCCGTCAGGTCCTTCCAGACGCCGCTGACGCCTTCGACGTTCGCCTGGCCGCCCAGCATGCCCTCGGTGCCGACCTCGCGCGCAACGCGCGTCAGCTCGGCCGCGAACGACGACAGCTGGTCGACCATCGTGTTGATCGTGTTCTTGAGCTCGAGGATCTCGCCGCGGACGTCGACCGTCACCTTCTTGGAGAGGTCCCCCTGGGCGACCGCCGTCGTCACCTCGGCGATGTTGCGCACCTGGCTCGTGAGGTTGTCGGCGAGCGTGTTCACCGAGTCGGTCAGGTCCTTCCACGTCCCGCTGACGCCCTTCACGTTCGCCTGGCCGCCGAGCTTGCCCTCGGTGCCGACCTCGCGGGCGACGCGCGTCACCTCGTCGGCGAACGACGAGAGCTGGTCGACCATCGTGTTGATCGTGTCCTTCAGCTCGGCGATCTCGCCCTTTACGTCCACGGTGATCTTCTTGGAGAGGTCGCCGGTCGCGACCGCCGTCGTCACCTGCGCGATGTTGCGGACCTGCTCGGTCAGCGACGACGCCATGAAGTTCACGTTGTCGGTCAGGTCGCGCCACACGCCGCTCACGCCCTCGACCGACGCCTGTCCGCCGAGCTTCCCGTCGGTGCCGACCTCGCGCGCGACGCGCGTCACCTCTGCGCCAAACGCGCGCAGCTGGTCGACCATCGTGTTGATGGTCTCCTTCAGCTCCGCCACCTCGCCGCGGACGTCGACGGTGATCTTCTTCGAGAGGTCTCCCTGCGCGACCGCGGTCGTCACGTCGGCGATGTTGCGCACCTGATTCGTCAGGTTGTCCGCCATCTGGTTGACGTTCTCGGTCAGGTCGCGCCACGTGCCGCTCACGCCCTCGACCTTCGCCTGGCCGCCGAGCACGCCCTCGGTGCCCACCTCGCGGGCGACGCGCGTGACTTCCGCGGCGAAGCCGGAGAGCTGGTCGACCATCGTGTTCACCGTGTCTTTCAGCTGCAGCACCTCGCCGCGCGCGTCGACGGTGATCTTCTGCGTCAGGTCGCCCTGCGCGACCGCGGTCGTGACCGCGGCGATGTTGCGCACCTGGTCGGTGAGGTTGCCCGCGAGCGTGTTGACGTTGTCGGTGAGGTTCTTCCAGGTCCCCGACACGCCGCGCACCTGCGCCTGGCCGCCGAGCTTGCCCTCGGTGCCGACCTCGCGGGCGACGCGGGTGACCTCGTCCGCGAACGACGAGAGCTGGTCGACCATGGTGTTGATCGTGTTCTTGAGCTCGAGGATCTCTCCCCGCACGTCGACCGTCACCTTCTTCGACAGGTCTCCGTTTGCGACCGCCGTCGTCACGTCGGCGATGTTGCGCACCTGTTCGGTCAGCGATGTCGCCATGAAGTTCACCGACTCCGTGAGCTGACGCCACGTGCCCGACACGCCCTCCACCTGGGCCTGGCCCCCCAGCCGGCCCTCGGAGCCCACTTCGCGGGCGACGCGTGTGACCTCGTCGGCGAACGACCCGAGCTGGTCGACCATCGTGTTGAGGGTGTTCTTCAGCTCGAGGATCTCGCCGCGTGCTTCGACGGTGATCTTCTGCGACAGATCGCCGCCGGCGACAGCGGTCGCGACCTGGGCGATGTTGCGCACCTGATTCGTCAGGTTGTTGGCCATCTGGTTCACGTTCTCGGTCAGGCCGCGCCACGTGCCGCTGACGCCTTCGACCTCGGCCTGGCCGCCGAGCGCGCCGTCCGTGCCGACCTCGCGGGCCACGCGCGTGACCTCGTCCGCGAAGGTGGACAGCTGGTCGACCATCGTGTTGAGCGTGTTCTTCAGCTCGAGGATCTCGCCTCGAGCATCGACCGTGATCTTCTGCGTCAGGTCGCCGCGTGCCACGGCCGTCGCGACCTCGGCGATGTTGCGCACCTGGTCGGTGAGGTTCGACGCCATGCCGTTCACCGACTCGGTCAAGTCGCGCCACGTGCCGCTCACGTCCTCGACCTCGGCCTGGCCGCCGAGGCGGCCGTCGGTGCCGACCTCGCGGGCGACGCGCGTGACCTCGTCGGCGAACGACGAGAGCTGGTCGACCATCGTGTTGATGGTGTTCTTCAGCTCCGCGACCTCGCCGCGCACGTCGACGGTCACCTTCTTCGACAGATCGCCCTTGGCGACAGCGGTCGTCACGTCGGCGATGTTGCGCACCTGTTCCGTGAGCGACGTCGCCATGAAGTTCACCGACTCGGTCAGCTGGCGCCACGTGCCGCTGACGCCTTCCACCTGCGCCTGGCCGCCGAGCTTGCCGTCCGTGCCGACCTCGCGGGCGACGCGCGTCACCTCGGCGGCGAACGACGAGAGCTGGTCGACCATCGTGTTGATCGTGTCCTTCAGCTCCGCGATCTCGCCCTGGACGTCGACGGTGATCTTCTTCGAGAGGTCGCCGTTCGCGACGGCGGTCGTGACCTGGGCGATGTTGCGGACCTGTGTGGTGAGGTTCGCGGCGAGGGTGTTGACGTTGTCGGTGAGGTCCTTCCACACACCGCTGACGCCTTCGACGTTCGCTTGGCCGCCGAGGCGGCCTTCGGTGCCGACCTCGCGGGCGACGCGCGTCACCTCGGCGGAGAACGCGCGCAGCTGGTCGACCATCGTGTTGATCGTGTCCTTGAGCTGCAGCACCTCGCCGCGGACGTCGACGGTGATCTTCTTCGAGAGGTCGCCGGTCGCGACCGCGGTCGTGACGTCGGCGATGTTGCGCACCTGATCGGTGAGGTTGCCCGCGAGCGTGTTGACGTTGTCGGTGAGGTCCTTCCACACGCCGCTGACGCCTTCGACGTTCGCCTGGCCGCCGAGCTTGCCTTCGGTGCCGACCTCCTTCGCGACGCGCGTCACCTCGGCGGAGAACGCGCGCAGCTGGTCGACCATCGTGTTGACGGTCTCCTTCAGCTCGAGCACCTCGCCCTTGACGTCGACCGTGATCTTGCGCGAGAGGTCGCCGTTCGCGACCGCGGTCGTGACAGCTGCGATGTTGCGCACCTGCGTGGTGAGGTTCGACGCGAGTCCATTCACGGACTCCGTCAGGTCTTTCCACGTGCCGCTCACGCCGGTGACCTGCGCCTGGCCGCCCAGCTTTCCTTCCTCGCCGACCTCGCGGGCGACGCGCGTGACCTCGTCTGCGAACGACGAGAGTTGGTCGACCATCGTGTTGATGGTGTTCTTCAGCTCCGCAACCTCGCCGCGGACGTCGACCGTGATCTTCTTCGAGAGGTCGCCCTTCGCCACGGCGGTCGTCACCTCGGCGATGTTGCGCACCTGGGTAGTGAGGTTTGCCGCGAGCGTGTTGACGTTGTCGGTGAGGTCCTTCCACACCCCGGAGACGCCGCGCACCTTCGCCTGGCCGCCGAGCTTTCCGTCGGTGCCGACCTCGCGGGCCACGCGCGTGACCTCGTCCGCGAACGAGGAGAGCTGCTCGACCATCGCGTTCACCGTGCGGCCGATGCGGAGGAACTCGCCCTTGACCGGGCGGCCCTCGATCTTGAGGTTCATCTTCTGGGAGAGGTCGCCTTGCGCGACGGCGTCGATGACGCGTGCCACCTCGGTGGTCGGGCGCGCGAGGTCCTCGACGACCGTGTTGAACGCGTCGAGCGTCTCAGCCCAGTAGCCGGCCAGGCCCGCGCGCGAGGCGCGCTCGGTCAGGCGGCCCTCACGGCCGATCGCGCGGCCGACCCGGGTGATCTCCTTGGCGACCGCCTCGCGCCGGTCGGCCACCTCGTTGAAGGCGCGCCGGAGATCGGCGCCGAGGCCGGCCCCGCGGACGGAGAGGCGGACGGCGAAGTCGCCGTCGCGGGCGGCGGCGAGCGCCGCCAGGAGCTCGTCGAGCTCCGCCCGTGTGACGTCGTGGTCCCCGTTGCCGTTTCCGGTCCCTGCTTGCGCCGACGCCCGCCTCTCGGGCGTGGAGCGCCCAGCGCGTCCATGCGCTACGGCCACAGCTGCCCCCTGACGAGTTGTTCTGAGCGGACTGAGGATAGGCCCAAAGGGTGGGGCTGTCTAGGCCGTTCGGCCCACCGTTGAAAAGAACCCTCTTATGCGTTGTCGAGCGCCTGGGCGAGGTCGGCCCAGATCGCATCCGGGTCCTCGAGCCCGACGCTGAGCCGGAGGAGGCCGCCGGGGACGCGGTCGCCTTCCCAGCGATGCCTGCTCTCCATGAGGCTGTGGACGCTGCCGAGTGACGTGGCGTTGGTCACGAGGCGGGTCGACGTCTCGACGCGGCGGGCCGCCCCGGCGTCGGCGACGTCGAACGAGATGAGGCATCCGAGCCCGGGATAGCGGACGAGGACCACCTTCGGGTGGCCGGCGAGCCGCTCCGCGATCACGGCCGCGGTCTCGACCTGGCGGCGGACGCGCACTTCGAGCGTCCCGAGGCTGCGGAGCAGGAGGCGGGCCGGCTCAGCCGCTGGCGAGATCCCGGTCAGGCCGCGAAAGCGACGCAGTGCCTCTGCAGCAGCCGGGTCCCGGCAGACGACCACGCCGAGCAGGACGTCGTCGTGGCCGCCGAGCGCCTTTGTCGCGCTGTGGAGCGCGTAGTCGGCGCCGTGCTCGAGCGGGCGCAGGCCGACGGGCGTCGCCACGGTCGAGTCGACGACGACGGGTGCCGGATGGGCGGCCGCCGCCTCGAGGTCGGGCATCGTCAGCATCGGGTTCGCGGGCGCTTCGAGCCAGAGCAGCTGGACGCCGTCCGGCGGCGGCCCCGTCTGGTCGAACTCGACGTGACGCAGGCCCCACGGCTCGAGCGTCTCGAACAGGCGGCCCGTGCCGAAATAGGCGCCTTCGGCGAGCGCGATCGTGTCGCCAGGGCGGAGCAGCGACAGCGCGAGGGCCGTCGCGGCGCCGGTCCCGGAGGGGAAGAGGACCGCGGTTCCGCCGTCGAGCTCGCCGAGCGCCGCCTCGGCCTCGGCGACCGCGGGGTGGTTGTAGCGCGCGTAGAAGAACTCCCCGACCTCTCCGTTCTCGTACGGCCAGAGGATCTCCATGCGCAAGACCTTACGCGGGTTGCAGTTCTTCCAACGGCCCCATGCGGGCGAGCTCGGGGAAGAACCGCGTCCACGAGGCGGCGATGCCGATCATCACGGCGCCGCCGGCGACGACGGCCGCGACGGTGCCGATGAGCGAGGCGACGACCCCCGACTCGAAGGCGCCGAGCTCGTTCGACGCGCCGATGAAGACCCACTCGACCGCGTTCACGCGGCCCTGGAGCTCCCGCGGCGTGACCACCGCCAGCGTCGTCGCACGGATGTTCACGCTGATCATGTCGACGAACCCGGCGACGGCGAGCGCCGCGAGCGACAGCGGCAGCCACTTCGACAGACCGAAGACGATCATCGCGGCGCCGAACGTCGCGATCACCGCGAGCAGCGCCGGGCCCGCTCGCCGGCGGAGCGGGCGGCGCGCGAGCATGACCCCAGCGGCGAGCGCGCCGAGGGAAGGCGCGGTCCGGAGGGCGCCGAGGCCGATCGGCCCGATGTGCAGGATGCTCCGCGCGAAGACCGGCGCGAGCGCGATCGAGTCGCCGAGCAGCACTGCGAACAGGTCGAGCGAGATCGCCCCGAGGAGCATGCGCGTCCCGAGGATGAACCGGACGCCCGCGACGAGGCTCTCCCAGTCCGGCGGCGGCTGGTCGGCGAGCGGCGCGGCGCGTCGCGGCAGCGCGACGATCGCGGCCAGGGCGACGGCGATCAGCGCCGCCGCCACCGCGTACACCGAGACGGGGTCGACGGCGAAGATGACGCCGCCGAGCGCCGGGCCCGCGACGATGCCGATCTGCGATGCGACGCTTCGGAGCGCAATCGCTCCCGCGAGCAGCTCGGCAGGAACGATCTCCGGCGTGAGCGCGCGCGTTGCCGGGCTCCCGACGGCGGACGCCACGCCGGCGATCACGCCGACGCTCAGGAACGGCCACAGCGCGTGCACGTCGGTGACGGTGATCGCGAGCAGCACGCCGACTGTCGCGAGCGAGAGCGCGAGCGAGATGGCGGCGATCGTCCGGCGCGAGACGCGGTCCGCGATCTGTCCCGCCGGCAGCGCGAGGATTGGAAGCGGCACGAACTCGGCGAGACCCACGAGGCCGAGGTCGAGCGGGTTGCGGTGGATGGCGTAGACCTGCCAGCCGATCGCGACCGCGACCATCTGCGAGGCGAGGCCGTTCGCGAGCGACGACGTCCACAGGAATGCGAACGCCCGATCCTGGAGCGCCGGAGGAAGCCGTCGTCTCACCCGGCCAGGTTAGGCTCCTCGCGTGGCGGACCACGAGACAACGGAAGCGAAACTTGCGTGGCTCGAGGAGCTCCGCGCCGAGGCGCTCCACGCCGGCAGCGAGAAGGCCGTGCAGCGGCGGCGCGACGAGGGCCGCCTCCTCGCGCGCGAGCGGGCGGAGAAGCTGTGCGATCCGGGCTCGTTCGTCGAGCTCGACCGCTACGTGCGCCACCGCGAGTCGAACTTCGGGATGATGGAGCGGAGGCCGTACGGCGACGCAGTCGTCACCGGCCACGGGACGGTCTTCGGCCGCAAGGTCTTCGTCTTCTCGCAGGACTTCACCGTCTTCGGTGGCTCATTGAGCGAGGTGTTCGCGGAGAAGATCTGCAAGGTGATGGATCTGGCCGTGAAGTACGGCTGTCCCATCATCGGGATCAACGACTCGGGCGGCGCGCGCATCCAGGAGGGCGTTGTCTCGCTCGCGGGCTACGCGGAGATCTTCTGGCGAAACGTGCAGGCATCGGGCGTCATCCCGCAGATCAGCCTCGTGATGGGGCCTTGCGCGGGCGGCGCCGTGTACTCGCCCGCGATGACGGACTTCGTGTTCATGGTCGAAGGGTCGTCATACATGTTCATCACCGGGCCCGACGTGGTGAAGACCGTGACCGGCGAGGAGGTGACATTCGAGGAGCTCGGCGGCGCCGCCACACACGCGACGAAGTCGGGCGTCGCGCAGTTCACCTCGCCCGACGAGGAGTCATGCCTCGAGGACGCGCGCTATCTCCTCTCGTTCCTGCCGCAGAACAATCGCGAGCGGCCGGCGTTCACGACGCCGACCGACCCGCACGAGCGCGCGGACGCCGAGCTCGACACCCTCATCCCCGACAACCCGAACAAGCCGTACGACATGCACGACGTCATCAGGCGCGTCATCGACGAGGGCGAGTTCCTCGAGGTGCACGAGCGCTGGGCGGAGAACATCGTCTGCGGCTTCGCGCGCCTCGGAGGGCACGCGGTCGGTGTCGTCGGCAACCAGCCGCGCACGCTCGCCGGCGTGCTCGACATCTCGTCGTCGGAGAAGGCGGCGCGCTTCGTCCGCACGTGCGACGCGTTCAACGTCCCGCTCGTCACCTTCGTCGACGTGCCCGGCTTCCTCCCGGGAACGGCGCAGGAGTGGGGCGGGATCATCCGTCACGGCGCGAAGCTCCTGTACGCGTACTGCGAGGCGACCGTGCCGAAGCTCACCGTGATCACGCGCAAGGCGTACGGCGGCGCGTACGACGTCATGAGCTCGAAGCACGTGCGCGCCGACTTCAACTTCGCGTGGCCGACCGCCGAGGTGGCGGTGATGGGGCCGGAGGGTGCCGTCAACATCATCTATCGCGACCGCTCGCCGGAGGAGCGCACGGAGCTCATCGCGGACTACAAGGAGCGCTTCGCGAATCCGTACTCGGCGGCGGAGCGCGGCTACGTCGACGACGTGATCGAGCCGCGGCAAACGAGACCCGTGCTCATCGACGCGCTCGAGACGGCGCTCACGAAGTCCGAGCCGCGGCCGAGCCGCAAGCACGGCAACATCCCGCTATAGGTCACGTCTTCCCGGCACTTTCGTGTGGGGGAGTGTCCCCGTAACGGCGGCGTGACGGTTTCCGCGCGTGTCACGAGGGCGACGCGACTTTCCGACGCTCTCGTGACGGGGAGTGTCCCCGACTAGCCGGAGAGGCCGGCTTCGCGCAGCGGGCGCCGCGCCCACGCGAACTCGTGCCGGTAGTACCCGGTGAGTTGCGCAATCGCGACGCCGTAGTTCGACGACTGGATGAACCATCCGTTACCGAGGTAGATCGCCATGTGGTCGACCTGCGACGGGCTCGATCGCGGGCCTCGCGGGCCGAAGAAGAGGACGTCCGCCGGCTGCAAGTGGTCGAAGTCGATGAGCTCGGAGCGCGGGACCTCGCCGCTCATCACGTACGTGGTGCGCCCGCGCAGCGTCGACGCGAGATCGCCCTCGTTCGCATACGGCGTGAGCTTGTACACGCGCCACACGAATCCCGAGCAGTCGTAGCCGCCGCGCGCGGGCACGCCGAAGTCCACTTCAGGCCCGTCGCTCGTCCCGCCCCACACGTACGGCATGCCGATCCGCGCGACGGCGGTGTCGAGGATCCGCCGCTGCCACGTCGAGTACTGCGGCAGAGAGAACGTGTCGGAGAGGCCCTGCACGACCGGGACGAGCCAGCCCGACGAGTGCAGGATTTGCGCCGCCGAGTACGCGGCCTCCGCGCGCGTCGCCGGGTCGTTGGGCAGGAGCTCGAGAGAGTCCTCGCTCGCGGGGTGATCGATGCGCAGGCCGAGCAGTCGCGCCACGACCTCGGTGCCGAAGCGCGCGGGGATGTCGAGCCCGGCCGCGCGCGCACCGCGGGCAAACGCCGTCGCGGCCGCGTCGAGCCCCACGCCGTCGACGAGCTGTGCGTCGAGCATCGTCATCGTCGCCGCGGCGGCGCCGTGTGGGACCTTGGGCGGAGTCGCGGGCGGCGGGGGAGGAGGCGGAGGCTCGGCGATGGTCGTCGTCGAGGTGGTGGTCACCGGATCGGTCGTCGTCTGTGTGGGATCGGTCGTGGTCTGCGTCGGATCCGTGGTCGTGTCGGTTGGGTCCGTCGTCGTCTGCGTCGGGCCGGTCGACGTCGTCGTCGTGTCCGGTAGCGGCGGCGGCGGTGCGACCGGGGTGGGCGGGGGCGGCGGAGCGAGCAGCTGCTGCAGCCGGAACACGAGGTTCGCGAGCGCCTGGTCGGTGAGCTTTGCGCCGGGACGGAACGTCGCGGGCGACTTCGTTCCCATCAGGCCCGCGCCGGTCACCACGCGGATCTCCGGCAGCGCCCACGAGCTCGAGTGATGCGAGCGATGGGTCGACGCCAACGCGCTCCCCGCCGGGAGCAGCACGAGCACAGCAGCAATGACCCCTGGACGTAGACCCACGTACACCCCAGATCGACCCAACCTCACAATGACTTTACTCTTTGCATTCGTGAAAATCGAGATCAGCCCGGAGCCGAGCGAGGAAGAGCGAGCCGCCATCCTCGCAGCATTGGCGGAAGAGGCGGAAAAGCCTGCGCCCGCGCCGTTGCCGTGGGAGCGCGAGGAGCCCGAATCTCCGTAACCGCGGCGCTCGCCGGGCCGTTTCCCCACCATGTTCGACGAATGCATCCGCTGCAACACGGCGCCTGCCGTGGACGAGCTCGGGTATTGCGGGCACTGCCACTGGGCGGTCCGGGCGGAGATCGAGGAGGGCTTGGACCAACTGCGCGAGTACCTGCGCAGCTGGGCGCGCTTCGAGGACTGGTGCGAGTCCCGAGGACTCGTCACGCACTGACGCGCGGCCGAAAGAGCGCCGGCGCGCTGCGCGCGTAGTCCAGCCCCGACGCCCACGTCAGGACCACCGCGACGAGCATCGTCCACCACGCGACGCCGGTTCCCCATGCTCCCGCGGCGGCGAACCCGCCAACTCCGGCGGCGACTGCCTGCGCCCATGTCTTGACCTTGGCCAGGTCGCGCGCCGCGATCACGATCCCGCGCTCGATCGCCGCCTGGCGCAAGCCCGTGATCAGCACCTCGCGGACGACGATCGCCGCCACCATCCACGCGGGGACGACGTGCTGGCCGACGAGCATCACGAGCGCGGCGAGGACGAGCACCTTGTCCGCGATCGGGTCGAGCAACGAGCCGAGCGGAGACGTCCTGCCATGCCGGCGCGCGAGCCGGCCGTCGAACCAGTCGGTCGTCATCGCGACGCAAAA
The DNA here is from genome assembly GCA_035532535.1 of Gaiellaceae bacterium. Taxonomy (GTDB): domain Bacteria; phylum Actinomycetota; class Thermoleophilia; order Gaiellales; family Gaiellaceae; genus Palsa-739. The sequence goes on from DATKQT010000027.1 coordinate 43,558, forward strand.
CACGGCGGTTGCCCAGTAGGCGTGATCGTGGAACGGCCACGCGAAGAGGACGACGACGACGGGCACGGAGAGAGCGCGCGCGACGGTCAGCTGGTCCGCGGGGCTCACAACGGAGACAATACGGCCCGCTGATGTTCGACAAGGTCCTGGTCGCCAACCGCGGTGAGATCGCCGTCCGGATCTTCCGGACGCTGCGCGAGCTCGGCGCGGGCGCCGTTGCCGTCTATGCCGAGCCCGACCGGGGCTCGCTTCACGCCGACTACGCCGACGAAGCGTTCCTGGTGCAGAGCTATCTCGAACCGGACGTGCTCGTGGAGACAGCGCTCCGCGCCGGCGCTCAGGCGGTGCATCCGGGCTACGGGTTCCTCGCCGAGAACGCGGCGTTCGCGCGTGCGGTGCAGAACGCAGGGCTCGTCTGGATCGGCCCGCCGCCGGACGCGATCGAGCTGATGGGGGAGAAGACGCGCGCGCGCACCGCGATGCAACGGGCGGGCGTCCCGATCATTCCCGGCACGACCGAGCCGATTGCGACGGTCGACGAGCTGCTCTCACTCGGCGAGTCGATCGGGTACCCGCTGCTCATCAAGGCGGCCGCAGGCGGCGGCGGCAAGGGGATGGAGATCGTCGACGGCCCCGAGCACGCCGAGCGCGCCTTCGAGACTGCTCGTCGCCAGGGCCAGTCGTATTTCGCGAACCCCGACGTGTACGTCGAGAAGCTCATCGTCGATCCACGCCACATCGAGGTGCAGGTGCTCGCGGACGCGCACGGCAACGTCGTGCACCTCGGCGAGCGCGACTGCACCATCCAGCGACGGCATCAGAAGCTCGTCGAGGAGACGCCGTCGCCGGCCGTGGACGACGAGCTGCGCGCGCGCATCGGGCGGATCGGCGTCGAGGCCGCGCTCGCCGCCGGCTACGTGTCTGCGGGGACGATCGAAGGTCTCCTGACGGTGGACGGCGAGTACTTCTTCATGGAGATGAACACGCGCATCCAGGTGGAGCACACGGTGACGGAGATGGTGACCGGGCTCGACCTCGTGCGCGAGCAGGTCCTCATCGCGCTCGGCGAGCCGCTCTCGCTCACGCAGGAGCAGGTGTCGCTGCGCGGGCACGCCATCGAATGCCGCATCAACGCGGAGGATGCATCGCGCGGGTTCCTGCCGGCGCCCGGCCTCGTCACCGCCTACCGCGAGCCGGGCGGCCCAGGGGTTCGCGTCGACTCCGGCGTCGACGCCGGTCGCGACGTCGTCGCGGCGTACGACCCGATGATCTCGAAGCTCATCGTGCACGGGGTCGACCGCGAGCATGCGCGGCGGCGCATGCTCCGCGCGCTCGGCGAGTACGTGATCGAGGGGCCGACGACGCTGATCCCGTTCCATACCGCGCTGCTGTCGCACGAGTGCTTCATCCGCGGCGAGACGTGCGTCGGCGTCGTCGAGTCGCTCGACCTCGATGGCACGGCTCCGACGACCAGGTTGCTTCCCGTGGCGGGGCGAACGGTCGAGCGTGTGCGCACCGTCGAGGTGGACGGGCGTCGCTTCGAGGTCCGCCTCACCGAGCCGGAGGCGCCGTGGCTCGAACTGGCGCGCCGGCGGCGCGAACGCGTGCGCGCGGGGGGCGTGGGCGGCACCGACGTGGTCGTGTCGCCGATGCAGGGGACGGTTCTCTCCGTCGCGGTCGCCGAGGGCGACGAGGTGGAAGCGGGCGCGCTCATCTGCATCGTCGAGGCGATGAAGATGGAGAACGAGGTGCACGCCCACCGCGCCGGCGTCGTCGCCGAGCTCTCGGTGGCGCCGGGCGAGCCGGTGGCGACCGGCCAGGTCATCTGCGTCATCTCGGGCTGACGAGCCCGGCGTCGTACGCGGCGATCACCGCCTGCACGCGATCGCGCACGCGGAGCTTGCGCAGGATCGCGGACACGTGCGTCTTCACGGTCGTCTCGCTCAGGAACAACGTTTCTGCGAGCTCCGCGTTCGAGAGCCCGCTCGCGAGGAGCGTGAGGATCTCCTTCTCGCGATCCGTCAGCTCGTCGAGTGCGTGGCCGGCGTCGGGGGCCGGTTGCTGGGCGAAGCGCGCGACGAGCCGTTCCGTCGCGGCAGGGCCGAAGAGCGAGTTGCCTGCCGCGACGACGCGGATCGCGTCCACGAGCTCTGCGGGCTCGACGTCCTTGAGCAGGAAGCCGCTCGCGCCGGCGCGGATGGCGGCGTAGACGTACTCGTCCAGGTCGAAGGTCGTCAGCACGAGGATCCGCGCGCGCGTGCCGGACTCGACGAGCTGCCGGGTCGCCTCGACGCCGTCGAGGTTCGGCATGCGCACGTCCATGAGGATGACGTCGGGATCGAGCTCGCGCGTGAGCTCGAGCGCGTGCGCCCCGTCCGACGCCTCGCCCGCGAGCTCGAGGTCCGGGCGCTCCTCGAGCACCATGCGAAAGCCGCTGCGCACGAGCGGCTGGTCGTCGACGACGAGCACGCGAATCAGAGCGGGAACCTCGCGGACACGGCGAAGCCGCCGGTGTTCTTCGGGCCTGTTTCGAGCGAGCCGCCGAAGGCGGTGACGCGCTCGCGCATGCCGATCAGTCCGCGCCCGTGGCCGTCCCCGTTGCCGGCGGGCTCGCCGTCGTCGCGCACCTCGACGCCGAGCTCGTGGTCGGCGTAGCGCACCGAGACGTCAGCGCGTGTCGCGTTCGCATGTTTCAACGTGTTCGTCAGCGCCTCCTGGACGACGCGATACGCGGACAGATCGACGCCCGCCGGCAGCGGCCGCGGGGACCCCTCGATGCTGACGCCGACCGCGAGCCCGGCGGCGCGCACCTGCTCGACGAGGTCGTCGAGACGGTCGATACCCGGCTGCGGCGCATAGTCGGCGCCGTCGGCGCGCACGACTCCGAGCAGGCGGCGCATCTCGGCGAGCGCGGTGCGCCCGCTCGCCTCGATTGCGCGCAGCGCCTCCCGCGCACGCTCGGGACGCGTGTCGAAGACGTCGTTCGCCGCGGCGGCCTGGACGACCATGACGCTCACGCTGTGGGCGATGACGTCGTGCAGTTCGCGCGCGATGCGGGCCTGCTCCTCCGCGCGAGCGCGCGCCGCTTCGGCCTCGCGCTCCCGCTCGAGCCGTTCGGCTCGCTCCTCGAGCGTGCGGGTGTACGCGCGCCGCGTGCCGAGGTTGTCGCCGACGACCCATGCCCCTGCGAAGAGCAAGAGATCCGAGACCGTCCGGCCCCAGTCGGTGAGCCCGATTGTGGTGAGCGTCGCCGCGAGCGTCGCAAGGGCTGTCGCCCACAGACCTTCGGTGCGGCCGAGGCTCGCCGAAATCGTGTAGACGGCGACGAGTGACGCCACCGGCGGCCACGCCGTGACGAAGATCGCCTGCGCGATCCACGCACCGGTGACGACCGCGAGCACGGTGCGCGGATACCGGCGGCGGACGAGCAGCGGCGCCACCTGAACGACGGCGAGGGGGACGCCCTCTGCCCAGTCGTCGAGACGGCTGGCATGCCCGATGTAGGCCGCCGCGAGGACGAGCACCACGCCGACGTCGACGAGGCTCGGGTGCCGCCGGAGCCAGTTCCAGACCATTGGTCAGTGCAGCCTAGGCGCCTACGCGTCTCGGGTCACGTCCCGCCAGCCGGCGAGGGCGACGGCGGCGACCGCCCAGACGAGCAGGACGGCGGCGACCGCGGCGGTCGACATCGCGATCGCCGGCCCCTGCCGGGCCGCGTCGCCGAGCCCCGGCGGGACCAGCGACTGCATCGCCACGCCCGGCATGAGCTCGCGGACGATCCCGAGCGCCGAGATGGAGGCCACGATCGGCGTGATGGCGAGGCGGAACGCGAGCACGACGCCGATCGCGTACGAGCGCGAGCCGAGGAGCGCCGCCACTGCGACCGACAGGAGGTAGAAGAACGTCACCTCGAGCACGGTCCACAGCCCGGTGAGGACGAGTAGCCGCATGTCGGGCACGGGCTTCGAGCCGGCGAGGACGACTGCCGAGACCGCCTCGAGCACATACGCGCCCGCGACGAACGGCAGCAGGAACGCGATCCCGGCCGGGATACGCGACAGGTACAGCGAGACCCGCGAGCGGCCCGTGACGACGAGGTCGCGGTAGACGCCGGCGTCCTTGTCGCCCGCGCCGGCCCGCGAGCCGACGATCGCGGCCGCCGCGGTGCCGAGCATCGCGATGAGGAACGCGACGTGGCCGAGGTTCTGCACGCCGCCGGCTGGGCCGTGCTTCGTCGCGTTGGCGAGATGCAGGAGCTCCATGACCGCGACGGTGATCGCGACCGCGCCGACGGTGAGCACGCCGGTGACGAGCGCGAGGCTGCGGTTGCGACGCAGCTTGAGGACGTCCGCGGCGACGAGCCGCGGAGCGGGGAGGGCGAAGGCGGTCATGCTGCGTTCTCCAATCGGGTCGTGATCTCGAGGAAACGCTGTTCGAGCGATGCCTGCTGGAGCTCGAGCCGGCGCACGCCGATGCCGGCCTCGACGAGGCGGCGGTTGAGATCGGGGACAGCGAGGACGTCGAGCACCGACACGACGAGGACTTCGCCGTCGTCGATGACGCGTTCGACCGCCGCGTGCGCCGCGAGGACGCCGCGTGCGCGGTGGGTGTCGTCGACTTCGACGAAGACGACGTGGCCGTCCCCGCGGAGCTCGTCGATGGAGCCCTGTGCGACGATCGTGCCGCCGTCGACGATTGCGACGTGGTCGCAGGTCTTCTCGATTTCGTCGAGCAGGTGCGAGGAGAGGACGATCGTGCGCCCGTCGGCCACGAACGACCGGACGAACGCGCGGAACTCCTGGATGCCCGCGGGGTCGAGCCCGTTCATCGGCTCGTCGAGGATGAGGAGCTCGGGGTCGGCGAGCAGGCAGCGCGCAATGCCGAGGCGCTGGCGCATGCCCAAGGAGTACGTCTTGACGCGGTCGTCGGACCGGGCGGTGAGGCCGACCTGCTCGAGCGCCCCGTCGATGCGGCCGGCTGCCTCGGGGCCGCGGGCTGCGGCGACGACGCGGAGGTTCTCGCGGCCGGTGAGGTGACCGTGGAAACGCGGTTCCTCGACGATTGCGCCGACGCGTGCGAGCGCGGCGGCTCGCTGCTGCGGCACGGACAGGCCGAGCAGCTTCATTCGGCCTGCGGACGCGGGTGTCAGCCCGAGCAGCATGCGGATGAGGGTCGTCTTGCCGGCGCCGTTCGGGCCGAGGTAGCCGAAGGCGGAGCCGCGGGGGACCTGGAGGTCGACACCGCGGACGACCGTCCGCTCGCCGAAGCGCTTCGTCAGTCCCTCGGTCTCGACGACGTAGGGGGAGATCGGTGTCGTTTGCATGCATCTATCGAAGCTGCGTGCAGGCCGCTGCGCCTCGGGCGCAAGGATGGTTCGCGGTCGTCCGAACGGATGAACCCGAAGGAGTGCTATTCGGCGATGCGAACGCCGGCGAAGACGCCGGCGACGCCGCCGATCGCGCTGAAGAGGATCGAGGCCATCGACAGTTGGCCTGCGCCCCACAGGGCCGGCACGAACCCGCCGACCGTCAAGCCGAAGGTCCCGCACATCGCGATCACGCCGCGTCCCATACGGCAACTAATCGGCACGGGAGGCGGTGATCGTTAGAGTCAGCAGCCGGTGGACCTGTACGAGTATCAGGGCAAGGAGCTCTTCAAGCGTGTCGGCATCCCCGTCTCCGAGGGGCGCCGCGCCGACTCGCCGCAGGAGGCGCGGGCGGCGGCGCAGGAGCTCGGCGGACAGCTCGTCGTCAAGGCGCAGGTGCTCACGGGCGGCCGCGGCAAGGCCGGCGGCGTGAAGCTCGCCGAGGGGTCAGACGACGTGGAACAAAAGGCCAAGGACATCCTCGGCCTGGACATCAACGGTCACGTTGTTCGCCGGCTCTGGATCGAGCGGGCCTCCGACATCGAGCGCGAGTACTACCTCTCCATCACGCTCGATCGCGGCGCGAAGAAGCCGCTCTTCATGTTCACGACCCAGGGCGGTGTCGAGATCGAGCAGATCGCGGAAGAGCGCCCCGAGGCGCTCGTGCGGCTGCACGTCGACCCATCCGAGGGATTCCAGCCGTGGGTTGCGCGCCGTCTGATCTACGGCGGCGGCGTCACCGATCCGTCCGAGCAGAAGCAGATCGCGTCGATCGTCGAGAAGCTCTACCGTGCGTTCGTCGAGTTCGACGCGGTGCTGTGCGAGATCAACCCGCTCATCGTCACGCCCGACGGCACCGTGAAGGCGCTCGACTCGAAGTTCACCGTCGACGACAACGCGCTGTTCCGTCATCCAGACGTGGCCGAGATGCGCGACACCGCCGCCGCGGACCCGATCGAGGCATTCGCGCGCGAGAAGGGGGTCACCTACGTGAAGCTCGACGGCAGCGTCGGCATCATCGGCAACGGCGCCGGCCTCGCCATGTCGACGGTCGACGTCGTCGCGCACGTCGGCGGCCGGCCCGCGAACTTCTGCGACCTCGGCGGCGGCGGATCGGCGGAGGGCGTCGTCGATGCGCTCGAGGTGATCACGCGCGACCCGCAGGTGAAGTCGATCTTCTTCAACATCTTCGGCGGCATCACGCGCGGCGACGAGGTTGCGCGCGGGATCCTCGAGGCCCTCGATCGCCTCGACATGTCGAAGTACCCGATCGTCGTTCGGCTCGACGGAACGAACGCCGAAGAGGGGCGCCGGCTGCTCGCCGAGGCGGGTAACCCGAACATCCACCCTGAGGCGACGATGCTCGACGGCGCGCGGCGCGCGGTGGAGCTGGCGGCGTGACCGATCTCTGGTCCGACCGCGCCGACGCGTATCGAAACAGCGCGATCCACGCGGCCGGCGAGGATCTCGATCTCGTCGTCGAGTGGTGCGAGCCGGGGCCCGGCGTCACTGTTCTCGACGTCGCCACCGGCGGCGGGCACGTCGCGCGGCGCCTGCGCGAGGCCGGGGCGACCGTCGTCACGACCGATCCTGCGCCCGGCATGGGCGCCGACACGACCGCGCCTGCCGAGAGCCTCCCGTTCGCGGACGGGAGCTTCGACGCCGTCGCCTGCAGGCTCGCGGCGCACCACTTCGCCGACGTCCTCACGGCCGTGAAGGAGATGGCGCGCGTCGCCCGCGGTGCCGTTGTGATCTGCGACAACACGTTCGTCAGCGAGTCGTCGGAGGAGGCAGACCGCCTGCGTGACCCGAGCCACGTGCGCAACTACGGCGTGTCCGAGTGGGAGACTTTCTTCGAGCTCGCCGGGCTCGCGATCGCGGAGGAGCGCCACTTCACGCGGCCGCTCGAGATCGAGCCGTGGCTCAGCCGCGTCGAGTGCAGCGGCGAGGATGCGGCGCGCGTGCGCGAGCTACTCGGCGACCGAGTCGTCGACGGCTGGATGCCGCTGCCGACGCTCGTCCTCAAGGGGACGAAATAGTGGCGATCATCGTCGACAACGAGACGCGGCTCGTCGTCCAGGGCCTGACGGGCAGCGAGGGCCGCTTCCACGGGCTGCGCAACCGCGCGTACGGGACGAACCTCGTCGCCGGCGTGACGCCCGGCAAGGGCGGCCAGGACGTCGAGGGTGTCCCCGTCTTCGACACGGTTGCGGACGCGGTCGAGCGGGCGGGAGCGAACACGACGCTCATCTTCGTGCCGGCGCGCTTCGCGGCCGACGCCGTCTACGAGGCCGTCGACGCCGGGATCGAGACGGTGATCTGCATCACCGAGCACATCCCCGTGCACGAGATGCTCCGCGCGTACACGTACTTCCGCCCGAAGGGCGTGACGATGATCGGCCCCAACTGCCCGGGCGTGCTCTCGCCGGGGAAGGCGAACGTCGGGATCATCCCGGCGGAGATCTTCAGCGAGGGCGTCGTCGGCCTCGTCTCCCGCTCCGGGACGCTCACATATCAGATCGGGCACGAGCTGACCCAGCTCGGCCTCGGGAACTCGACCATCGTCGGCATCGGCGGCGATCCGATCGTCGGCTCGTCGTTCATCGACGTGCTGGCGAAGTTCGAGGCCGACCCGGAGACGGAGCTCGTGGTGCTCGTCGGCGAGATCGGCGGCGACGAGGAGGAGAAGGCGGCGCAGTACATCGGCGAGCACATGACGAAGCCCGTTCTCGCGTACATCGCAGGCTTCTCGGCGCCGCCCGGAAAGGCGATGGGTCACGCCGGGGCGATCATCTCCGGGTCCTCCGGGACGGCCGCCGCGAAGAAGGAAGCGCTCGAGGCAAAGGGCATCGAGGTCGGCGCGACGCCGACCGAAGTCGCACAACTCGTCGCCAAGCGCCTCAAGTAGCGCTACCCGAACGCGACGGAGCCGACGACCTCCCAGGGCTCGAGGATCGTCGTCCGGGAACCCGGCATCAAGCAGAGCGTCGCGCTCGCGACGTGCTGATCGCCCAGTGCGGTCTCGCGTTGGGGCACGAGCACCTCTCGAAGCGGCGTGGGCTCGTGAGGCGCGTTGAACGTTCCGAGCGTGACATGGGGCAGGAAGGTGTCCAGCTCCACGCGGCTCATGCCTGCTTCGATCAGTCCGCTCACGAGGCGGCGGGGGCCGTCGCCTTCGGCTTCTGCGACGACAGCATCGTGGAAGCAGTTGATCCGCGGGTATGTGAGATCGAACGGTGCGATGCCTGCCCACGCGCGCTCTGCTGCTTCGACGGCGGAGCCGATTTCACCAGCCGTGGGGCGGTGCGTTGCAAACGAGACGATGCTGAGCCAGACGTGGAGAAAGTGCGCCGGCGGCGGCGTGATCCATTCGAGGTGCGAGAAGGATCGCTGAACGTTCGCTGCCGCCGGACGAAGTCCCGGGTCGAGCGGGAGCAGCCAGCCGAGGAGAAAGTGGTCGTCGAGCGGGAAGCGCGCGAAGAAGTCTTCGAGGTCGGTTTCGCGGTCGACGAAGAACTCCCACGCTTCGTCGAAGTTCGTAAAGAAGCGCCCCACCGGCGCGACCATAGCCGGACGGAACAACCGGTTACGCGGCCGCAGATGTGCGCGGTAGGCTGGGTTCATGGCCGTGATCTCCTTCGCGCGCGGCATACCCGCGCCTGAGTGCCTCCCGATCGACGAGATCGCGGATTGCGCGCGGGCCGCGATCGAGCGCGACGGCAAGGCCGTCCTCTCGTATGGCCCCGGCGGCGGCTACGGGCCGTTGCGGGAGTGGATCGCGGCGCGCCACGGGGTCGAGCCCGGCCGCGTCGTCGTCACGAGTGGCTCGCTCCAGGGCTTCGTCTTCCTCGCCGAGCAGCTCGTGCAGCCGGGCGCTCGCGTGCTCGTCGAGGCGCCGACGTACGACCGCCCGATCAAGATCCTCCGCCGCCTCGGCGCCGAGATCGTCGGGCTGCCGATGGACGACGACGGCCTCGAGCCGGACGCGCTCGAGCAGGCCCTCGCCTCCGGGCCGAAGCCCGCCCTCCTGTACACGATCGCCACCTTCCAGAACCCGAGCGGGCGCACGCTCACCGAGGAGCGCCGCCGCCGCGTCGTCGAGATCGCCCGCGAGCACGAGCTGTTCGTCCTCGAGGACGACCCGTACGGACTCGTGCGCTACGACGGGGATCCGCTGCCGACGCTCTTCGAGCTCGAGGGAGGCGAGAACGTCACGTACGCGTCCTCGTTCTCGAAGACGGTCGCCCCGGGCGTTCGCGTCGGCTACTTCGTCCTGCCGGCACCGCTCGCCAAGCAGATCGAGGCGCTCGCCGTCTCGACGTACATCTCGCCCCCGTTCATGACGCAGGCGACGGTGCACGAGTTCCTCCGCCGCGGCAACTTCGAGTCGAACCTCGAGCGCGTGAACGGGCTCCTCGGCGCTCGCCGCGACGCGATGCTCGACGCACTCGAGCAGCAGCTACCGGACGGCGCGACGTGGAGCCGTCCCGAAGGTGGCTACTTCGTCTGGGTCGATCTTCCGTACGACGCCCCGACGGTCGCACAGGCGGAGGCGGTCGGCGTCACGTTCGTCGCGGGCCAGGACTTCTTCGCCGACGGCGGCGGAGCGCAGTCGATGCGCCTCGCGTTCAGCTTCGTGTCGCCGGACGAGATCGCAGAAGGCGTTGCGCGGCTCGCGCCGCTACTCGCCGGCGCTACGGCGCCTGCGCCTGCGGTCTAGCTGCGAGAGCAGGATGCCGCCGATCGCGCCGAGCGCGAGGCTGAGCAGGACGACCCAGACGAGGGAGACCCTCGTCGTCGCGAACACGAAGTGCACGGAGACGTGCTTGCCGTTCTCGAGGACGAATGCGATGGCGTACGCGACGACGAGCGCGAGCGCGATCCAGCGTACGTAGAGACGCGGCTGCCACTGCTCCTCGAGCCGGTCGGCGGCGTCACGTTGGCGGCGCAGAAACCGCATGTCGTGATCCTACGCCGCGGACGCTGCGGCCAGTGGCCGAGCGACGAGCCGCGGCTGCGGCGGCGGAGCGAGATGGCCGGCCGCCATGAGACGGAATGTGGGGCAGATCTCCTCGCCCGGGAGCGCGCACAGGCCGGCGCAGCGGAAATAGCAATCGTTGCAGGTTGTTTTCGGTTTTTTGCTCACGGGGGCCTTTTGCTCGATGTCGACAGCCGGATTCGAGGAGCGATCATAGGCCCGTCCGGACCGGCGTGAAAGCGTTGCCGGAGACGAAAACTAACGAGTTTCCGGCAGATTCCAACCCGCCGAAAACTGCTGTTTCTAGCCCTTCTTGGGCAAGGTTGCCAGAGCGCGCAACGCCTGGGGAAAACTTGTCACAGCGATGATGCGGAGGCCGTGCGCGTACTGCCTCGCCTGTGCCGCGTTATCCCCAGCCGCAGGCACGAGGAAGACGTCGGCGCCGGCCGCGCGCGCGCCGTAGGTCTTCTGCTTCACGCCCCCGATCGCGCCCACGCTGCCGTCGAGCGAGATCGTCCCAGTGGCCGCGACGCGGTAGCCGCGATCGACCTTCTGCCCGAGCGCCTCCATCACCTGGAGCGTGAACGCGAGCCCTGCCGACGGGCCGCCGACGTTGCCGGCATCGATCTGCACGCGAATCGGAAGATGGATGTCGGCGGCCTGGCCGGGCGCGAAGCCGATGATGGCGCGCGACCCCTCGGACGTCGTCTGAATCCGGAGCCGCAACTTCGAGGTCCCACGATCGACGCGGAGCGTGACGAACGCGCCGGGACGAATGCGAGTGAGCTCCTGGCGCAGTGCCGACAACGTGAGCGTCGCGCGGCCGTTGACGGACGTAATCACGTCCGTCGGCTCGAGCTTGCCGATCGCGTGCGTGCCTCCGACGACCTCCTCGACGATGACTCCATCGGGCGTCGCTGTGACGCGGTAGCCGAGCCGCCGCAGCGCGACGGCGGCGGCGACACGCTGCGAGACGCTCATCTCTTGCAGGTCGGCACGCCGCACCTGCTGGTCGTTCGAGCCCGGCGGCACGATCAGGTTCGCCGGAACAAGGGTTGCGCCCGACCGGATGAACGGGAAGAGGGACTCGAGCATGCTCGCTCGCCGCTCGAACACGTCGACGAAGTAGATCCCGCCCGGCCCCTTTGCCGGATGTGCGCCCTGGACGTGGACGAGCGGCGCCACCGGGTGCGCGCGGTCGGGGAGCAGGAGGTAGTTGTTCGACGGAACGAGGTACAGCACGACCGCGGCGACCGCGAGCAGAGCCACGAGCGCGCCGGCGATCTGCGCAGGGCCGACCTGACGCCGCATCAGAAGAGCGCCCGCTGCAGGCCGCCGTCCACGACGATCGTCTGCCCGGTGATATAGCGCGCGCGATCGCCGGCGAGGAAGCAGACGACGTCGCCCAGCTCGCGCGGTTCACCCCAGCGGCGGAGCGGGATGTCGGCGAGGTCGGCGTCCGTCGGCCCCTCGGGGTACAGCTGCTCGAGGCGGGCGGTTGCGATCCGACCGGGCGCGACGCAGTTGACCGTGATCCCCTCCGGGCCGAGCTCGCCGGCGAGTGTCTTCAGCCAGCCGGCGAGGGCGGGACGGAATGCATTCGAGAGAGCGATGTGCCGAACCGGCTCCTTCGCGGCGATCGAGGTGATCGCGACGATGCGCCCGGCGGGGCTCCGCTCGAGGTACGGGAGGCAGAGCCCGACGAGTCGGACCGCCGGCTCGAGCAGGAGCGCGAGCGCCTCCTCCAGGGACTCGGGCGTGACATCGCGCGCGGTGCCCGGCGGGGGGCCGCCGCCGTTCCAGACGACGACGTCGATGCCGCCGAAGGCGGCGACGGTCTGCTCCACGGCGCGCTCGAGGTCTCGGGGCGCCGTGACGTCGCCGCGCACGGCGAGCCCGCCGATCCGTTCCGCCTCGCGCTCGAGTAGATCGCGCCGGCGGCCGACGAGCGTGACGTTCGCGCCTTCGGCGGCGAGGGCCTCGGCGCTCGCGAGGCCGAGCCCGGACGACGCTCCGGTGACGAGCGCCGTGCGACCGCTCAGTCCGAGGTTCACGAGTGCCTTAGGTCGTCAGGACGCCGACGACCTCGCGCACGGCCTCCGAGGAGGCCTGCAGCGCCGCGCGCTCGTCGTCGGAGAGGTCGAGCTCGACGATCTGCTCGATCCCGCGCGAGCCGAGCTTGACGGGCACGCCCATGTACAGGCCGTCGATCCCGTACTCGCCTTCGAGGTACGCCGTGCACGGGAGCACGCGCTTCTCGTCGAGCATGATCGAGTCGACCATCTGCGCTGCCGCAGCGCCGGGCGCGTACCACGCCGACGTGCCGAGCAGGTTGACGAGCTCTCCGCCGCCCTTCGCCGTGCGCTCGACCATGGACTGGATCCGCTCGTCGGACACGAGCTTCCGCAGCGGGACGCCGCCGACCGTCGTCGCCGAGACGACCGGGACCATCTGGTCGCCGTGGCCGCCGAGCACGGTGGCCTGCACGTCCTTCACCGAGGAGCCGGTCTCCCATGCGATGAACGCCGAAAAACGCGCGGTGTCCAGGATGCCGGCCATGCCGAACACGCGCTCCTTCGGAAGACCGGAGACGTTCCGGGCCACGTGGCACATCGCGTCGAGCGGGTTCGAGACGACGATGAGGATCGCGTCGGGGCTCTGCGCGACCACCTGCTCGGTGACCGAGCCGACGATCTTCTCGTTCGTCGAGACGAGGTCGTCCCGCGACATGCCGGGCGAGCGGGGGAGGCCGGCGGTGATCACGACCACCGTCGAGCCGGCGGTCTCCTCGTAGCTGTTCGAGCCGACGACATTCGGCTCGTAGCCGAGGACGGCGCCCATCTGATTCACGTCGAGCGCCTTGCCCTGCGGCAGGCCCTCCTTGATGTCGACAAGGACGACGTCCGCGTAGTCGCGCGTCGCCAGCACCTGCGCACAGGTCGCACCGACGTTGCCGGCGCCGACCACCGTGACCTTCCGCCTGTCGCTCATACGGGGACTCCAGCCTCCAGCTTCTCGATGATCGCGTCGGCGACTTCGCTCGTCCCGACGGCAGTGGGGTCAGTCCGGCTCGGTTTCATGTCGTACGTCACGCTCGCGCCCTCGGCGATGACGTCGGCGATCGCGCGCTCGAGTCGCATCGAGGCGCTCTGCTCGCCCAGATGGCGGAGCATCAGCATCCCCGACAAGAGCTCTGCCATGGGGTTCACCTTGTTCTGTCCCGCGTACTTCGGCGCGGAGCCGTGTGTCGGCTCGAACACGGCCACCTGGTCGCCGTAGTTGGCGCCGGGCGCCATGCCCAGGCCGCCGATCATGCCGGCGCAGAGATCGGAGAGGACGTCGCCGTACAGGTTCGGCAGGACGAGTACGTCGTACTCCTCCGGGCGCTGCACGAGCTGCATGCACATGTTGTCGACGATGCGGTCGTCGAACTGGATGTCCTCGTTCTCGGCGGCGACCTCGCGCGCGACGCGTAGCCACAGGCCGTCGCTGAACTTCATGATGTTCGCCTTGTGCACGGCCGTGATCTTCTTGCGGTTGTTCTTGCGCGCGTAGTCGAAGGCGAACTCGAAGATGCGGCGCGTTCCCGTGATGGAGATGGGCTTGATCGAGATGCCCGCGTCGGTGTGCCGGAGTTTGCCGCCGTGGGCCTCGATCCAGCGGATGAGCTCCATGGCGTCCGGGGTGCCCTGCTCGTACTCGATCCCCGCGTACAGATCCTCGGTGTTCTCGCGCACGATGATCAGGTCGACGTCCTGGAACCGGGAGCGCACGCCGGGATAGCTCTTGATCGGGCGCACCTGGGCGTACATGTCGAGCTCCTTGCGGAGCGCGACGTTGACCGAGCGGAAGCCGCCGCCGACCGGCGTGGTGATCGGGCCCTTCAGGGCGACGCCCGTGTCGCGGATCGCCTCCAGCACCTCGGGGGGCAGCGGATTGCCGCCGTACTGGTCCATCACGTCGGCGCCCGCCTCGCGCACCTCCCAGTCGAAGTCGACGCCGGTCGCCTCGAGGACGCGTCGGGTTGCCTCGGTCAGCTCGGGCCCGGTCCCGTCGCCGGGAATGAGTACGACTCGATGGGCCACGGGTCAGCAGTGTATTTAGAGTCCGTCTCGTGACGTTGCAGGAAGCGGCCGTGCAGGCTGACGCGCTCGCCCAGGCGGGATCGGAGCGCGAGCTCGCGGACCTGCGTGCCCAGTGGGGAGACGAGCTCGAGGCGGCGGCCCGCAGCCAGGACTTTCGCGAGCGGGCGGTCGCGTACCGCGCCATCGGGCAGTTCCACTGGCGCGCGAAGGAGGAGCTGCTGCGGCGCGGGCTCGACGACGAGAGCCCGGCGTGCCGCGGGTCGGCGCTCCTGTCCGTCGAGATGCTCTCCCGCGACCATCCGTCCACCGTCAACGGCGTTCGTCCGCTGCTGCACTCCCTCGTCAGCGCGGACGGGAACGAAGCGGTCCGCCGGCTCGCCGTGCTTGCGCTGAAGAACGGCTCGCCGCAGCGCGACACGATCGTGCTTCTCGAAGGCCTCGCGGGAGACGACGAGGCGGACGCGCAACTCCGCAAGACGGCGGCAAGCGTCGCGCAGCAGCTGAAGCGACGGGTGCCCCGGCGCTAGGACGCGCAGGTCGTGCAGACGCGGGCGCGAATCTCGTGGCCGCACGATGGGCAGATACGCCGCTGACGCCGCCACTCGAGGGCGTTCTTCTGCACCCCGGCGGTCAGCATCATCCAGCCGACTCCGACGGTGAGGATGGCAAGCATCGCGATGTGGAGGTCGATCGTCATGTCAAGCCTTCTTCCGCGCGTGGGGATGCGCCTGGAAGAACAACTCCCTTCGCCTCCGATCGGATACGTGGGTGTACCGCTCGGTGGTGGAGAGGTCGGCATGGCCGAGCATCTCCTGAACGGACCTGAGGTCGGCCCCGCCCTCCAACAGGTGCGTGGCGAAGGAGTGACGCAGGAGGTGGGGGTGAACGCGGCCTGGCTCGAGGCCGGCCGTGGCGGCCAGCTTGCGCAGGATCAGGAAGGCGCCGGCGCGCGTGAGCGGGCCGCCCTGAGCGTTGAGGAAGAGCTCGGGTCGGTGGCGGCGGTCGAGGTAGGGCCGTCCGCGGGCGAGATAGCGCCGTAGCGCCTCCGCGGCCTCGCGGCCGATCGGGACGACGCGCTCCTTCGAGCCCTTGCCGAGGCAGCGCACGAGCCGGCCGTCCAGGTCGACCGCCGAGCGGTCGAGCCCCACCGCCTCGCTGACGCGGAGGCCGGCGCCGTACATGAGCTCGACGAGCGCGCGGTCGCGCAGCGAGCGCGGAGCCGTTCCCGACGCCGCCTCGATCAGCCGCTCCGCCTCGCCCGGCGAGAGCGTGCGCGGGAGGGTGCGCGCGCGGCGTGGCAGCTCGAGGTCCGCAGCCGGGTTGTCGGCGCGCGTGCCGATGAGCATCTGGTGGCGATAGAAGGAGCGGAGGGCCGCGATGCGGCGCGCGATCGTTGTCGCCGCGAGCCCGCGTGCGCGCATGTGTGCAACGTATGCGGCGAGCCGGTCGGGCGTCGCGGCGGCGGGCGATCCCTCGAGGAACGCGGTGACGTCGCCGAGATCTCGCCGGTAGGCGTCGACCGTGCGCGGCGCGAGCCGCGTCGCCGAGAGGGCGAGGAACGAGTCGACTGCCGGATCGCGGGTCATGCGGCACTGATTCGGGCCGGCTCGGCCGACACCTACGGGCCAAGTAACAACTTGTCACTTTCTTCGCCTGGCTCGTGCTCGCCGTTCGTTGGCTTCGAGGCGGTCGAACTCGTCATGGAAGCTGTTGCGCGAGCGCAAGCCCGCCGTGACCTCGAGGGTCAGCTGAAGTCGCCCCGGGCCCGATTCCGCTCGCTTCAGCCGGATGTCGCCGACGAGCTGCCGGACTCGCTCATAGCTCGGTCGAGTCTCGCCGCGGAGCTCCGCCTCGAGGGCGAGACGTCTGGCGATCTCCGCGATCGGGAGTTGGTCGTCGTGGATTCGTACGAGGACGTCGAGGAGGTGCGGGGTGATGCGAGCCGCCGAACGCACGGAGGGACCCTGCCGTCGCAGCGCGCACGACCCGATCGCAGCTCCGTCAAGACGCTAAGGAACAAGGTGTTACTTGGTCGTCGCGCGATCGGCGCTCAGGAGCGTGGGTGCGCGTGGTCGTACACGCGGCGCAGGCGCCGTGCGTCCACGTGCGAGTAGACCTGCGTGGTCGAGAGCGAGCTGTGGCCGAGGAGCTCCTGGATCGTCCGGAGGTCGGCGCCGCCCTCGAGCAGGTGCGTGGCGAACGCATGGCGGAGACGATGCGGATGCGGGACGAGCCGGCGGAGCGTGCTCGTGTCGAGCCGCTTCCCGCGCGCGGAGAGGAAGAGCGCGTTCTCGGCGCTGCGGGCAAGCTCGGGGCGTGCGTCGCGGAGATAGCGTGCGAGCCAGCTCGCCGCTTCCTCGCCGAGCGGGATGACGCGGTCCTTCGCGCCCTTGCCGCGCCGCACGTGCACGAGCTCCTGCTCGAAGTCGACGTCGGCGAGATCGAGGCCGACGGCCTCGGCGCTGCGCAGGCCGGCGGAGTAGACGAGCTCGACGAGCGCGCGGTTGCGGAGCGGGACCGGGCCTTCGCCCTCGAGCGCTTTGAGGACGGCGTCCACCTCGGCCGCGCGGGGCGCGTCCGGGAGCCTGCGCGTCCGGCGCGGCGTGAGCACGGCGTCCGGAACGCGCGCAGGCCCGAGCGCATGGCGGAGGAACGCCCGGACGGCGGCCAGCTTGCGCCCGATCGTCGCCGGTGCAAGCTTCGGCGGCCTGCGCCCCGGCCGGGCGGCGCCGAGCTCCGAGGCGTAATCGACGAGCACGCGGACGTCGACGTCGTCGAGCTTCGTGCCCCGGCGGTCGAGCCAGTGGCAGAACTCGTTCACGTCGTAGCCGTAAGCGCGGCGCGTGCCGTCCGAGAGCGTGGGCGAATCGAGGAAGCGTGCGGCGGCCGAATGGGTGTCCACGCCCATGGGTTCGACGCCAGGCCGGCGCAGCCTCCGAAGGAACGGGCAGTGTTGGCCTTGTGCCGCACAAGACGAAGGTCTGGATCGCGCTCGGGACCGTCTATCTCATCTGGGGATCGACCTACCTCGGGATCGAGCTCGCGGGCGAGACGATCCCGCCGCTTTTCGCCGTCGGGACACGCTTCGTCGCCGCGGGTCTGCTGATGACGGCGTTCACCGCCTGGCGCCGCGGGCCGCGCGTTCTTCGCGTCCGCCCGGCCGAGCTCGCGTCGGCCGCGCTGGTCGGGACGCTCCTTCCGGGGGCGAACGCCGTCCTCTTCATCGCCGAGCGGCACGTGCAGACGGGCGTCGCGTCCCTGGTCATCGGCGCGGTGCCGCTGTGGGTCGTGCTGCTCCGGACGATGGCCTCCGACCGCCCGCCGGTCGCGACGCTGGCCGGCGTCGGCGTCGGGTTCGTCGGCCTGGCGCTGCTCGTTCGTCCAACCGGCGGGGCGCCGCTGTGGGCGATGCTCATCGTCGTCGTCTCGTCGGTCATGTGGGCGACGGGATCGTTCCTCTCCAGCCGCCTGCCGATGCCCGCGGACTCCTTCGCCGCGACGTCGATCGAGATGCTCGTCGGCGGTGCGATCCTGCTTCCGATCGGGCTTGCGACGACGCATCCGCACTTCGGCGACTTCTCAGCGCGCTCGATCTTTGGCTGGTTCTATCTCGTCACCTTCGGCTCGCTCGTCGGCTACACCGCGTACGTGTGGCTGCTCGACAACGCCCCGCTCGGAACGGTCGCGACGTATGCATATGTGAATCCGATCGTCGCCATCGCACTCGGCGCGATCGTGTTGCACGAATCGCTCACATGGACGATCGGAGTCGGCGCGCTGCTCGTCCTCGCCTGCGTCGCGCTCGTCGTGCGCACCGAAACGATTCCGCCCGAGGCCGAAGCCATCGGCGCGGGCGCAGCCGAAGTCAGCTCCTGAGCTCGCCCGGCAGCACGGAATACATCACCCAGCTCTGGCGTCGGCCGAGCCGCGGGTTCCAGTGCGCCTCGCGCAGCACGCCCTCGGCCGTGAAGCCGGCCTTCTCGGCCACGCGGCGCGACGGGAGGTTCTCGACGTCCGCGCGGAGCTGCACGCGGGCGGCGCCCTGCTCGAACGCGAGACCGACGGCGAGCCGCAGCGCGCGCGTCGTGACGCCGCGGCCGCGCGCCTCCCGGCGCGCCCAGTAGCCGATCTCGGCCACGTCCCCCTCGTCGTTCCATCTGATCCCGATCCCGCCCAGCACGCCGCCGCCACCGGCGTCGACGACGGCGAACGTCGCCTCGCCCGTCCGGCAGAGGAAGTCGAGCGCGTCCGCGACCGTGTACGGCTGCGGGATCCGGTCGAGCCAGCGTGCGATCTCCTCGTCGCCGTCGAGGCACTCGGCAAGCTCGTCCGCATCGGCTTCCCTCCACGCTCTGAGCGCGATGGCACCGTCGGTGGGCAGCCGTTCCCCCATCGCGCGTACGATACGAGGGTGACGACCATGGACGTTCGCGGTGGCGTGGACCTCCGCATCCACGGGATCACGCCCACGGGGCACGTCGTGGCGAACCCGAGCACGCCGATGCTCTACGAGCACGCGGTCTCGCGCGGCGAGGCGCGGATCGGCGGGGGCGGCCCGATGGTCGTCGACACCGGACGGCACACGGGGCGCTCGCCGAAGGACAAGTTCGTCGTCCGCGAGCCGGGCTCGGAGGCGCGCATCTGGTGGGACGGCAACCAGGAGATCGGCGAGGGCTCGTTCGAGCACATGCGCGAGAAGGTCGCCGGCTTCCTCTCGCATGAGCCGACGCTCTACGTCGTCGACGCATTTGCGGGCGCCGATCCCGAGCACCGCATCGCGGTGCGCGTCGTGACGACGCACCCGTATCACGCGTTGTTCGCCCGCACGATGTTCATCGACCCGACGCCGGACGAGCTGCGCGGCTTCGCGCCGCAGGCGCTCGTGCTGCATGCCCCTGCGCTCGAGGCCGTCCCCGAAGAGGACGGCACGCGCACCGGCACGTTCATCCTTCTGCACCCGTCGCGCACCGAGGTGCTGATCGGCGGGACGTTCTACGCCGGCGAGATCAAGAAGTCGATCTTCACCGTCATGAACGACAGGCTGCCGCTCGAAGGCGTACTGCCCATGCACTGTTCCGCGAACGTCGGTTCGGACGGCCGCTCCGCCATCTTCTTCGGCCTCTCCGGCACAGGGAAGACGACCCTGTCCGCCGATCCCGAGCGCGGGCTGATCGGAGACGACGAGCACGGCTGGGGCACCAGCGGCGTCTTCAACTTCGAAGGCGGGTGCTACGCCAAGGTGATCAAGCTCTCGGAGACTGCGGAACCCGAGATCTATCGCACGACGCGCACGTTCGGGACGATCCTCGAGAACGTCGTCATCGACGAGCGCGGGCGGCTCGACCTCGACGACGCTTCGAAGACCGAGAACACGCGCGCGGCGTACAAGCTCGAGCAGATCGCGAATGCGCACCCGGACAAGCGCGCAGGGCATCCGTCCGCGGTCGTCATGCTCACCGCCGATGCCTTCGGGATCCTTCCGCCGCTCGCGCGGCTCGACCGGCAGCAGGCCCTCTACTACTTCCTCTCCGGCTTCACGTCGAAGCTCGCCGGGACGGAGATCGGGATCACCGAGCCGCAGCCGACCTTCTCGACCTGCTTCGGTGCGCCGTTCCTGCCCCAGCCCCCGTCGGTGTACGCCGACATGCTGGGCCGGAAGCTCGACGAGCACGGCTCCACCGTCTGGCTCGTGAACACCGGCTGGACGGGCGGGCCGTTCGGCGAGGGGCAGCGCATGCCGATCGCGGCCACTCGCGCACTGCTGCACACTGCGCTCGCCGGCAGGCTCGAGGACGTCGAGTATCGCGTCGACCCAGTGTTCGGCTTCCGCGTCCCGGTGGAGGTGCCGGGCGTCGACTCGAGCCTGCTCGATCCGCGCAGCACGTGGAGCGATCCGGACACGTACGACCGGAAGGCCCGCGAGCTGGCCCAGATGTTCCGGGACAACTTCGAGAAATTCCCCCCTGAGCTCGCAGCAGCCGGGCCGCTAGGCTGACTTTTCGGTGATCGGAGAGCACGACGTCCTCGTGGTCGGCGCTGGTTGCGCAGGCATGCGCGCAGCCATCGAGGCGTACGACGCGGGAGCCGACGTTGCGATGATCTCGAAGCTCCACCCGACGCGCTCGCACTCCGGCGCGGCCGAGGGCGGCATCAACGCAGCGCTCGGCAACGCGGCCGAGGACAGTCCCGAGACACACGCGTACGACACCGTCAAGGGGTCGGACTACCTCGGCGACCAGGACTCGATCGAGACCTTCACGCGCGAGGCGCCGGGCGACATCATCCAGCTCGAGAACTGGGGCGCGTTCTTCTCCCGCCAACCGGATGGACGGCTTGCGCAGCGCCCGTTCGGCGCCGCCGGCTCGCCGCGCACGATCTACGCCGCCGACATCACCGGCCACGTCCTCATCCAGGTGCTGTACGAGCAGGTGTGCAAGCGCGACATCAAGGTGTACGAGGAGTTCTTCGCGTGGCAGCTCGTCGTCAACGACGGCCGCTGCCAGGGCGTCATCTGCTGGGACCTCCTGAACGGCGGCTTGAAGACGCTCGGCGGCAAGACCGTTGTGCTCGCGACCGGCGGCGCCGGCCGCCAGTACCGCGTGACGACGAACGCGTACGCATGCACCGGCGACGGCACCGCGATGGCGCTGCGCGCCGGCGTGCCGCTGAAGGACATGGAGTTCATGCAGTTCCACCCGACGACGCTGTATCCGACGGGCATCCTCCTGACGGAGGGCTGCCGCGGCGAGGGCGCCTACCTCCTGAACAAGGACGGCGAGCGCTTCATGAAGAAGTACGCGCCGAACGCGCTCGAGCTCGCCTCGCGCGACGTCGTCTCCCGGTCGGAGCAGACGGAGATCGACGCGGGCCGCGGGATCAACGGCTCGGTCATGCTCGACATGCGCCACCTCGGTGCGGAGCGGATCATCGAGCGCCTCCCGGGGTCACGCGAGCTGTCGATGGTGTTCGCCGGCGTCGACCCGATCTACGAGCCGGTGCCGGTGCGGCCGGGCGCGCACTACCACATGGGCGGGATCGAGACCGACACCGACGGCGCGACGGAGCTGACCGGGCTGTACGCCGCCGGCGAGTGCGCGTGCGTGTCCGTGCACGGCGCGAACCGTCTCGGCGGCAACTCGCTGATGGAGACGATCACGTTCGGGCGCCGCTCCGGCCGCGCGGCGGCCGAGTGGGCGCTCTCGCACACGACGATCGACGTCCCGGACTCACTCGAGCGCGACGCCGAGCGCGAGCTGAAGGATCTCATCGACCGCGGCTCGGGCGAACGGCCGTGGAAGATCCGCGACGAGCTCGGCACGTCGATGCTCGAGAATTTCGCCGTCTTCCGTCGCGAGGAGCAGATGCAGCGGCAGCTCGAGATCATCCCGGAGCTGCGCGAGCGCTATCGCAAGGTCTACGTCGAGGACAAGGGCAACGTCTTCAACAGCGACCTCACGCAGGCGATCGAGCTCGGGAACATGCTCGACACTGCGTGGTGCATGCTCGAGGCCGGCATTGCCCGCAAAGAGAGCCGCGGCGCGCACGCGCGCCCGTACGACTATCCGACGCGCGACGATGTGAACTTCCTCAAGCACTCGATCGTGCGCTGGAGGGATGGCGCGCCCGAGCTGTCGTGGGCGGAGGTTCGCATGACGAAGTGGCAGCCCGAGGAGCGCAAGTACTGATGCGGCGGCTGGCCCTGCTCGTCCTCGTTCTGCCGCTCGCCGCCTGCGGCGGCGGCTCGAAGGGGCCGTCCTCGAGCGCGTCGCCGCTCGATGTGGTGAAGGCGGCGGCGCAGAAGACGTACTCCGCCGGGAGCGAGGCGCTCGCCCTGACCGCCAACGTTCAGGTCTCCGGTCAGGCGGCGGCGCTCAGCGGGACAGGCTCGTTCGAGACGAAGTCGGCGAGCGGGTCGATGCACCTGAACCTCAAGGCGGGGCCGATCGCGACGACGGTCGACGAGGTGCTCGCCGGGACCTCGGTCTATCTCAAGTCTCCGCTCCTGGCGTCGGGCCTTCCAGGGGGTAAGACCTGGGTGAAGCTCGACCTCGCGAAGGTGCACGTCTCCGGCCTCGATCTCCAGTCTCTGCTCGCGCAGAATCCCGGTGACCAGCTGAAGCAGCTCCAGGCGCTGAAGAGCGCGACGAAGGTCGGCACCGACCAGATCGGCACCCACTACAAAGTGCGAACGTCGACCGGAACGGTCAGCGCGTACGACGTCTGGGTCGGGAACGACGGCTATATCCACCGCGTCGTGGTCACGGAGTCGACCGCGAAGGTGTCGGTCACGATCGATCTGTCGAAGTTCGGCGAGAAGGTGACCGCCGCACCACCGCCTGCGGCGCAGGTATACGAGTCCAAGAACGGGTCGATCCCTGGTTTGGGAGGAGTGGGCGCTTGATGCAGGTGGCATTCAAGGTGTGGCGCTACGACGCGGCGACCGGCGACCGGGCGCTGCGCGAGTACGAGATCGACGCGCCCGAGGAAGCGACGCTTCTCGACTGCCTCGACATCGTCAAGGACAAGGTCGACGGCACCCTCGCCTACCGCAAGAGCTGCCGCATGATGATCTGCGGCTCGTGCGGGATGCGCATGGACGGGGCCGCCGTGCTCGCGTGCAAGACGCGTATGTACGACGTCGCGCAGGCCGGGCAGATTCCCGTCATCTCCGCGATGGGGAACATGCCGATCGTCCGCGACCTCGTCGTCGACATGGACCCCTTCTGGGAGAAGTTCAAGGCGATGAAGCCGTATCTCCAGCCGGGCTACGACCGGCCGGAGGACGGCCGCGAGTACCGCATCACCCAGCCGCGCATGGACGCGATCAAGAAAGAGGCGCTCTGCATCAACTGCGGCTGCTGCGTCTCCGAGTGCAACGCGATGGAGTCCGATCCCGAGTTCCTCGGCCCGCAGGCACTCGCGAAGGGCATGCGCTTCGTCGGCGACCCGCGTGACGGCGCCACGGTGGAGCGGCTCGAGCAGTACAGCGGCGAGCACGGGATCTGGGAGTGCACGCGCTGCTTCTTCTGCAACGAGCGCTGCCCGAAGGGGGTCGATCCGCGCGACGCGATCGCGAAGCTCGGCGCCGAGGCGATCAAGAACGGCATCGATCGCGACATGGGGGCGAAGCACGCGAAGTGGTTCGTCCGCTCGAGCGAGACGACCGGCTGGCTGCGCGAAACCGAGCTGGTGCCGAAGACGCAGGGCATCGTCTCGTCGGTGAAGCAGATGAAGTTCGCGATGAATCTCATCGCCCACAACAAGGCCGGGCTCGCATTCCCGCCGCACGTCGCCAAGGACGTCGGCGAGGCGCGCCAGCTGCACAAGATCGTGCGCGAGCAGGACCGCCAGGGCGCGTTCGGACACATCCAGGGTGAGCGCGCGCTCGCGAAGCTTGCGCACGGCTTGCACGATGACGGCCGCGATCCGTACGGCCCGGGCTCGTTCCCGAAGCCGTACCTACCGGAGGACACTGAATGAAGCGTGTCGCGTACTACAAGGGATGTCTGGCGTCGCTCTCCGCGAAGGAGCTCGACACTTCGACGCAGGCGCTGGCGCCGCGCGTCGGGCTCGAGCTCGTCGAGCTGGAGTCGGTCACGTGCTGCGGCGCCGGCGACATCCACGAGGCGGAGCCGGACTACTACCTCCACCTGAACGCGCGCATCCTTGCCTATGCGGAGGCGACCGGGTGCGACACGCTGCTCACGGTGTGCAACGTCTGCACGCTCAACCTCCGCCAGGCGAACTTCATGCTCAAGGGCGACGACACGTTGCGCGCGCGCGTGAACAAGAACCTCGCCGACGTCGGCGTGCCGGCGTACAGCGGCGAGGTCGACGTCCGCCATCTCTTGTGGGAGATCGCAGAGGGCGAGGGGTACGAGTTGCTCAAGACCGCGGCGCACAAGGGGCTGAAGGGCCTGAAGGTGGCGCCGTTCTACGGCTGCCAGATCCTGCGCCCGTCGAAGATCATGGGCTTCGAGGATCCCGACCGTCCGTGGTCGCTCGAACGGATCATCGAGGCGTGCGGCGGCGAAGCGATCGACTACCCCGCCAAGATCAAATGCTGCGGGTTCCCGATCATCCAGGCGCGCGAGGAGACCGCGCTGGGTGAGCTCATCCAGCCTGTCGAGCAAGCGCTCGAAGCCGGCGCCGACGTGATGGTGACGCCGTGCCCGCTCTGCCACCTGTCGCTCGACGCGTGGCAGCAGAAGCTCGAGGCCGCGACCGGGCGCTCGTTCAAGCTTCCGATCCTCCATCTCGCCCAGCTCGTGGGCGTCGCGGCCGGAATCGAGGAGTCGGAGCTGAAGTTCAAGCGGCACATCGTCGATCCTCGGCCGGCGCTCGAGAAGCTCGAGGTCTGAGCACGGCGCAGGGTTTGTTCGGGCGCCGCGCCGGGGCATTTCTGGGGGCGGCGCTCGGCTGGGGCCTGATCGAGGCGGGTTGGCCGCGGCTCTCCGAGCTGGAACTGCCGGTTCCGGGGCTGCCGCCGGAGCTCGACGGGCTCCGGGTCATGCATCTGTCCGACTTCCACCTCGGCGTGCCGTCTCCCGGCACGGCGGCGGTGGAGAAGGCGGTCGAGTGGACGGTCGAGCGCCCGCCCGACCTCGTGGTCGTGACCGGCGACCTGCTGACGCATCCGCGTGGCGAGTCGGCATTGCGGGATCTCGTCGGACGGCTGCCGCAGCCGACGGTCGCGATCCTCGGGAACCACGACGTCGCGATCTCGCGCGATCCGCAGGCAGTGCGCTCCGACCTCACCGACCTCGCGCCCGCGACGCTGCTGCGCGACGAGGGGATGATGCTCGAGCTCCGCGGCAGGCAGGTTTGGATCGCGGGCGTGCATCCGCGGCTGATCGTTCGCCGGCGGTCGAAGCTCGATCCGAACACGCTTTCCCGTGAGGCCGACCTGCGCATCCTGCTCTCCCACTATCCGCGCGTGTTCGACGCGCTCGAGCCAGGGCGCTTCGAGCTCGTGCTCGCCGGCCACATGCACGACGGTCAGATTGCGCTGCCGTACCCGGGAGGGAAGATCCGCTTCGCGCATCTCAGCGCCCGCTATCCGCGCGGTGTCTTCAGCGGGCCGGCCGGCGTCATGCACGTGTCGCCCGGGCTCGGGACGACGTTCGTGCCGTTCCGCTTCGCCGCGCGGCCCGAGGCGACCGAGCTGACACTACGCCCCGCGGACGCCGATACGGTGTCAGGCGGCGTGTCTCACTCCGCACGTAGCCAGGAGCCGTAGGCTGGACGGGCAGGCGTCGATCTCGACGGAGATCCTCGGCCGGTACGCGGCCGACGCGGCGCGCGAGATCGTCGGCGTGCGCGACCTGCCTGGGCGGCGTGCGGTGAAGGTCTTGGAGAGTGACGACGCGGTGCGGGTCGAGCTCCATCTTGCCGTCGACTGGGGTGCGTCCATCCCGGCGATCGGGCTGAGCGTGCAAGAGCGTGTCCGCGAGTACCTGCTGGCGATGGCGGACGTCGAGCCCGCCGCGGTCGAGGTCGTCGTCGACGAGATCGGGCCGCGCTCGTGAGCACGCGCATCGCCGGGCTGACGGGGGCGACGCTCGACACGACGCCGTCGGTCTGTCACGAGTGCACGTGGTGGCAGTCGCGCAGCGGGCGGGACGTGGACAAGAAGAGGTGGATCCGCGGCACGGAGGAGGAGTGGGGCTCGTGGGGCACCGTCTACTACGACGACGACGGGCGGCTGCTCGGCTCGATGCAGTACGGGCCGTCCGGGCTCTTCCCCCGCGCGAACGAGCTCCCGGCGGGCCCGCCGAGCGACGACGCCGTGCTCGTCACGTGCGCGTATCTCACCGATTCGTCGAAGCCTTGGGTGATGCAGTCGCTCTTCCTGACAGCGATCGGCGAGGCGCGCGACCGTGGCGGCCGCGCGTTGGAGGCGTTCGCGTACCGCTATCCCGACGCCGACCGCTCGGTCGACCGCCTTCGCATCCACAAGACGATCTTCCCGAGCGACTTCCTCGCCGATTTCGGCTTCATGACCGTGCGCACACAGGGTCGCGTCGAGCTCGCGCGGCTCGAGCTCGGCGGCTTGCTGCCCGTCGCGGAGGGGACGCGCGACCGCGTGCTCCGTGTCGTGCGCGAGGCGTTCCTGCCCGTGCCCGCGCCGCAGCGGCCCTAGGTGTCCTCTCCTGTCTCCTCACACTCGAGGCAGACCCAGTCGCCCGGGCGCGCGTCCGCAGCGCTCAGATCAGCGGGGACCATGGTCACCCCGCAGACGGGGCAGATCGGCGGACGCTCGTCATCCATGCGTAGCGTGAAGTATGTCCGCGACGGAGGAGGTGTGCGTTCGATGATCGACGTGCAGAGAGTCGACTACATCCGTGTCCCCGTGACGGACATGGAGGAGGCGAATCACTTTTACGGAGAGGTGCTCGGCCTCGAGCGAAACCCGAACTCGCCGAGTGAGGACTGGGTCGAGTACGAGACCGGCAACGTGACGCTCGCCGTTATGACGCCACACACGCACGACTACGCGTTCGCGCCGTTGCCGACGGGAACGCTTGCGTTTCGCGTCCCCGACGTCGCCGAAGCGAAGGCGAAGCTGGAGGCGGCCGGCGTGCACGTCGACGACATGTGGGATTCGGGTGTCTGTCAGGGCGCCGGGCTTCGGGATCCGGCCGGCAATCCGATCCTCCTGCACCACCGCTACGCTCCGTACGGGGCCGGCTGATCGTTTCGGTGAGGCGCCCCCCCGTTTGGGGGGCGCGTCGAGCGTGCGCAGTACAGATGATCAGGTCGCCGCATGTCCGCCGCATTGCCTCGGTCTGGGTTCATGTCGCCAGCGCGCTGGGCCGTCTGGGACTGCGTTGTTCTCGGCGGGGCAGCGGCTGTGTTCCTCGCGGCAAGATCGCTTGTTCTAGGACAGCTGTCTTGGCGAGAGGGTGTGGGCGTTCTCCTCCTTGGCGTGCTCACCTGGTGCGGCGATCGCTCGCCTGTCCCCATCCCCGTGAAGGGCGGGGGCGACATGTCCCTCAGCGCTGTCGCGGTCGCATGCGCCGCGGTGATGTACGGCGCCGCGGTCGCGGTGCTCATCGCGTCCGTCTCGATCGGCTTCGAGCTGGCGCGTGTTCGGACACACCCCCTGAAGATCGCGTTCAACGCCGCCTCTTACGCACTCATGGGCGGCGCCGGCGGGCTTGCCGCACACATTCATCCCGGCGGCCGGGTGGGCATCGTCGTCACCGTGCTTCTCGCCGCTGGTGCAATGTTGGTTACGAACGTCGGCCTCATAGCGCTCATGGTCACGCACGTGAAGATCCGGGAGGCGGCGGCCAGCAGCTTGTCGTTCCTGAAGGTCGGGCTGCTGCCGGTCCTGCTCTCTCTCTCGGTGGTGCCGGTCTTCATCATCTGCTGGCGAAGCGACCCCTATATCGCGGTGCTCGCCGCCGTCCCCGTCTTTGTCGTCGGCCTCTATCTCCGTTCTCTCGAGCAGAGCCGACAGGCGACCCAGCTCGCGCTGACCGATCCGCTCACGGGCCTCGGCAACCGTCGTCACCTCGGCGAGCGCCTTCGCCGCGAGCTCGATCGCGCCGACGACACCGGGGAGACCCTGTCCATCTGCTTGCTCGACCTCGATGGCTTCAAGCGAATCAACGATCGCGACGGTCATGGACGCGGGGACGAAGTCCTGGTTGCCGTCGCCGAAATCCTCCGTCACGACGGTGAAGCCTTTCGGCTCGGTGGTGACGAGTTCGTTCTCGTGCTCCCTCGGCACGACGCAGATGCGGCAGCTTCCATCGCGGCGGTCGTCCAGGGTCGCGTTCGGGATATCGGCGTCAATGTGAGCGCGGGTACTGCGAGCTACCCAGATGGCGAGAGCACGCATAACGACCTTCTTCGCGCCGCCGACTACGAGCTGTACGCGCGCAAGCGCGCCAACGCGCTGACGTAGAAGCGTCGCTTGGCTGCGTCCGATGCTTATGATCGGCGGCAGGTATGAACGGGTCGGTACGGAGCGATGTCGCGTCGTTTTGGGACGAGCTTTCCGACGTGTACGACCCTGAAGGCGTCGAGTTCTTTCGGCCGATCGCGCGTCGCCTCGTCGAGCTCGCCGAGATCAGGGTCGGCTCGCGTGTGCTCGATGTGGGGTGCGGGCGCGGCGCGGTTGTGGCTGCCGCTGCGGATGTGGTCGGGCCTGGCGGCCACGTGCTTGGGATTGACATCTCGGAGCGGATGGTGGAGCAGACCAAGGCGCTCGCGCAGGAGCGCGGCCTGGTGCAGGCGGATGCCGTGGTCGCCGATGGGGAGGCTCCGCCTGTTTCTGCGGGTTCGCTCGATGCGGTGCTCTCCTCGATGGCGATCTTTCTGGTGCCCGATGCGGCCGCGGCTCTCCGTGGGTATGCGCTCGCTCTTTGTCCGGGCGGACGTCTCGCGTTCAGCACGTTCGGCACCGGCGACGTCTGGGAGCGGATCGAGAAGGCTGTGCGATCGTTCGTGCCGGACCTTCAGCGTCGCGACCACGAGCACGCTTGGTTTGCCACCCCGGTCGGCATCAGGGCGCTCGTCGAGGGGAACGGCTTTCGCAGCGTGGAGATACACGACGAGAGCCAGCCGGTCGCATTCGCGTCCGCGGAGGCCTGGTACGAGTGGACCTTCTCGACCCCGTTTCGCAGGCTCTGGCGCGCCGTCCCCGAATCGGACGCCGTCGCGGCTCGCGCCGCCGCAGTTGCCAAGCTGCCACCACCTGATGCCGAAGGGCGGCTGATCCTCGACACCGCCGTCCGCTACACACGAGCCGAGCCGGTCGCTTAGGCCCCCGGACGAACGGGCCTCGACTCGCCACGGTCGGCGAGGTCTCGACTGCGCGAGCGTCAGCTCGCGGCAGGCGTGAGAGTCACAACCGGGATCTCGCGGCTGGTCTTCGCCTGATACTCGTCGTAGCCCGGATAGATCCGCGTCATCAGCGTCCAGAGACGCGCGCGCTCGTCCGGCGGGGCCGTGTCCGCATGCACCTCGAGCTCTCGGCTTCCGACCTGGATCGTCGCGTCGGCGTTGCCGCGCAGGTTCAGGTACCAGGCCGGGTGCTTCGGAGCTCCGCCGACGGACGCGATGATCACGTACCGGCCGGCATCCTCTGCGTACAACAGGGGAGTCGTTCGCCTCTTGCCCGTCTTGCGTCCGGTCGTCGTCAGCAGCAGCACCGGGGCGGCTTTGAAGCGGCCTCCGATCCGGCCGCCGCTCGCCCTGTACAGGAAGACGTGGAGCCTCGAGAAGATCTTCAACATCAGGCTGCGACGCGATCGCCGAGCAGGAGTTCCGCGATCTGGATCGCGTTCAACGCGGCGCCCTTGTTCAGGTTGTCGCACGCGAGGAAGAGCACGAGGCCGTTCTCTCCGGCCCGATCGGGACGGATCCGGCCTACGAGCACGTCGTCCGTCTTCGCCGCGGCGCCGGGCGTCGGCACGTCCACGAGCCGAACCGACGGCGCCGCGGCGAGCACCGCCGATGCCTGCTCCGGCGAGAGGGGCTCCTCCAGCTCGATCCACACTGCCTCCGCATGCCCGACGAGCACGGGGACGCGCACCGTCGTCGCGCTGATCGGCAGATCTGGCAGGTCGAGGATCTTGCGGGTCTCGGCCCGGAGCTTCGACTCCTCGTCCGTCTCGTCGCCGTCCCAGCTCCAGTCCATCGTCAGGTCGTGCTCGGCCGGCGGCTCCGCGAGTAGCTGCTCCATCCGCTGTGCGCCTGCACCCGAGACGGACTGATACGTCGACACGCGCACGCGCTTCAGTCCGGCGGCCTCGTGCAGCGGGCCCAAGACACACGTCAGGGGAATCGTGCAGCAGTTCGGATTGGCGACGATGCCGTCGTGCTCGCGCGCGCGCTCCCCGTTCACCTCGGGCACGACGAGCGGCACACCTGGCTCGAGGCGGTACGCGGACGACTTGTCGACCACGACCGCGCCGCCGCGCACCGCATGCGGCACGAGCTCGCGCGACGCCGACGTGCCGACGGAGAACAACGCGAGGTCGACTCCGCCGGACGCGAGCGCCTCCGGTGTCGCCTCCTCGACGACGATTCCACCGTCGAGCGTGCGTCCCACCGAGCGCGCCGACGCGAATGCGCGCACGTTCTCGTGCCCGCGCTCGCGCAACAGCCGCATCGTCACCGCACCGACGGCGCCGGTTGCGCCGACGACTGCGATGCGCGCCTCAGGCACCAACCCGCTCCTCGGCGAAGAGCCGGAACTTCTCGTGCACCGCCGACACGGCCTTCTGGACATCGGCTGCGCGCACGACGCAGGAGACGCGGATGGACGACGTGGAGATGATCTCGATGTTGATTCCCGCATCGGCGAGCGCCTCGAACATGTCGGCGGCGACGCCGGGATGGCTCTTCATGCCTGCGCCGATGAGCGACACCTTCGCGATGTCCGGGTCGTACACGATCCCGCGCGCGCCGATCTCTTCGCGCAATCCCTCGAGCGTCGGTTCCGCTGAGGGAAGATCCGTCTTCGGCAACGTGAACGTGATGTCGGTCGTTCCGTCCGCCGAGCTGTTCTGCACGATCATGTCGATGTTCACGCCCGCGTCCGCGAGCGCGCGGAACACCCGCGCCGCGACGCCGGGGCGGTCGGGCACGCCGAGCACCGTGGCCTTCGCCTCGGTGGTGTCGTGCGTCACGCCGGAAACGATCGCCTTCTCGAGCACGAGCTGATCCTCCTCGCCGATCCAGGTGCCTTCGACGTCGCTGAACGCCGAGCGCACGTGGAGAGGAACACCGTACCTGCGTGCGATCTCGATCGACCGCGCCATCATCACGCGCGCGCCGGTGGCGGCCATCTCGAGCATCTCCTCGTAGCTGACCTTCGGCAGCTTGAGCGCGTCCGGGACGAGCCGCGGGTCGGCGGTGAACACGCCCTCGACGTCGGTGAAGATCTCGCACGCGCCTCCGAGCGCCGCGGCAAGCGCGACTGCCGTCGCGTCCGACCCGCCGCGGCCGAGCGTCGTGACCTCGTGCTCCGACGACACGCCCTGAAAGCCGGCGACGAGCACGATCTTCCCGTCGTCCATCGCGTCGTTGATGCGTGCGGCCCGCACCTCGACGATCTTCGCCTTGCCGTGGACGGTGTCGGTGAGGATCCCCGCCTGCGAGCCGGTGAGCGAGATCGCCTCGTGACCGAGATCGTGGATCGCCATCGCGCAGAGCGCGTTCGAGATGCGCTCGCCGACCGAGACGAGCATGTCGTACTCGCGCGGATGCGGATGCGGCGAAACCTCGTGTGCCAGCCGGATGAGGTCGTCCGTCGTGTCGCCCATCGCGGAGAGGACGGCGACGACGCGATGTCCGGTTTCGCGCGCCGTCACGAGGCGCCGGGCCACGTCCTTGATCTTTTGCGTGTCGCCGACGGAGGTGCCGCCGAACTTCATCACGACCAAATCTTGGCCTCGTTGAGCCGCATCCGCGGCGAGCTGCGGGATCTCTTCGTGGTCCGTGACGGTCACGAAAAGGAGTGTGCCTACAACGGCGGCACCCTCCGAGCCGGCGACGCCTTCAACGTCGCGGCATCGCAAGCGACGCCTCAGATCTCGCGGCGGCCGGTCAATGCGCGGCCGAGCGTGACCTCGTCTGCGTACTCGAGGTCGCCGCCGACGGGCAGGCCGCTCGCGAGGCGTGTCACGCGCACGCGTCCTCGCAGCCGGTCGGCGAGGTAGGCGGCGGTCGCCTCGCCGGTCATGTTCGGGTTCATTGCGAGCACGACCTCCTGCACGCCGTTGCGATCGACGCGGCGGAGGAGCTCGTCGATGCGCAGGTGCTCCGGGTCGACGCCGTCGATCGGCGAGAGCGCGCCGCCGAGGACGTGGTACAGGCCTCGGTATTCGGCGGTCCGCTCGAGCGAGAGCAGGTCGACGGGCTGCTCGACGACGCAGATCATCGTCCGGTCGCGCCGCGCGTCGAGGCAGATGGCGCAGACGTCTTCCTCGGTGAGGTTGCCGCACTCGTTGCAGAAGCGGACGCGCTCCTTCACGTCGCGGATCGCGTCCGCGAGCGCGTTGGCCTCCGTCTTCGACACCTGGAGCAGGTGGAACGCGAGCCGCTGCGCTGTCCGGCTGCCGATCCCGGGCAGGCGGGTCAGCTGCGCGACGAGATTGTCGACGGCGGGGCTCAGCATCCGATCAGGCTAGCCCTAGCGGCTGAAGTCCCAGGCCCAGCCCCAGACGACGACCCCGATGAGGGCGAGGACGATCAGTAGCCACAACCAGTTCGAGAAGAGGTATCGGCCGCGCAAGCCGCCTACCCGCCGAGGCCGGGAAGCCCGAGGTCACCCAGCCCGAACTCGCCGATCATCTCCTGCGCCTGCGCCTCGACCGCGGCGCGCGCGGACCGGAGCGCCTCGTTCACGCCTGCGAGGACGAGGTCGGCGAGGCCTTCGGCGTCGTCGGGGTCGATCGCGTCACGCGCGATCTCGATCGAGAGGACCTCGCCGGCGCCGTTCGCGGTCACCTTCACCATCCCGCCGCCGACCGACGCTGCGGCCGTCTGCTTCTTCGCCTCCTCCTGCATGCGTTGCACGCGCTCCTGCATCTCCGCCGCCTGCTGCATCAACTTGTTGATGTCGAAACTCACTCGGGATCTCTCTCTCGCGCGTCGAGATCGGTCTTCAGCAGCTCGATGATCCGCTCCTCGCCGGCCGGCTCGTCGAGCTCGAGCGCTTCGGCGTCGCCCTCGCCGACGGCGAACGCGAGCACGAGCCGCCTGCCCGTCACCTCGTACAGGGCGTCGGTCAGCATGGCCGCGGCCTTCGGCTCCTCTGCGAGCTGGCGGTGGAACGACGCGCTGGCCGAAAACTCGACCGTGAGCGTGTCACCGGCGAGCTGCGCAGGCCGCGCCTCCCCAAGTACGGTCGAGATCGGAATCGATCGCTCGGCGACGGCGGGGACGATCGTGCGTGCCCACGCCTCCTGGAGCTGCTCGAGCGCCACGTCCGGAGCCGTCGGAGCAATGCGCTTGGCTTCGGCTGCCTTTGGCTCCGGACTCGGAGGCGCGCTCGTCACGCGGCCCGCGTTTCCTTCCAGAAGCTCCAGGCGGTACGCGACCGTCTCGCGTGAGAGGTCAGCCGCGGGCCGCGTGACCTTGACGAGCGCGAGCTCGAGCGGCAGGCGTGGGTCGCCGCCCTGGCGCATGTCGTCGACGGCGATCGCAAGCAGGTCGATCAGCCGGATCACAGTCGCCTCGCCGAGCTGGTTCGCCTGCGCGCGCAGGCGTTCGCGCGTCTCCTCCGTCACGGGGAGGGAATCCGGCACCTCGCCCATGTGCTGCACGAGCAACAGTTGGCGCAGGTGCTCGATGAGCTCCGTCACGAGCCGGCCGATGTCGTGCCCCTGCTCGGACAGCTCTTCGACGAACGTGAGCGCGCCCGCGGTATCGCGGTCGACGACGAGGTCGCAGAGGCGGAACAGCGCCTCTTCCTCGACGGTGCCGAGGAGCTGCAGCACGGATTGCACGGTGACGTCATTCTCGGTCGCCGCGGCGAGCTGGTCGAGCGCCGACTCGGCGTCGCGATACGAGCCGCGCGCGGCGCGCGCGATGAGCGCGAGCGCCTGGTCGGGCGCAGCGATCTCCTCCTTGTCTGCGATCATGCGCAGCCGTTTGAGCAGGTCCTGGAGCCGCGGGCGCTGGAACACGAACGTCTGGCAGCGCGACCGCACGGTCGAGAGGACCTTCGACAGGTCGGTGGTGCAGAAGATGAAGACGAGATGGGGTGGAGGCTCCTCGATCAACTTCAGCAACGCGTTCCACGCCGCGTCCGTCAGCTGGTGCGCCTCGTCGAGGATGTAGACCTTGTTGCGCCCCTCGACCGGCTGGAGCACGACGCGGTCGCGGATCTCGCGCACGTCATCGATGCCGCGTTGCGACGCCGCGTCCATCTCGATCACGTCGAGCGAGGTGCCGGCCGCGATCGCAAGGCAGGCGTGGCACGTGCCGTCGGGAGTCACCGTCGGGCCTTGTACGCAGTTGAGGCTCTTCGCGAGGATGCGGGCGAGCGACGTCTTGCCGGTTCCGCGCGGGCCTGCGAAGAGGTAGGCCTGCCGCACCTGTCCGGACGTGATCGCGTTCTTCAGCGTCCTGACGACCGCCTCCTGCCCGACCACCTCGTCGAAGCTCTGCGGACGGTATTTGCGGTAGAGCGCGGCCATCGAACGATCATAAGGGCCGGGCTGGCCGCGCACCTGGAAGGGAATGCTTAGCGCTGCTTCCTTCCGGATCTGACGCGGTTCACAAGCTTCCACTGCGCGGAGCCCGACCCGCGCAGGAGTGTAGCTTTGCCGCTCGTGGACGCTACAAGGGCGCTTCTGGGCAGGCTCTTCGACCATGCGCCGCTCTTCCCGCCGGCGAGCATGACGCTCCCCGACGCGCTCGCCGAGGACGCGCGCGCGCAGGCAAGCCCGGACGCATGGCTCCTCGGCCGCTTCGTCGTGCCCGATGGCGTCCAAGTGGACGGTCGCGAGCTCGCAATCGTCGGAGGCGGCACCGAGCGGCAGGGCAACGAGCTCTACATCGAGGGATCCTCGAAGATCCGCTGTGGCGGCGCTGAGATCCCGACCGTGGAGGAGTTGGCGGCGTTCGTGCGCGGCTGCCGCGAGGCCCACGTCGTCTTCAAGGCGACAGCGGGGCTGCACCACGCGTATCCGACCGACGCGGGAGAGCATGGGTTCCTCAACCTGCTCGCAGCGTGCGTCTTCGCCGACGAGGAGGAGGCGCTGCGCGCGCCGCGTGGTGCATTCGAGCTCGACGCCGAGTCGTTCCGCTGGAACGGCCGCGCCGCAGGGCCTGGCGAGCTCGAGCATGTGCGCACGCGTTTATTGCACTCGATCGGGAGCTGCTCGTTCTTCGAGCCCGTCGGCGAGTTGCACGAGCTGGGGATTCTGTGACCGGGTTCGGCGCATTCGCGGACGGAGGGATCGCCTGGTGCGAAGACGGCGACGTCGTCGACCTGCGCAGCCTGGGCGACGTGTTCGCGCAGCCGACGCTGAACGCGCTCATGGCCGCAGGCCCTGCGGCGTGGCGTGAAGCGATCGCGGCCGCACGCGCGCACGACGGCCCACCCGTCGCCGACCCGAAGATGCGCCTCCCGTTCGACGTCGCCGACTACGTCGACTTCTACGCGTCGCTCGAGCACGCCTCCAACCTCGGGCGGATGTTCCGTCCCGACCAGGAGCCGCTCTTGCCCAACTGGCGCTGGCTGCCCGTCGGCTACCACGGCCGTGCGGGGACGGTCGCCGTGAGCGGCACCGACGTCGTCCGCCCCCGCGGTCAGCTGCGCGCAGGCGAGTTCGGCCCGTCCCAGCGGCTCGACATCGAGCTCGAGCTCGGGTTCGTCGTCGGCGTTCCGTCGGAGCGTCCGCTATCGACGTTCGAGTTCGCAGACCACGTCTTCGGCCTCGTGCTCCTCAACGACTGGAGCGCGCGCGACATTCAGGCGTTCGAGTACGTCCCGCTCGGGCCGTTCCTCGGCAAGTCGTTTCAGACGTCCATCTCGGCCTGGGTGACGCCGCTCGCGCTGCTCGAGGAGCGCCGCGTGGAGGCGCCGGAGCAGGATCCGCCGCCGATCGCGCAGCTCGCCGGCGGCCGCGACTGGGGGCTCGACCTCGACCTGTCCGTCGAACTGAACGGGGAGACGATTTCGCGCGGCAATGCGCGCACGCTGTACTGGACGATGCCGCAGATGCTCGCCCACGCGACCTCGAACGGCGCCACGGTGCGCACGGGAGACCTGATGGGGACGGGGACGATCTCGGGGGCCGAGCCCGGCACGGGGGGCTCGCTCATCGAGCTGTTCGGCAACACCCGCTTCCTTGCCGACGGAGACGAGGTCGTCCTGCGGGCGGACGGCCTCGGCGCTGTCCGCGGACGCGTGCGTTCGGGTTAGGGAGTAATCCGCAGATCTGTTGCGGGGTTTGACTCTTGGGAGCAGAGGTCTTCGCGACGACATTGAGCCCATGAGCGCGGTTGCGGTCGACGCACAGTCACAGGCGGCACTGGTCGGAGGGCTCGTCCACGACCTCCGGAACGCCCTGCTCGTGATCCGCGGCTACAGCGCCCTCATCAAGCCCGGCCTGGATCCGGAGCGGCTGGGCGACGTGGAGGAGATCGAAATGGCCACCGACCGCGCCACAGAGCTGACCGCCGAGTTGTTCGACCTGGCCCGGCGCTACGCCGCCGAGTAGCCCTCGCGGCGCAGCAGCGTTCGCGCCAGCTCCGCCTGGTCGCCACCCGCGACGAGGATGACGAGCACGCCGCCGTATTCCGGCGAGACGTGGCGCAGCTCGAAGTCCTCGATGTTGATCCCCGCGGCGCCAAGCGACTGCGTTATGCGGGCCAGCACGCCGGGCTTGTCCGGAATGCGCACGCGGACACGGTTGAGCATCTTCGCCTCGGTGCGGTACGCGTACTCGAGCATGCGCGTGCGCGCCGTCGCTGACTCGGCGATCCACCGCTCGATCGTGTCGCGCTCGCCGGCGCGCAGCGAGCGCTCGACGTCGGCGAGATCGCTCCCGAGCTCGGCGAGCGCCGACGCAATGAGATCGCCGTTGGCGACGAAGATGTCCGCCCAGATGGACGCATTCGCGCCGGCGACGCGCGTCATCTCGCGGAGCGAGGCGCCGGCGTAGCCGAGGGCGTCCTCGCCCGCCCGGGCGGCGGTGCGCATGAGCAGGTTCGCGAGCGCGTGCGGCAGGTGGCTCGTCACCGCCAGAAGCCGGTCGTGCTCGGCCGGATCGAGTTGCACCGTCCGCGCGCCGAGGGCGGCGACGAAGCCCTCCACCGCCTGCACCCGCGCGGCGTCGGCCACCGGCGACGGCGTCAGGAACCAGATCGCACCGTCGAAAAGGTCGGCACTCGCGCGCGCCGGGCCGCCGGTCGCACCGCCCGCGAGCGGGTGGCCGGCGACGAACCGGGGGTCCTCCACCGCTGCTAGCACGCGCTTGGTCGAGCCGACATCCGTGACGGTTGCGTCAGGCGCAGACGCCAGTGCGTCGCGAACGGTTGCGACAACGGCGCCCACCGGCACCGAGACGACGACGAGCTCCGCACCGGCCACAGCCTCCGCCAGCGACGCGGCGGGCTCGACTGCCGCCTCCCTCAGCATCGCGGGGTCGGCGTCCCAGCCGCGCACCGAGGCTACGCCGGCGCGACGCGCGGCGAGCGCAACCGACGTGCCGAGCAGGCCCGTGCCGACGATCGCCAGCCGCGAGACCGGCGCCGGCTTCCTCATCTGCGTGGTGGCCGCTTCGGTGCCCGCTCCCTGGGATTCCTGCTTCATCACGTCGAGGACGGCCGAGAAGAGCGACCGCACTGCCTGCTCGCCGAGCGGGCCGCCGTTCGCGCGCGTGAGCTCGTCCAGGAGCTCCGCCTCGCGGGCCGCGTCGATCAGCGGCGCCCCGGTCTCCTGCTTGTGCGCGCGCACGCGCCGGACCAGCTCGAGCCGCTGGTTGAGGGCGTCGAGCACCTGGCGGTCGAGCGCCGCGATCCGGTCGCGCAAATCCGAGAGAGCCTCGTCCATCGTTCGAAAACGTACGTGGCGGAGAACTCCGGCGCATGAAGATCGCGTCGGCTCTCGCGGTCGCGACGGCGCTCATGGCCTCCGGCTCCGCGGCTGCGGGCACGCCGGCCGCGGTCCGCGGTGCTTAGACCAAGAGGGCCAGGAGAGCCTTCTGCACGTGCAGACGGTTCTCCGCCTGCTGCCAGACCGCCGACTGGCCGCCGTACAGCACATCGCCGGAGATCTCCTCGCCGATGTGTGCGGGGAGGCAGTGCAGGACGATCGCGTCGTCAGCGGCGGCTGCGAGCAGGTCGGAGTCGATCCCGAAGCCGGCGAAGTCCCGGAGCCGCCGCTCGCGCTCCTCCTCTTCGCCCATGCTCGTCCAGACGTCGGTGTAGACGACCTGCGCGCCGGCGACGGCCGCGTAGGGGTCGTCGGTGAGCGTGACGTTGCCGCCGAACGCGACGGCGGCGCCGAGCGCGCCGGGACCGGGCTCGTAGCCGCGCGGCGTCGCGCACACGACCTCAGCCCCGAGCGCCGAGCACGCGACGAGGAGCGAGGCGCAGACGTTGTTGCCGTCGCCGAGGTACGCGACGCGTACGCCCTCGAGATCGCCGAAGCGCTCGCGGATGGTGAGCGCGTCCGCAAGCGCTTGGCATGGATGCTCGTCGTCGGTGAGCGCGTTGATCACTGGAATCGACGCGTGCGATGCGAGCGTCTCCAGGTCGGCCTGGGAGGGCCAGCGCACCGCGAGTGCGTCGAGGTAGCCGCTGAGCACGCGCGCGGTGTCATCGAGCGGTTCCCCGCGCGAGAGTTGGAGCTCGGACGTGTTCAGCGGCACCGCCGAGCCGCCGAGCTGCTCCATCGCCACCGCGAACGACACGCGCGTGCGCGTCGAGGGCCGTCCGAAGATCAGGCCGAGTGTGCGGCCCGGGAGCAGGCGGTGCTCGATGCCGCTCTTCTGCGCCGACTTCAGATGCTCAGCGAGGTCGAGCACGAGCCGCAGCTCGTACGCGCTCCAGGTCGTCAGCGTCGTCAGGTCGCGGCCGACGAGCGCACGTGTCGTATCGGCGAGCGCACGGGCGCCGAGCCGGAGGCGCGCGTCGTGCAGCGCCGTCTTGACGCCGGCCGGACCGGGAGCGGCGCGCGGGGCGTCGCGGTCGGGCGCGACGAAGGTGCCTCCGCGGACGGCGGCTGCGACCTGCTCGTGCGCGTCGCGGAACGCCACGCCGTTGCGGACGAGCGCCTCGGCGGCGTCCGTCGCGCGCAGCAGCGGATCGGACACGGCGGCGGCGAGGCGCTCGTGATTCAGGTCGAGGCCGCCGATGAGCGCGCCCAGTGCGGCGAGCGCGCCACGGACGTCACGCCGCGTCTGGAAGAGCGGCGTCTTGTCTTCCTGCAGGTCCCTGTCGTACGCGAGCGGCAAGCCCTTCACGACCGCGAGCAGGCCGGTCAGCCGGCCGATCGCCGTGCCGGCTTTGCCGCGCGCGAGCTCGGCGACGTCCGGGTTGAGCTTCTGCGGCATCATCGACGAGCCCGTCGACGCAGACTCCGGCAAGCCGACGAAGCCGAACTCCGACGTGCACCAGAGGACGATCTCCTCGCCGATGCGCGAGAGGTGCGTGAACAGCACGGCGGCCGCGTACAGGTAGTCGAGCGCGAAGTCGCGGTCCGCGACGGCGTCGAGTGAGTTGCGCATCGGCGACTCAGGGAGCGGCAGCGGCAGCGTCGAGCCGGCGAGTGCGCCGGCGCCGAGCGGGCTCGGCGCAGCGGAGGCCGTCGCGTGCTCGAAGCGCGTCCGGTCGCGCTCGAGCATCTCAACCCACGCGTGCAGGTGATGGCCGAACGTCACGGGCTGCGCGCGCTGCATGTGCGTGTAGCCGGGCAGCGGCGTCTCCGCCTCGCGCTCGGCGACGTCGAGGATCGTCTCGGTCAGGCGCGCGACGGCGGTCGATGCCTCGGCGCACGCGTCCCCGACGTAGAGGCGCGCCGCGGCGGCGACCTGGTCGTTGCGCGAGCGCCCGGCGTGGATCTTGCGGCCGATCGGGCCGAGCAGCCCTTCGATGGCGGAGTGCACGTCCTCGTACTCGCCGAGGTAAGCGGCGCCCTCCTCGGCGATCGTGGCGAGCCGCGTCTCGACGTCAGCGAGCTCGCCGTCGTCGAGAATGCCGACCGCGTGCAGCCGCTGGGCGTGCACAGCGGTCGCAGCGCAGTCGTACGGCAGCAGCTCGTCGTCCTCGGCGCGGAGGAACGCATCCACGTCGGGATCGAGCGCGATGCCGGTGCGGGCGGCCCACAGCGTCATGCGGTCACCTCGAGCAGCGGATGGCCATATGCCTCGAGGAACCGGCGCGTGTCGGCGATGTCGTTCGACTGCAGCGCGAGCTGGCCGATGCGGTCCGCGGCGGTGAAGGCGGTCGTGCTCCGTTCCATGCTGAGCCGCTCGGGGTCGTACGTGAGCGACTCGCCGCGCGTCTCGAGGATCGTGTAGTCGTCGCCGCGCCGCAACTCGATCGTCACCTCGCCGGTGACCGGCCGCGCGACGAACTTCTGCAGCGCCTCGCGCAGCATGAGCGCTTGCGGGTCGAACCAGCGGCCCTCGTACAGCAGCCGGCCGAGGCGGCGGCCGTCGACGGCGTAGCGCTCGAGCGTCGCCTCGTTGTGGATCGCGCTCAGCAGCCGCTCGTATGCGATGTGCAGGAGCGCCATGCCGGGCGCTTCGTAGATGCCGCGGCTCTTCGCCTCGATGATCCGGTTCTCGATCTGGTCGGACATGCCGAGCCCGTGCCGGCCGCCGATCGCGTTCATCTCGCGGATGACGTCGACGGGCTCGCCGACGGGCAGCCCGTCCTCGAACGCGATCGTCACGATCTCCGGTGTGATCTCGACGTCCGCGTTCCAGTGCGCGACGCCCATGATCGGCTCGACGATGCGCATGCTCGTGTCGAGGTGCTCGAGGTTCTTCGCCTCGTGCGTCGAGCCGAGCATGTTCGCGTCCGTGGAGTACGCCTTTTCGGTGGCGGCGCCGTGGGGGAGACCGCGCTCCGCGAGCCACTCGCTCATCTCCTTGCGGCCGCCGAGCTCAGCGACGAACGCAGCGTCGAGCCACGGCTTGTAGATGCGCAGGTGCTCGTTCGCAAGCAGGCCGTAGCGGTAGAAGCGCTCGATGTCGTTGCCCTTGTACGTCGAGCCGTCGCCCCAGATCTCGACGCCGAGCCCCTGCATCGCGTGCACGAGCAGCGTGCCGGTGACGGCGCGCCCGAGCGGCGTCGTGTTGAAGTAGCGCTTGCCGGCCGTCTGCACGTGGAACGCGCCGCATTGCAGCGCGGCTAGCCCTTCGCGCGCGAGCGCGTCCTTGCAGTCGACGAGCACCGCGTCCTCTGCGCCGTACCGCAATGCACGTTCCGGGATGGAGGCGACGTCCGGCTCGTCCGGCTGGCCGAGATCGGCGGTGAACGCGTACGGGACAGCGCCGTGCTCGCGCATCCATGCGAGCGCGCAGCACGTGTCGAGCCCGCCGGAGAAGGCGATGCCGACGTTCTCGCCGATCGGGAGCGTGGCCAGGATCACGCAGCGCCCCGCAGCATGTGCCCGCGGATCTCCTCCGCCAGCTTCGTGCCGGTGGTGCCTTCGCGGGCGATGAGCAGGACGGTGTTCTCGCCCGCGATCGTGCCGGCGATGCGGGGATGGTGCGCGACGTCGATCGCCTGCGCGAGCGGGCTCGCATACCCGTACGGCGTGACGACGACGACGAGGTTGCCGCTCGGCTCGACCTCGAGCGCCCAGCGGGCGAACGCGACGGCGATCGCGTCCGCCCGCTCGGCCTCTGCGGCTTCCGGCGGCGCATAGATGAGGCGGCCGCTCGAGTCGCGGACCTTGATCAGCCCGAGCTCGTGGATGTCGCGCGAGACGGTCGTCTGCACGACGTCGTGGCCGGCGGCGTGCAACGCGTCGGCGAGCTCGGTCTGCGTCGAGACAGCGTGGTCGCGCAGGATGCGAAGGATGGCGGCGTGACGCTGCTGGCGGTTCATGCGGTGACCTCCGTGAGGATCGCGAGAGCGTTGTCGATGTCGTCCGAGTCGACGACGAGAGGCGGTGCGAGGCGAAGTACGTCGGGGCCGGCGCTGAGACACACGAGGCCGGCATCGAGCGCGGCGTCGACGACCTGCTGCACGGGCCGGTCGAGCACGGCGCCGACGAGAAGCCCTGCGCCGCGAGCCTCGGTCACCGCGGGAAGCGCGGCGAGGCCGGAGAGGAGGCGCGTGCCG
The DNA here is from genome assembly GCA_035532535.1 of Gaiellaceae bacterium. Lineage (GTDB taxonomy): Bacteria > Actinomycetota > Thermoleophilia > Gaiellales > Gaiellaceae > Palsa-739. The sequence goes on from DATKQT010000027.1 coordinate 85,760, forward strand.
TTCGCGCGGACGCTCGCGAGCAGCTCGTCGTCGACGGTGCGGCACACGGCGGCCGCCGCAGCGCACGCGACGGGGTTGCCGCCGAAGGTCGAGCCGTGATCGCCGGGAACGAACCCGCGCGGCGCGTCGTCGGAGACGAGGAGGCAGCCGATCGGGAGCCCGTTCGCGAGCCCCTTCGCGAGCGTGACGAGCTGCGGCTTGACGCCGAGCTGCTCCCACGCGAAGAACGTTCCGGTGCGGCCGACGCCGGTCTGCACCTCGTCGAACGCGAGCAGGGCGCCGAGCTCCTCCGCCAGCGTGGCGGCCGCCGCGATGAATCCCGGCTCGAGCGGGACGACGCCGCCTTCGCCGAGCACCGGCTCGAGCAGCACGAGGCCGATGTCGTCGCCGGCGGCCTCGGACAACGACGGAATGTGGTTCGGCGTCGCGAAGCGCGCCGGGCCGAGCGGCTCGAACGCGGCCCGCTTCGACGGCTGGCCGGTGACGGCGAGCGAGCCGAGCGTGCGGCCGTGGAACGAGCCTTCGAGCGCGAGCACGCCGGCCTTGCCGGTCGCCTTGCGCGCGTACTTGAGCGCGGCCTCGTTCGCCTCGGTGCCGGAGTTGCAGAAGAACGCCTGCGCGCCGCCGAAGCGGTCGGAGAGGATCACGGCCAGCTCGGCGGCCGGCTCGCTCGCATAGAGGTTGGACGCGTGCCAGAGCCGGTCGAGCTGCGCGTGCGCGGCCGCGAGCGGCGCCGGATGGCGATGCCCGAGCGAGACGACGGCGATGCCGGCCGCGAAGTCGAGATAGCGGCGCCCGTCCGTCCCGGTCAGCCAGACGCCGTCGCCCTCGACGAAGCCGATCTTCGTCTCGGGGTACGTCGGCAGCAGACGCGTTTCGACTGCGACGCTCACGCGACCACCGCCGTCGCGCCGATGTCCGCTTGCAGGCCGCTGCGCGCGGCGCGCGATGCGGCGAGGAGCTTGGGGACGATGCCGCCGTCGAAGGTGCCCTTGCCGACGAGCGCCTCGGCTTCCGCGGCGGGAATCGAGTGCAGCAGGCGGCCCTCGTGGAAGACGCCGGGCACGTCGGTGAGGAAGAGGATGCGCTGCGCGCCGAGGCCGACGGCGAGCGCGGTTGCCATCTCGTCGGCGTTCACGTTCAGCGGTCCGCGCGCGAGCGGAGAGACGACAGGGACGCGGCCCAGTTCGAGCGCGTGCACGACGGCGGGCGGGCACGACGGCACCGGCTGGCCGACGAGCCCGAGCTCAAGCACCTGCTCCGCCTCGAGGCCGACCTCGTCGCCCGCGAGCGACATTGCGTCCGGGCCGATCGCTGCGCAGACGGCGGCGTTGACGGCGGCGAAGCTCTCGCGCACGACTTCGAGGCCTTCCGCGGTCGTCACGCGTCGCCCGTCGACGAAGCGGACCTCGAGCCCGCGACGCTCCATCTCCTCGGAGATCTGCGGGCCGGCCCCGTGTACGACGACGACGGAGTGGCCGAGCGTGCGCAGCTCGCGCACGACGTCGGCCGTGCTGCCGATCGACGCGCCGCCGACCTTCAGCACGACGCTCATGACCGGTACTCCGCGTTGATGCGCACGTAGTCGTACGAGAGGTCGCTGGTGAGGTAGGACGCGACGCCGTCGCCGAGCGCGAGGTCGATCTCGATCGTGCAGTGGCCGTTCGTCAGCACCGGCTCGTCCCCGGACGGCATGCCGTCGACGAGGACGGCGACGCCGTCGATGAGGATCGAGAGCTTGTCGGGATCGAGCGCCGCGAACCCGCCGTCGTGCTTCGCCGACCCGGCGGCGGCGGCAATGCGGCCCCAGTTGGCGTCGTGCCCGTACAGCGCTGTCTTCACGAGCGGGGAGGTGGCGACGCGCTCGGCGATCGCGCGCGCCTCGCTGTCATTCGCCGCGCCGCGCACGGCGATCTCGGCGAGCACGGTCGCGCCTTCGCCGTCGGCGACGATCTGCTTCGCGAGCTCGCCGCACACGGTGCGCAGCGCCGCTGCGAACGCCTCGTCGTTCCGCTCGCAGCCGCTCGCACCGTTTGCGAGCAGGAGGACGGTGTCGTTCGTCGAGCATTCGCCGTCGACGGAGATGGCGTTGAAGCTCGCGTCGACGGCGGGGCGGAGGAAGTCGATCGCCTCGCCGGGCTCGAGGGGATAGTCGGTGGTGACGACCGCGAGCATCGTGGCGAGACAGGGGTGGATCATCCCGGAGCCCTTCGCCATGCCACCGACGGTGAAGCCCGGGCCGTGCGCGACCGACTGCTTCGCGTGCGTGTCAGTGGTCATGATCGCGTGCGCGGCAGCGTCGCCTCCGTCCGTGTCGAGCTCGATCTCGCCGATGCCGGCGACGACCGCGTCGACGGGCAGCGGCTGTCCGATGACGCCGGTCGAGAGGATGAGCACCTGCGCGGGCTCGACGCCGAGCTTCGCGGCGACGGCGTCCGCAGTCGCGCGCGCGGCGTCGACTCCCGCCAGGCCCGTCGCTGCGTTCGCGGTTCCCGAGTTGGCGACGATCGCCTGCGGCTGCGCGTGCTCGAGGTGCTCGCGCGAGACGACGACCGGCGCCGCCTGGACGCGGTTGATCGTGAACATGCCCGCGCCGGTCGCCGGGACGAGCGAATGCACGAGCGCGAGGTCGAGGCGGTCCTTCTTGCGGATGCCGCTGTGCACGGCGCCGGCGACGAAGCCTTTCGCTGCGGTGACGCTCATACCAGGATCCCCGTCAGGCGCAAGCCCGCGGTCTCGTCGAGGCCGAGCGCGAGGTTCGCGTTCTGGACCGCCTGGCCGGCGGCGCCCTTGCCGAGGTTGTCGAGCGCGCAGACGACGATCGTCGTGCCGGTGGCGCCGTCGGCGAAGATCCCGATCTCGGCAGCGTCGGTTCCTTGCACACGCGCGAGCTCGGGCGTCGTTCCTTCCGGAAGCACGCGCACCACGTCGCTGTCCGCGTACGCGTCCTCGAGGAGCGTGCGCACGTCCGCGTCCGTGCGGACGTAGCAGGTGGCGAGCAGGCCGCGGCGCACGGGGAGGAGGTGCGGGACGAAGCAGACGGCGAAGCCGAGCTGTTGCGCGATCTCGGGCGCGTGCCGGTGCGCGCCGACCGCGTACGGGGAGACGTTCTCGAGCACGAAGCCGGCGTGCGAGCTCGCCTTCAGCTCGCGGCCGGCACCGGAGACGCCCGACTTGGCGTCGACGACGACCGTCGCCGGGTCGACGGCGCCCGCGAGCGGCGCGAGCGCGAGCAGCGCCGCAGTCGCGTAGCAGCCGGGATTGGCGATGAGGTTCCCCTCCGGCGCGTAGAGCTCCGGGAGCCCGTAGCTCCACGCGCCGGGCGCGACCGCGTACCAGGCGCGGGCGAGTTCTGGATCGACGAGGCGATGCGCCCCGGAAAGATCGACGACGACGGCGCCGGCGGGCGGCTCGACGGCCGCCGCGCGCTCGTTGCCGAGGCAGAGAAAGACGACGTCGGCGCCGGCTGCGAGGGCGTCCTCGTTCGGGACGAACCGGGGCAGCGAGCCGTTCAGGCGGACGTCGAGCGCCGCGGCGGTCCGGCCCGCGAGCGAGTCGGACCCGAGCGCCGCGATCTCCAGTTCGGGATGGCGGAGAATGCGGTCGAGTGTCTCCTGGCCGGAGTAACCCGAGGCCCCGAGGATTGCCACCGTCGGCATGAAACGAATATTATGCAAAAAAGTGCGTGTTATGCAAATCGCTAGGACGACGGCCGGTCGACCGCCGCGCAGCAGCAGGCGCTCGAAGGCCTCACGAGTGCGGACGATGCCGACGGGCTCACTCGCGCGCCCGCAAGCAGGTCTGCGCGAGCATCGGCATCGCGCGCTCGGGAGACGCATTTCTCGGCCGCCGTCCGCGCGCTCCGCTTGAATACGCCGTCTCAGCTCCCAACCTACGACGGAGGATTGTTGTGCCCCTGACTCAGACTCAGCTCGCCGATGCGGTCGCCGAACTCTCCGGGACGAGCCGCGCGGAAGCGAAGCGGGCGCTCGAGGCGCTCGAAGAGGTCGTGCTCGAACAGATCGCCGAGGGCGAGAAAGTGAAGATCGGCGGTGTCGTGCAGATCGAGGTTCGTCTCCGCCCGGCAACGAAGGCCCGCCCTGGCCGCAACCCCGCCACGGGCGAGGAGATCACCATCTCTGCGAAGCCGGCCTCCGTGGCCGTCAAGGCCCGGCCGCTCACCAAGGCGAAGGCCGCGGCTCCTTCGGTGCAGAAGGTGAAGCGCAAGCTCGGCTAAGCGTCAAAGTCCGAGTTTCGTCGGGTATCGTCTTACGATCGTTCTTCGATCCTCGCGGACGAGTTCGGGACGAATGAGGCCGCCAAGGGGTCCGGCCAGGGAGGTTGGCAAACTCATGCGCATTAGGAAGGCTCTTGCACTCTCAGCGGTTGGCGCCGCAGCTCTCATTGCGACGGTGTCGGCGCCCGCGGCTCAGGGTGTGTCAAGCAAGCACGACGCTTCCATTGTCGTAACCACGCGAACGGTCTCGGGGCTCGGGAAGATCCTCGTGAACAGTCGCGGCAAGACGCTGTACATGTTCCTGCCCGACAAGCGTTCGAGAGTGACGTGCCACTCGACCTGCGCGAAGATCTGGCCGCCGCTCAAGCTGCCCGCCGGAGCGAAGGCCGTCGCGGCGGGCGGAGCGAAGCAGAGCTTGCTCGGTAGTGACAAGGACTCGACCGGTGGCCGCGTCGTCACCTACAACCACTGGCCCCTGTACCTCTACCTGGGTGACAACAAGCCCGGGGTTGCGTCTGGCCAGGCGCTGAACCTGAACGGTGGGCTCTGGTATGTGCTTTCGCCCTCTGGAGCGGTGATCAAGGTGAAGCCACACGCGGGTGGCGGCGGCGGCAGCAGCGGCGGCGGCGGAACGACCACCACCACTTCGGGGGGCGGCGGTACGTCGACCAACTGCAGCGACGACGACGGAGACGGCGACCAGAGCGCCGGCGGTCCCGACGACGGCGACGGCTGTATCTAGGCCGGACGTTCAGCCTTCCGGAATGCAGCAGCGGTCGAGCACGGGCCGGCGGTGGAGGAACGTCTCCCCGCCGGCCCTTACCGGGCGGCTGATCGCGGTCGGGATCGTCGCGGCCGTGGCGTTCGGATCCGTTGGCGTCCTCGCAGCGTCACCTTCCATGCCGACCCAGTTTCGATGGCTCGTACCTGCGGCGGCTCCCAGTGGCTGGAAGCGCCTCAGCCCTCCGGCAGGCGGTGCGGTTCTGTGGTACCCGCCGACGCTCGTTCGGATCAAGAGCGACACCGCTTCGGTGTCGGTGGCGCAGAAAGATCGAAGCGGCCGCATTGTCGTGTATTTGAACGCCACTCCGAAAGAGGGGAATCAAGAGCAAGTCGGTACGTGGCCGACCTTTCGCATGCAGCACGATCGGGGTGAAGACAACCGCGTCCGATTGCACGCTCAAGCCATCGCGCTTCGCTTCCTGGCGGGCGCAAAGGGATCGTGTGTGATCGACGACTACTACACGCGCGTCATCGTCCATCACTACGAGGAAATCGCCTGCTTCGTCCAGGGGCGCACGTCGGCCAGCGTCATCGTGGCCGCCGCGCTGCAATCGGACTGGGCTCGCGCGGCACCGTTACTCGAGCGCGCGGTCTCGGCGTTTCGGGTCAGCTGACCAGGAACTGAGGTAGCGCTACTTCACTGTGAAGAGGCCCTTCATGCCTGCCGCGGCATGCCCGGCGACGGTGCAGAGATAGGGGAATTTGCCGGCCTTGAGCGTCACCGTGAGTGTCACGCTCTTGCCGGGCTTGATCACTGGGGTCTTCTTGCCGGCGATCTTGAAGTCGTGGCCTATCGTTCCCTTGTTCACGAGGGTGAAGGTCACGGCGCCCGGCTTCGAGATGATCGACGGCGTGACCGTGAACTTGAACTCGACCGCAATGACCTTGACCCGCGTGGCGCTCGCATGTGAGCGCGCGGCAAGCGCAGGCGCGGCGAGACCCCCGAGCACCATCACGGTGGCGGCGACGGTCGCCGCGCGGACGGACACACGCATTCCTCATCCTCCCTTGATCTCGAAGAGTGGGGCTGATTACCCCGTCCTGGCATGATGCCAGCACATGTCCAAGGTCGCGATCGCGATCGCGTTCGCCGCGTTGCATCTGACTCATACGGCGGGCGGGCCGTGGCCTTCGGCGAACGGGGGCCTCGCGAGCCAACGTGCGACCTACGCGACCGTGCTCGACGCTCGGACGATTCCGCACCTGCAGGTTCTCTGGCGCTTCCGCTTCTCGCGTAGCGCCACGGCGTTCGGCGCGATCACGGCGAATCCGGTCATTGTCGGCGACTCCGTCTTCGTCCAGGACTCGAGCTCGAGCATCTATGCGCTCGATGCGCGCACCGGTGCACTTCGGTGGAAACGCACGATGGCCGCCCCCAACGATGGCCCAAATGGGCTAACCGTCGTGAACGGACGGCTGTACACGGCGACCGATACGACTGCGTTCGCGCTCGATGCTGCAACAGGTAAGCGGCTCTGGGGGCATCGACTCGTGAACCGCTACGAGCAATTCATCGCCATCGCTCCGGTCGTGGATCGTGGCCGCGTCTACTACAGCACGCAAGGCTTTCCGCCGGGGGGCCGCGGTGCGGTGTATGCGCTCTCGGCGGCCACGGGAAGACTTCTATGGCGCTTCCAGACCATCGCGAAGCCGTGGCAGCATCCGCTGGCGGGAGGGGGCGGGGCCTGGTATCCGGTCAGCGTCGACTCCGCCGGAAACGTCTATGTGGGACTTGCGAACCCCGCGCCGTGGGGCGGCTCGAAGGCGTTTCCGAATGGCGGCGTCTTTCCGGGGCCTGCGCTCTACACCGACTCGCTCGTCGTGCTCGCGGGCGGCTCGGGAAAGCTTCTCTGGTACGACCAGGTGACTCGACACGACATCCGTGACTACGACTTCGAGGTCTCGCCGATCCTCGCGGCCGCCGCCGGTCGCCCGACCGTCTTCGGCGCCGGCAAGGCGGGGCGTGTCGTCGCCTGGGACCGGTCGAGCCATGCTCGCATCTGGTCGCGGGCGGTCGGAACGCATCTGCACGATCTCGGTCCTCTTCCGAAGCGCCCGACGACGGTGTGCCCTGGTTTCCTCGGCGGCGTCCTGACGCCGATGGCCTACGCGCGCGGTCGCCTCTTCGTCCCCGTCGTCGAGCTCTGCACGCGCGAGAGCGCGATCATGACCCCCAACGCGTTCGCCCGGTCGCCGGCCCAGGGAAGAGGCGCCCTGTACGCACTCGACGCGAAGACGGGCCGGACGATCTGGGAGCGAACGCTGCGCTCGTCGCCGTTCGGTTGTGCGACCGTTGCGCGAGACGCCGTCATCGTGCCGACGTTCGACGGGCATGTCCTCGCGTTCTCGGCGTCCAACGGTCGGATCATCTGGCGTGTGAGTCTCCCCGACGGGAACAACAGCTGTCCCGCCGTCGGACGTGATCTCCTCGTCGTTGCGGCTGGAGCGCGGTACCCGGGGATGACGCATCCGGTGGCCGAACTCGTGGCCTTCGGCGACTAGGATGACGTCGATGCTCTCGCTCATCCGGATGGGAGTGGCGACGGTGATCGTGTCAGCAGCGGCCGCCGGCCCCGCATCGGCGGCCACGATCGTCTTCTCGGCGACGTCGAAGTCCACTCCGGTCGATCAGCTCTTTCGCGTCTCCCCGACCGGCGCGGGGTTGAAGCAGCTCACGACCGGCGTCAATCCGGCCGACGCGCCCGCAATCTCCCCCAATGGCAAAGAGATCGCGTTCGAGCGGTCGGGCATCGGGATCTTCACCATGAGCGTGAACGGCGGCGGCATTCGCCGGCTCACGACGAATGGCCGGGACGGCTATCCCGCCTGGTCGCCGGACGGGAAGGACATCGCCTTCGTGCGCCCGCGCGGCCCGGTATGGCGGGTCTACATCGTTCCGGCGAACGGTGGTCGCTTGCGCCCGCTGACCAAGGCTCCCCCAGCCGGCCGTCCGTCTTGGACGAGCGCCGGCTTGTTGATTCCCTCCGGCGGCGACTTGTTGACGATCGCGCCGGCAAATGGGCGCGTGCTCAAGTACTACGGTGCCAACATCGACGTGATCTGGGGCCAGATGTCGGTCGCCATCGCGCCGAGCATCTCGAAGCTCACGTACGTCGGCTCCCGTACGCCCGAGCCCGGCGACATGGAGTGCGGTGAGGGACCGTGCCAGCGCTTCGGGCTGTACATCGAGAGCCTGCTGACGAAGGCCAAGAATCCGAGCATGGTCGTCAAAGACTCCGGTCCGGCGACCTTCTCACCCGACAGCAGGCAAATCCTCTTCGTCTCCGACGGGAAGCTCACGGTGCTGACCGTCGCCTCCGGCGCGAAGAAGGCGATCGCCACCGGGTCCGCCTATCCATCGCTCGTCGCTCCGCCTGCCTGGCACTGATGCGACCGAATCAGGTGATGCGGAACGAGCCGACCGCGACCGCTTTAAGGCCGGTGCGATTCGTGTACTTCAACACGCCGCGCAGGTCGAGATACATGACGATCGTGAGCTGTTGGTTGGGCTTCAGCGTCCGTACGAAGCCCTGAGAGTACCCGGCCTTCGCCTTGCCAAGGACGAACGTGTGCGTCTTCCTGCCGCGGTTCGTGAGGACGAAGGTCACTGTGCTCCCGCGGGCTCCGTGATCGGGCGTCAGGGCGATCGACTTGTCGGTGAGCATCACCCTCACCGTGAAGATCGCCGGCTCATTCGTCGTTCGTGACCGAGCGAAACCGGGGGCGACCAACGCGAGCGAGACTGCGCATGCCGCACCGAATAGCAGCCCGCGCTTCATGGCGTTCAGTGTACCGGCGACCTGATCGCTTGCGCAGGATTCGCCGGAATGCGATTATCACGGTGCCGGCAGGCCGAAGGTGTCGCCCGGGTTGCCCAGCCGGGGATTACGCCCAAGGAGGGATGGATGCACCGGTCTCGTGTGATCGCAGGGACGGTTTTAGGGATCATCGTCTTTGCGACGATCCTGACAGCGTCAGCGTCGTCGTCGGGAGTCCACAGAATGGCGATCAGCCCATCGCCGGCGTGGACGAACGCACAGTTGAGCGCTCCGTCTGGGAACAACTGGCTCTTGTATTACGGAGATCTGTCGGGCGATCGCTATTCGACGCTCAACCAGATCAACACCTCGAACGTCAGTCAGCTCAAGCAGGTATGGCAGATGAGCCTCGGGACGTGCACGGCGTCGATCATCGCCGGGAGTCCCGTCGTTCCGGGGGCGCCCAACGGCGCTCCGAACAACCCCACCAACTGCGGTTCGATGGAATCGAATCCCGTTGCAGTGGACGGCGTTCTCTACACCATCGCCGCGCCGCTCGGACAGGTGTTCGCTATCGACGCCGCGACGGGCAGCATCATCTGGCAGTACACCCCCTCGTACGCAGGTGAGACGCTCCTCAACGGCAGTGTGTACAGCCCCGGTCCTGGCGGCCGGCTTCCCGGCGTCGCGGTCGCCGAAGGCAAGGTGTTCGCGGGCCTGCCCGACGGACGCCTTATCGCTCTCGATCAGACGAGCGGCAACCTGGTGTGGGAGAACAACGTCGGTTCGTACAAGTTGGGCAACCGCATCTCGACCGCTCCCATCTACGCCGACGGCATGGTCATCGTCGGCGACGGTGCCGGCGACAACGGCGGCCCCGACCCGAACCTCTCGGCCTTCTCGGCTACCAGCGGTGCTCGCGTCTGGAGCTTCAACCCGATCCCGCAGAGAGGGCAGCCCGGATTCTCGACCTGGTCGAACAAGGATGGCAACGGCAGCACCGCGTTCGGCGGCGGCGCGTTCTGGGAGTCGCCGATCATCAACGCGAAGCTCGGCCTGCTCTTCATCGGCACCGGCAACCCGGAGCCGTGGAACGCGCGCGGCGCGGGCCAGGATCTCTACACCTGCTCGATCGTCGCTCTCAACCTCTACACCGGCCAGATCAAGTGGTACTTCCAGCAGGTCCACCACGACCTGTGGGACTCCGACCTGCCCAACAACGGTGTTCTGTTCACCGGGAAGTTCAAGGTCAACGGCAAGGTGGTCACTGCGCCGGCGGTCGCCTACGTCAACAAGGTGGGGATGACCTTCGTCCTCAACCAGCAGACCGGCAAGCCGCTGATCCCCGTGCACGAGGTTCCCGTGCCACAGGATCACACCGCCGGCGTCAACACGTGGCCGACACAGCCGGTGCCGGCGACGCAGGACGTCCTCTTCAATCCCATCGGCAAGAACGGCATCCCGTGCACGACTCCGGATGCGCTGACCTCGTCCGGGGTCCCGTACGCGACGGCGACCGCGCCTGACGGCAAGCCGTTCAAGATCGGGTGTGCATACACGCCGTATGACACGACGCAGTACACGGTCATGCCGTTCGAGATGATGGACTGGCCGGCGAGCTCGTATGCGCCGTCGATCCACTCGATGGTGACGTGCGGGGTCACCGGTCGCGCTACCGCGATGGAGGAGATTCCCCCCGCCTCGCAGGTTGCGGGCGCCTACGGCGGCCTCGGAGCGAACCGCCTCGGCGTCGCCGACGGCTCGTCCCCGCTCAGCAACTCGGGGAACTTCACCGCACTCAACGTGCAGACCGGCAAGTTCACGTGGCACCAGCACTGGTCTGCCGTCTGCTACTCCGGGTCGGCGAACACGGCCGGCGGCATCACCTTCGTCGGCCACTTCGGGACTGGCAACGGCATCAAGGGTGATGGCTACCTGGAAGCAGTCGACACCAAGACGGGCCAGTCGCTGTGGACCTCGCCGACGATGCCGTATCCGGTGTCGGCGGCGCCGATCGTCTACTCGGTGAACGGTAAGGAGTATGTGACCGTCGAAGACGGTGGGTCCGGCCACAACGACGTGACGAGGCCATACGGCCTGCTCGATCCGCGGCGCGTCCGTGGTGACTACGTCTACACGTTCGCACTTCCCTAACGAGAAAAACCGCGCGGCGGCCGTCCTTCGAGACGGTCGCCGCGCTCTTCTCAGCGAAGCACCTTGTAGCTCGTGAGGTCGAAGAACGGCCCGCCCTCCTTACCGTTCACGACCCCGGGCTGAAACGAGATCGTGTGCGTCCCGCTGCGGGGCCAGCGCCAGGCGAAGAGGAGCGTGTTCGGGATCGTGCGGCCCGAGCTCGACTTGTTCTGCCAGATGCCGGTCCCGTCGAAGGTTTCGCGGCCGTCGACGAAGACGCGGGCATGCCCGGACTCGCAGCACTGCTCTCCGAGCGTTCCGTACAGCGCGATCCCGGAGCCATGGAAGGTGATCGTCGCCGGCAGCGTCGAGATGTCGTCCTGCACCTTCCGCCCGTGCGCCCATGCGTTCGCGATGTTTGGCGATTCCCGTGGTGCGAGCGACGCCGCCGCGATCTCGAGCGCGAGCCCGCCGTTCGTCTGCCACGCGGTGGCCGTCGTCGCCGGCGGAGGCCCGTCGAAGAAGCGTCCGAAGGATCCGTCCGGCGCCCGCGCGGACAGCGCGGCGGCGGCGTTGCGGAGGATCCACGTCCGCGCGAACGTCTGCCCGTCCGCAGCCAGCGCGTCCATTCCCTCTATCAGCGGCTCGACGACATCGTTCTCGGCTTGCAGGTCGGCGAAGATCGCGCGCGGGTCGCCGAGATCGCGTGTGACCGCTCGCGCGGTGGCGATCGCCTGGTCGAGATAGGCGCGCCGGCCGGTATCGCGGTAGAGCGTAAGGCCGGACCAGATCATGTCGCCGTTGACGGAGGCGAAGAAGCGGTGCGGGAGCTGCGTGCAGGTGGTGCCGTCGTCGAAGACCCAGACGCTGTAGAGCGGCACGGACGGGTCGAGGAAGTACGTCCGCGTCGCGTCGTAGGCGTTCTCCGCCGCGGTCAAGTTCGTCTGGTCGTGGGCCGCCCTGTACAGGAGCAGCGCGGCCTTGGTGTAGTTCGCCTCCGTCTCCAGCGTCTTCAGCCCGTTGGCGCCGCCGCCCGGTTGCTGGTAGGGGATGCGCGAACAGGCGCCGAGCGCGTACACGCTCGAACGATCGACGAACGCGAACGCGGCCTCGGCCTTGCGCAGCGCCACCGCGTCTCCCGTGATGTCGTATTCGTCGAGGAGCGCGATCGCATCCCACATCGGCACGTCGCTCCACGAGCCGCACGCGGAGGCGTCCGTGCACGGTGCGGGGTAGGTCGGGGCCGTCTGCTCGAGCGCGCGGAGCGGCACGAGGAGCGACTGGTCGTGCGTCGCGCGGTAGCGGAGGGCGAGCGTGTAGGTGAGCGAGTCGAGACCCCAGTCGCGGTTACCGGTGGCGCAGTCGGGCGCATTGCACGTGTGCCATAAACCGTTGCCCGCGTACCAGACGTTGAGCAACGTCGTCGTCGCCCGCGCTCCCGCGGTCGCGAACGTCTGCGCGGGGTGGCCCGCCGCGCGCGCGGGTGCGACGAGCAAGAGCGCGGCCAGGAAAGGCGCTAGCGCGCGACCGCGAGCGTCGCGAGACGCGAGGGGACGGCGTTGTCGAGCTGTGCGGGCCATGAGCGAAGATCGATCGGGCCGCCTGGGCGAGCGGTGAAGCCTGAGAACGACTGCCGCTGATTCTCCCAGAAGCTGAGCGTGCGCCCGCGCACAGAGACCGGCAGCGTCATCGTAAACGCCCCCGTCTTGGTCGGCCAGGTCTCCGCGAGCGGTTTGACGACCTTGCCGCCGGCGGTGACGCCGACGACGAGGCCGGAGTAGACGGCGCCTGCGTACGACGTCGGCGGCTCCACGGTGTATGAGGTCCCGGACCCGAGGTGAATGTTCATCACCGCGCTCTTCAGCCGAGCGAAGTTGGCGATCGTGCCGAGGACGCCACCGTAGGAGGCATTGCCGAGGGCGACGCCGACGCTGAGCGGCACGGGATCCGCATCGGTCTCGTCCGAGGCCGCGAAGACGGAGGTGTAGTGCCCGTTCGCGTCCGTCGCCGAAGAGTGCGTCCAGAAGTCGCGGTCCTGCGTACGCGTGATGACGACCGCGCCCTGCACGGGCTTTCCGCTTGTGTCGGTGATGATGCCGGTGAGCTGGTACGTAAGGACGTGGACGGGCGGCGGCGCTTGCCCGGACGTATCGACGACGCGCCCGGAGATGACCACGTTGCCCGCCTGGACCCGTGCGTGCAGATCCCGGAGCGCGTAGCCGATGCTGAAGCCGCCCGAAGCGGCGCGGAGTGCGCTCTGCTGGCCCGCGGACAGTGCCCGCCCGTTTACGCTGGCGCCCTTCAGCGAGACGACCTGCACCGTGCGCCGGCTGGGCATGGTGATGTCGGCGTCGACGGAGAAGGTGCCGTTCTTCGCTGTCGCGATGGGGACGACGTAACCGTTGACCGCGACGCGCGCGCCGGCCACTGGGTGCCCGTCCCAGAGCACGCGGCCGGTCACCCTCTCGACGTTGGACGAGTCGGCCTCCCACGGCTGCACGACGAGCCCGCTCTGAGTGGCGATCGCTCCGATCCCCTTCCTTGCCGCGAGCCGCACTGCGACCCCGGTGTGCGCGGCGGGCGCGGGCTGGTTCGCCAACTTCAGCGGCGTCGGCAGGGCGGGCGCGGGCGACGGCGTCTGCGAGGCGCCGAGGGCGAAGACCTGCAGCTGCGTGGCTGTGCCGCCGTTCGACGAGGTGGGGGTGCCGCCGACGGTGATGGCCACGTACTCCTTGCCGTCGACGGAGAAGATGGACGGGCCGGCAGCGATCTGATGCCCGGTCTGGAACGTCCATAGCACCTTGCCGGTTTTGAGGTCGAAAGCGCGCAAGACGCCGTCGCCGCCGCCCGCGAAGCCGACACCGCCGTCGGTCGTGCTCACGCCGCCGCGCTCGGGCTCCGGCGTCGCGAACTTCCACACCTGGCGCCCGGTGTTGACGTCGATGGCGCTGATCGAGCCGTGATCGTGCCAGCCCGGCAGCAGGGAGCCGAAGTTGCCGTTCTGCAGCCCCAGGAAGACATCGCCGAGCGTGAACTTCCGCTTCTTCTGGCTCGGTGTCAGAACCGCCTGCACGTCGATCGAAGCCGTTTCGGCCGCCGCGTTGTAGACCTCGTTCGTGTGCGGGTCGTAGGACGCAGGCGAGTAGTTGAGGCCGCCGATTGCTCCCGGATAGACGGCCACCGGCTTCCCCGGCTGCAGGTTCGGATGCTCGACGCGGTCGATCACCTTGATGCGCTGGTAGATGGGACGGCCGTTGGCGGCGTCGTATGCGAACCAGTAGCCCTCCATCGTCGCTACCGAGACGATGCGCTCTGTCTTGCCGCCCACCTTCCCCGTGTAGACGAGCGCCGGCTGGGCGGTGTCGTACGACCACTCGTTGAACGACATCTGCTGCTGCCACCACTTCATGCGGCCGGTGATGAGGTTCACGGCGATCAGGGAGTCGGCGCGGGGATCGGGGCCGGGGCGCACGGAGGGGAAGTAGAGCGGTGTCGCAGAACCGGTGCCGAAGTAGAGCGTGTTCGTCGTCGTATCCACGGTGGTCGGCGTCCAGACGACGCCGCCGCCGGCGAGCGTCGAGCCGCTCCGCCATTCGCTCCCGTTCGGCGGGACGGTCCAGAACGGGTTTGGCCAGGCGGGGCTGAGGTCCCTCGTGCGGTACGCCATGACGAACCCGCGGACGCCGTAGTCGGAGCCTGCGGCGCCGACGATCAGCCGGTGGTCCGCGCAAATCGGCGCGCTTGTCTCCGAGTAGCCGTTGTCAGCGGAGGCTCCAGGAACGGCGCGCGCGATCGGCACACGGCGCTGCAGCTGTCCGGTCGCGGCGTCGAGCTGCACGATCGTCATATCGAGCGTCAGCTCGAACACGTGGCCGTCGCAGAGGGCGACGCCGCGGTTGGCGACGATGCCGAAGTTCTTGAAGACGGCCACGTCGGACGGTGTCCAGCGCCACTTCACCTGTCCGGTGGTCGCGTCGAGCGCCCAGACGTTGTCATCGTTTGTCGTCATGTAGATCGTCCTGTTCGACTCGACCGGGAACGACTGCTCGCCCTTGCGAACGCTCGGGTCGATCTTCATGAAGTCGACCGTGTACAACCGGCCAAGCTGGCCGACGTTCGCCGGCGTGATCTGCGTCAACGGCGAGTGGCGCAGCTCGTCCGGGGTGTTTCCGAAGCCACCCCAGCCGGCGTTTTCGAGCGCGGACGCGCCGGTTCGCGCGGCAGCCGAGCCGAGCACCCATCCTGCTGTCGAAACGACGACGAGGAGAGCGAACGCCCGCAGAAGCATGCGGCACATCACCGGACCCCGGATTCTACGGCGAGGCCGAGTGCGCGGAAAGGGATGAGACCGAGGGCGAGCAGGACGAGCGCGAGCGCCCCCGCATACGGCGCCAGCGGATGGCGGCTCACTGTGAGGGCGTGCGAGGACGTCGTCGGCCCGCTTCCCGCGATGCCCTGCAGGTAGGAAGTCGCGGCGCCGACGCTGCTCTCCTCGAACGCGCGGCCCCCGAGCCCGCCTGCGAGCCCGCTCAGGACGACGCGCCCGAGGGGATCCGGCTGGTATGCGGACTCCGGCTTGCCGGCGGCGCCATAGACGGCTTCGTCCGAATGCCAGAAACGGACGGCCACGAAGCGGTATCCGCGCGCCGGCGAGAGCGTCTGCGCGATCGACCCAGCGTCAATGGGGTTACTCTCGCCGTCGGTGAGGAGCACGACGAGCCGACGGCTCGCGTGGGGGTCGAAGTAGTTGCCGGACGCAATCTGGTCGAGCGCCGCGTACGTCGTCGCCCGCACTGCGGTCTCGCTCGGGGGCGGAGCCTCGATCGCCACTGCCCGCTCGGCAACGGCGTCGAAGCCGGCGACGTCCGGAACCGGGACGAGGTCCGGCAGCACGCGGTCGGTGAGCGTGGCGATGCCGGCCGCGACGTTGGGTATGGCCGCACGCATTCGGACCGCTGCAGCTATCGCGCGGTCGAGCCGTGTCGGCGATCGCGCGGTCGCCGACGCTGCCATCGACCTCGACGTGTCGATGACGAAGAGCGCCTGAATGCCGCTGCGCTCGCGGACGGCCGACGTATGTGTGAGCGCAGGCTGCGCCGCAGCGAGGCCGAGAAGCGCGAGCGCGCCCGCGGCCGCGAGAGCGCGCCAGGAGTGTGCCACCGTCGGGGAGGCGAGCCCAAGCGTTCGCCGGACTGCGCCCACCCGCCGCTGTCCGGCCGCCCAGGCCGCGAGCGGGATGAAGGCGGCGAGCGCGAGCAGCGCACAGAACGGCGTCAGGAAGGTCATCAATACCCGCTTCCGGGAACGCCGCCGCCGGCGCCGCGGCTGCCGCCCCGGCCGAAGGAGTGCGCCGTTCCGACGCCTGGCCGCGATCCGTGCGCCGCCGTGAGGCGAAGCATCAGCTCGAGGTCGAACTTCGCCGCCACGTTCGCCGGATCGGCGCGGACTGCGTTGGAGAAGTCGGAGATCGCGGTGTCGGCCTCGTTCGAGCCCGCACCCTCCGCCGACTGGTCGAAGGCGAGGATGCCGAGCAACGTGCGCGCCTGCGAGGCACGCGCCGGATCCGCCGACGCGGCTGCGGCCGCGAGCGCCGTCCCAGCCTGCGCGCGCTGCGTCTGCAGCTCGACCGCAGTATCCAGTCGCGTGGGAACGGAGGCGGCGAGCTCGTACTGCTGGAGCGCGTGCCGCTGGTCGACGTCTCCCGTCGTGCCGAGCAACGACCGCGCGAGGCCGTCGAGCGTCGTCGGCGGGGTCCACGCTGCATCGCCTGGAGCCACCGCGTAGACCGCGTCGCCCTTGGCAAGGGCTACCGGCCAGCTGCGCACGTCCGCAGCGAGGAGTGCAGAGACCACCGCTATGGCCGCGAGCCCGGCAGCGGCCGCGACGCGCACAACGCTCACGACTCTCCCCACTCCAGCACCGGCGACCACGCCTCGGTCAGCGCAAGCGCGAACGCGGCAGCGATCCCGAGTCCGATGAGCGTCCAGGGGAACGGAGTGACGTCGTGCGGCGGCACCTGGCCGAGCGTGGGCGCCTGCGCGATGGAGGCGCTCGGCCCGAGCAGGTGCTGGAAGAGTGTGACGTCGTTCGGTGATGGATTGAGCCCCACCACGCGCACCGGGATGCGGTCGCGCTGATATGCCGCCGTGATCGCGGCGAGGCTCGCGAGATCGTTGGGATCGTCGTCGAGGTCGCTGATGAGCACGACCGTTGGCCGGCGACGCTGCGCGAGCGCGATCGTGTGTGCGAGCTCGAGCCCCGCGGAGATCCTCGTGCCCGCCGTGAACGTGTCCGTCCAGGGGTTCGTCGGGAACGAGGGTGCGAAGCCCGGCTGCGACTGCGGCGGCAGCGTGAAATAGCGGACGAGCGGCGCCAGGTCGGAGGCGGGGACACCCGGCGGCAGCGCTTCGTACGCCGTGTCCGAGAAGACGACGAGGCCGATCCGCCTGCCGCTGCGTGAGAGCGCCTCGAGCGTTCCCCCGATGCGGGAGAACGTGTCCGAGGAGATGCTCGCCGACAGGTCGAGCACGAGGATCGTACTCGCGCCGCTCGGCAGGGTCACGATCGTTCGCGTGTGCGGATGCCGGGAGACGAGCAGGAACGCGACCGCTGTGCCGAGGGCGATGGCGGCGAGCAGTGTCCGCACGGCGAGTGTCGCGTTTGCGGGCGCGCGCAACCTGGGGGCGTCGGCGAGCGGGATCGCACTCACGCAGCGGGCTCCTCGTCGACCCGCTTGACGAGCTCGTCCACTGTCTCCGGCTCAGGCTGCGGCTGCGACCACGCGAGCTCGCTCGCGGCTCGACCGAGCCCACCGTCCAGCAAGCGGGCGAGCAGGCCGAGCGCGCGACGGCGGTCGGGAACATCCCGCTGCTCGGACTCGCGCGCGAGCCGAAGCGCCCGAGCGAGCTCGTCGCCGGCAGGTGTCCGGCGCGTGCGTCGGCCGCGCATGAGCGCCTGCCAAGTCAGGAGTGCAACCGCCCCGGCCGCGGCGAGCGCGGCGACGACGTCGAGCACCTTCGCTGTGGCCGAGGGCGAGACGGCGTACGTCGGCGTGCCGGGAGCGGTGTCGGCGACGAAGGGCGGCGACGAGGCGGCGAGGTCGGCGGCGTCGACGCGGCCCTTCACCTGGAGCGGCCGCCACCGCGTTGTCGCCTGCCTGCCCGAGACCGTGACCCGAACCGGCGGGAACTTCAGCGAGTGTGCGATGCATGGATCGGTAAGGCACGACAGCCGCTGCGTGATCGTCACCGTCTCCAATCGGCCGGACACGGTGCGTGTCGTGGTGGGTGCGGCGAGCGGCGTGAGCGGCGCCAGGCCGCTGGCGATGCGCAGCGTCTGCGCACGCACGGCGCCGCGGTCGAGGAGGATGACGAGCCGCGCCGTTACAGGGTCTCCGAACTGGACGACGGGTGGGTCGAACGCCGCCCGCACGGCGATCGGCGCCGCCGGTGCGACGTTCGCCGACGAGGTGCCGTGGCCGAGCAGGAGTACCCCCGCCACCGCCGCCGCGGCCACCGCCGCGCCGGCGATTCCGATAGGCGTCACCTTGCCCATCGGCTCCGCCTGCGGTCGTCCGCCCATCCGATGAACGCGGCGTCCACCGCCGCCGGGTCGCTGTCCGAGATGGCGATCGGCTGCAGGTCGAACGACTCCAGTTCCGCGCGCAGCTCGACGTAGCGGCGCTCGTTCTCCTCGCGACGGCGCTGCGCCTGCCGTCTGCTTATGCGCACGAGCGCGACGCGGCCGGTGCGGGGATCCGCGACCGGGACGGCGACGCCGCCGACCGCGGGGAAGCTTCGCTCCCACACCGGATCCTGAATCACGACGGGCACGACGTCCCAGCCGTGCGCGACCGCGTCCTGCCAGGCCTCCGCGGTCGGCATCGCGAGAAAGTCGGACAAGACGAAGACGAAAGTCGCGGCGGGCAGCTCGGCGCGGTGCTGCCCGAGAAAGGCGAGGGCGTGCTCGAGGTTGTCCTCCGGCGCGTGAAACGAGGTCGCGCCGTTCTCACGCTCGGCGATCTGCCACTGTCGGTCGCGGCGTCCGGGTGGCAGCCAGTAGGGCTCGCCCTCGCCGAAGTCGAGGGAGGCGAGGTCGGCGCGAGCAGCTGCGCCGCTGGCGACGATCGCAGCCACCGACTCGCGCAGCGCATCCCGCTTGGCGAGCCACGGCAAGGAAGGGGGATACAGCCCCATCGCCGGTCGGCGGTCGGCGACGACCACGACCCGCGGCGCCTCGTCGGCGGCCTGCTCGCGCACGACGAACTCGTCGCCGCCGGACGTCGACGACGCGCGTGCGGATGCGAACCAGTCGATCGATCCGATCGGATCGCCGGGCTCATACGGCCGCGCGCCGATGATGTCGGTGCCATGACCCCGTCGGCGGCTCGGGAGGTCGCCGAAGGGAAGGTCCGTCAGCCGCCGCCGCGGCACGAGCGGAAACGTGCGCCGCTCGGCCGACGACATGTGCTCAGCGGTCCCAGTCGGGCGCAGGCGGAGGCGCCTGGTCCAGGGCGCGGGCGCGGATGCGGGCGAGCACCTCTGTGCGCCCGAGCGAGCGCGTCTCTGCGATGTACCCGGACGTCAAAAGCAGTCGGTGGCCGAGGACCGGAAGGAAGAGCAGCTCCACGTCACCGGGCACGACATGGTCGCGGCCGTGCAGCAGCGCCCATGCGCGCGCAGTCCGCTCGAGCATGAGACTGCCGCGCACCGAGGCGCCGATGGCGACTCCCTCGAGCTGGCGCGTCGTCCGCACGAGCTCCACGATCCAGCGCACAACGAGCTCGTCGACGTAGACGCTCTCGACGCCGGCCCTGAGCGCGTTCAACTCGTCCGTCGCCACCACCGGCTCGATGTCGTCGATTGGGTGGCCGTGGCGCTGCGCCACGACGATCGAAACCTCCTCGTCCTCGGTCGGGTAGCCGAGCGCGGTCCGCAGTGCGAAGCGGTCGAGCTGCGCCTCCGGGAGCGGGAAGGTTCCTTCCAGGTCGACCGGGTTCTCGGTGGCGATGACGAGGAAGGGCGACGGTAGAGGCCGCGTCACCCCGTCGATTGTGACCTGACCTTCCGCCATCGCCTCCAGCAGCGCCGACTGCGTGCGCGGCATCGCACGGTTGACCTCGTCCACGAGGACGACGTTCGCGAACACCGGGCCGGCGCGGAACTCGAACTCGCGCGTCTTCTGGTTGAAGATCGAAAGCCCAGTGACGTCGGTCGGCTGCAAGTCGGGCGTGCACTGCACCCGCGCGAAGCTCGAGCCGTCGAGGCTGCGCGCGATCGCGCGCGCGAGGACGGTCTTCGCCGTTCCGGGCACGTCTTCCAGCAGGACATGGCCGCCGGAGATGAACGCCGACAGCACGAGCGCGATCTCTTCGCGCTTCCCCACCACCACGCGCCCGACGTTTGCGAGCAGCCTTTCGGCCGTCTCGATGACGCGACCCTCAAGCTGAACCATCGAGGGAACACGCTATCCGGTGGCGCCCTGGACGGAAAGTCCAAGCGTTCGGGAGGTGTCTCCTCTGCAGTGGGCGCGGCGGGATCGAACGTCGCAGGAGTCTCGCGCCTGCCCACGATCAGTAGGACCGCGGCATCTTCAGCACGTGCTCGCCGACGTAGGCGAGGACGAGGTTGTTCGAGACGGGTGCGACCGTGTAGAGACGCGTTTCGCGAAACTTCCGCTCGACGTCGTATTCCGCCGCGAAGCCGTAACCGCCGAACGTGTCGACGCAGGCGTTCGCCGCCGACCAGGATGCCTCGGACGCGAGGAGCTTGGCCATGTTTGCCTCCGCGCCGCACGGTTGCCCCTGGTCGTACAGCCACGCAGCTTTGTGTCGAATCAGGTCCGCCGCTTCGGTGGCCGCGTGTGCGCGTGCGATCGGGAATTGCACACCCTGGTTCGAGGCGATAGGTCGTCCGAATACAACGCGCTCCGAGCCGTACTCGACCGCTCTCTCGATGAACCAGCGAGCGTCGCCGATGCACTCCGAGGCGATGAGGATCCGCTCGGCGTTCCACCCGTCGAGGATGTATCGGAATCCCTTCCCCTCGTCGCCGATCAGTGCGGTCGCCGGTATCTCGACGTCGTCGAAGAAGACTTCGGTCGTCGCGTGGTTCATCATCGTTTTGATCGGGCGAATCTCGAGGCCTTTTGGTTCGGCACGGATGTCGATCAGGAAGACGGAGAGTCCCTCGGTCTTCTTCTCCACGCGATCGGCTGCGGTCGTCCGGGCGAGCAGGAGCATGAGATCGGAGTGCTCCGCTCGCGACGTCCAGATCTTCTGCCCACGGATCACGTAGCCGCGATCCGTCGGCGTCGCCGTCGTCTGGATCTTGGTCGTATCCGATCCGGACGAGGGCTCGGTCACGCCAAACGCCTGCAGGCGAAGCTCTCCGGACGCGATCTTCGGCAGGTACTCCGACTTCTGCGCAGCGCTACCGTGCCGCAGAACGGTCCCCATCGTGTACATCTGCGCGTGGCATGCGCCTGAATTGCAGCCGTTTGCATTGATCGTCTCCACGATCACCGCGGCCGCGGCGAGGCCGAGACCAGCGCCCCCGTATTCCTCGGGGATGAGCACTGCGAGCCATCCGCTCTCGGTGAGCGCGGCGACGAACTCGTCGGGGTATCCGTCCGGCTCGAGCGCCTGCCAGTACTCGCCCGGATAGCGTGCGCACAGCTCGCCGACGGCGGCTCGGATCTCGACGAACTCCTGCGGCAAATCGAACTTCATAGGAGTCCTCCCGTCGTAGCGACGCGATGGCGCGGACCCCGGCATTTGGGGGACTGCGAGCAGCCGGAACACCGTACTGGAGCGTCCCCCAACGGGGGGTTTGTCGTCGCCTGTAACCACCGATCCCACGTATGTGCAGCAATCACGCCACAAGTGGTCCCACGGGTGACCCGTCCCGGGAAGCGCGGCTTTACCGACGGTTCCAGGCTGGCTTGGAGAGGCTGGGTTGCAGTCGCCTGCTTCGTGGTCGTGCTGGGCGCCGTTGGCTCGACATTGGCGGCCCGCACGGTGGCGCACGGTGATGGGCAGAGGGCGCAGCGAGCGTTCGAAGCCTCATCGGCGGGCGTTGTGTCCAGCCTCCGGCTGGCCATCCAGCGGGAGCAAGACCTTGTGGTGAACACGAATGCCTTCTGGGTCAGTAACCCCGGCATGTCGAGCGCGACGTTCAACAAATGGGTGCAGGGCGATCACGTGATCGAGCGGTACCCCGAGCTCCTCGGTCTGGGAACGCTCGTAATGGTTCGTGCATCGCAGCTTGCGGCATTTGCGGCGCGAGCGACGAAGGATCCCGCCGGCTTGCTTGGGCCTGGTGGATCGTTCAAGGTCGCTCCGCCCGGCACGCGGCCGTTCTACTGCTTCTCCGAAGTCGGTGCTCGGGCATTGGCCGGCATCCGTAGCCTTGCCGGCAACGACTATTGCGCCGGCCCCGCCAGGCTGCTGCTCCTCTCAGTCCGGGATTCGGCCCAGGAGACCTACTTTCCCGTCCGACTCGCGAAGACCGACATGCTCGGTGTGGAGGCGCCGACCTACCGCGGCGGAGTCGTGCCTTCGACGGTTCCTGCGCGCCGCGCCGCGTTCGTCGGCTGGGTCGGCGTCGTCCTTCTGCCGAAGATCGTTCTGCGCCGAGCACTCGTAGGGCACCCGGCCATGGCAGCGATCTTTCGCTTCTCTCGGGGCGCCGGGCCGATTGCCTTCAGTAGCGGCAAGGCGCCGCGCGGCGCACAGACCCTCACCACCGACTTGCACAACGGCTGGAAGGTGCAAACGTCGGCGGCAGTCGCCACTGGAAGCGTTTTCGCCAACAGAAACGCGTTCCTCGTGTTGGCCGGCGGAACGCTCCTCAGCGTCCTGCTCGGCCTCCTCACCGCTGTGCTCGCAACGGGGCGCGCGCGAGCCGTCCGACTGGTGAACGGGCAGACACTCGAACTGCGCGATCAGGCGGCGGAGCTCCGCGCGACGGTCCAGGAACTCGAAGCGGCGCAAGCAGTCAAGGATGAGTTCCTCGCGCTCGTCTCGCACGAGTTGCGCACACCACTGACTTCGATCCGAGGCTACACCGAGCTGCTCGCGGAGGAAAAGCTGACCGACGCCCAGCGCGAGTTTCTCGCTGTGATCTCACGAAGTTCCGGGCGACTGCTCTCCCTCATCGAGGACCTCCTCGTCATGACGCAGATCCAAAGTGGCGGACTACCGCTCGAGCTCGGCGAAGTGATCCTCGGCGATCTGATTGCCAACTCGACCGAGGCGGCCGAGCCGTTCGCTGCAAGCAAGCACATCGCTCTATCGATCGACAGTGAAGCCGACGTGACAACCGAAGGCGACGCGCTACGGCTCGGACAAGCGCTCGACAACCTCGTCTCGAATGCGATCAAGTACACCCCCGACGGCGGCCAGGTGTCGATCGCCACGTCCCACAACGGCGAGACCGCGACGATCACCGTGAGTGACACCGGCATCGGTATCCCAAGGGACGAGCAGGCTCAGGTATTCGGTCGGTTCTTCCGAACGTCGAATGCGCGAACGTCCGGTATCCAAGGCACGGGCCTCGGCCTCGCGATCACCCGCGGCATCGTCGAAGCCCACGGCGGCACCATCGCCTTCGACAGTGACGAAGGCGTGGGAACGACCTTCCGCATCACCCTTCCGCACGCTCACGCCGCCGCGCTCGCATCCGCGGCGTAGTCACATCGCGTGCGGCGTCGACGCGGCCGGCGTGGAGGGCCAGAAGTCGCATCGTGTGCGTTCAGCTCGATGACACTGCGCGAGCCGGCGCGTCTCCGCTAGCTTCCGTCGTCGTGGTGTCTCTCGCCCCGTCGTTCACGTGCTCGACCTCGATGCCGTGGTGGAGAGGGTGCTCAGCCTGGCCGACCGCTGCCGGTCAGAGCGCATGACCCAGACCGACGTCAGGGTCGTCGAGGTCGGCCCGCGCGACGGACTCCAGTCAGTGGAGCAGACGATGCCCACGGCGGCGAAGTGCCGTTGGATCGACGCGCTCGCCGCTGCCGGGCTGCGCCACATACAGGTCGGCTCGTTCGTCTCTCCGCGTGCGCTGCCCCAGATGGCCGACTGTGAGGATGTCGTCCGTCACGCGTTGACGATCCCGGACCTGCGGGTGTCGGTGCTGGTGCCGAACCTTCGCTACGCCCAGTTCGCCTTGGACGCCGGCGTGCATGTCCTGACGATCCCGGTGTCCGTGAGTGAGCCACATTCGATCGCGAACATCCGAATGACCCACGACGAGATAATCGCGGACGTTCGGGGGATCGTCGACCTCCGCGACGAGCGATACCGAGGAACGGAGATCGAGGTCGGCCTTGCGACCGCTTTCGGATGCACGATCCAGGGCGTCGTCCTCGAGGACGACGTGATCCGGATGGCGCACCGCGTGGCAGAGTGCGGCGTCGACTCAATCCATCCCGCCGACACCGTCGGTTTCGCGAGCCCGACACAGATTCGACGGCTCGTTCCACGGCTGCGCGTCGAGGTAGGCGATACGTGTGGCGGGATCCATCTGCACAACACCCGCGGCCAGGGACTGGCCAATGTCGTCGCGGCGCTCGACGTCGGCGTCGGCGCCTTCGACTCGTCGCACGGTGGCCTTGGCGGTTGTCCCTACGCCCCGGGTGCCACGGGGAACATCGTGACCGAAGACCTCGTCTTTTTGCTCGAATCCATGGGACTGCGCACCGGTATCGACGTCGAGCGGCTGATCGAGGCGCGCTCGATCCTCGCCGCTGGGTTGCCCGGGGAGGAGCTCTACGGCTTCATCGCCGACGCGGGGCTCCCCAAGGGGTTCGTTTCCGCGACGGCCGCCGTGTGAGCGACGTCGCGTCCGACCGGCTTCCGCTCGCTGGGGTCCGGGTCGTCGAGTTCTCGCACGTCGTCATGGGTCCAACCTGCGGTCTCGTTCTCGCCGACCTCGGCGCCGACGTCGTCAAGGTCGAGCCCCCGATCGGCGGGGATAAGACGAGATACCTCGGAGCCGCCGGCGCCGGTCTCTTCACGACCTACAGTCGGAACAAACGGAGTGTCGCCGCGGATGTCCACACCTCCGACGGTCTCGCCTTCATACGCCGCCTCATCGCGCAAGCGGACGTCCTGATCGAGAACTTCCGCCCGGGTGCAATCGACGCGGTCGGGCTGGATTACGCCTCGCTCAGCGAAGAAACGCCTCGCCTCATCTACTGCTCGCTCAAAGGGTTTCTCTCGGGTCCATACGAGCAGCGGGTCGCTCTGGACGAGGTCGTGCAGATGATGGGCGGTCTTGCCTACATGACGGGACCGCCCGGTCAGCCGCTCCGAGTCGGCGCTTCCGTCAACGACGTCATGGGTGCCGTCTTCGCCGTTGCCGGTGTCGTCTCGGCGCTGTACGAGCGTGAGCGGACGGGGCGCGGCAGGCTCGTCAAGGCCGGGCTCTTCGAGAACAACGCATTCCTGGTCGCACAGCACATGGCCCGTTTTGCGATCACCGGGGAGGCGTCGCTCCCGATGCCGGTGCGGGAATTCGGCTGGGCGGTATACGACGTGTTCGAGACGAGCGACGACGAGCGCGTCTTCGTGGCCGTCGTGACAGACACCCAGTGGCGGACCTTCTGTGACGTCTTCGAGTTGGCGGAGCTCGCCGCCATGGAGGCCCTCGCCACCAACCAACTGCGCGTTGAATCGCGTGAGTGGCTGATCCCTCAGCTCGCCGGCGTCCTCCGACGCCGCACGCGAGACGAGATCTGCGCCATCTGCGAACGCGCCGGCGTGGGTTTCGCTCCGATCCGTCGTCCCGACGAGCTGTTCGACGACCCGCACCTGTCGAGGCCGGATGCAAGAGTCGACGTCACGCTTGACAACGGCACGCAGACCTGGCTGCCCGCGCTTCCGATCGAGTTCGACGGCCGGCGCCCGCACGGCGGGCGCAACGCTCCCCGCCTCGGGGAGCACACCGTCGAGATCGCCGAAGCGCTCGGCTACAGCCCGGAGGAGATCGGCAGTCTCATCGATGCCGGTGTGCTCGCGGCGCCGAACCGCGACTGAAGCCTCGTCAGCGCACGCTCGGCACCGAGGCCGTCCAGCGGTACAGATGCTCGGGCCGACCTGCGGCGCCGTAACGGAGCGTGAAGTCGATCGCTCCGGAGTCGGCGAGGAATCGGAGGTACCGCCGCGCGACACCCTGGCTGATCCCGGCACGCGCGGCGAGCTCGGCGGTTGAGAGCGCGGCGTCGGAGTCCTTCAGCAACGAGGCGACAAGCGTGAGCGTCGGCGGCGAGATCCCCTTGGGCAGCGACGCCTCGCTACTCGTCCGCAGCAGTCCGTAGAGGCGATCGATGTCGCGCTGTTCGGCCTGCCGCATGTCGGCGAGCTGCCGGTGAGCCTCGGCATACGTCTCGAGCCGGTCGCGAAAGGTGACGAACGTGAACGGCTTGACGATGTAGTGGACGACGCCGAGGTGCATCGCGTCCCGGAGCACGTCGACGTCCTTCGCCGACGTGATCGCGATCACGTCGACCGACGGCGCGGGGCCGGCGCGCAGCTTGCGCATCATTTCGATGCCGTTTTCGTCGGGCAGATAGATGTCGAGCAGAACGAGGTCGGGGCGGAGCTTCTCCACGAGCGCACGCGCATCGCGGCCAGTCGTCGCGTCGCCGACGACCTCGAAGCCGGGGACGCGCTCGACGAATTGGCGATGCACGGAGACGGCCATGAAGTCGTCGTCCACGACGAGCGTGCGAATCACGACCGGACCCTCTCGACCGAGCGCAGCGGCAGCCGCACGGTGAAGCGAGCACCGTCGACGTTCTCGACCTGGATCATGCCGTGCCGACGTCTCACCTCTTGGCTGACGAGCGCGAGGCCGAGGCCCCGCTTGTGCTCGCCGTCGCGGGCGATCTTGGTGGTGAAGCCGTCGCGGAAGATCTCGTCGATCAGCTCGGGATCGACTCCGGGACCGGAGTCGTGGATCGCGATCACGAGTTCGCCTCCCTCGACGTGCAGCGCGATGTCGACGTGGCCACCCCCTCCGCCTGCGGCGGCTGACTCGAGCGCGTTGTCGATCAGGTTGCCGAGCATCCCAACGAGCGAGCGGACGTCCTCGAGCTCCGACGGCAGCTCGGTCGCATGGACGTCGAGCTTGACGCCGTGCTCGCTCGCGAGGGCGGCCTTGCCGAGGAGCAATGCGGCGAGGATCGGGTCGCCGACGCGGTCGACGAGTGACGCGGCCAGCTCCTGGTGCAGGAGCGACGAGCGGTTGATCTCCTGGACGGCGTCTTCGTAGCGGCCGAGCTCGATCAGGCCGCTGATCACGTGCAGCCTGTGCTGGAACTCGTGCTCCTGCGCGCGCAACGCGTCGGCGAGCTCGCGCACATCGTGCAGCTCCCGCGAGAGCGCGTCGAGCTCGGTGCGGTCGCGGAGCGTCACGACTGCACCGATCGGTCGGCCTCGCACCTCGACGGGCATCCGGTTCGCGACGAGCACGCGCTCACCGACGAGGACGACCTCGTCCTGGCCCGCAACGTGCCCCGTGAGTACGTCGCGAACGCGGCCCACCGGCACGACGTCCCCCACCTGCCGTCCAACGGCGCCGGCGTCGAGCGCGAGCAGCCGTTGCGCCTCGTCGTTGATCAGCGTGATGCGCCCCGTCGGATCGACCGTGATCGCGCCCTCGCGGACGCCGTGCAGCATCGCCTCGCGCTGCTCGAGCAGCGCGCCGATCTCGTCCGGCTCCAGACCGAACGTCTGCCGCTTCACGCGACGCGCGAGCAGGAAGGCGCCGAGCGTCGCGAGGGTCAGAGCCACGAACAGTGGTATGAGGATCACCGGCAGCGATGCCCAGAACTCCGTCGTGAGTGCCTTCTCGAGCACGCCGACGGACACGAGCCCGATCACGCGACCCTGAGCATTTCGAATCGGCGCCTTTGCGCGCATGGACTTGCCGAGCGACCCGGGTTGCTCGCCGACGAACGTCTTGCCGGCGAAGACCTGCGCCGGATTCTCGCCGGGATCGTGCAGGAGCGACTTGCCGATCAGCTTCGGATTTGGGTGCGACATGCGGATGCCGCGGCGGTTCGCGACGACAACGAAGGATGCGCCGGTGGCCCGTCTGATTCGCTCGGCGATCGGGTCGATGATCCGCGCACCGTTCGGCTGCGTCAGCGCCGCGACGACCTGCCGGTCTGTTGCGACCGTCTGCGCGATCGCGAGCGACTCGGCGCCGGCCCGCTTCGCGATGTCGTCTCGCGAGTGCAGGTAGACGACGACCGAGGACACCCCAACCGTCAGGGCGATGATCGCGAGCTGCAGGAGCAAGAGCTGCGTGGAGAGCCGGGGCAGCCACCTGGACGTCGTGCCGATGCGCACGGACTCGATCGTAACGGGCGCCCGCCCGGCGGGCCGAGATCGAAAATGATCGAAAAGTCCGGCTAATCGGCGGTTAGTGCCGCTTATGAGGACGAATCTGGACAAACGCCGGGACCCGGCGCCACGATCCGCCGCACCGTGAGAGCGACGATGCTGGTGGAGTGGGCGCCGTCGGCCACAGAGAGCATCGAGGCTCGCCTCGACAGCATTCTGGGTCGCGGTCCTGAAGCGCCCAATATCCCCGGCAAACGCCCTGGGCGGCAGTAGTGCAGTTGTTCTGGTTGTCCGTCGGTTTCGGGTTTGTCACGGCGTCGGTGCTCGCCATCGCAGCAGTCGGCCTGAGCCTCCAGTTCGGAATCACGAACTACGTCAACTTCGCCTACGGCGACTTCATGGCGTTGGGCGGGTTCTTTACGTACGTCCTCAACAGCCAGGTCCTGCACGTCAACATCTGGATCGCCTTGACGATCGGGTCGTTGGGGATGGGCGTGCTTGCAGTGATCATCAACCGACTGATCCTCGGCCCTTTCGCGCGGCGCTTCAGCAAGAGCCACTACGTGCTCATCGTCACCTTCGGTCTCTCGCTGATCCTGCTCAACGTGGAGTACTCGATCTGGGGCGCCCAGGTCCGCTTCTTCAACATGCCGATCGCCGCGGCCCTGCACATCGGGCCGTTGCTGCTGACGAGAAACCAGCTGATCGTGATGGCGATCGCCGTTGTGCTGATGGTCGCAGTCCACACGATGCTGAAGACGACCCGACTCGGAAAGTCGATGCGTGCGATGTCGGACAACACGACA
>DATKQT010000028.1:0-10948 GCA_035532535.1 Gaiellaceae bacterium
GCGACGACGTGCGCGCGGGATGCGAGCAGGCGCATCGCGTCGGCGACCTCGTCGAGCGGCACGGCGACCGCCTCGTCCACGAGCTCTTGCGCGCGCGCCCACATCGTCGGCAGGAGGGCGCGACCTCCCGCGCCGTCGACGAACGACGCTCGGAACTCGATCTCGGCCGGTTCGCCGGCGCGCATCGCTGCGGCGAGCGGCGCCGCCGTCTCGGGCTCGGCCGTGACGATGCACACGCCGGGCCGCAGCGCCTTCACGGCGCTCGCGATGCCGGCCGTAAGCCCGCCGCCGCCCCACGGGGTGATCACCGTGTCGAACGCGTCGAGGTCCTCGACGATCTCCAGGCCGACCGTGCCGTTGCCGGCCATCACGAGCTCGTCCTCGACGGGATGCACGAAGAGGCCGTTCACACCCTCGTAGCGCCGGTCGACCATCGCCTGCCACCACGCCTCGTGCGAGACGGGGATGATCTCGCCGCCGAGCCGCTCGACCGCGTCGAGCTTCGCGCGCGGCGCGTCTTCGGGCGCGACGACCCACGCACGCACGCCGGCCTCGCGTGCGGCCCACGCGACGCCCTGCGCCATGTTCCCGGCACTGGCGGTGACGACGCCGCCCGCGAGCTCCGCCGGCGAGGCGGCTCGCACGGCCGAGAGCGCGCCGCGGAGCTTGAACGAGCCGATCGGCTGCAGGCACTCGAGCTTCAGCCAGATGCGCTCGTCGAGCCGAACGAGCGGAGTACGCAGCACGTCGTCGCCGAGCCGCTCGCGGGCGCGGCGGATCTCGTCGAGCGGGATCAATCGCTTTCTTTTGCCAGCATGGTGAGGTCGGTGCGCACGCGCCAGAGCTCGGGGAACATCTTGTTCTTGATCAGCCCGGCGAGCAGCTCGACCGGCGTGCCCTGTGTGCCGACGACGTCCTCGCCGATGACGCGACCGACCATCTTGACGTGGCGGAAGCGCCAGATGCCGATCTGTTCGTCCCAGTCGGTGAGGAGCTCGGCGAGCTGGTAGACGTCCTCGTGCTCGCGGCCTTGCGTGTACACCTCGACGAGCGAGAGGGCGCGCTCCTTGCGCAGCCCGTCGAACGCGGCGTACAACGGTGGCGAGACCCGGCGGATCTCACGGAACCCGGGCGAATCGAAGCCGGATCCGTGCCCGAGCACGCGCCGGATCTCCTGGTACTCCCACGGCGACATCTGCTCGAGGTGCTCGAGGAAGCCGATCACGTACCGGATGCATGCGTTCGCGCGGCGCAGGAGACGCTGCGCAGCGGCGAGGTCGCGTGCCTCGATCAGCCGCGTCGCCTCTTCGACGTCGTTCCACGCATGCTTCAGCCACAGCTCCGAGGACTGGTGCACGGTCTGGAACAGCACCTCGTCGCGGTGCACCCACTCGTCGGCGGTCTTCTGCAGCGAGAGCAGCTCGTCGGTGCGGAGGTAGCGCTCGTAGTCGCTGCCGCCTGCACCGGGCAGGATGGGTGCGAACTCGTCCGTCACCAGATCCTCAAATCGAGCCCGGCGAGCGGAACGCCGCCGTCGGGGGTGACGAGCCACGTGTCCTGCATGTAGAGGCATTCTCGACCGTCGCCGGCGATCGCGTGCGGGTGCATGGAGAACACCATGTTGGCGGCCAGTTCGGTGTCGACGCCTTCGCCGATCTTCGGGAACTCGATCATCGTCATCCCGATCGAGTGGCCGGTCACGTGGCCGAGGTGGTAGCCGCGCTCGGTGAACCCGGCGGAGACGGCGCGGTGGACGTCGTGCGCGGTCGCGCCCGGCCGGAGCGCGGTCTTCGCGGTCTCGTAGTACTCCTCGTACGCCTCGAGCATCCGCGAGACTTCCGCGCTCGGCGTGCCGAGCGCGCGCGAGACCTCGACCCAGTGGCCGCCCGGTCCGGCGATCTCGAGCGAGGGCACGCAGTAGTCGCCGAGAATGGTGTCGCTGCGCGCAAGCGTGAACTCGGCGCCGACGAGGACCATGTTCATCGTCAGCCGGCCGCAACCGCGCTCGACAAAGAGCCGCTCCGCGGGCGCCATGACTTCGGCCGCAGTGCGCCCCGGCGCGTACGCCTCGCGAAACGCGTGGAAGCCGTCGGTGTTGATGCGGACGCTGTCGCGGACCGATTCCAGCTCGGCGTCCGACTTCACGGCGCGCGCGTGATCGAACTCGAGATCCCACGGCACGAGCTCGGCGGCGCCGTCGAGCGCGGCGAAGTCGCGCACCGTCATCACGTAGTCGAGCCCGTACACGCCGACGCGCTTGCCGCGCAGCCGTCCCGCGAGCCACTCGCCCGGCCGGTCGACGAATTGCTGGTCGGCGATCTGCGAGTCGCCGTGCTCGCCCACGTAGCGAGCCTCGCTCGGGAACACGATCGTCGGCTCGCCCTCGACCGGGATGAGAACGTATGCGTAGCGGTGCACGATCGTGAAGCCGCTCACGTAGGTGACCGCGCCCTCGAAGCCGCTGTACTCGGATCCGCACACGAGCGCAGCGTCCAGGCCGTCGCGTGCGAGGGCGTCGCGCACGTTCGCGTGCCGCCGGCTCACTTCGTCCACGAGTCCTCCACCCCTTTCACGAGCGCCCAGATCGCCTGGTTCAGCGGCGTCGGCACCCCGTGCTCGCGCCCGAAGCGGACGATACCGCCGTTGAGGTAGTCGATCTCGGTCGTCCGGCGCGCCTCGACGTCCTGCAGCATCGAGGCCTTGTGGTCGTAGGCGACCTCGGGCTTCGCCGCGTGGTCGATGAGATCCTCCGGGTCGGCGTCGAGCTCGATCCCCTGCGCCGCCGCGACCGCCTTCCCTTCGTCGACGAGGCCGGAGACGAGCTTCCGCAGGTCGGGGCGCTCGACCACCCGGCCGTGCGTCAGGCCGGTGAGCGCGCCGATCGGGTTCGTGGCGGCGTTGAAGATCACCTTGCGCCATTGCGGGCCGCGCGCGTCGGTGACGGCCGTCGTCGGCATGCCGCCGCGCGTGCACGCTTCGGCGAGGCGCTGGACCTCGGCGAACGGCGCCGGCCGCGGCTCGAACGGCCCCAGCGTCGTGTCGCCCTTCACGTCCCACTGCACGTGGCCGGGCGCGAGGATCTTGCCGGCCGGGAACGTCGTTCCGCGAATGACGCGTTCGACGTGCTCGGCGATCGCCTCTTCGTTGCCGAGCCCGTTCTGGACGGTCGCGACGCAGCCGTTCGCGAAGGCGTGCGCGGTCGCGGCGACGGCCGCGCTCGTGTGCATCGCCTTCGTCGCGACGATGCCGAACTCGCAGGGCGGAAGCTCTGCGGCATCCGTCGTCGCGCGCAGCCGCCCGACGACCTCGCCCGCCCCTGAGAGATGAAGGCCGTTCGCGTTGATCGCGTCGACGTGCTCGCGCGACAGGTCGTACGCCCATACCTCGACGTCGTCCAGCTGCGCGAGGTTCGCCGCGAACAGCGAGCCGACCGCACCGCAACCGATGATCGCCACCCTCACGAGTACGAAGCCTCCTTTGCCTTGACGAGGCGGTAGACCGCCGTGTGGAGCGGGACCGGAACACAATGCTGCTCGGCCGCGCGCACGAGCGAACCGGTGATGAGCTCGATCTCGGTCGGCCGGTGCGCCTTGACGTCCTCGAGCATCGACGGGTAGTGCGCGTGGCCGTGCTGCGTCGCGTGCACGTTCATCTCCCAGGGATCCTCGCGGAGCTCGACGCCCGCCGCCGCGGCGACCGCCTTGCCCTCGTCCACGAGGTCGTGGACGAGCCCGCCCAGCATGCCTGCGGCGAAGTGGAAGTCGTGCGGAAGACCCGTCAGCGCCGCGACGGTGTTGACGGTCGCGTTGAAGATGAGCTTCGACCACTGCGCCGGGCGCAGGTCGTCGAACGCCTCGGCCTTCAGGCCGGCAGCGCGGATCAGCTCTGCGACCGCCTCGGCGTCCGCCTGCGTCGTGTCGCGGTAGGGGCCGATCCACGTCGCGGTGTCGAGCACGTACTCGACGTGCGAGTCATCGTGCCGCGTGCCGCTCATGAAAGTGACGGCGGAGAGCAGTGGCCACACGCCGTGTGCCGCGACGACGTCCTCGGCGCCGAGCCCGTTCTGCACCGTCATGACCGTTGCGTTCGGAAAATGGCCGGCGATCGATGCGGCGAGCGGCTCGAGGTCGCCGCCCTTGCAGGCAAGGACGACGAGAGCGGCGTCGCCGAGCTCGGCCGGATCGGTGGAGGCGGCGACACGCGCGGTGAAACCGGACCGGCCGGAGACGCACAGGCCGTGCTCGTTCAGCGTGCGCGCGTGATCCTCGCGCCGCGTCAGCACCGCGACGTCCGCGACGCGCGCGAGGTGCGCGGCGAAGAGGCTCCCAATCGTTCCCGCACCTGCGACAACGACTCTCATCGGCGCATCCACCCGAGCGAAAGCTCGCGGCCTCCGGTGATCCCGCTCGGACGCACGATGAGGATGACCGCCATGAGCACGCCGACGGTGAGCTCGGCGGTGCCCGTCGGCAGGTTGAGATGCCAGCCGAGGAGGTCGACGCCGTTCTCCGACGCCGAGAGGAACGAGTCGAGCCCGCCGATCGCAAGCGCGCCCACGACAGCGCCGAGCAGGCTGCCGGAGCCGCCGACCACGAGCATCGCGAGGGTGATGAACGTCACATCGAGATAGAGCGAGTCGATCTCGACCGGCAGCAGGTGGACGTACAGTCCTCCGGCGAGGCCGGCGAGCGCCCCGGAGACGGCGAATGCCAGCAGCCGCTGACGGTAGATGGAGATCCCCGCTGCGGACGCTGCCGCCGGATCCTCACGTGTCGCGCGCAACTGCCGGCCGAAGCGGCTGCGCTGGTATGCGAACGCGACGACGACGCAGACCAGCGCACCGATCGCCGCCTGCCAGATACCGGTCGTCTCGGGGACCGAAGAGAATGCGTTGAGCCCCGGCCCGATCTTGTCGTAGTAGCGCAGGACGTTGTTCACGATCTCGAGCACGCCGAAGGTGGCGATCCCGGCGGCGAGACCGGAGAGGCGCATGAGCGGCAAGCCGGCGATGAACGCGAACACGAGCCCCGCGACGGCTGCAAGCAGGAGCGAGGGCACGTTGCCGACCGTCGCCGTGCGCAGGAAGCCGGCGAGCCCGGGCATGATCGCCGCGCGCTCCGCCGCCGGAACGGTGAGCACGCCCGCCGTCCACACACCGAGCGCGACGAACGAGATGTGCCCGAACGAGAGCACGCCCGAGTTGCCGATGAACACATAGAGCGCGACGACGATCGCGACCTTGATGAGCGTGTCGAGGAAGTACGTCTGGAGCGCGCTCGAGACGACGAGGCCGAGCAGCGCGGTGCCGACCACGAGCGCCACGGGAGCGATCAGCTCGTGCAGCTTCTTCATAGGCGTTCGGCTCCGGTGCCGGCGCGCGCGAACAGACCGTTCGGGCGGACGAGGAGGACGAGGATCACCGCGGCAAAGAGGAACGTGGGCAGGTACTGGCTCTGGTTCGTCGGGAGTGCACCGCCGAGGAGCCCACTCGCGAAGCCGATCGTGAACCCGCCAAGCGTCGCCGGGATGGGCCGCGTGAGCCCGCCGAGGACGACGCCTGCGAGGACGATGATCGTGTCGTCGAGCGCGAAGATCGGCGTCACCTGCGGATTGCGGGCCGTGAGCATCACGGCGGAGACGGCCGCAAGCAGGCCCGAGATGAGGACCGCTCCGCCGATGACGCGGTTCGCGCGAACGCCGAGCATGCGCGCGGTGCGGAAGTCCATGGAGGCGGCGCGCATGTGCAACCCGACCGATGTGCGCGTGAGCAGCAGTTGGAGGAGGCCGAGACAGACGGCTGCGACGACGACGGAGACGATCGCGATCTTCCGGATCTCGACGCCGCCGACGTCCCACGGCTGGTTGAGCGGCCCCATCGACGACGCGACCGTCCCCAGCTGCCCGAACGCGAGCACAGCGATGCTCTGCATTAGGAACGCGATGGCAAACGTCGCCACGAGCATCACCGCAGGAGACTGCGTGCGTAGCGGACGGAACACGACTCGGTCCATGAGCATCGACAGCACGAGCACGACCGCGAAACAGAGCAGGATTCCCGCCCACGACGGCCAGCCCCACACGGAGGCGTAGGCGATCGCGTACGCGCCGGCCATGATGAGCTGCCCGTAGGCGAAGTTGACGAGTCGCAGCACGCCGAAGACGAGACCGATCCCGACCGCCATGAGGGCGTAGATACCGCCGAGCGACAGCGCGTCAGCGAGCGTCTGCCAGGACACACTCATGCGAAGTACGCCGCCACGAGCTTTTCGGTGTCCTCCGCGTCCTTCGGGCCGAGCGTGAGGCGCAGCTCGCCGTTCGACAGTACGTACGTGCGGTCTGCGAGCGCGACCGTTCGCTGCGCGCGTTGCTCGACGAGCAATACGGCAAGCCCGCGCTCGCGAATCGCCGCGAGCGCGTCGAACACGACGCTGACGATCCGCGGCGCGAGGCCGAGCGACGGTTCGTCGAGGAGCAGCACGCTCGGGTCGGCGACGAGCGCGCGCGCGATCGCGAGTTGTTGCTGCTGTCCGCCGGAGAGCGCGCCGGCCTGCCGGCGCCGGAACTCCTCGATCACGGGAAAGAGCTCGAACACCCCGTCGATGCCGCCCGGGTTGCGGCGCGCGGCCAGACCGAGGCGAAGGTTCTCCTCGACCGTCAACTCGGCGAAGATGCGCCGCCCCTCGGGCACGAGTGCGATACCCGCGCGCGCAACGTCCTCCGTCCGGCGGCCGCGCAGCGACGCGCCGTCGAGCCTGATCTCCCCGCCGGCGACAGGAGCGGCGCCCATGATCGCGTTCAGCGTCGACGACTTCCCCGCGCCGTTCGGACCGATGAGCCCGACGATCTCGCCAGGCTTCACCTCGAGCGAGAGGCCGCGAACTGCCTCGACGGCGCCGTAGCGCACACGGAGGCCGTCGACGACGAGCGTCACGATTCCTCCGCGACGGCGCTCTCGCCGAGATACGCAGCAGTGACGTCGAGGTTCGCGCGAATCTCTGCAGGCGTCCCTTCCGCGAGCGTCTCGCCCTGATCGAGGACCTGGATGCGGTCGCACACGTCCATGATCAGCGCCATGTTGTGATCGATGAGCAACACGCCTGCTCCGTGGTCGTCGCGAAGGGAGCGCACGACCGCGGCGAACTCCGGGACTTCCGATTCCGGCAGCCCCGCGGCCGGCTCGTCGAGTAGGACGTAGCGGGGCTCGGTCACGAGTGCGCGCGCAACGCCGAGTCGCCGCTCGTCGCCGTGAGCGAGTGCGGCCGCCGGAACGTCGGCGTGGGCGTCGAGGCCGAGCAACTCGAGCACCTCGCCCGCGCGGCGAGCGGCGTTCCTGGGCGACGCGCCCGCACCCAGGGCCGAGACCTCGACGTTCTCCCGCACGGTCAGAGCGCGGAATGCGTGGCTGTGCTGAAACGTACGCGTGAGCCCGTTCCGGCCGCGCCTGCTCGCGCGCCAGCGTGTCACGTCGCGGCCGTCGAACCACACCTGGCCCTGCGTCGGCCGGTCGAAGCCGCTGAGGACGTTCACGAGCGTCGACTTCCCCGCCCCGTTGGGGCCGATCAGCCCCAGGACCTCGCCGCGGCGCAGCTCGAGCGTGACCTCCCGCAGAGCCTGGATGCCTTCGAAGGATCGAGAGACGGAGGAGGCCCGGAGCGAGTCCCCGGGCCTCCTGTCCGACGCAGCCTCTGCCGTCACTAGATCTTCGGAACGACCTTCGCGACGACCTCGGCGACAAGCCGCGGCACGTTGTTGTTGATCTCGATGACGCGGTACTGCCGGTGGAACACGCTGTGCAGCTTCGCGGAGAAGCTCACGAGCCCCGACAGCGTCGGGACGTTGTGGAACTTCACCATCTTCGCCGCGAGCGCGGCTCCGTTCGTCGACCCGCCGGCCTCGCGGATCGCCGTTGCGAGCCCGTCGATCGCGGCGGGGCCGGTGACGAAGCCGCCGGTCGCCGCGTGGATCTTCTTCGCGAGCGCGTTGATGGCCTTGTTCGGGTCGCCGCCGAACGCGTCCGCGTACGTCACGAAGTAGTAGTTGGTCACCTTCGGGCTCTTCGGGAGCCAGTAGACGCCGTCCCCGGCCCACGAGTTGAGCACCGGCGTGTTGTTCCCGAGCGTGCGGAGCCCCGTGATGAGCGGCGCAAGCGCGCCGTACGCGCCGGCGGTCGCGGTCACGATCACGTCGGCTTTGTGCGCGTTGATGCGGCTTACAGCGTTGTTGACGTTGTTGCCGTGGAACGCCGGATCCTGGTAGCTCTCCTGGTCGACGACCTTGCCGCCGAGCTGCTTCCAGCGGGCCGCGAACGCCTGGACGACGTTCTTGAAGTAGACGATGACCGTGTCGGTCGCGAGGTCGGCGGTCCGCCACCCCTTGGCCCACGCGAATTGCGCCATCGCCGAACCTTCGTCCTGCGCGACGTTGCCGAAGCTGAAGGCGAGCGCGCCCTTCGCTCCGAAGCGCGACGGCCCCATCTGATCGGTGCCGATGCACGGCGCGATCGTCAGCAGGCCCTTGTTGATCGACTCTTGCACGGCGGGCGCCGCGAGGTCGACGTCGCAGGTCGTGAAGATGACGTTCGATCCCTCGGCGATCAGTTTGTCGGCGCAGGTTTTCGACACGGCCGGGTTGTCACCCTGGGTGTCGCAGGTCTTGATGACGAGCGGATGCCCGTCGACGCCGCCCTTGGCGTTGATCTGCGCGACGCGGATCTGTGCAGCGGCGAGTGCAGGCCCGTCGAACGGCGCCATCGGGCCGGTCGAGTCGTGAGCCCAGCCGATCACGATCGGCGTCCCGGCATGCGTGCGTGCCGCCGCGGTTGCTGCGAGTACGAGCGCCGCAGCCGCGACGGCGAGAATCCCAATCCGTCTCACTCCGTCTCCTCTCCGGGAGCGGCTCATGCCGCAACCCTCCGTTCCTCCCAGCACTCCAGAAACTGTCTCCTGCCTCGATCGACCAGTGTCGCGGCGTCGACGTCCCAGAGCGAGTCCGGGTACGCGACGCCGAAGGTTCCGTTGTCGGAGAAGACCTCGATGTCGTAGAAGCCGTCCCAGCCGGCGCGGTCGAGTGCGCCGAGGATGGCGGGGACCCCGGCGACGCCGTCGCCGGGGAGGACGCGGTCGGACCAGCCGCGCGTCGGCTCGCGCCAGTCGTTCACGTGGACGCCTGCGATCAGCGGTGCGTGCCGCTCGATCTCCTCGAAGAGCTCGGGCGTGTTCCACAGATGCCAGACGTCGAACTGGATGCCGAGCGCGGGCGAGCCGACCTCCTCGATGACTGCGGCGACGTCCCCGAGCGTGTTGAGGATCGACCAGCTCTCGGTGCCCTCCGCCTGGAACGGCTCGAGCGCGATGCGCAGGTCGAGGCTCTCCGCTTCGGCGGCCACTTGGCGGAGTCCGCGGAGCGCGGTCGCGCGGTCGCCAGGGCCGGTGAAGCAGAGGACGGCGGCGGGCTCGAAGGCCGCGAGCCGCTGGAGCGAGCGGAGGATCGCGTCGATTCGGTCACGCGGATCGGCGGGGCCGGCGAGGAGTGGCAGCGGCAGGATCGAGGGAACGGCCGGGACGGCGGTGGCCGAGCCGAGCCCGCTCTCGCGCAAGAGCGCGACGGCGTCGTCGTCGGGTCCGTCGCCGAGCTTCAGCTCCCAGACGCCGATCCCGTCGAGGCCGGCGGCCGCGTAGGTGCGGACGTCGTCGGCGAAGCCCGCGGCGAGCGTGCTCACCTGCGAAACAGAGATTCGTGGCAGACCGTCAGGTTCCCTGGACACGCCGGGGGATCCTGTCACAGGGTTTGACATCTGATCAAGTGTGGTTCACGCTCCGCCTCCGATGGCCGCGGTCCAGCATCGGACGATGGCGGAGGCAGCCCTCGAGCGGCTGCGCGAGGCGATCATCCTCGGGGAGCTGACCCCCGGATCGCCGCTCCGCCTCGAGGAGCTGGCGCAGCAACTCGGCATGAGCATCTCGCCGATCCGCGAGGCGGTGCGGCAACTCGAGGCGCTCGGGCTGGCCGAGCACGTGCCGCATCACGGCGCAAAGGTCATGGGGCTCGACGTCGAGGAGCTGCGGGAGCTGTTCTCCATCCGGCTCGCGATCGAGACGATGGCGGTGCGCCGCGCGGCGGAGCAGTTCGGCGCCTCGGACGAGGCGGCGGCGCGCGCCCATCTCGCCGCGTACGACGAGGCGCGGCACGGCGCGGACACGCGCAGCGCGGTGCGGGAGCACACGGCTTTCCATTTCACGCTGTACGAGGCGGCGCGGTCGGGATGGCTACTGCGGATCATCCGGCCGTGCTGGGACAGCTGCGAGCGCTATCGGCCGGTGCTCCTCGCGGAGAAGGGCGCGCTCCAGGACCGGCACGAGGAGCTCGACGGCGAGCTGCTCGAGGCCTGCGCGGCACACGACCCCGATCGGGCGGCTGCGGCGCTGCGTGCGCACCTCGAGCTCGCGAGCGACATCTACGCGGTCGAGCTCAAAGGCCGCGGCATCTTCGCGTTCTAGATTTCAAAGCGAGCGACGATGCCTTCGTTCCGGGAAGCGCTTGCTGGAGATACGGTAGAACATGGAGTCGGTGTGACCGAGCCGAAGCCGCCTTCGCCCGCGCAGCAGTCGCCCGCAGAGACGGGCCGGGCGAGTTTCGTCCTCGGCGGGCTCGTCCGCTTCGAGGAGCTCCTCTACGCCGCGGTCGGCCTCCTGCTCGCGGCCGCAGCGGTCCTTGTCCTGATTGGAACCGTGCACGAACTCGCACACGGAATCTCGTCCGGCGCCGGCGCCATCACCACGGCAGTGACAGTGCTCGACCGCATTCTGCTCACACTGATCATCGCCGAGCTCGTGTACACGCTCCGCTTCGTCCTCCGCACGCACGAGATCGCCGTCGAGCCATTCCTGATCATCGGACTCATCGCAGTGGTGAGGCGCATCCTCATCGTCACCGCGCAATTCGAACGGCC
>DATKQT010000029.1:0-42394 GCA_035532535.1 Gaiellaceae bacterium
GTCGCGGCGAAGATGCGCGAAGCGGAGATCGGAAAGGCCAGACTGCCGCGTCCCGAGCAGGGCGCCGCCGCCGCGCAGGTCGAGGTCGACCTCGGCGAGCTCGAAGCCGTCGCTCGTGTCGACGAGCGCCTGGAGTCGCGCCTGCGCCGACTCGGTCAGCTCCTCCTTCGCGCGCGAGACGAGCACGCAGTACGACTGCTCGGCCCCGCGGCCGACGCGGCCGCGCAGCTGGTGGAGCTGCGCGAGGCCGAAGCGGTCGGCTTCCTGGACGATCATCACCGTCGCGTTGGGGACATCGACTCCGACCTCGATCACGGTCGTCGCGACGAGGACGTCGATCTCCCCGGCCTTGAAGCGCGCCATCGTCGTGCGCCGCTCCGCCGCCTTCTGGCGGCCGTGCACGCACCCGACGCGGAAGTCGTGCAGCTCCGCGCGCTGGAGCCGTTCGGCCTCCTCCTCCGCCGCTCGTGCGCGCGAGGTCTCCGACTGCTCGATGAGCGGACAGACGACGTACGCCTGGCGGCCTTCGCGCAACAGACGCGTCAGACGCGTATACGCCTCCGACGCGCGCTCCTCGCCGATGTGCGAGGTGACCACCGGCTTGCGCGACGCCGGCGGCTTCGCGATCTCCGACACGGCGAGGTCGCCGTAGATCGTCAGGGCAAGCGTGCGCGGGATCGGTGTCGCAGTCATGTGCAGCACGTGCGGCCCTCGTCCCTGGGCGAGCGCCTGCCGCTGCTCCACGCCGAAGCGGTGTTGCTCGTCGACGACGGCGACCGCGAGATCGCGTAGCTCGACGCCCTCCTGGATGAGCGCGTGCGTGCCGACGACGACGTCGGCGCCGAGCGCACTCGCGCGGTCGCGCTTCGGGGTCGCGTTCGTCAGCAGGCCGCACGACACGCCGAGCGCGAGACACAAGTCCGAGATGGTGTTGAAGTGCTGTTCCGCGAGCGTCTCAGTCGGAGCCATGAGCGCGCCCTGCCGCCCGTTCTCGACCGCGCGCAGCAATGCATACAGCGCGACGACGGTCTTGCCGGATCCGACATCGCCTTGCAGGAGGCGCTGCATCGGCACGGTGCGTGTGAGGTCGGCGTCGATCTCGCGGACGGCCTGCTCCTGGTACGGCGTCAACGCGAACGGGAGCGACTTGCGGTAGCGGACGATCAGGTCGCCGGCCTCGCCGAGCGACGGTGCGAGCGTGCGCTCGCGCTCGGCGGCGCGGCGCGCGATGCCAATCTGGAGCAGCAGTAGCTCGTCGAACGCGAGCCGTCTCCGGCCGATCTCCGCTTCGTCCTCGCTCTGCGGCCGGTGCACGACGGCGAGCGCGTCGCGCTTGAGCGGCATCGACTCGTCGGCACGCAACTCCGCCGGCAGCGGATCGAAGTAGTCGGAGACGTGCGGCAGGGCCGCCTCGACGACGCGGCGCACGGTCTTCGCCGCGATCTCCTCCGC
This sequence comes from Gaiellaceae bacterium, assembly GCA_035532535.1. GTDB lineage: Bacteria > Actinomycetota > Thermoleophilia > Gaiellales > Gaiellaceae > Palsa-739. The sequence goes on from DATKQT010000029.1 coordinate 1,453, forward strand.
CGCGGGATACACGGGTGCGAAGTCCGCTGTCGCCCGGGCGTCGCCCAGGTCGTGGGAGCGCACGTCGAACCCGTAGCGCCCGGTCTTTCCGCGCAACCGGACGCGCATACCCGGCTTCAGCTGGTCGGCGATCCACGGCTGGTTGAACCACGTGGCGCCGATCGTCGCCGTGCCGTCGGAGACGCGCGCGGTGACGAGCGTGCGCCGTCCGCGCAGCGGGCCCTTCGAGACGTTGAGGACGTCGCCGACGATCACGACCTCCTCGTCGCCGTGCAGCTCGGCGATCGCGACCTCGTCGGCCGCGGTCTCGTAGCGGCGCGGCACGTGTTCGAGCAGGTCGCGCACCGTGCCGATGCCGAGGCTCGCGAGCTTGCGCTTCAGCGTCGCGCCCACGCCGGGAAGGGAGTCGAGCGAGGCTTCGAGGCGCTGTGGGCGGGATCTGCCACGGGTCGCCGGCCAGGCCGGTGGCTGGTCCAGCCTTGCAAACGCCGTCTGTCGACGGGTCTCGGTCATCGTGCTCAGCGCCAGAGCGACTGCAACGCTAGAACGCGGACCGGACGGAGTCGTCGAACCAGAAGAGGCCGACGCATCCCGGACCGGCATGGGTGCCGATCACGGCACCGAGCTCCGTCTCGACGTCGATCGTCGCTTCCGGGCGTAAGTCGCGCACCATCCTCGCGAGCTCGGCCGCCCGTTCGGGAGCGTCCGCGTGCGCGGTGCCGAAGTGCAGGTCCGGCCCGTCCACCGTCGCCGTCTGCACCGTGTCGACGAATTCCTGGAACGCCTTGCGGTTTCCACGCACGCGTTTCACCGGCACGACCTCGCCCCCGCGGATGGACAGGATCGGCTTGACGTGGAGCAACTCGCCGGCGAAGGCCTTGGCCCGCCCGATGCGGCCGCCGCGGGCGAGGAACTCGAGTGTGTCCACGGTGAAGAGGAGGCCGTGGCCGTCGCGGTAGCGCTCGACGAGCGCGTCGACCTCGTCGTCGGTCGTGCCGCGATCGAGCCTGCGCTGGATCGCGAGCGCGAGCATCGTGATCGCGGCCGATGCAGTCTCCGAGTCGATCCTGCGCACGTGGTCGTCGGCCGCGAGCCCGGCGCTCTCGAACGTTCCCGACAGGCTCGCGGCGATGTGGATCGAGAAGATGCGCTCGTACCCCTCGAGCTCGTCGTAGACGGCACGGAAGTCGGCCGGCGTCGGCTGCGACGTCGTCGGGAGTGTCTCCGAGGTCGGCAGGCGCGCGTAGAACTCGGCCGCGGTCAGGTCGACGCCGTCGCGGTAACTCTCGGTGCCGAAGTTGACGTACAGCGGGACGACGCGCCAGTTCGGGAAGCGGTCGGCTGCGTCGGGAAAGTCCGCCGTCGAATCGAGGACGATCGCCGTGTTCGCGACGTTCAGGTCCACGTGCGGCCGTCGGCGGCGCTCTTGATCGCGTCGACGATCTCCTCCAGCTCCTGGTCCTTGCGCAGGCACGCCGTCGCTCCGGCCTCCCGCAACGCGTTGATCTCGTGCCCGCCTGCAGAGGCGGTGAGGCACACGACCGCCGTCTCCGGGCGTGCGGCCAGCACCGCCCGCGTCGCCTGCACGCCGTCGAGGCCGGGTAGGCGGTAGTCCATCAGCACCACGTCGGGCCTGTGTTCGAGGGTCGCGGGAACGGCGGCGGCGCCGTCGCCGACGGACGCGACCACGTCGATGTCATCGCGAAGCGAGAACAACAACTCGAGCGCTTCCCGGAACACCGCATTGTCCTCCACCAGGAGGATCCGCACGGGCGCAACCACTTGGCCTACGGCCCCTGGTTTCTTGCGAAGGTGAGAGCGCCACGCTGCACTCGGGTCACGCCTTGAGACTACTCGGCGGAGAGAAGCAGCGGGTAGTGCGGCTGACCGCCGTCCTGCACGTCGACATCGAGGTCGGGATGCGCGGCGGCGATGCGCTCGACGAGCTCGTCCAACGGAGGCGCGTCCAACCCGGCGAGGAGCGTGAGCAGGTCGCGCGGCTCGACGAGCAGCCGCTCGGCGACGGCCGCGGCAACGTCCTCGAAGTCGGTGCCGCCCGCGACCGGCTCCCCGGCGGCGAGGCCGAGCCACTCGCCCTTGCGGATGGAGAGGCCGCCGAGCTCGACGTCGCGGGACGCAACGGTGACCTCGCCGGCCGCGACCGCCGCCACCGCCTCGCGCATCTCCGCCGCGTTCTCGGCCGCCGTGCGCGACCCGTCGAAAGCGACCATCGCCGCAAGGCCGGCGGGAATGGAGTCGGCTGCGACGACTTCGACCGGCCGGCCCGCGTGCGCGGCGGCGTGCTCGGCGGCGAGGACGATGTTCGAGTTGTTCGGCAGCAGGATCGCCTCCTCCGAGGCGAGCGACTGCACGGCGGTGAGCAGGTCGGCGGTGGACGGGTTCATCGTCTGCCCGCCCTCGACGATCGCGATCGGCCCCATCCCCTGCGCGAGCGTCTCGAACAGGCGCCGGTTGCCCTCGCCGGCGACGACGGCGACGACGCCCGTCGCAGCAGGCTCTGCCGGCGGGTCGGGGACAGCGGCGACCAGGCGCTCCTCGCGCTGCTGCGTCTGCTCGTGCATGTTCGCGATCTCGACCCGGTCGATCGTGCCGACCTCCGTGCCGAGCGAGAGCGCCGCGCCGGGATCGTCGGTGTGCACGTGCACCTTCAGCGCGTTCTCGTCGCCGACGACGAGCAGCGAGTCGCCGAGCCGCTCGAGCCTTCCCTCAAGCGCATCTCGGTCGAGGTCGTGCCCCTCGACGAGGAAGACGGTGCAGTAGCGGTACGGCGACAGCTCCTGGTGAACAGCCTCGAAGCTGAGCGGCTCTTCACGCGGCTGCGGCAGTGGGAGCGGCTCTCCGCTCACCGTCGCAGCGACGCCGCGCACGAGCTCGAGCAGTCCAGCGCCGCCGGCGTCGACGACGCCCGCGTCACGGAGCACCTGCAGCTGCTCCGGCGTCCGCGCGACGGCGATCTCGCCACGGCGGACGAGCTCGATGAGGAGATCGCCGAGGGCAGGCCCTTCGAGCGCGCGTGCCTCCGCCTCCTCCGCGAGCTCGCGAATCACCGACAACATCGTTCCCTCCACCGGCCTGCGCACCGCGCGGTACGCGGCATCGGACGCACCACGCAGCGCGAGCGCAGCGGCATTCGCGTCGATGCGCGGCCCGTCGGTCTCTCCGAGGACGTCGGCGGCGCCGCGCACGATCTGCGAGAAGATCACCCCGCTGTTGCCGCGCGCGCCCATGAGCGCACCGCGCGCGATGTCGCGTGCGAGCGACTGCCGGCTCGCCGCCGAGGTCTGCTCGACCGCCTCGGAGACGGCGCGCACGGTCATCGTCAGGTTCGTCCCCGTGTCGCCGTCCGGTACGGGATACACGTTGAGGTCGTCGATGCGCTGCCGGCTCGCTTCGAGGGATGCGAGCGCGCCGTCGACGATCTTCTGGAGGACTTCCAGGTCGCCGTTGAGGTTCACTTCGGTCTCCGCACGTCGTCAATGTGCACTTCGACGGCGCGGATTGGAAGCCCTGTCATGCGGGATACCTCGTATGAGACCCGGTTTCGGATCGTCGACGCCACCTCGGCGAGGTTGAGGCCGTACTCGACGACGACGTGCAGGTCGATCGTCACCTCGTCGCCGTCGCGACCGATCTCGATCCCTTTGCGCACCCGCTCGGGCAGCCACTTCGGGCCGGCCATGGCGACCACGCCGTAGCACTCGCGGGCGGTCTCGCCCACGATGTGCTCGATCGCCGCGTTCGCGATCGTGATCCGGCCGAGAGGAGAGGGGGACACCGCCTGCACCAGCGGGTTGGACGACCCGCGGACGCTGAGGGTTGCGGCGCCGCTAGACGGCTTTTTGGACTTTGCCGGCCTTGAGGCAGCGCGTGCAGACGTATGCCCGCGTCGCCTTCCCGTTCAGGATCATGCGGACGTGCTGCAGGTTCGGGTCGAAGCGGCGCTTCGTCGCAACCATCGAATGGCTCCGGTGGTTCCCGAACCCCGGCTTCTTCCCACAGATTGAGCAGACCTTCGACATCGGCGGGGCAGTGTAGCGGCTACGAAGCTTTGGCAGTCGCGCGCAGCTGGTTGAAGAGATCGGCCATCTCGAGCGCGGTGCGCACGGCTTCTGCGCCCTTGTCCGCACGGGCCATCGCCTGCTCGAGCGTGTTCGTCGTGAGGACCCCGAATGCGACCGGGACGCCGGTCTCGAGGGCGGCGAGCTGGAGGCCCGACGCCGCCTCGCCGGCGACGTACTCGAAGTGGGCCGTCTCGCCCCGGATGACGCAGCCGAGCGCGACGATCGCGACGTAGCGGCGGGTCTTCGCCAGGGCCATGGCGCCGAGGGGCAGCTCGAACGCTCCCGGCACCGGCATCACCGTCACGTGCTCGCGCTCGATCCCGGCTCGCTCGATCTCCGCGAGCGCCGACTCGAGCAGCCGGTTCGTGACGTCGCCGTTGAAACGGGAGAGCACGATCGCGATGCGCTTCCGCGTCCCGTGCGGTGAGCCCTCGACGACGTCGAGCCCGTCCGGAAGGTCGAGCGCGCCGGGCGCATGGCCCGCGAGCTGCTCCGGCTCCTCGGCGACCACCGGCTCCTCGCCGGTGTCGTCCTCCCGAACCTCGACCTCCTCCTCCTCCTCCTCCTCGACCTCGACTTCGGCCGCGACGAGTTGTTCGCCGGGCCAGTGCTCGCCGCTCTCGTCGCTCACTCGTCCTCCTCGAACCGCAGTCCCTGATGGTGCAGGCCGTGGCCGAGCTTATCCCGCTTGGCGGCCAGATACCGCCGGTTCTCCGGATGGGGCTGCATCTCGATCGGGACCTGCTCGGTCACCTCCAGCCCGAACGCCTGCAGCCCGGACACCTTCTTCGGGTTGTTCGTCAGCAATCGAATGGTCGTGAGGCCGAGCTCGCTGAGGATCTGGTTGCCGATCCCCCACTCCCGCTCGTCGGCGGCGAAGCCGAGCGCGAGGTTGGCGTCGACCGTGTCGAGGCCGCCTTCCTGCAGCTCGTAGGCCTTCAACTTGTTCAGCAGCCCGATCCCGCGACCCTCCTGCGCCATGTACAGGAGGACGCCGCGCTGCTCGTCGGCGATGAGCTTCATCGCCGCGTCGAGCTGCTCGCCGCAGTCGCAGCGAAGCGAGTGGAAGACGTCGCCGGTGAGGCATTCCGAGTGCACGCGCACGAGCACGTTCTCCTCGCCGTCGACGTCGCCGTGCACGAGCGCGACGTGCTGCTTGCCGGTGAGCGTCTCTCTGAACAGCACCGCGTCGAAGTCGCCGTAGGCGGTCGGGAGCCGGACGGTGATCTCGCGGTCGACGAGCTTCTCGTGCCGGCGCCGGTACTCGATGAGGTCGGCCACGGTCACGAGCTTCATGTCGTGTCGCGCGCAGAACTCGATCAGGTCGGGAACGCGCGCCATCGTGCCGTCGTCCTTCATCACCTCGCAGATCACGCCGGCGGGGATGAGCCCCGCGAGCCGCGCAAGATCGACGGCCGCCTCCGTCTGGCCGGCGCGCTGGAGGACACCGCCGTCGCGCGCACGGAGCGGGAACACGTGGCCTGGCTGCACGAGGTCGGAGCTGTCCTTCGAGGGATCGATCGCGACCTGGATCGTGCGCGCACGGTCCTGCGCGGAGATGCCGGTCGAGATTCCCTCGCGCGCCTCGATCGAGACGGTGAACGCGGTGCCGTACGGCGTCTCGTTGCGCTCGGTCATCATGCGCAGGCCGAGCGCGTCGCATCGCTCGCCGGTGAGGCCGAGACAGATGAGACCGCGCCCCTCCTTCGCCATGAAGTTGATCGCCTCCGGCGTCGCGAACTGCGCGGCGATGGTCAGGTCGCCCTCGTTCTCGCGGTCGGCGGCGTCGACGACGACCACCATCCGCCCGGCGCGGATGTCCTCGATCCCCTCCTCCACGGACGCGAAGGTCATCTCTGCATCGTAAGCCGCTCGACGTACTTGGCGATCACGTCGACCTCGAGGTTGACCGCGTCGCCCGGCTCGAGCGCGCCGAGCGTCGTCGCCTCGAGGGTGTGCGGGACGAGCGCGACGGCGAAGCCGCCGTCGTCGAGCCCGGCGACCGTGAGCGACGTCCCGTCCACCGTGATCGAGCCCTTCTCGACGCAGTAGCGGAGGACGTCCGGCGGAGCGTCGAACCACGTGAGCCCATCAGCGATCCCGCGGAACGAGCCGACGCCGTCGACGTGCCCTTGCACGATGTGCCCGCCCATCGGCTCGCCGGCGCGCAGCGCGGGCTCGACGTTCACCTCGTCTCCCGCTGCAAGCCCGCCGAGCGTCGAGCGCTCGATCGTTTCGCCGACGACGTCGAACGCAAGGGTTCCCTCACCACCCTCCGCAACCGTCAGGCAGACACCGGCGACCGCCACGGAGTCGCCGATCTCGGCCCCGGTTTCGGCCGCGACGACCAGTCGTGAGCCGTCGAAGGAGACGACGCGGCCGCGCTCGCGAACGATCCCCGTGAACATGTGCACAAAGTAGCTGCGGCTTTCCCGCACACGGTTCAGCGGCCCTCGGTACAGACGCGCGGCGCGTGCGGATCGAAGCTACGAGAACAACAGCCGGGAGTTGTCCTCGCCCAGGGCTGCGATCGGGCTCGCCGGTCGCGGAGTCCGCAGCAGCGACTCCCTGCGGACGCGAAGGAGGGGGCGGCCACCACCGCCCCCTCCTTTCACGCCTCGCGCAGATAGCCCTCGAGGAGAACGTCGTCGCCGACGACGCGCGCCGTCATGTCGGTGACGCCAACACGGGCGCCGAGGTCGTCGACGAACCGTGCGCCGCTGCCCGCGACGACGGGCGCGACGAAGAGCATCAACTTGTCCACGAGGCCCGCGGCGAGGAATGCGGTCGCGAGAGTCGGGCCGCCCTCGAGCAGGAGCGACTGCACGCCCTCGACCGCGAGTGCCCGCAGCTCGTCCTCCAGTGGGCCGCTGCGCAGCTCGAGCTCGCCGGCTTGGCCGTGCCCGAACGCGAGCCGGCGCGGCTGCTTCGTCGCGCCGACGTCGCGCGCGTCGAGCCGCGGGTCGTCGGCGCGCACCGTCCCCATCCCGACTGCGACTGCGTCCACCGACGCGCGCAGCTCGTGCACGAGGCGGCGCGACTCCTCGCCCGACACCCAACGCCGCCCGGGAACGGTCACCCGTCCGTCGAGCGTGACCGCGAACTTCAGCGTCACGTGCGGACGGCCGAGCGCCGCCCACGTGCGCCAGGCCTCGTTCTGCCGACGTGCCTCGACGCTGTCGACGACCTCGACCTCGACGCCGGACGCGCGCAGCCGCGCGACTCCGCCCGCAGCCTTCGGATTCGGATCGAGCGCGCCGACGACGACGCGCGCAACGCCCGCTGCAAGCACCGCATCGGCGCACGGCGGCGTGCGCCCGTGATGCGCGCACGGCTCAAGCGTCACATACAGCGTCGCACCGCGTGCGCGCTCACCGGCCTGCGCGAGCGCAACGGTCTCCGCATGGTCGACTGCGTCGTACTCGTACCAGCCCTCGCCGACGAGTTCGCCGCCGCCGACGACGACCGCGCCGACGAGCGGATGGTCCCGCACCTTTCCCCGGCCGCGCTCCGCGAGCTCGAGCGCCCGCTGCATGAAGTTCACGCCAGTGCTTGTACCAGGCGCCGGTACGACCGCGGCAGGTCTTCCCGCCCGAAGATCGCGCTGCCCGCGACGAGGAGCGTCGCTCCGGCGTCGTAGGCGGCCCGCACGTTGTCGTTGTCGATGCCACCGTCGACCTGCACGTGCACCGACTCGGGAAGCGCGGCGCGCGTGCGCGCGATGCGCTCGAGCGAGCCCTCCATGAACTCCTGCCCGGAGTAACCCGGGTGGATGCTCATGCACAGGACGATGTCCGCGCCGCCTGCGACCTTCGCCACGTCCTCGGGCTCGGTCTCGGGATTGAACGCGACGCCGGCCTGCAGCCCGTGCTCACGCGCGACAGCGATCGTCGCCGGGACGTCGTCGACCGCCTCGTAGTGGAACGTCACGCTGTCGCCGCCCGCCTGCGCGATCTGCGGGAAGTGGCGCACCGGGTTGTCGACCATGAGGTGGCAGTCCATCGCGCCGTCCATCGCGTGCACGACCGGCGCGATCGAGCGCAGGACGATCGGGCCTATCGTGATCGGCTCGACGAAGTGGCCGTCCCCCACGTCGAAGTGGAAGACGCGCACGCCCGCGCGCAGAAGAATCTCGACCTCGTCTCCCAGCCGCGAGAAGTCAGCGGCGTAGAGCGACGGCTCGATCTCGACCGTCCGCACCCACTCCTGCCAGCCCATGGGGCGACTCTAAGCGGTCAGGCGGGCAATGAAGAAGCCACTCGTACCGTGCTCATACGGAAGCGTCAGGAGGAACTCCGGCCGCCGGGGATGGGCGAACTGCGGCCACTCCTCCCCGAGCGGCGAAACGGTGAGCCCGCTCGCCTCGACGACGGCCTCGTTCTCGTCCGCGTTCATCGTGCAGACGGAGTAGACGATCGTCCCGCCGGGCCGCACGCGCTCGGCTGCCGATCGCAGGAGGGCGAGCTGGAGCTCGGGCAGCGGATGAGCGCGCCAGCGCAGGTCGGGCCGTGCCGCGAGAACGCCGAGGCCGGAGCAGGGCGCGTCCACGAGCGCGCGGTCATAGCCGGTCAGCTCCGGCGAGAGCGCGGTGGCGTCCGCCTCGACGACGTGGACGTTCGTCGCACCGAGCCGCGCCGCGTTCTCCCGGAGCTCGCTCGCACGATGGGGGTCGATCTCGACCGCGGTCACGTCGCCGCGCTGCTGCGTCGCCTTTCCGCCGGGGGCTGCGCACAGGTCGAGCACGCGCTCGCCCTCCTGCGAGCCGACGACGAGGCCGGCCAGCTGCGAGCCACGGCTCTGCGGCCAGATGCGCCCCTCGGCGACCGCCAGGTCGTCCACGCGCTCGACGCGATATGCGCCCGGGATATCAGTTGGTTCTCCGGGAGGGTCACCGCGGACGAGGCGCACGACGGTCTCCAGCGGCTCGTTCTGTGCGCGCATGAGCGCGAGCGCCTCGTCGGCGCCGAAGTCCCGCGTCCAGATGTCGGCGATCCAGTCGGGATACGACTCCTTCAGTGCGCCGTCGGGGAGCGCATCGAGCAGCCCCTGCATGCCGGCGGTGAGGCGGCGCATGACCGCGTTCGTGAACGGGACTGCGCGCTCGAGGCGGGCGCGGCGCACGAGCTCGACCGACTCGTTCGCGGCCGCATGGGGCGCGGTCTCGGTGTACCCCAGCTGGTACGCACCAAGGCGGAGGGCCGCGCGGACCGGCGGGTCGAGCTTGCGCACCGGCCGCTTGCCGAGCGTCTCGATCGCGTGGTCGAGCGTGCGGACGCGCTGGACGGCGCCGTATGCGAGCCGCTGGGCGAACCCGCGCTCGCGCTCGTCGAGACCGTTCGCCGCCGTGCGGAACGCACGGTCGGCGTACGCCTCCTGTTCGAACACGCGTAAGAGGACTTCGTACGCGGCGCGCCGCGCCGGGCTAACGTCGGCCACGGAGATACGCCTCGTAGTCCATGCGCCGGCCGCCGGCGGGCTGGACGTCGACCGGAACGAACGCGCCGCCGTCCGCGCGGGCCTTCCAGACGACGAGATCGCCGAGCCGTGCACCGATGTGCGGCGACAGCGCACGGACGCGATCGACGAGCTCCGTCGCCGGCCTTGACGGATCGAGCTCGCGGTCGGCCGCCGTGATCTTCTCCGCGTAGGTCACGTCCGCTTCCGGCTGCGGCGTGAACACCGGATGCTCGAGGACGCCGTCGAGCAGCCGCGCCGCGACCTCGGCTGCCCGCGCGTACACGACGCCGGCGTCGTCCTCCGGGCCGATTGCGAACGCCTCCTGCGCGGCGATCGGTCCCGCGTCGAGCGCCTTCGTCGTCTGATGAATGGTGACGCCCGTTGTCGTGTCGCCGGCCATGATCGCGCGCTCCACCGGAGCCGCTCCGCGCCACCGCGGCAAGAGCGAGGGGTGCACGTTCAGCCACAGCGCACGCGACAGCAGCGATTCCGGAATGAGCAGCCCGTAGGCGCACACAACGACGGTGCCGGCGGCGAGTTCGTCGCGCTCGTGCACGACGGGAATGCCGAGCCGCTCCGCCGTCTCCTTCGCCGGCGACGGCGCGAGCTTTCGCCCGCGGCCGCGGGGCGCATCCGGGCGCGTCAGTAACTGCACGACCTCGTGCTCCGCGGCGAGACGCTCGAGCACGTCCGCGCCGAAGGGCGCGGTCGCCGCGACCGCGATTGGGGCCACTAGGAAATGACGATGCGCGGGCGCAGCAGCGCGAGCGCCTCGCGGCGCGCTTCCGGCGTCGTCCGGTCGATGATCAGCACGCCGTCGAGATGGTCGACCTCGTGCTGCGCAGCGCGGGCAAAGATGTCGTCCAGCTCGAAGCGCACGTCCTCGCCGTTCTCGTCCTTGCCGGCGAGCGTGATGGAGATCGGCCGCTCGATCGGGACGAGCACGCCCTGGATGGAGAGGCAACCCTCCTCCGCGACGTCGGCTTCGTCGCTGCGCTCGACGATCTCCGGATTGACCACAGCGGCGACGACGTCCTTGCTCGGCGTGAAGACGAACAGGCGCTGCACGGTCCCGACCTGGTTGGCGGCGAGCCCGATCCCGTGCGCGTCGCGCATGAGCCGCTTCATCCGCTCGACGAGGCTGCGCAGCTCGTCGTCGAAAAGATCCACCGGCCGCGCGGCCATCTTGAGCGCGACGTCCGGGTACTGCCGGATCTGCGCGAGGGCAAGCCGACGTCGCGCCTCGTTCTCGGCGTCCAGTTCCTCCTCGACGACTTCCCCTTCGACCTTGGCCATGCAGACGGCACACTAACGACGTGGATCCGCGCGAGTTGAAGGACATCATGAGCCAAGGTGCGATCCGTCCCGAGACGTCGCGCGACCGGGAGGAGCGGCGCGTGCTCGAAGCGGATCTCGCCGAGAGCCCGGTCAAGGGAAAGCCTCTGCGGCAGCGGCTGCGCAACTTCCGGCCCGACGCCGAATCGGGCATCCGAGCACTCGGCGGGCCGCTCGTGTGGATGCGCCGGCTGCGCGCGATCGAGGACGCGCTCGACCAGCACGAAAGACAACTGGACGCCGCGTGGCGCGAGACCGATCCCGCCGATTGGCCCCGCGTCGCACGCGAGTGGGACTTCTCCGAGATCAACGAGCTCATCGCCCGGCACAACCGGTATTTCCCCGCCGAGGCGCGCCTGCCCATGGATCCGCGCACGCGCGACTTCGTGCGGATCAACGGGCGCCGCTACGAGCGCGAGCCGCTCGACGCCGAGTGGATTCTCAGGCGCTGGCCCGCTGAACGTCCCTAGTACAGAACGAGCACACGCTCGCCGCCAGCGGGATCTCGCTCAGACAATGCGGGCACGGCCTCGTCGTCGGCTCGTCCTTCTGCCGCCGCGCGAGCAGCGCGTTCACCGGCTTGACGACGAGGAAGAAGATGACGGCGGCGATGACGACGAACGCCAGCAGCGCGTTGATGAAGTCGCCGTACGCGAAGCGACTGTGATTGATCGTGAAGCTCAACGTCGAGAAGTCCGGCTTGCCCCCGATCGCGGCAATCAGTGGCGTGACGATGTCGCTGACGAGCGCCTTGACGACGGCGCCGAACGCGACACCGAGGACGACCGCCACGGCGAGGTCGACGAGGTTCCCGCGCAGGAGGAACGTCTTGAAGTCCTTCATGCGGCAGGAGATTAGAGGCTCTGCGGGTCCACGTCGACCACGACGCTCAGCCCGGCGCGCCGCATCGCCGGAGCCGCTGCGGATAGGAGCGCTGCAGCCCTCGCCGCGAGCGCACGCGGCCGGTCGGTCTTCGCGACGAGCTGCGCACGATGCTTGCCGCGCAGCCGCAGCAACGGCGCCGGGCCGAGGAGCTCGTGGCCCGCGAGGCCTGCCTTCAGCTCTTCGAGCGCGCGCACGGTGTCGTCCTGCTCCGGCCCGGTGACGACGATGCGCACGAGGTGCGTGAACGGCGGATAGCCGAGCTCGCGTCGTCGCTCGAGCTCCTCCGTCAGGAAGCCGGACACGTCGTGGCGCGCGGCGTGCGCGATCGCGCGCGCGTCGGGCTGGAACGTCTGCACGAGCACGCGGCCGGGCGCGTCGCGGCCGCTGCGGCCGGCGAGCTGCGTCAGGAGCTGGAACGTCCGCTCCTCAGCACGGAAGTCCGGCATCCCGAGCCCGGTGTCGGCGTCGACGACGGCGGCGAGCTCGACGCCCGCGAAGTGATGACCCTTCGCCACCATCTGTGTGCCGACGAGGACGGCGCGCTTCGCGCGCGCGAACCGCTCGAGCGGCTCCCGGACGTCGTCCACATCGGCGTCGAGCCGGATGACCTCGAGCTCGGGCAGATGCTTCGCCAGCTCGCGCTCGAGCCGCTGCGTGCCGGCGCCGATGCGCGCGAGCTCGGACGATCCGCACGCGGGGCACGTCTCCCCCATCGTCTCCATCCGTCCGCAGTGGTGGCAGTGCAGCGCGGCGTCACCGTGCAGCGTGAGCGCCACGTCGCAGTTCGGGCAGCGTCGCGTCGCGCCGCATGCGCGGCAATGCACCGCGGGCGCGACGCCGCGGCGATTCAGGAGAAGGATCGCCTTGCCGTTGCTCTCGACGATCTTGCCCAGCTCGGCGAGGAGCGGCGCCGACAGCGGATAGCCCGCCTGCCGCCGGAGGTCGACGACGCGCACCGACGGCATCGGCGCGGCGAGCCGTCCGCCCAGCTCGAGTCGCTCGAGCGATTGCCACGACTCCGGCCGCGGCGTCGCCGACCCGAACACGGCGACCGCACCTTCGAGCGCGGCGCGCTTCGCCGCAACCGTGCGCGCGTCGTACCGTGGATCGGAGTCCTGCTTGTACGACGCGTCGTGCTCCTCGTCCACGCAGATGACGCCGAGCGACGCGACCGGTGCGAAGACGGCCGAGCGCGCACCGATGACGACCGGCGCCTCGCCGGATGCGATGCGCTCGCGCTCGTCGCGCCGCTCCGCCTCGCTCAGCCCCGAGTGGAGCACGGCGACGCGATCACCGAACCGCTCGCGGAAGCGGCCGAGCGCCTGCGGCGTGAGCGCGATCTCCGGCACGAGCACGATCGCGCCGCGGCCGCGGCGGAGCGCGGCCTGGCACGCGCGGATGTACACCTCCGTCTTGCCGCTGCCGGTCGAGCCCCACAGGAGGACGTTGCCGCCGCCGGCGTCCATCAACGCCTCGATGCGGCCGAGCGCCGCCTCCTGTGGCGGCGACAACTGCGTCGGCGCCGCCTCGGCCTCGATCGCGTGGCCGACGGTGCGCCGCTCGCCGCGGCGTTTCGGATACGACGGGGCGACGAGCCCGAGTGCGCGCGCCGGCGTGGAGCCGTAGTAGTCCGCGATCCAGAGCGCGAGATCGACGAGCGCAGGCGGCAGCGTCTCGGCGACACGCTCGATCGCGGCGGCGTCCACTCCTTCGGGACGCTCGACGTCGACCTCGGTGACGATGCCGCGGCGGCGCGCGTTGCCGAAGCGCACTTCGACGACATCGCCTTTCGCGGTGTCTGCCGGGACCTCGTACGTGAACGGCCGCGCGACGGCGCGGGCGGTGACGAGCGGGTAGACGGAGGCGTAGCGGCTCACCGATCGAGCCTAGCCGTGGGTCAGGTCGACCTAGACACCGGCGGCGGTGACGATGAAGTCGGTGCCGAAGCCGGCGAGGATCCCGGCGAGCATGAGCCACGTGATCAGCACCGGATTGCCGTACTTGCGGTTGACCGCGAAAAGCTCCTGCACGACGTAGAGGATCGATCCGCCCGCGATGGTGAAGAAGACGACTGAGACTGCGGCGCTCGTCCACGCCTGGCCGACGACCGTGCCGAGGAACGTCGGAACGCCGCCGATGAGGCCGAGGATTGCGAGCAGGCGCCAGCTCGGGCGGATGCCCTCGCCGGTGAGCGGTCCGCAGATGCCGAAGCCCTCGGTCGCGTTGTGCAGGCCGAAGCCGATGATCAGCGTCACGGCGAGGCTGATCTCGTTCGCTGCGGCTGCCTGGCCGATCGCGAGGCCCTCGCCGAAGTTGTGCACGCCGATGCCGATCGAGATGAGGAACGCAAGCCGGACCGCGGGTGTCGTGAGATCGAAGTGGCCGCGGTGCGTGAACTCGTCCACGGCGGCGGCTCCCGGGCCGACGAGCGTCGTCGCGCGGCGGTTGGCGCGGCGCTTCATCCAGGCGTCGTAGTAGACGAGGCTCATGAGGCCGGCGGTGAAGCCGGCGGCGCCGAGGGCGGCGAGCTCGCCGAAGCGGCCCCAGTGGTGCGCGTGGAGTGCCGAGTCGATCGGGTCGACGGCGTTCGTCAGCACGTCCCAGAGCAGGAAGACGAGGATTCCGGTGGCGAGAGCGGACAGGCCGGCCCGGGCGTTCGCGCTCAGGGACCGCACGCGGCTCATCGGCAGGCCGAGGAAGATCGTCGATCCGGCGATCGCGCCGAGGAGGAGGATGTGTCCGGTGCTCATGGTGTAAGGGAGGCCTTACAGCGACTGTCGGGCAATATAGCCAGATGGCTCAAGGCCACTCCGTCGACGAGTACCTGGAGACGATCTACTTCCTCGCGTTCCCGATCGGCGAGTACACGCCGCGCGGGGCCGGCTCTCCGCCTTTGGCGTCGCGCGTGGCGGAGATGCTCCACGTCTCGCGGGCGTCCGCCGGCGAGATGCTGAAGCGGCTCGAGGCCGAGGGGCTGATCGAGCGCGGCGCCCGCAAGGAGGCGCTCCTCACCGAGACGGGGCGCGAGCGCGCCGAGCGCGTCGTCCGCAAGCACCGCATCATCGAGCGGCTCCTCACCGACTTCATGGGCTACACCGGCTACGAGGCGCACGAGCGCGCGGACGAGCTCGGCGACACGTTCGACGACGAGATGGTCGCGCGCATCGACGAGAAGCTCGGCCACCCGGAGCGGTGCCCGCACGGCTGGCCGGTCGACCCCGAGGTGGAGCAGGCCGAGAACCTGGAGCTCGCACCGCTCGCGGCGCTCGAGCCCGGGACGAAGGCGACGATCATCCGGCTCGCGGAGCACGACGGCGAGCTCCTGCATTGGTTCTACGACCAGGGCCTCGTGCCGGGGACGAGCATCGTCGTGCGCGCGCTGCAACCGGCCGCCGACGAGGTCACGATCTCCCTGAACGGCGGCGAGCGCGCGATCTCCGAGAAAGCCGCCGCCGGCTTGTTCGTTCGCCCGTCGTGACACTTCCGTAACGGGGCCTGGCCCCGGCCTGTGGTGCTGAGCAGGCACTTCGGCCCCCGTGGCCACGTCCGGGGCCAGGCCCCGTTACGTGTGTGCGACGGCTTTGTGACGGACGCGGCGGTCGTGGTGGCGGCGGCCGCTAGCCGGTGAGGCCGCGGCGGGCGAGCTCGGCCGTCGCTTCGTCCACGCGGTCGACCGCGGTCTGGCTTGCGAGCCACCCGGCGAGCTCCGCGATCCCGTCCGCGAGCGACACCTGCGGCTCGAAGCCGAGCGTCTCGCGCGCGAGGCTCACGTCCGCGAAGCAATGCCGGATGTCGCCGACGCGGAACTCGCCGGTCACCTCCGGTGCAATCTCCTTGCCGAGCGTGCGCGCGAGCAACTCCGCGAGCGCGTTCACCGTGATGCTCTCCCCGCTCCCGATGTTCACCGCCTGCCCGTCCGCGCCGTCGCGCTCGAGCGCGAGCGCGAACGCACGCGCGATGTCGTGCACCGAGACGAAGTCGCGCCGCTGCTCGCCGTCCTCGAAGACGCGCGGCGCGCGATCGTTCAGCAGCCGTGCGGCGAAGATCGCGAGCACACCGGTATACGGGTTCGACAGCGCCTGACCCGGGCCGTAGACGTTGAACAGCCGCAACGCCACCGTCGGGATCCCATAGGCAGCGCCGGCGACGAGGCACGCGCGCTCCTGGTCGTACTTCGTCAACGCGTAGATGGAGCTGAGCGCAGGACGCTTCGTCTCCGGCGTCGGCAGCGGCTCGAGCCGGGGGAAATCCCACTCGTGCCGCTCGAGCTGCTCGCGCGTGCGCTCGCCCGGATCGCCGCCGCGGTACAGCCCCTCGCCGTAGATGCTCATGCTCGACGCGACGACGAGCTTGCGCACCGGCTTCTCGGCGAGCGCCTCGAGGAGGACGGCGGTGCCGACCGAGTTCGCCGACGTGTACTCCGCCATCTCGTACATCGACTGCCCGACGCCGACGCGCGCAGCCAGATGGACGACCGCATCCACTCCTTCGAGCGCGCGCCTGACCGCCGCGGGATCCCGAACGTCACCGACTACGTCCGGCTCGACACCGGCCGCGCCCTCGTGCACCTGCGGAACGAGGCTGTCCAGCACACGCACACGATCCCCCTTCGCGCGCAACTCGTCGGCGAGGTGCGAGCCGATGAAGCCCGCGCCACCGGTTATGAGGACGTGCTCAGACAGCAGCGGGTGCCGCGAGCCCGGCGGCTGCGCGCAGCGTGTCGGCCTTGTCGGTGCGCT
Organism: Gaiellaceae bacterium; assembly: GCA_035532535.1. GTDB lineage: Bacteria > Actinomycetota > Thermoleophilia > Gaiellales > Gaiellaceae > Palsa-739. The sequence continues at coordinate 17,951 of DATKQT010000029.1, forward strand.
CCCACGTGAAGTCGCCGTCGTCGCGGCCGAAGTGGCCGTACGCCGCCGTCTTCGCATAGATCGGCCGGCGCAGGTCGAGGTCGCGCAGGATCGCCGCCGGGCGCAGGTCGAAATGCTCCTGGACGAGCGCCTCGATCTGCAGCGCAGGAATCTTCTCCGTCCCGAACGTCTCCACGAGCACCGACATCGGATGCGCGACACCGATCGCGTACGCGACCTGGATCTGGCAGCGGTCGGCGAGGCCTGCGGCGACGACGTTCTTCGCGACATAACGCGCGGCGTATGCGGCCGAGCGGTCGACCTTCGTCGGGTCCTTGCCGGAGAACGCGCCGCCGCCGTGCGGCGCGGCGCCGCCGTAGGTGTCGACGATGATCTTGCGGCCCGTCAAACCGGCGTCGCCCATCGGGCCGCCGACGACGAACTTGCCGGTCGGGTTGCAATAGAAGAAGTCCTTCGCCTCGAGGCGCCTCGGGTCGTACAGCTCCTTCGGGAGGATCGGCTCGAGCACGTGCGCAATGAGGTCCGGCTTCATCAGCATCTCGATGTCGATCCCCTCGCGGTGCTGCGTCGAGATGACGACGCGCTCGATCTCGACGGGGCGCCGGTGCCCATGCTCGTCCTCCTCGTAGCGCACCGTCACCTGCGTCTTGCCGTCCGGACGCAGATAGAGGAGCTCCTCCGCCTTGCGGACCGCGGCGAGCCGCTTCGCAAGCCGGTGCGCAAGCATGATCGGCAGCGGCATCAGCTCCTCGGTCTCGCTCGACGCGTAGCCGAACATCATCCCCTGGTCGCCGGCGCCGACGCGGTCGAGCGGGTCGTCGTCGCCGCGCTGCGTCTCGTACGACTGCTCCACGCCCTGCGCGATGTCGGGCGACTGCTCGTCGACGGAGACCATGACGCCGCACGTCTCTGCGTCGAACCCGTACTTCGCACGCGTGTATCCGATCTCACGGATCCGCTTGCGCACGATCTGAGGAATGTCGACGTACGAATCCGTCGACATCTCGCCGCCGACGATGACGAAGCCCGTCGTGATGAACGTCTCGCACGCGACGCGCGCATTGGGATCCTGCGCGAGGACGGCGTCGAGAACGGAGTCGGAGATCTGGTCGGCGATCTTGTCCGGGTGACCCTCGGTGACCGACTCGGAGGTGAAGGAGAAGGAGCGCTTTGGCATGGGCGGCACGCTAGCCGACATTATTCCTCGGTCGGCTGACGACCCATCAGGCGGCCCGCCAGCTCCGCGAGACTCTGACCGGACAACACGGCCGAGACGCCCTCCGTGATCGGCAGCTCCACGCCGACCCGCCGCGAGAGCTCGAGCAGCACGGGCGCGGTCGTGATCCCCTCCACCGTCTGCCCGATCTCGGCGACCGCGTCGGCGGGGGCGACGCCCTGCGCGATCAGCTCGCCTGCGCGCCGGTTGCGTCCGTGGCGGCTCCAGCACGTGACGATGAGGTCGCCCATGCCAGCGAGGCCGGAGAACGTCTCGCTGCGGGCGCCGAACGCGTCGCCGAGGCGCGCCATCTCGACGAGGCCGCGCGTGATCAGCGCCGCCTTGCCGTTGTCGCCGAGGTCGAGCCCGTCGACGGCTCCGGCGGCGAGCGCGATGACGTTCTTCGCCGCCGCGGACAGCTCGACGCCGATCACGTCCGGGTTCACGTACGCGCGGAAGACGGTGGAGTTGATCGCGTGCTGCAGCTGCCCGGCGAGGAAGCCGTCCTCGCTCGCGATCACGGCCGCCGTCGGCAGCCCGACCGCGATCTCCTCCGCCATGTTCGGGCCGGAGAGGACGGCGACGCCGCGCCCGCGCACGCGCGTCGAGAGCCGCTCGCCGGTGGCGGGATCGAGGCCCTTCGTCAGGCTGAGGATCGGCGCGTCGCCCGGGAGCGCGGCGACGACGTCGGCGAACGCGACGCTCGGGACCGCGACGACGACGACGTCCACGTCGGCGGGCGCATTCGCGAGCGCGACCGTCTCCGCCGGACGCAGGTCGACCTTCTGCAGGTAGCGCGGATTCCGTCCCGTCTCCGCGATCGCCCGCGCCTGCTCCTCCGTGTGGCACGCGAGCACGACGTCGTGGCCGCGATCGAGCAGCACCCGCGTGAACGCGGTCCCCCACGATCCCGCTCCGACGACTAAGAATCTCACGACCGGCGAACGAAGTCGATCGATACGGGGACGCCGTCGAGGCCGAAGCGCTCGCGCAGCTCGTTCTCGACCCAGAACCCGTAGTCGCGCGTGACGAGCCCCGGATCGTTCACGTAGATGCGGAGGCGCGGCGGCCGTTCGTGCACCTGTGTGCCGTACAGGAGGTTCAGCCGCTTGCCGGCGCGCGACGGCGGCTGGCGCGCCTCGCTCAGCTCGGCCAGCGCCTTGTTCAGCTCCACCGTCGGGATGCGCGACGTGTGCTTGTCGAAGAGCTCGGCGACGGTGTCGAGCAGGCGCTCGAGACCGCGGCCGCTCTGCGCCGAGACGGCGATGAACGTCGGACGCTGGCGCAGCCGGCGGCGAAGCCGCTTGCGCACGTCTTCGATGCGGACGGTCGTCTCGTCCCACTTGGAGAGGACGATGAGCGTCGAGCAGTCGGCCTTGCGCGAAACGTCTGCGATGGCGAGATCCTGCTCGACGACGCCCTGCGTCGAGTCGATGAGAACGAGCCCGACGTCCGCACGCTCCGCCGCCTCGAGCGCGCGCAGCTCCGAGTAATACTCGATGCCCTGGCGGTGCTTGCGTTTGCGGCGCAGCCCGGCGGTGTCGACGAGCACGAACGTGCGGTCGCCGCGCTGCAGGACGGTGTCGATCGAGTCGCGCGTCGTCCCCGGGATCTCGGAGACGATCACGCGCTCGCGCCCGAGCAGCGCGTTGACGAGGCTCGACTTGCCCACATTCGGACGGCCGAGGATGGCGACGCGGATCGCCTCCGGCGGGAACTCCTCGCGCGGAGCGGCGTCGTGCGACTCGAGATAGCGCACGATCTCATCGAGGAGGTCGCCCGCACCGTGGCCGTGGAGCGCGGAGATCGGGATCGGGTCGCCGAGGCCGAGCTTGTGCAGCTCGAACGCGAGCGAATCCTGGCGCGGGTCGTCGATCTTGTTCGCGAGCAGCAGGATCGGCTTGTGCGACTCGCGCAGGATCTGCGCGACTTCTTCGTCGCCGGGAGTGATCCCGAGCTTCGCGTCGACGACGAACAGGACGAGGTCGGCTTCCGCGACGGCCTCGCGCGCCTGTTGCGCGATCGACCGGGTGATCGGCGTCACGTCGGCGATGTCGACACCGCCGGTGTCGACGAGGAGGAACCGCCGGCCCGTCCATTCGCAGACGAGCTCCTTGCGGTCGCGCGTGACGCCCGACGTCTCGTGGACGACGGCCGCACGGGTGCCCGTGAGGCGGTTGACGAGCGTCGACTTGCCCACGTTCGGGAAGCCGACGATCGCGACGGTGCCGAGGAGGCCGGTGTCAGTCGCCACTAGGGAAGTGTGACGTCACGCGGACGCCCGGCCGCGTGCAGCTCGACGAGCCACGACCAGAGCCGGTACAGCTCGGCCTGGATCTGCTCCGACGCCTCGCGGTAGCCCTTCGACCCGCTGGGCAGACCCTCGAACCGCATCGGCTCCCCCCACACGATCGACACGGGCGCGAAGTTGCCGATCTTCCAGGTCTGCGACCCGTGGATCGCGCCGCAGACGACCGGCACGTGCTCGTTCAGCGCCACCATCGCCGCGCCCGGCTGCACGGGGCCGGGCACGCCGGAGCGCTGCCGCGTGCCCTCGGCGAACACGCCGAGCGCCTCTCCCCCGCGAACGATCTCGCGCATGCGCCGCACCGCCTCCCGGTCGGACTCGCCGCGCCGGACCGCGAACGACCCGAATAGCCGCAAGTACGCGCCCGCGACCGGCACGTCGTGTGCTTCCGCCTTCGCGAGGTAGTACAGCGGCCGCGGCGTCGCCCAGCCGTACGCGGGGATGTCGGCCCACGAGAAGTGGTTCATCGCGACGACGAGGCCGCCCTTGCGCGGCATGCGATCCTTGCCGTACACGTGCAGCCTCGTCATGAGTGCTGTCGGGCCGCCCATGACGACGCGCCCCCACTTCCAGTTGAACTCGACGGAGTTCAAACCGCGGTACGCGCGCGCACGAGCGCCTCGATGCGCTCGACGACGTCCTCGACCTGGAGGTTCGTCGTGTCGATCTCCTGCGCGTCCGAGGCAGGCTGCATGCGCTCCGCGTCCTTCTCGTCGCGCACGCGCAGGTCGGTGGCGAGCGCGTCGGCGCCGATGCCGGGCCGCTCCGCGCTGCGCCGCTTCGCGCGCTCGGCGCGGTCGGCGGTGAGATAGATCTTCACTTCGGCGTTCGGCGCGACGACGGTGCCGATGTCGCGTCCCTCGATGACGACGTCGCCGTCCTTGCCGAGCTGGCGCTGCCGCTCGCGCATGACCTCGCGCACGGGCGGGTGCCGCGCGACGACGGGAACCATTCGGTCGATGCGCGCGCCGCGGATCGACGATGTCACGTCGGTGCCCGCGATCCAGACGCGCTCGTCCCCGTCGAACGTCACTTGCTCGGCGCGCGCGAGCTCGGCGAGTGCGTTGGCATCGCCGAGATCGACGCCGCGCTTCATCGCGAGCCACGTCACCGCGCGGTACATCGCCCCCGTATCGAGGTAGCGGAAGCCGAGCCGCTCCGCGAGGGCCCGCGCAACCGTGCTCTTGCCTGCGCCTGCCGGCCCGTCGATTGCGACGATCATCGTCTCACCAGAGAGTCCAGAACCTCATAGAAGCCGGGGAAGCTTATAGCGACCGTCTCCGCGTCCTCGATGTCCACGCCCTCCCTGGACGCCAGCCCGACGACGGCGCCGAGCATGGCGATGCGGTGGTCGCCGCGCGCCTCGACGTTGCCACCGCGAAGACGCGTCGGGACGCCGGTGATCGCCCAGCCGTCCTTGCGTGACTTGACGTGCGCGCCGGTCGCGCGCAGGAGGTCGGTGACGGCCTCGATGCGGTCGCTCTCCTTCACGCGCAGCTCGGCCGCGCCGCGGACGATCGTCTCGCCGTGCGCGGACGCGGCCAGGAGCGCAACGAGCGGAAGCTCGTCCACGAGCAGCGGGACCTCGTTCGCGCCGATCTCGGTGGCCGAGAGCTCGCCGTGCTGCACCTGCACGTCGCCGACGAGCTCGCGTCCAAACTTGCGCCGGTTGAAGATGGACACGCGGACGCCCATGCGCTTCAGCACCTCGAGCAGCCCCGTGCGGCGCGGGTTGAGGCCGACGCCGTGGACGGTCAGATCGCTTCCGGGGACGAGCGCAGCGGCGACGAGGAGCGGCGCCGCGGACGAGAAGTCGCCGGGGACGTCCACGTCGCCGAGTCGCAGCGTCGAGGCTTGCACGGTTGCCGACGTCGGCCGGCGTGTGATCTGCGCCCCGCCAGCCTCGAGCATCAGCTCGGTGTGGTCGCGCGTCGGCACGGGCTCGACCACGGTCGTCGTGCCCCCGGCGCTCAGCCCGGCGAGGAGGATCGCGGACTTCACCTGCGCGCTCGCGACCGGGAGCTCGTAGTCGATTGCGAGCAGGGACGAGCCCTCGATCTCCACCGGCGCGTGCCCTTCGTTCGTGTCGATGCGTGCGCCCATGCGGCGCAGCGGATCGGCGACGCGCTCCATCGGCCGCGACGACAGCGACTCGTCGCCCGTCAGCACGTAGATCCCGTCGCGGCCGGAGAGCATCCCCATCAGGAGTCGCATGAGCGTGCCCGCGTTCGCGCAGTCGACCGAGCCGGAGCGCAGCTCGCCGCCGTGCACGATCAGCTCGTCGTCGGCGAGATCCTCGACCTCGATGCCGAGCGCGCGCACCGCGTCGATCGATGCCTGCGTGTCGCCGGCACGGCCGAAGCCGCGCACGTGCGTGTCGCCCTCCCCGACCGCGCCGAGCAGCACCGCGCGGTGGGAGATGGACTTGTCGCCGGGCACGGCGACGTGGCCGACGACGGCCGTTGCCGGCTCGATGCGCACCGCTACCCGATCGTGCGTCCCATGAGGGACACGAGCGCGCGGATCTCTGCCGCGAAATCGGGGAAGTCGGCGGTCGGAATCTGCTGCGGCCCGTCGGAGAGGGCCTCTTCGGGGCGCGGGTGGGTCTCGACGATGATCCCGTCGGCGCCGGCGGCGACGGCGGCGCGCGCGAGCGGCAGCACGAGGTCGCGGCGACCGGCCGGATGCGACGGGTCGACGATCACCGGCAGGTGCGTCTCCATCTTCAGGACGGGGACGGCGCTGATGTCGAGCGTGAAGCGCGTCGACGTCTCGAAGGTCTTGATCCCGCGCTCGCACAGGATCACCTCGGAGTTCCCCTCCTTGACGATGTACTCCGCCGCCATCAGGAGGTCCTCGACCGTCGCGGAGAGGCCGCGCTTCAGGAGCACCGGCTTGCGCGCGCGCCCGACCTCGGCGAGGAGCGAGAAGTTCGCCATGTTGCGCGCGCCGATCTGGATGACGTCGGTCGCGTCGACGACCTGCTCGACGTGGCGCGGATCCATCAGCTCGGTGACGATCGGCAGGCCGGTCTCCTCGCGTGCCTCCATGAGGATCTCGAGCGCCTCCTCGCCCAGGCCCTGGAATGCGTACGGCGAGGTGCGCGGCTTGAACGCGCCGCCGCGCAGCATCGACACGCCGGCGGCGGCGACGGCACGCGCGGTCTCGAGGGTCTGCTCGCGGCTCTCGACGCTGCACGGGCCGGCGATGAAGCCGAAGTAGCCGTCGCCGATGCGCCGGCCGCGGGCCTCGATCACCGTCGGATCGGGCGAGAGCTCGCGCGAGACGAGCTTGTACGGTTTGAGGATCGGCAGCACCTGCTCGACGCCGGCGTAGCCCTCGAGCGGCAGCGCGGCGAGCAGCTCGCGCTCCCCGATGGCGCCGATCACGGTCGCCTCGCGGCCCGGAGTGACGACGGCGCCGCAGCCGGCCTCTTCGAGGCGGGCGACGACGTCGTCCACCTGCTCGGGAGACGCATTCGCTCCCATGACGATCAGGAGCTCGGGTGCACCGGTCACGGCCATGTTCACAGCTTAGGCAGAATCACCCTCCATGGCCGACAAGCCCCGCGTCTTCTCCGGTATCCAGCCCACTGGTCGAAAGACCCTGGGCAACTACAGCGGCGGCTTCCGCCAGTACGTTCAGACGCAGGAGGCGGGCGACGCGTTCTTCTGCATCGTCGACCTGCATTCGATCACCGTCGAGTACGACCCGGCCGACCTGCGCAGCTCGACGCTCGACCTGGCGGCCATCCTCTTCGCCAGCGGTCTCGACGCGGAGCGCTCGACGGTCTTCTGCCAGAGCCACGTGACCGCGCATGCCGAGGCGGCGTGGCTGCTGTCGGCTGTCGCGAGCTACGGCCAGTTGGGCCGCATGACGCAGTTCAAGGAGAAGTCCGACCGGCACGAGTTCGTCTCCGCCGGCCTGTTCACGTACCCGGTGCTGATGGCGGGCGACATCCTCCTGTACCAGACCGATCTCGTCCCGATCGGGGACGACCAGCGCCAGCATCTCGAGCTCGCACGCGACATCGCCGAGCGCTTCAACTTCCGCTACGGCGAGACGTTCCGCGTGCCGGACGGCCAGTTCCCGTCGGTCGGCGGCCGGATCATGGATCTCCAGGATCCGACGAGCAAGATGTCGACGACGCTCTCGAGCGAGCAGGGCGCGATCTACATGAACGACCCGCCGGACGCGATCCGGAAGAAGTTCAAGTCGGCGGTGACCGACTCGGGCCGCGAGGTTCGCTACGACCCGGCGGAGAAGCCCGGCGTGTCGAACCTGCTGGAGATCATGAGCGTCGCCACCGGCGAGCCGATCGACGCGCTCGCAGAGCGGTTCGGGAACGCCGGCTACGGCGACCTGAAAGAGGCGGTCGGCGAGTCGGTGGTCGAGCTCTTGACGCCCATCCAGGAGCGCTTCAAGCAGCTGCGCGCGGACGAGCGTGCACTCCAGCATCTTCTCGCGGTGGGCGCTGACAAGGCCCGCCGCGCGAGCGAGCCGACGCTCGAGCAGATGTACGAGCGCATGGGCTTCGCGAAACCGGAGGCGGGCCGGTTCTTCGGCGCGGCCCGGCCGCGCGGGCTGTAGCGATTTCGTAACCTCCAGGTCACCGCCTCTCAGCCCATGACCGGGGTTGCGGACGAGAGGCTCTGCGGCGTCACGTACAAGCCGTCAACCGCAGGGGGGAAACACATATGAGAAGGAAAACGGCACTCGTCGCGCTCGTCGCGGCTGCTGCGCTGGCATCGCTCGCCGGCCTGCAACTGAGCAGCGGCCCCGCCGCAGCGAGCACCGCTGCAGCGTCGTGTCAGCTCGGCAACGGCGTGCAGCACGTGATCAACATCGTCTTCGACAACGTCCATTTCTCGCGCGACAACCCGAACGTGCCGTCCGATCTCGAGCAGATGCCGCACCTGCTCAACTTCCTGAAGCAGTACGGCACGGTGTTCTCGAACTCGCACACGCCGCTGATCGCGCACACGGCCGACGACAGCCTCTCGATCTACACGGGCCTGTACGGCGACCGGCACGGGCAGCCGCTCACGAACTCGTACAAGACCTACAACCCGGACGGGTCGACCGATCCGGCGACGTCGTTCACGTACTGGACGTCGCCGATCATCGACACCAAGACCAACCCACCGGTCGCGAATACGGTCGACACGACTCCGTCCATGGCGTATGCAGGCGGCGGCGTCACGCCGGCACCGTGGGTGCCGTTCACGCGCGCCGGCTGCTCGGTCGGTGATTTCTCGACGGCGAACATGGTGCTGGAGAACGCCGCCGTCGACGTCCCGACCGTGTTCGGCGCGGGCTCGGCGGAGGCGACGCAGACCGCCTCCGACCCGAACTCGTTCAAGGACGCGGAGGTCGCCCAGTACGTCGGTGAGGCGATCCACTGCGCGCAGGGCGACACGACGTGCGCGTCGTCGTCGCGGGCGGTGGCCGACTCGCTTCCGAGCGAGCCGGGCGGCTACACCGGCTACCAGGCGCTCTTCGGCGCGAAGTACATCGCGCCGGCGATCGGCGGCGGCCCGAACCACGTCAACAGCCACGGCTACCAGGTCACCGACGCGAACGGGAACCTCGTGGACGAGAACGGCCAGACGCTGTCCGAGCCGTTCGGCGGCGGGCCCGGCTTCCCCGGGTTCAGCCCGACCGCAACGCAGACCCTCGCCGTGATGGCGGACATGCAGGAGGCCGGCATCCCGGTCACGTACGGCTACATCTCCGACCTGCACGAGAAGAAGGCGGACACGAGGACGGGCTGCACGTCCGCCACCGCCGCGAGCACCGGCAAGCCGGTCGGCCCCGGCGACTCGTGCTACGTGTCGAACGCGCAGCATTACGACGCCGCGTTCAACACGTTCTTCCAGCGCCTCCAGTCGGACGGCATCACGCCGGCCAACACCCTGTTCGTGATCAGCGCGGAGGAGAACGACCAGTTCGCAGGCGCCAACGTCGGCCGCGCAACGCAGCCGACTCCGGCGGGCTGTAACGGCGTCATGATCCCGTGCACCTACGCGGCGGGTCAGATCGGCGAGCTGCAGGCGAACATCAAGGGCCTGCTCTCGACGACGGCGAGCGCCGGAACGCCGTTCGACATCGAGCCGCAGGGCGCGTCGATCTACGTGCACGGCCAGCCGGCCGCGAACGACCCGACGGTGCGCCAGCTCGAACGCGACACGGCGGCGATGACGAATCCGCTCGATGTCTATTCGGGTGTGGCGAACGAGAAGATCGTCGACTACCAGGCGGGCGCGCTCGAGCAGCGCGTGCTGCATATGCAGACGACGGATCCGTTACGGACGCCGACGTACACGCTCTTCCCGAAGCCGGACTACTTCTTCTCGACGACGGGCCCGAACGTCAGCATCAACAACGGGTTCGCCTACGACCACGGCTACTACAGCCCGAACATCGACGTCACCTGGGTCGGGATCGCGGGCAAGGGCGTGGCCGTGAGGGGCGTCGACGGGCCAAGCCCGGCGCAAGGGAACCAGCCGAGCGATCCCGAGTCGACGCACACGGTCCCGCAGGCGAGCCAGGTCGGAACGTGGGTCGAAGAGACCGACATCCGGCCGACGATGCTCTACCTCGCGGGTCTGAGCGACGACTACCAGTCCGATGGCCATGTGATCACGCAGGCGCTCGCGACGGTGCCTCCGGCACTCGCCGCGACCGCTGATCTCGCGGCCGGGTACGACCAGATCCAGTCGAGCGTCGGGCAGTTCGGAACGGACACGCTCATCGCCGACACGAAGGCGCTCGCTTCAGGATCGAGCTCTGACGACAGCGCCTATGCGACGGAGCAGTCCACACTCCAGACCCTGGCGAACGACCGCGATACGGCGGCGGCCAAGATCAAGAAGGTGCTCTCCGACGCAGCTGCCGGACATGCACCGAGCAACGGCCAGGTGACGAGCGGTCTTGCGCAGGTGAAGGAGCTCCTGCGCCGGGCCGCCGCGCTAGCCGGCTCGTAACGAATCGACCTCGGAGGGCTCGAGCTCGCGCCACTGGCCGGGCTCGAGCCCTTCCAGGGTCAATCCCGCGTACGCCGTCCTACGGAGGCGCGTCACCGGGTGGCCCACGGCCTCGAGCATGCGCCGCACCTGGTGGTTGCGTCCTTCGTGGATCGCGAGCTCGATGCGGTTCGGGCCGAGGCGGCGGACCCGCGCGGGGGCGGTCGGGCCGTCGTCCAGCTCGATCCCGTCGCGAAGCGCTTGGAGGGCGAGGTCGTCCGGTTTGCCGTCGACGGTTGCGTCGTAGACCTTCTCGACGCCGTAGCGCGGGTGTGCGAGGCGGTGCGCGAGCTGGCCGTCGTTCGTGAGGAGGAGCGCGCCGGTCGTGTAGGCGTCGAGACGGCCGACGGGAACGACGCGCGGCTGGGACGGGACGAGATCGACGACGGTCGGGCGCCCCTGCGGGTCGCGTGCGGTCGTGACGACGCCGCCGGGCTTGTGCAGGAGAAGGTAGGTGAGCTTCTGCAGGGAGACCGGCTCTCCGTCCACGGCGACGCGGTCGCGCGACTGGACGAAGGTGTTCAGTTGTCCCGGCTCGCCGTTGACGGTCACGCGGCCGGCCTTGATCAGCTCGTCGGCGCCGCGGCGCGAGGCGATTCCTGCACGGGCGAGGTACGCGTTGAGACGCACGGACTGAGAAGATACGCAGCCTCGTGCCGCACTACATCTCGCTCATGCGCTGGACGACGGCGGGCCGCGCCGGTCTGCCGGCGTGGCGGGACCGGGTGGAGGACGGCGAACGGCTCATCGAGGAGTCCGGCGGGACGCTCGTCGGCGTGTGGGTGACGCTCGGCCGCTACGACGTCGTCGAGGTCTTCGAGGCGCCCGACGACGAGACCGCGCTCGAGATCGTGACGAAGCTCGGCGCGGGCGGCGGCGAGGACACGGAGACGTTGCGCGCGTTCACGCGCGACGAGGCCGAAGAGATCATCCGCAAGCTGTGAGGAAGGTCGCAGCGTGGGACGCTGCCGCGCTGCTCGTGTTCGTCGTCGTCGGTGTGCTGACGCATGGCGCGTCGGTGGGCGCGTTCATCCGCGATCTGTTGTGCATTGTCGGCGGCTGGTTCGCGGCCGCGTTCATGCTGCGTCTGTATCGGCGCGGCACGTGGTGGCGCCTCGGAGCGACATGGCTCGCCGGCGTCTCCGCCGGTGTCCTCGTACGCGCTGCGATTGTCGGCCACGTCGCGTTCGACTTCTGGGGCGTCGCCCTCGCATTCACCGCGCTCTTCGTCCTCGTAGCCCGCGGCCTCCGCCGACTCGTCCCGTAGCCCCACGTCCGGGGCCAGGCCCCGTTACGAGTGTGTGCCATCTGCGGAAAGGACAATTGCGGTCGGGGGCGCCGGCGGGCATCTTCGCCTGATGGCTCGGTCTCCACGCGACCTCGAACCCGGTGTCTTCCACGTCTACGCGCACTGCGTATGGGCGGCCGACGCGTTCTTCCGCGACGACGAGGACCGCATCGTCTTTCTCCGTGAGCTCGCGCTCGCAACCGTCCGTGTGGGTTGGACATGCCTCGAGTACTGCGTTATGGGAACGCACTACCACCTTGTCCTGGACGTCCCGGCAGGCGCCCTCCCGAAGGGGATGCACTCGCTCAATTTCCGGTACGCGTCGCACTTCAATTTCCGGCACGCCATGAAAGGCCACGTCCAGGGGAGGCGCTACGGCGCTCGCCGGCTGGTGGATGAAGACGATCTGCTCGGCGTCTTCAAGTACGTCGCGCGCAATCCGGTCGAAGCATTCCTGTGCGAGAAGCCGGAGGACTGGCCGTGGAGCAGCTACGCAGGCACGATCGGGCTCGCGAAGTCGGCGTCGTTCGTCGATCCACGGCCGGTTCTTCGCTGCTTCAACGATCCGCTCGAGCACGCACGGGCGGCGTTGCGCCGGTACGTCGCCGAGCCGTAACACTTTCGTCACGGGGCCTGGCCCCGGACGTGTCTTGTGTGCGTTACGCGGTGCGCTTCTCGGCGACCGCGTGGAGCCGGTCGCGGATCTCGTCCACGCCTGCGCCGAGGTCGTCGAGGCGCGGGAGCTCCGAGAGGCTCTCGAGGCCGAACACTCGCTCGAACAACGGGGTCGTGCGATACCGGATCGCGCCGCCCGCTTCCTCGTCACGCCCGGCTTCCGCGATCAGCCCGCGCTCCAAGAGACTTGCTACCGCGGAGTCCGCCGCGACGCCGCGGATCCGCGTCACGTCCGGCCGCGTGCACGGCCCGAGATACGCGACGATCGCCAACGTCTCCAAAGCAGCCTGGGACAGGTTCCGCTGCGCCGGCTTCTCGATCAGCCGCGCACACGCCTCTGCCGCCTCGCGCGACGCGCGGAACGCCCAGCCGCCGGCGACGTGCTCCAGCACGATGCCGCTGCGTCCCTCGCGGTAGCGCTCGCCCACGAGCCCGAGCGCCGCCTCGACGCGCTCCGGATCGTCAGCCGCCGCCTCGGCGAGCTCCTGCGCCGTCAGCGGCGCGGAGGCGACGACGAGCAGCGCCTCGACCGTCTTTGCGAGCTGGTCGAGCGGGTTGCTGGCGATCAGGCGGAGCGGAGCGTCCATGAATCCTCTCTTTCTACGTCGGAACGGGAAATCCTGATCGGGGCGAACGGGGCCGCCTGCTCGATCGAAATCTCTCCCCCGCGGCGCAGCTCGAGCAACGCCAGGAAGGCAACCGCCTGCTCGATCCGCGACAGCTCCCTCACCTCCTGGTCGAAGTCGAACCGCGAGCGCCGCTTCAGCACCAGCCGGAACCGCTCGAGGAACTGCACCACCGGCGGGAACCGCAGCGCCATGTGCGCGAGCGACACCTCGGGCGGCGGAACGGCCATCAAGCGCAGAGCCGCCGCCAGCCGCGCCGGATCCTGCGGCGCGAGCGTCGGCTCCACCTTCGGCGCCAACGGCGCCGGGCCCGTCCGGAAATACCGGTCCCCTTCGACCTCGAGCCGCTCGCGCAGCCAGCCGGCCGCCTCCTTCATGCGCCGGTACTCCGCGAGGCGCCGCGCGAGCTCCTCGGCGGCCTGCTCCGGCTCGAGCTCGGCCAGCTCGGCCGCCTCCTCGGGGAACAGCCCGCGCGCCTTCAGCTCGAGCAGCGCGGAGATGAGGACGAGGAACTCGCCACACGCGTCCAGGTCGAGCTCGTCGCGCTCGAAGAGCCGCTCCAGGAACGCCAAAACGATCGCCGCGACGTCCAGCTCGACCAGGTCGAGCTCGTCCTTGAGGACGAGCGTCAGCAGGAGGTCGAAAGGCCCTTCGAAGGCGTCGAGGTCGAGTTCCAGCTCCCGGACGATCATCCGGGAGGAGCCTATCCGCGTTGCCGGACGCGGCCCCGCGGGACGGCCATGGTCGGCCCCTTCGGGATCGGCCGGGCCTTCTTGACCTCCGGCTTCTCCCCTGACGGCGTGCGCAGGAACTGCCACCACACGAAGAACGCGACCGAGCAGACGAACACGAGGAGCGACACCCAGAAGTTGATCCGCTGGCCGAGGAAATGGTTGGACGGGTCGATGCGAAGCGTCTCCTCGTACGTGCGGAACGCCGTGTAAAAGGCCACGTACAACGAGAACAGCGCCGGCCGCCGGAGCGTGAAGCGCCGGTCGATCCAGAGCAGCGCCCCCACCGCGAGCAGATCCCAGATGAACTCGTACAAAAACGTCGGGTGATAGAGGTGCGCCGCCCCTTTCCCGTGGATCTCGAGCGCCCACGGCAGCGTCGTGTGCCCGCCGTACAGCTCCTGGTTCCAGTAGTTGCCCCAGCGCCCGATCCCCTGCGCCAGGAGCAGCCCCGGGGCGACCGCGTCCATGTACAGCCGGACCGAGTTACCGGAGCGGCGCACGACCCACGCGCCGGCGGCGGCCCCGAACGGGATCGCGCCCCAGATGCCGAGCCCGCCCGACCACACGGCGAACGGCCCGTACCAGTGGGCCTGGATGGCCGAGTCCTGGTTCCAGCTCGTGATCAAGTGGTAGATGCGCGCGCCGATGATCCCGAAGATCACGCCCCAGATGGCGACGCGGTAGACGAGATCCCAGTCGCCGCCCCAGCGCACCCAGCGACGGCCGGTGAGCCAGATCGCCGCCGCGATCGCGAGCAGCAGCATGAGCCCGTACATGTGGATCGTCAGCGGGCCGACGTGGTAGACCCCCGTCGGCGGCGACGGGATGGACAGGAGGACGCCGCTCACCGGCGCCCATTCTGCCTGGAGCGGAGGCTAGAGGAGGATGCGAACGGCGAGCTCGGGCGGGCAGCCCTGCTCGATCATCGCGACCGCGGCGTGCAGATCGACGCCGGGCTCGGCCGCGATCAGCGTGGCCGACTCGACGTCGAAGCCGACGCGGAGCAGCTCTTCCGTCCGCCAGCGCTCGACGCGCTCGGATTCGGTCTCGATGTAGGTATCGACCGCAGACATCACTGTCCCTTCTTCGGTAAAACGGGCCTACTGGTTTAGGGGATTCGTAAGGGTTCTTTGATCCCGGCCAGTTCCCGCCGGATCACGGGCGCCACCTCGGTCCCGAAGAGCTCGATCGAGCGCATGATGCTCGTGTGGGGCAGCGTCCCGACGCTGAACTGCACGAGGAACCGGCGGTGCTTGAAGATCTCGTGCTGGAAGAGGATCTTCTCGATCACCTCCTGCGGGCTGCCGACGAAGCTCGCGCCGCGCAAGGTGCGGGAGGCGTCGAACGTCGGCCGCTCGAGCGGCCCCCAGCCGCGCTCGCGGCCGATGCGGTCCATCATCATCTTGAGGGCCGGGTAGGCCTCGTCGGCCGCCGCCTGTGACGTGTCGGCGACGAGTCCGTGCGAGTTGATCGAGAGCGGCGGCGGCGGATCGAACCCCGCCTCGAGCGCAGCCTGCCGGTGGATCTCCGCGAACGGCGCGAAGCGCTCCGGCATGCCGCCGATGATCGCGAGCGCCATCGGCAGGCCGAGCGCGCCGGCGCGCTGCGCCGACTCGGGCGTTCCGCCGACCGCGACCCACACGGGCAGGATCGGCTGCTGCGGCACCGGGTAGACGCCGAGCTCGGCCGGATGCGTGCGGATGTCGAGCAGACGCGCGAGCTTCTCGCTGAAGAGCTCGTCGTACTCCTTCAGGTCGTAGCCGAAGAGCGGGAACGACTCGATGAACGATCCGCGACCGGCCATGATCTCGGCCCGCCCGTTCGAGAGCAGGTCGACCGTCGCGAACTGCTGGAAGACGCGGATCGGATCGTCCGAGCTGAGGACGCTCACCGCGCTCGTCAGCCGGATGTTCTTCGTGCGGACAGCCGCCGCCGCGAGCACGACCGCCGGCGCGGAGACGATGAAGTCGGGACGGTGGTGCTCGCCGACGCCGAAGACGTCGAGGCCGACCTGGTCGGCGAGCTCGATCTCCTCGAGCAGGTCGCGCACCCGCTCGGCCGGCGTCTGCGCGTCGTCGGTCAGCTCGCCGAACGTGTAGATCCCGAGCTCCACGACTCAGGTATAGCTCCGCGCTCTACGGTTGGGTCGCGGTGGCGCAGCACGCCCGAGCCGAGCCGCGCGAACGTCTTACAGGCATTTGACGTTCGCCTGATCTTCGCCTGACCGTCACCGAACGTGACCAGGGGACGATCTCGGCATGACATGCAAATCGTTCACCGTCGGGATCGCGGCGCTGCTCGCCGTCGCCGCGCTCCCGCTCACAGCAGTCGCCGCGACCGGACCGGCTCCGCAGCACGCCCACTGGTTCGCCGGCTCCGTCGGTTCGGCGAGTTCGAGCTCCGTCAGCGTGAACGTCCTCTGGACGGGCAAGCACGACGCACAGCTCGACGGCACGACGGTCAGTGTCGCAATCGACTCGGCCACGCAGATCCACTACGGCAAGGGCAAGACGAGCATCGATCCCGGCGATCTCGTCGGGGTGGTCGCAACGGGCACCGACGCGTCGTCGCTCACCGCGCAGCGCATCAACGTCCGCTGCAACTGCCACTTCGCTGCGGGGACGCTCGACGCGGTCTCGACGAGCCGACTCCGCGTTCAGGTCTCGCGGACCGGACCGTACGACGGGGTGCTGAAGGGCAACGACGTGACCTTCCAGATCGGAAGCGCGACGCTGCCGAACCTGAGCGTCGGCGACAAGGTCGCGATCGTGTTCTCCTCCACCGGGTTCTTCAAGGACCCGAGCTTCAACTGGCAAAACGCGACATTCACCGTGCTCCACCTGCGCGTCGCCCACGACAAGGGCGAGACGAGCACCAAGCCGTAGTTCAGCTGACGAGCTCGCGCTTCCGCCGCGACGCGGCGGAAGCGCGTTTCGTTCCCGACAGCTCGACCTTGCGCAGCCGGATCGACTTCGGCGTCACTTCGACGCACTCATCCTCGCGGATCAGCTCCAGCGCCTGCTCGAGAGAGAGCGGCCGTGCAGGAATGAGGCGCACGGTCTCGTCGGAGCTCGCCGCGCGCATGTTCGTGAGCTTCTTCTCCTTCGTCGCGTTCACGTCGAGGTCGTCCGCGCGCGCGTTCTCGCCGACGATCATCCCCTCGTAGACCTCGACGCCGGGCTCGACGAAGAGCGAGCCGCGCTCCTGCAGGTTGAGGATCGCGAACGCTGTCGTCGGGCCGCGCCGGTCGGCGACGAGCGCGCCGGTCGGCCGCGTGCGCATCTCGCCCTGCCACGGCTCCCAGCCGTCGAAGACGTGGTGGAGGATCCCGGTGCCGCGCGTCTCGGTGAGGAACTCGGTGCGAAAGCCGATGAGCCCGCGCGCAGGAACGAGGTAGTCCATGCGCGCCCAGCCGGTGCCGTGGTTGACGAGCTTCTGCATGCGCCCCTTGCGCAGCGCGAGGAGCTGCGTGACGACGCCGATGTAGTCCTCGGGCACGTCGATGGCGACGCGCTCAACCGGCTCGTGCCGCTTGCCGTCGATCTCGCGCGTCAACACCTCGGGCTTGCCGACGGTGAGCTCGAAACCCTCGCGCCGCATCAGCTCGACGAGCACAGCGAGCTGCAGCTCGCCGCGGCCCTGCACCTCCCACGCGTCCGGGCGCGCGGTCGCGAGCACGCGCAGCGACACGTTGCCGACGAGCTCCTGGTCGAGCCGCGCCTTCACCTGGCTCGCGGTCAGCCGGTCGCCTTCCTTGCCGGCGAGGGGCGAGGTGTTGATGCCGATCGTGATCGAGAGCGACGGCTCGTCCACCGTCGTCACCGGCAATGGGCGCGGGTCGTCCGGGTCGGCGATCGTCTCGCCGATCGTCACCTGCGGCAGCCCGGCGAGCGCGACGATCTCCCCCGGCCCCGCCTCGTCGACAGGCACGCGGTCGAGCGCCTCGCTCACGTACAGCTCGGTCACGCGCGCGTTCTCGATCGTCCCGTCGTGGCGGCACCAGGCGATCTGCGCGCCCTTGCGCAGCGTGCCGTGGTGGATGCGCAGCAGTGCGAGCCGGCCGACGTACGGCGACGCGTCGAGGTTCGTGACGAGCGCCTGCAGCGGATGATCGGGGTCGTACGACGGTGCCGGCACGGTCGCGAGGATCGTCTGCACGAGCGGCCCGAGGTCGGGCGCGAGCTCGTCCGGCTCGAAGCCGGCGCGGCCGGCCTTCGCGTTCGCGAACACGATCGGGAACTCGATCTGCGACTCGTCCGCGTCCAGGTCGAGGAAGAGCTCGTATACCTCGTCCACCACCTCCTTCGCGCGTGCGTCCGGCCGGTCGACCTTGTTCACGACGAGCACGACCGGCAGCTGCGCCTCGAGCGCCTTGCGCAGGACGAACCGCGTCTGCGGCAGCGGGCCTTCGCTCGCGTCGACGAGGAGGAGGATGCCGTCGACCATCGTCAGCCCGCGTTCGACCTCGCCGCCGAAGTCGGCGTGGCCGGGCGTGTCGACGATGTTCAGCTTGACGTCGCCGACGTGGACGGCGGTGTTCTTGGCGAGGATCGTGATGCCCTTCTCGCGCTCGAGATCCATCGAGTCCATGACCCGCTCGGCCACGTCCTCGTTCGCGCGGAAGGAGCCCGCCTGCCAGAGCAGGGCGTCGACGAGGGTCGTCTTCCCGTGGTCGACGTGCGCCACGATCGCGACGTTGCGGAGATCTTCCCTACGGGCCATGCGACCACGGTAGCCGCATGCCGGCGATGCTATAATCTGTCCAGTCTGGACAGAAAGGACATGGCCATGCAGCGCTGGCAACTCCAAGACGCAAAGCAGCAGTTCAGCCGACTCGTCGAGCGCGCCCACTCGGGTGAGCCGCAGCTCGTCACACGAAACGGCAAGGAGGTCGCCGTCCTCCTCGACGTCGATGAGTACAGGCGACTCACGTCGTGGCACGGTGGCGACTTCAAGAAGTTCCTGTTCGAAGGGCCGCGCTTCGAGCTCGAGATCGAGCGCTCGAAAGAGCTTCCGCCCGAGATCGAGTTCTGAGCTACCTCCTCGATACGAACGTCGTGTCCGAGCCTCGCAAGCCGGCGCCTGACGTCAACGTCGCAGCGTGGCTCAACGCCGCCGCGGCGGAGGCGCTCTTCGTGAGCGTTCTCTCGCTGGGAGAGGTCCGTCGCAGCATCGAGCTGCTTCGTCGCCGCCACGATGACCATCAGGCGGACGTGATCGAGACGTGGCTCGCCCAACTCAAAGCTGACTTCGCTGAGCGCCTCATCACCGTCTCCGCCGCCGTTGCGGAACGCTGGGGCCGGTTGAACGCCATTCGGCCGCTTCCCGTCGTCGATGGCCTACTCGCCGCCACCGCGATCGAGCACGGCCTCACACTTGTCACCCGCGACACCGCAGCGGTCGCGGATACAGGAGTCGCCGTACTCGACCCCTGGTCGAGTTAGCGGGTCTTCGCGGTAAAGCTCTTGCTCGCCGACTGACCCGCCTCGGAGACCGTGACCGTCGCACGCACGGCCGCGCCCCTGGGCTTCTTCGGCACCCGGAACGTGCACACGGCCGAGGAACCTCCCCCACCGCCCGGGGACACGAACGCGTGGCTCACGACCGCGAGCTTCTTCGAACCTTCGGTCGCCTTGCACGCGATCGTCCCGTCCGAGCCGACGGTCGCGTGCGTGTCCGAGCGCACCGCGCGCAGCGAGACCGTCCACGTGCCGCCGGCCTTCGCGACGCCGTTGTGGGACGAGCCGGCCGCGAGCGTGAAGACCTTCTGCGCGCTGTACGAGAACGCACCGGCGCCGCTCGGCGCGGTGTCGGTGTGCCCCGCACCGAAGGCCCCATCTGACGAGATGACGAAGAAGTCGAAGCTGGTCGAGTTGCCCAGGTCCGACTTGTTGATCGTCATCGTCATGGACTTGTTGTCCTTCGCCACCACGACGCCGGCCGTCAAATGCGGCGCCTCCACGAAGTCGGTCGACTGCCAGACAGCGAGGTCGAACAAGTGCGACGCGTAGTCGTCGGCGAAGATGTAGTCGGCCCCCAACGCCTGCGGATCGCCGGTGTTGTCGTTGTTGTCCGAATCGATGGCGATCGTCAGGCTGGCCGAGTTCACGTACGGCGTGGCGAAGTCGATCGTGAACGTGTAACCGCCGTGCGCGTCGTTCGTCACGGCGACATTCGTGATGTCCGGCGCCGTGCCGCTGTCCCCGGTCGGGTCGGTGTAATTGGTCGGCGGCGCATTGCTGGCGCCGGCCGTTGACACGACGACGCACGCGACAGCGAGCGCTACCGCAAGAACCATGAGCGTGCGCACCGGAGTCAACCTAGCGGCGCCAGATCGCGGCGGCCGTCGAATCCATATGACCGGTACCCCCGTCGCCGTCGAGGCTCTGCACGGTGAAGCGGAACGTCTTCGGGCTTCCGAGCTCGGAGGCGTTCACGGAGGCCTCGAGGGCCTTGCCGCCGGGCGCGACGGAGAACGTCCCCGATTCGGAGCCGAGCGGCTCGTAGTCGTTCGCGGGCGGGTCCCACACCTCGAGCCCGCCCGGCCCGAGCCGGTACTGCGAGCCGATGTCCACGTACAGGCTCGAATCCTTCCCGTACGGCGTGGCGAAGACGACGACGAATGCGATGCGTCCCTTCGCCCCGGTCGTCACCCGCACCTTGATGATGTCGGGCGCGGTGCCACTGTCGCCGGCCGGGTCGACGACGACGATCGGCGGCTTCGGCGGAAGCGCGTGCACGCCCGAGATATACCCGGAGGCGCGCCTAGAGAACCGCGGCTTCGCCGAGCAGGGCCTTGACCTCGGCGAAGAAGTCCGGCACCGGCTTCACGCGGTACCCGGGGCCGAGCTCCATCACCTTCGGGCCGTTCGACGTGACGAGGTCGAGGTAGACCGGAGCCTCGCCGGGGAAGTCCTTCACGACGGCGGCGAGCTCGCGCACGATGCCGGCGGCGGCGACGCGCGCGTCCACCTTCAGGCGCACCTCTTTCCGCTCGGGCGTCGCCTCGAACGCGGTGATCTCGAGCGCGACGAGCTTTGTCTCGCCCATCTGCTTGTGGTCGACGCGGCCCTTGACGATGAGGATCGCGTCCTGCACGAGCGCGTCGCGCGCCTGCGCATACGTGGAGTTGAATGCGACCACTTCGACGGAGCCGGTGAGATCCTCGACGGTGGCGAACACCATCGGCTCGCCCTTCTTCGTCGTCAGCTGCTTGAGCGAGGAGACGAGCCCGCCGACGAGGACGATCTCGCCGTCGCGCCTGCGCTCGAGCTCGATGATGGGGCAGTCGGTCTTGCGCTTGAGCTGATCCTTGACCGCCGCGAGCGGATGCTCGGACA
This sequence comes from Gaiellaceae bacterium, assembly GCA_035532535.1. Lineage (GTDB taxonomy): Bacteria > Actinomycetota > Thermoleophilia > Gaiellales > Gaiellaceae > Palsa-739. The sequence goes on from DATKQT010000029.1 coordinate 39,163, forward strand.
CGTATAGCCCGAGGCTCTCCTTCTCCATGTGCAGCAGGTCGGACTTCTCGTACTCCTCGGTCGAGAGCGCGGGGTACTGCACCTGCTGCGGCTCGTCGCCGAGGTCGAAGATCGATCCCTGCCCGAAGCGGCGCGCGTCGTGGGCGGCGGTGCCGGAGCCGAGCGCCTGCTCGAGCACCTCGAGCATCGCCTTGCGCGAGCCGGGGAGCGCGCCCGCCTTGATGAGCGATTCGAGCGCGCGCTTGTTCACGAGCTGCGGGTCGACGCGGTCGGTGAAGTCCCAGATGTTCGTGAACGCCCCGCCGTCGGCGCGCGCGGCGACGATGGCGCGGCACGCGTTCTCGCCGACGTTCTTCACCGCGTTCAATCCGAAGCGGATCTTCCCCTCGACGACGGCGAAGTCGATCTGCGATTCGTTCACGTCCGGCGGGAGCACCTCGATGCCGAGCTCGTCGCACGCGTTGACGTAGTAGGGCACGCGATCCTTCGTGTTCATGACCGAGGAGATGAGCGCGGCCATGTACTCGCGCGGGTGGTTCGCGCGCAGCCAGGCGGTGCGGTAGGAGATGAGCGCGTAGCAGGCGGCGTGCGACTTGTTGAAGGAGTAGTCCTGCGCCTGCTCCATGTCCGCCCAGAGCTGGGAGGCGACTGAGGTGGCGACCCCGTTTGACGCGCAGCCCTGGAGGAACTTCTCCTTCAACGAGGCCATCAGCGAGTGGATCTTCTTGCCGATCGCCTTGCGAAGGTCGTCGGCTTCCGCGGGGGAAAAGCCGGCGACCTTCTTTGCGATCTCCATGTACTGCTCCTGGTAGATGCAGATGCCGTACGTGGAGCTCGTGATCTCCTTGAGCCGCTCGTCGATGTAGCTGACCTGCTCGAGGCCGTTCTTGCGGCGCGCGTACACGGGGATGTACTGCATCGGGCCCGGGCGGTAGAGCGCGCCGATCGCGATGAGGTCGTCGAACACCGTCGGCTTCACCGAGCGCATCGCCTCGCGCATGCCCGAGCCCTCGAACTGGAAGACGCCGGCGGTTTCCCCGCGGGCCAACATCGCGTAGACCTTCTTGTCGTCGAGCGGGATGTCCTCGATGCGCAGAGCGCCGCCGATGAGCTCGACCGCCTTGTCGATGACGTCGAGGTTGCGCAGGCCGAGGAAGTCGACCTTGAGCAGGCCGAGCGCTGCGACGGTGTTCATCGAGAACTGGGTGACGACTTCCTGGTCGGCGCCCTTCTGCTGGAGCGGCACGTTGCCGATGAGCGGCTCGGCGCCGATGACGACGGCGGCGGCGTGGATGCCGTCCTGGCGTGTCAGGCCCTCGAGCGGCTTCGCGAGGTCGACGATCTCCTTCGTCTGCGGATCGGCGTCGTAGGACTGGCGCAGCTCCTGTCCGGGCTTGAGGCAGTCGTCGAGCGTCTGCCCCGGGCCTTCCGGGATGAGCTTCGCGATCTTGTCCACGACGCCGTACGGCACCTCGAGAACGCGGCCGGCGTCGCGGACGGCGGCGCGCGCGGCCATCGTCCCGAAGGTGATGATCTGCGCGACGCGGTCTGAGCCGTACTTCTCGCGCACGTAGTTGATGACGCGCTCGCGGCCTTCGACGGCGAAGTCGATGTCGATGTCCGGCAGCTCTTTTCGCCCCGGGTTGAGGAAGCGCTCGAAGAGGAGGTCGTAGCGGATCGGGTCGAGGTCGGTGATCTCGAGGCTGTAGGCGACGAGCGAGCCGGCGGCGGAGCCGCGGCCGGGGCCGACCGAGACGCCGTTGCGCTTCGCGAAGCGGACGAAGTCGGAGACGATGAGGAAGTAGTCCGCGAACCCCATCTCGCGGATCGTCTTCAGCTCGAACTGGAGCCGTTCGCGCAGGTCGGCGTCGACCTTGTCGTAGCGCTTCTCGAGGCCCTTCTCGCACAGCTCGACGAGGTAGTCGAATGCGTCGCGGTCGTCGGGCGTCGGGAACTTCGGCAGGAGGATGCGGTCGAGCTCGATCTCGACGTTGCAGCGCTCAGCGACTTCGAGCGTGCGCCGCATCGCGTCCTCGTGGCCGGGAAAGTCGAGCGCCATCTCCTCCGGCGACTTGAAGTAGAAGTGGTCGGTGTCGAACTTCCAGTGGTTCGGGTTCTTGAGCGAGTCGCCGGACTGGATGCAGAGGAGCGCCTCGTGTGCGCGCGCGTCCTCGTGGCGGAGGTAGTGGACGTCGCCGGTCGCGACGGTTGGGAGTGAGCGCCTGGCGGCGAGCGCGGCGAGCTCAGGGAGGATCCGCTGCTGCACGTCGAGATGCGCGTTCTGGAGCTCGACGTAGACGTCGCCTGCGCCGAAGACCTGGACGAGGCGGTCGAGCTCGTTCTCGGCGTCGTTGGGGCGGGACTCCTCCAGCGCCTTGCAGACGCGGCCGGAGAGGCAGCCGGAGAGCGCGATGAGCCCGTCGGCGTGGCGCTCGAGGAGCTCCCAGTCGACGCGCGGCTTGTAGTAGTAGCCCTCGAGGTAGCCGAGCGAGGAGAGCTTGATGAGGTTGTGGTAGCCGGCGGTCGTCTCGGCGAGGAGTGTCAGGTGCGCGTAGCCCTTCGTCTGTGCGCGGCGGTCGTCGGCGACGTAGACCTCGCAGCCGATGACGGGCTTGATCCCGTTGGCTTTCGCTGCCTTGACGAGGTCGATCGTGCCGGCGAGCGAGCCGTGGTCGGTGAGGGCCACGGCGGGCATCTGGAGCTCGGCTGCGCGTGCAGCGAGGGCGGGAATGCGGCAAGCCCCGTCGAGGATCGAGTACTCCGAGTGGACGTGAAGGTGGACGAAAGGAGCGGTCTCGGGCACGGCCAAGCCACTCTACAAGGGGGTCCCGACGGGGCCTTTCAGCCCCCGGGACATTCGAGTCGTAGGATCATTCCGTGGAAGACGACCACCTCCGAGGCGCCTGCTTCGCCTCACTCGACGTCCTTAGCGCCGAGTACGGGTTGGACATTCCCTACAAGGACGGCCTCGACCGCGGCTTCCCGTTCGCAGGCCATCGCGTGCCCTTTCTTTCACCGCAGAAGGGAATCTTCCGTGCCGCCGTCCAGAAAGGCGCGTCCGCGTTATCCATCAACACGTCATGGAACACGCCTTATGACGATGAGGAGGCCTCAAATGGGTTCTTCTACGCCTATCGGGCCGGCTCAATCGACCAGCCAGACAACCGAGCGCTTCGCTCAGCGCGCGCATCGCAGGCGCCGCTCGTGTATTTCGTGGCCACAGCGCCCGGAC
>DATKQT010000030.1:0-25277 GCA_035532535.1 Gaiellaceae bacterium
TCGAACGCCAACCTGGCCAAGGAAGCCCCTGGCGTCTCGCCGAAGGTGAACGTCAAGGTTCTCGGCAGCGGCGCGGCGTACTGCCTGTCCGATGATGAGGCTGTCGGTCATGGCGCCTATTACGTCGGCGGCGACAGCACCAAGATCACCCAGAGCTCCCCGGCCGCGGCAATCGCGACCGTCACCAAGGTCAACGGCACCTCGGCAACGGGCGGCGCGTCCGTCTGCAACGCTCTGTCGTAAGCAGCTTCTGCTTGACGGCGGATGGCCAGAGAGGCGCGGGAAACCGCGCCTCTCTGCTGCGCCCGAGCGTCAATGCTCCTGAGCCGACTCCTCCGCGAGCAGCCGCGACACGTACCACCCGATCGCGATGAGGAAGACGAGCGTCTGCTCCCCGTTCATCGCGATGCCGCCGAGGTTCTGGTCGCGGATGGCGGAGAAGCCCCACAGCCGAGGCGCGTGCTCGTAGAACGAGTAGAACGGGTGCCCCGAGAAGATGAACGCGAGGCCGAGGAACGACGACGCGACGAATGCGGCGCCGAGGTACGCGAGCGCAGCCGGCACGGGGAGCCGGCCGGCAACCAGCGGCCACCAGAAGAGCAGGCCGCCGGCGATGAGGAGCCCGTGCTCGATGTTGAGCCCCCAGCCGGTATCGAGCGCCCAGTTGTAGAAGCCGGCGAGGTGCGTGCCGTACCACGCGGCAAGCCAGGCGAGGATCGCCCACCGCGCCCGGATGCGGCTCGCGCCGTGGCACGTGAGCCACGCCTTCATCGCCGGCGTCAGGCCGAGCAGGACGAGCGCGGGCGCGATGTCGGCCACGAGGGCGTTCTGCAGGAGGTGCACGAGCAGCAGCCGTTTCGCGGCGATCGTCTCCAGCGGAGAGTTGAGCGACGCCGCGACGAGGAAGGCGCCAATCGCGAACGACGCCGCCCGAACCCGGCTGAGCCGGTCGCTCCGCCCCGCCCATGCGTACGCGGTCGCAGCGGCGACGGCGACGACGATGAACGCCGGCTCGAAGGAGAAGTCGGTAGGGCTCACGCGTGCACGAGCCGAGCCGCGCGCATTCTGGGGCGCAGCAGCACGAACGCGAGCGTGCCGAGGGTCACGAGCTGCTCGGCCATCATCGCGACGCCGGCGAGCTGCTGGTCGGTCCTGCCGGGATACGCCGGATAGAGCGGGTGGAAGCTGAAGACGAGCACGTCGCTGAGCACCTGGCCGGCGGCGAACATCGCCGCCGCGAGCGCGATCCGTCCACCGACGGTGAGCCGCCGGTGCGAGCCCGGGTCGACGAGCAGCGTCCACACGATCAGCCCGACCACGACCCAGCACGCATGCTCGAAGTAGTGCAGCGAGTCGTGGCGCAGCGCGAGGTCATACAGATACGGGACGTGCCAGATGGCGAGGTTCGCCGCCCACAGTCCGAACGCAATCCGCGGCTGCAGCACGGTGGACAGCACCGCGCGGACGCGCGTGCTCCGCGCCAGCGGCGCGAGCACCTGTGCCGGCAGAAGGAAGACGAGCAGCGGCCCGCGCACGGCGACGATCATCAGCGCCGGCGCGAGGTCGCCGATCAGCACGTGCTGGAGCATGTGCACCGACAGGTACTTCGTCTCGGCGAGCCGGTCGATCGGCCCGACGAGCGCGACGACTGTCACCGCCAGGCCGAGCCCGAAGATGGCCGCGCGATCCCAGCCCGCGATGTCCGCTCGGCCGCGCTGCCGCAGCCGCACCATGCCCTGCGCGAAGAGCAGCGCGGCCACGACGGCGAGCGCTACCGGCAGCACTACAACCCCAGGAGCTTCGCGATCACCATGCGCTGCACCTCGTTCGTGCCTTCCCCGATCTCGAGGATCTTCTGGTCACGGTACAGGCGCGAGATGGCGAACTCGTCCATGAAGCCGTAGCCGCCGTGGATCTGCAGCGCCGCGTTCACGACGCGGTTGCTGAGCAGGCCGGTGTAGAGCTTCGCCTGCGCCGCGGCGAGCGCAAAGCCCGTTCCCTGGTCCTTGAGCCAGGCGGCGCGGTGCACGAGCACGCGACCGGCGTCGATCTCCGTCGCCATGTCGGCGAGCGCGAACTGCACCGCCTGGAACTCGGCGATCGGCTTGCCGAACTGGTGGCGCTCCCTCGCATACGCGAGCGCGAGGTCGTAGGCGCCCTGCGCGAGCCCGACGCCCATCGCGGCCACCGAGATCCGGCCGCCGTCGAGGATCTCGAGGAACTGGTGGAAGCCCTGGCCACGCTCGCCGAGCAGGTTCCCTTCGGGGACCGCGCAGTCGCGGAACGAGAGCTCGCGCGTGTCCGACGCGCGCCAGCCGAGCTTGTGCATCGGCGCCGAGATGTCGTAGCCGGGGATCCCGTTCGGGACGATGATGTTCGACACCTCGTTCTCGCCCGTGACCGCGGTGATGGTCACGCAGGCGCTGATGTCCGTCCCCGCGTTGGTGATGAACATCTTCGAGCCGTTCACGATCCACGCGCCGTCGCGCTGCTCGGCGCGCGTGCGCGTCGCGCCCGCATCCGATCCCGCGTTCGCTTCGGTCAGGCCGAACGCCGCAAGCGCCTCGCCCGACGCGAGCCGCGGCAGCCATTCCTGCTTCTGGGCCTCGGTGCCGAACAGATAGATCGGCATCGTGCCCAGCGAGGTGTGCGCCGCGACGGTGATCGCGACCGACGAGTCGATCCGGGTCAGCTCCTCGACCGCGATCGCGTACGAGACCGTGTCCGCCCCCGCGCCGCCGTACTCCTCGGGGATGGGGATGCCCATCAGCCCGAGCTCCGCCATTTCCGCGACAAGCTCGTACGGGAAACGGGACTCGCGGTCGAGCTCGGCGGCAACCGGCGCGACCCGCGTCAACGCGAAGTCGCGAACTGTGCGGCGGAGAAGTTGCTGCTCCTCCGAGAGCTCGAAGTTCACGCCAGGCTCGTGGCCAGCTCGGCGATGAGTCGCACGCCGTAGCCGGTGCCGCCGGGCACGCGCAGGTAGTCGCCGCGTGAGCGGTCGAGGAAGCCTGGCCCTGCCATGTCGACGTGCGCCCACGGGCCCTCGCCGGCGAACTCCTGCAAGAACTCGGCCGCAAGCGCGGGGCTCGCCTCGCGCAGCGTCGAGCCGTTCTTCATGTCCGCGTACGCCGAGTCGACGTAGCGCCGGTAGCGCGGATGCAGCGGGAAGGGCCAGGTGAGGTCGCCACTGCGCTCGCCCGCGGCGACGATCAGGTCGCGCCATGCGTCGTCGTTGGCGAAGAAGCCGGCGTACAGATCGCCGAGGGCAATCGACATCGCGCCGGTCAGCGTCGCGAGGTCGATGACGTGCGTCGCGCCTTCGCGACGCGCGTACCAGAGCGCGTCCGCGAGCACGAGCCGGCCCTCGGCGTCGGTGTTGATGATCTCGATCGTCTTGCCGTTCGCTGCGGTGAGGATGTCGCCCGGGCGGAACGCGTCGCCGCCGGGCATGTTCTCGGCCGCGGCGAGCACCGCGACGGCGCGCACCGGAAGACCGAGCGCCGCGATGGCGCCGATGCCGTGCAGCGTCCCCGCGCCGCCCGCCATGTCGCCCTTCATCGCATCCATACCGCCTGCCGGCTTGATGGAGATTCCGCCCGTGTCGAACGTGATCGACTTGCCGACGAGGCCGAGGACGAGGTCGGGGTTCGTCGCCTGCGGTGGCTCATAGCGGAGGACGACGAGCCTCGGCTCGTTGTGCGACCCGCGGCCGACGGCTGTGAGCGCTCCCATGCCGAGCTCGTCCATCTCCTTCGGGCCGAGAGCGGTCGCGGTCAGGTGCTCGTGCTCGTCCGCGAGCGCGGCCGCGCGCTGGGCGAGCGTCTCGGGATAGAGCTCGTTCGGCGGCATGTTGGCGAGATCGCGCGCGCGGTTCGTCCGCTCGGCGAGGAGCGCGGCCCGCTCTGCGGCGACGCGGACGTCGGGGCTCTCGAGGACGATCCGCTCGATCTGCTTCGGCTTCCCGTCCTCCTTCGTCTTCCAGAGGCCGGGTGTGTAACCGCCGATGATCGCGCCCTCGACGAGGGCTGCAGCCTGCTCGTCGAGCGACAGGGGCAGCCGCTCGTCGAGCTGCCAGGCGAGCGTTCCGCCCACGCGCGAGAGCCCGTGCGCCGCCGCCGCACCGGCGGTGCGCAACGCATCCCGGTCGACGTCTTCGAGCTTGCCGACGCCGACTGCGACGACACGCGTGCCGTCGCCGTGCAGCACGAGCGCTTCGCCGCGGTCTCCCCTCAGCTCGCCGCTGGCAGCAAGCCCCGCAAAGCGCTCGTCGATGCCGTCGAGCGGTTGCGCAACCATGACGCCGAGGGCGTCCGGCTTCGTCTGCCCCGGCGGGGCGATCTCGATCGTGACCCCCATGACCCGCAGGTTAGAAGAGCTTCTGGAGCTTCATCGCAGCACCCATGTCGCCCTTGACCTTCAACTTGCCGGTCATGTAGGCGCTCGTCGGGTTCTGCTCGCCGGCGATGATCTTCTCGAAGGTCTCCTGCGATGTGGCAATGGTGACGTCGGCATCGCCGCCGCCCTCGGCGACGGTCACCGCGCCGTTGTCGACGTCGACCTTCCACGTGCCTGCGCCTTCGATGTCGAAGACGTAGGAGTTGGTCATGCCCGCCGTCTTCGACGCATCGGCGCGCGACGGGAGGTTCGTGAAGAAGTCCTGCACGGTCTCAGCCATGGACTGACCCTATCTACTCCTCCAATTCCACGAGGAGGGTTCCGCCGGCCACGCGGTCGCCCTCAGCTACGTGCACGGCCAGCACGGTGGCGGCATAGGGGGAGACGAGCGGCGTCTCCATTTTCATCGCCTCGAGGACGACGAGCGGCTGGCGCGCCGCGACGCGGTCGCCCGCTGCGACGACGACCTTGATCACTGTTCCGGGCATCGGGGCGGTGAGCGCCGACGTCTCTCCGGTGGGACCGTGGTCGGCCGCGGTGCCGTCGGGCGGCGGAGCGGGGGGCGGGGCGGGGAGGTTGAGCCGCCACGGCTCGGCCCAGGCCGGCGCGGGCGAACGCGTCGCCTGCGCGAGCGGCGGGTGCTCGGTGAGGAAGGCGGTAGTGGCGCGGCCGGCGCGCACGATCGGATGCGCGACGAGCCAGCGCAGGAACGACAGGTTGGTGGTGACGCCGTCGACCTCCGTCTCGGCGAGCGCATCGGCGAGACGGTCGAGGGCCTCACCGCGCGTGGGGCCGTGCGCGATCAGCTTCGCGATCATCGGGTCGTACGCGGTGCCGATCTCGTCGCCCTCGGCCACGCCGGCGTCGACGCGGACGGAGCGGGGGAGGGCGAGCCGGTCGACGCGGCCGGCCTGAGGCAGGAACGTGCGCGGATCCTCCGCGTACAGTCGCACCTCCACCGCATGACCCTGCAAGTGACAACTTGTTACTTGCTGATCGAGCGGCTCGCCGCGCGCGATCGCGAGCTGCGCGCGCACGAGGTCGACGCCGGTGACGAGCTCGGTGACGGGGTGCTCGACCTGGATGCGGGCGTTCAGCTCGAGGAAGAAGAACTCGGTGCCGTCGAGGACGAACTCTGCGGTGCCGGCGCTCTCGTAGCCGATGGCGCGCGCGAACGCGACCGCGGCGTCGCTCATCGCGGCGCGCAGCTCCGTGCCGACCGCCGGCGAGGGGGACTCCTCGAGCACCTTCTGGTGGCGGCGCTGCACTGAGCAGTCGCGCTCGCCGAGCGCGACGGCGGCGCCGTGCCGGTCGGCGAGCAGCTGGATCTCGACGTGGCGCGGACGTTCGAGGTAGCGCTCGAAGAACACGGTGTCGTCGCCGAAGGCCGCCTTCGCCTCGCGCCGCGCCGCCTCGACCGCTTCGTCCAGCGCCTCCACACCGCGTACGACGCGCATGCCGCGCCCGCCGCCGCCCGCCGCTGCTTTCACGACCAGCGGGAACCCGATCTCCTGCGCCGTTCCCGTCGGCAACACCGGAACACCGTTCGCACGCGCCGTCTCCTTGGCCGCGAGCTTGTCGCCGCCCGCGCGCAACGCCTCGGGCGGAGGGCCGATCCAGGTCAGGCCGGCGTCGAGCACCGCTTCAGCGAGCTCGGCGCTCTCGGCGAGGAAGCCGTAGCCGGGATGCACCGCGTCCGCACCCGCCTCGAGCGCGGCGCGCACGTGCTCGGCGGGGACGAGATACGAGGCGATCTCCACTGTCGTGCCCGCCGAGCGCGCGTGCAGCGAGCCGAGGTCGTCGGGGGCTGCGACCGCGACCGTCTCCAGCCCCTCCGCGGCGCACGCGCGGAAGACGCGCAGCACGATCTCGCCGCGGTTCGCCACCAGGACCCGGTGCATGCCGTTAGTGTCGCAAGCATGGGTGTGCTGGAAGGCAAGGTGGCGGTGATCACCGGGGCGAGCCGCGGCATCGGCGCCGCCGTCGCACGCGCGCTGGACGGCGAAGGCGTCCACCTCGGGCTCGGCTCCCGCAGTGGCGACGACCTCGGCCTGAACGCGGTCGCACGCCGATGCGACGTGCGGAAGCGGGAGGATCTCGACCGCCTCGTCGCCGACACCATCGACACGTTCGGGCGGCTCGACATCCTCATCGCAAACGCGGGCGTCGGCGCCTACGGCCCGTTCCTCGAGCTCAACGAGGCGCACGTCCAGGAGATGATCGACGTCAATCTCATGGGCACGATCCACTCGGTGCGCGCGGCGCTGCCGCAGCTGCTCGAGCGGGGCGAGGGCGACATCCTCGCGATCGCATCGGTGGCCGGCCTGCGGGCGTTCCCGCACGAAGCGGTCTACAACGCGTCGAAGTTCGGTCAGGTCGGCTTCATTCGCTCGCTCGACCACGAGCTGCGCGAGCAGGGGATCCGCTGCACGTGCATCTGCCCCGGCGGCGTGGCCACCGATTTCGCGCTCGACGACGACCGCGGCCGCTCGGAGGACGTGCTCACCGGAATGCTGACGCCGGAGGAGGTGGCGGACGTCGTCGTCTTCGCGCTCACGCGCCCGCGCGGCATGCGCATCCTCACGACGTCGTTCCGGCCGATGACCGAAGGCTCTTGGGGATAGCGTCGACGAAGGTCGAGTCGTGAACCCGACGTTCATGCTCGGAGGCGAGCTCGAGGTGCGCCGTCTCGGCTTCGGCTCCATGCGCATCGTCAGCGACCGCGAGGAAGGCGTGCGCGTCGTCCGCCGGGCCGTCGAGCTCGGCGTGAACTTCATCGACACCGCCGACATCTACGGCGCCGGCCGGAGCGAGGAGATCGTCGCGGAGGCGCTGCACCCGTATCCCGACGGCCTCGTCATCACGACGAAGGGCGGCCTCGGCTGGGGCCTGCAGGACCGGATTCGCGACGGCCGGCCCGAGCACCTGCGCGAGGCGTGCGACGCGAGCCTCCGCCGCCTGAAGCTCGAGCGCATCGACCTGTACCAGCTCCACCGCCACGACCCGGAAGTGCCGATCGAGGAGTCGATCGGCGCGCTCGTCGAGCTTCAGCGCGAGGGCAAGATCCGCATGATCGGCGTCTCGAACTTCTCCGTCTCGCAACTTCGGAAGGCGCAGGCGGTGACGACGATCGTGTCCGTCCAGAATCAGTTCAACCGCGGGCTCGCGACGTCGGAGGACGTGCTCGACGTGTGCACCGAGGAAAGCATTGCGTTCATGCCGTGGGCGCCTCTTGGCGAGGGCCTGACGCGCGGCGCCGCCTACGAAGTCCGCTGGCTGCTCGACCGGTCACCCGTGATCATCCCGATCCCGGGCACCTCGAGCGTCGAGCATCTCGAAGACACCATGCTGGCCGTCGCCTAGCCGGCGTCGGCCGTCACGTGCGCGCGGCGGCGCGCACGCTCGTCCCGCCAGTGGATGAGCTCGTATGCGTGCAGTCCGATGAGGACGGCGCAGACGAGCGCGAGCGCGACGAGCGCGTGCACGTGCGTCGCTGCGAGCGTGAGCAGCGCAAGGACGAGCCCGGCGATCGGGCGTCCGCGGCCGAGCTGACGCGCGACGCGCCAGCGAATCGCGACGAACGCGAGCACGTAGAGCGCACACCCGCAGCAGAGGGCCACCGCTGGGACCCAGCGGAGGTCGGCGTTGACGCTCCTCAACACGCTCCTCATCCCGAACGCGAACAGGACGATCCCGGCGACCATCGGCAGGTGCAGATACGTGTAGACGTCGCGCGCGATCGTGGCCCGCTCCAGGCCCTGGCGTCGGACGAGCAGGTCGCGCAGGCCGCTCGACGCGAAGTCGAAGTACGCGAGCCAGAAGGAGACCGCGACGAGGAGCCCGAGAAGCGTCGCGACGATCACGTCGCCGCCGAGGCGCGTGCCTCGCGCGCCGAACCCGATCGCGCCGAGGGACTCTCCGATCGCGATGATCACGATCAGCCCGTGCCGCTCGGCGAAATGCTCCGGCTCGACGCGCCATCCGCTCGATCCCACGAGCGCTGGGCCGCCGAAGCCGATGATCAACGCCACGGCCCAGAGCGCAGGCCGGACGCTCGCGGGGACGAACGCCGCCGCGAGGATGAACGCCGCGCCCGGGAGGGTTATCCAGGCTGTCCTCCGGACGGCGGCGAACAGCTCGGGCGCCGATCTGCTCACGACTGCGTACAACCAGACGAACGAGACGACGACCGCGAAGAACGCGACACCGAATACCGTGCGCTCCCTCGTGAACGCCTCGGGAACGGCGAGCGCCGCGACGAACAGCCCGGCGGTCATCGAGAGCAGCGCTGTCGACACGAATCCCGCCTCGGCGTCGGCTGCGTTCGTCAGCCATGCGCACCCGGCCCAGATCCACCAGAGAGCGGCGAGCACGAGCAGGCCGCGGCCGAGGCCTGCCCAGGTCGGCTCCTCCAGCCAGAGCGTCGTGACCTGCGTGAACGCGAAGACGAAGACGAGGTCGAAGAACAGCTCGACGTTTGAGACGCGATGCTGCTGGTCCGAGAAGAGGACGCTCACGTCCGCCAGGACGGCTTGCGCTTGTCGAGGAACGCGCGCAGGCCTTCCTGGCCTTCGTCGCTCGTCCGCCGCGCCGCGATCCATTGTGCCGTCTCCGGGCCGTCCGGCCGCTCACGCACGAGCCGCTTCGCCCAGCGCGCCGCCTGCGGTCCCGCCGAGAGGAGCTCGCCGACCACGCGGTCGACCGCGGCATCGAGATCGTCCGCGACCTCGTGCACAAGGCCGATGCGGAGCGCCGTCTCGGCGTCGAAGCGCTCGCCGGTGACAAAATAGCGTCGCGCCGCGCTCGGCCCGATCTTTGCAAGCGCGAACGGCGAGATGACCGCCGGGATGATCCCGAGCTTCACCTCCGAGAACGCGAACGACGCGTCGCTCGACGCGATCGCGATGTCGGCCGCGGCGACGAGGCCCGCGCCGCCGCCGAGCGCGTGCCCCTGCACGCGCGCCACCACGGGTGCGAGGCAGCCGTCGATCGCCTCCAGCATCTTCCGGAGCGCGTTTGCGTCGGCGACGTTCTCGTTCAGCGAGAGGTCGGCGGAGGAGCGCATCCAGTCCACGTCGGCGCCCGCGGAGAAGCTCGGGCCGTCGCCGGCGAGCACGACCGCACGGGCGCGGCCGGGGTCGACGAATGCCTCCGCCAGCTCGGTGATGAGCGCGGCGTCGAACGCGTTGCGCCGGTCGGGACGCGCCAGCGTGATGCGCAGCACCGGTCCGTCGCGCTCGATGCGGAGGTTCGCCACGCGGCAGAGCTTAGAGTGGCCCCATGCTTCGCGGAGCCTTCGCCGCCGCCCTCACGCCGCTGCGCGGCGACGACACGCTCGACGAGGACGCGTTCGGGCCGTATGTCGACTTCCTCGCCGCCGGCGGGCTCGACGGCGTCCTCGCGCTCGGAACGACGGGCGAGGGCCTGCTCTTCTCCGTCGCGGAACGGAAGCGCGTCGCCGAGCTGTTCGTCGAGAGCGGGAAGCTCCAGGTCGCGGTCAACTGCGGCGCACAGACCACCGCCGACACGATCGAGCTCGCCGCGCACGCGGCCGCGGCGGGCGCTGACGGCGTCGCGGTCATCTGCCCGCCGTATTTCCCTCTCGATGACGAGAGTGTGCTCGCGCACCTCGCCGCCGCTGCGCGCGCGTGCGCGCCGACGCCGTTCTACGTGTACGAGTTCGCGCGGGCGAGCGGCTACGCCGTCTCTCCAACGGTGCTCGAGCGCCTGCGCGAGCAGGCGCCCAACCTCGTCGGCATGAAGGTGTCCGACACGCCGTACGAGGCGTTCGAGCCGTACCTGCATGTTGGCCTCGATGTCTTTGTCGGCCCGGAAGCGTTCATCGGCCGCGGTCTCGCCGCCGGCGCGATCGGCGCGGTGTCAGCGCTCGGGAGCGCGTTCCCCGAGCACGTCGCCCGCGCGGTGCGCGAGCGGAGCGACGAGCTCTCCTCGCTGCGCGAGGCGGTCGAGCGCTTCCCGCGCCACGCCGCGCTGAAGCTCGTTGTCGCCCGCCGGGGTGTGCCGATGCCGCCGAACGTGCGCGCGCCGCTACGGCGACTGACCGCCGACGAGGAGCGCGGGCTCTTCGACGTGCTCGTGCCCTGGCTCGACCACGAGTAGCACTGCGAGCACGACGAGCACGAGGTCACGCGTGAGCACGACCGCAGCGATCGACGGCCGCAGATCGTTCGCGAGAGCCCAGTAACGCGCCGGGAACTCGATCTGCGTGAGCACGAGCGCGGCGACGAGCAGCACCTGTGCAAGCCGGCTCCGCACGAGCGGCACGAGCGGGATCAGCCAGATGAGGTATTGCGGCGAGAGCACCTTGTCGAACGCGATGAAGGCGACGACGGCGGCGGCGACGTGCGTGACGAGCCGCTCTCGCGTCGCCGACCCGCGTGCGTAGTGCAGCCAAACCGCGAGGAGCGCCGCCACCTGCACGACGCTGGAGAGCACCGCGGCCGCATGAGCGCCAGGCCCGCTCAGATTCTGCGACACCGTCGTGAAGACATGCAGCGTCGTCCCGGCATCGTTGTGCAGCGCGATCAGAATCGCTCCGCCGAGACTCTCGAGCTGCAGCGGACGGTTGAGCTGCACGCCGAAGCTGTGCCTGACGCCGCCGGGTGAGAGCACCGCGAACGGAACGAAGACGGCCGCGCACACGGCGGCGACGAGCGCCGTCCACACAAACGCGGCGCGCCTGCCGCGGCGTCGCCACACCCACGCCAGGCCGACCGGCACGAGCACTGCCGGGAAGAGCTTCGTCGCGATCGCAGCGCCGAGGACGATCGCGCTCGTCGTGTCCCGCTCCCAGAGCAACGCGGCCAGTGCGCCGACCGTGAGCGCCGCGACCCAGAGGTCGAAGCGCGAGAGCATGAGGTTCCCGAGCAGCAGCGGAGACGCGCCGACGAGGAGCATCGCGACGACGGCGCGCAGCGGGGGAGGCCGGAGAGCGGCGAGCGCGAGCGCGACGAGCAGCGTCATCAACACGCCCGCGCCTGCCATCCACTTCTCGAAGGAGTGCCCGTACTCGCCGAACTTCCCGCGCGATGCGGTCAGCTCCGGCGCGAGCATCGGTAAGAGAGCTCCCGGCGGGTACTCGACGGAAAAGTCACGGTACGGCACGTGTCCGGCCACGATGGCGTCGCCGTACGTCTCGTAGCCGGGGGTGTCGACGATTTGGCTCGCCGAGCGGTACCACAGCTGGTGGAGGAGCGTCCACGAGCCGAGGAAGAGTGCTGCCGAGGCGGCCGCAAGCGCCACCCAGCGAGCCCGCGTCACTCGACGTCGTACTCCTCGTAGACCACCGGATCCGTGCCGATCAGCGCCTGCACCTCGTCGAGCTCGGGCAGCTCCCCGAACGCGACGAGGCCGAACCGCTCCTCGCCCTCCTTCGAGATCCAGTGCGCGTCTTCGGGAAGGTACGGCAAGTGCTCGCGCAACTCTGCGACGTTCGTCTTCGAGTCGTACAGGTTCCAGATCAGGATGCGCGCGATCACATGCGGAAGACGCCGAAGGTCGTCTCCGGGATCGGCGCGTTGAGCGCGGCGGTGAGCCCGAGCGCGAGCACGCGCCGGGTGTCGAGCGGATCGATGATGCCGTCGTCCCACAGGCGCGCGGTCGAGTAGTAGGGGTTGCCCTCCTCCTCGTACTTCGCCCGGATGGCGTCCTCGTCGACGTCACCGACCATGGAGAGGACGGTCGCCGCCTGCTCCCCGCCCATGACGGAGATGCGCGCGTTCGGCCACATCCACAGCTGCCGCGGCTCGTATGCGCGGCCGCACATGGCGTAATTGCCGGCGCCGAACGAGCCGCCGGTGACGACGGTGAACTTCGGCACGCGCGCGTTCGCGACCGCCATCACGAGCTTCGCGCCGTCGCGCGCGATCCCTCCCGCCTCGTACTCGGCCCCGACCATGAAGCCGGTGATGTTCTGGAGGAACACGAGCGGTACGCGCCGCTTGCAGCAGAGCTCGATGAAGTGCGCGCCCTTCTGTGCAGACTCGGCGAAGAGGACGCCGTTGTTGGCGATGACCCCGACCGGGATGCCCTCGATGTGCGCGAACCCGGTGACGAGCGTCTCGCCGTACAGCTGCTTGAACTCCTGGAAGCGGGAGCCGTCGACGATGCGCACGATGAGGTCGCGGGCGTCGGTCTGGTGGCGGAAGTCCTCCGGAATCAGCTCGTACATGTCGCCGGGGTCGATCGCCGGCGGCTCCGGGTCTGCAAGCTCCCACGGGGCCGCGGGCGGACGCATGTGCAACGTGCGCGCGATGCCGCGCGCAAGCGCGAGCGCGTGCTCGTCCGAGGTCGCGTAGTGGTCGACGACGCCGGAGCGGCGCGCGTGCACGTCCGCGCCTCCGAGCTCCTCGGCCGTCACGTCCTGGCCTGTCGCTGCCTTCACGAGCGGCGGCCCGCCGATGAAGATCGTCCCGGTACCGCGCACGATGACGGTCTCGTCGCTCATCGCCGGCACGTACGCGCCGCCGGCCGTCGACGAGCCCATGACGACCGCGATCTGGGGGATCCCGGCGGCGGACATCTGCGCCTGGTTGAAGAAGATGCGGCCGAAGTGGTCGCGGTCGGGGAACACCTCCGCCTGGAGCGGCAGGAACGCGCCGCCCGAGTCGACGAGGTAGAAGCACGGCAACCGGTTCTGCGCCGCCACCTCCTGCGCGCGCAGGTGCTTCTTCACCGTCAACGGGAAGTACGAGCCGCCCTTCACCGTCGCGTCGTTGGCGACGATGACACACTGGCGGCCCTCGACGACGCCGATGCCGGTGACGATTCCCGCGCTCGGCGCATCGCCGTCGTACACGTCCCAGGCGGCGAGCGCGCTCAGCTCCAGGAATGCCGCGCCGGGATCGACGAGCCGGTCGATCCGCTCCCGGGCAGTCATCTTCCCGCGCGAGCGGTGACGCTCGACCGCTGCCTCACCGCCGCCGCGCGCGACCTGTGCGGTCCGCTCGCGCAACTCGGCGACGAGAGCCTCCATCCGTGCGGTGCGCGTGAGGGTCGACATGCCGGGAGCCTAATCTCGGGGAGTGATCCTCGCCCATCTCGACCTCGATGCCTTCTACGCCGCCGTCGAGGAGCTGGAGAACCCCGAACTGCGCTCGAAGCCGCTCATCGTCGGCGGCGACCCGCGCGGGCGCGGCGTCGTCGCGACCGCGAACTACGTCGCGCGCGGCTTCGGCATCCATTCGGCGATGAGTGCCGCCGAGGCGATCCGCCGCTGCCCGGAGGCGGTGTTCGTGCGCCCGCGGCACAGCCTCTATCGCGAGTATTCGCGCCACGTGTGGTCGACGGTGCGCGGCATCGTCCCGACGCTCGAGCAGACCGGCATCGACGAGGGGTATCTCGATCTCGGCGAGGTCGCGTCCGGCTTCCTCGAGGCGCGCGTCGTCGCCGAGGCGGTGCAGACGGCGGTGCGTGCGGGGACGAGCCTCACATGCTCGATCGGGGTCGCGCCGTGCAAGGTGGTGGCGAAGATCGGCAGCGACGCGCGCAAGCCGGGCGGACTGACGGTCGTCGTCCCCGGCCAGGAGGCGACATTCCTCGCGCCGTTCGACGTGCGGCGGCTGCCGGGAGTGGGGCCGAAGGCGGAGCAGCGGCTGCGCGCCGCCGATGTGCAGACGATCGGCGCGCTCGCAGCGCTCGGTGACGACGACCTGCGCCGGCTGCTTCCCGGAAGCGTCGGCCAGGTGCTGCGCGACCGCGCGCGCGGCGTCGATCCGCGCGGCCTGGAGTTCGGGGTCGAGCGCATCTCCATCTCGGTGGAGAACACCTTCGAGCGTGACCTCCTCGACCGGGAGCGCCTGCACGACGAGCTGCGCGGCATGGCGACCGAGGTCGCGGGCCATCTCCGCTCGCGCGGCCAGACGGCGAGGACGGTGACGACGAAGCTCCGCTACGCCGACTTCTCCATCCGCAGCCGGTCGACCTCGCTCGACGTCGGCATCGACGACCCTGCGCAGATCGGCGATCTCGCGTGCCGGCTGCTCGATCGTGGACTGCGCGACCGGCCGGGCGCGTTACGCCTCGTCGGTGTCGGCGTGTCCGGGCTCGTGGAGTACCGCCAACTGGCACTGGACGCCGTGGAGTGATAGGAGAGGGGCCGTGTTGCTGGGTCGCCGTCGCAACCGGCGCGAACTTCCTCAGCTCGCCGAGGAAGAGGTCTACGCGCGCTCGTACGGCGAGCGCAGCGACGACGTGACGAACGTGAAGCGCCGCGCGCCCGAGGAGTCGGAGCCCGAGCCGGCTCCGAGGTTGTCCGACCGGTCGATCCGGGATGCTTTCCGCGCACGGCTCGAACGCCGCGACGACACCTGACACCGCGTGGTTCGCGCCGTCTCGCTCTCCCGGCTCGGTGTCGGTGTCGAACGACCCGTTCGTACACGGGACGCTCGCACGACGACTCGCCGGTAAGCACTAGCGCAGGGCATATCTCCACGCGTACACCGGCCTGCGGCCGCCGGAGCACCGGTTGAGGAGCGCGGCGACGTCGCTCTCGCGCGGCATCCGTGACGCGTGCACGGTCAGCGCACGCGCGCGGCGGCACACGCCGCGCAACCCGCCGCCGCCGGCGCACGCCGCGATCACCTCGACGACGCCGTGCCGCAGATCGTTCTGCGCGGCCCGCTCGACGTCGTCGAGGGTCGGCAGGTAGCCGTCGCGCAGCGCAGCTCCGACGGCCAGCTCGAAGAGCTGCACGACGTTTTCCTCGATGGACGCGGCGAGCCGGTTCGGCTCGCACCGGTAGGCGTGCCAGAAGCCGGCGTGCGTCTCCTCGTGCAACAGCGTCCGGACGAGCGAGGAGGGGTTCCCGCGCATGCGCCGGCCGTTCACAATCGTGTCGAACGGCAGTCGCGCGCCCGCGACGAAAGCGGCCAGCTGCGTGCGCCCGCGGCTTGAAGGCCACGAGCGGAGCGGCGTGCAGCGCCCGTCGTAGACACCCGGCGTGATCGGATACCAGGTGCCGAGCCCGCCGAGGGCGCTCAATGCGCGCCGACCCCAGCTCATCTCGACGCGCTCGCTGCGCGCGAGCCCGAGCGGGCGGAGCGCGTGCGGGTAGAAGCGGTCGGCGTACGCGATCGCCATCGACATCCCGTGGCCGGGCTGGCGGAAACGCCAGGGATGGGGATAGACCGACGTGCCGCCGGAGGCGAGCTCCTCCCACACCCATTCGAGGCTGAAGGAGAGGAGGTAGTGGGCGAAGCTGCCGCCCTCGTCGCGCCACCAGCCGAGCTCGAACGCGTCGGAGAGAAGCGCGTCGGCGCCGCGGGCGAGCGCCTGGTCGAACTCCCGGTCGCCGCGGCGGCCGCGCTCGCGCCGGAACGCAATAGCCGCGTCGGCGATGGCCTCCGAAGCCGCCACCTCGCGCCGCGCGCGCCGGATGGTCGATGGTGAAGGGGCGGTGAGCGCGAGGGCCACAAGCTCAAGCTAGCCGGAGGGGGTGTACCGCTCCCTCGCCACTTGCGGACGCCGCGAAACAGGGGCGGAGGGACTCGAACCCCCGGCCTACGGTTTTGGAGACCGCCGCTCTACCAACTGAGCTACGCCCCTAGGCGCGCCTGATAGTACCGTCGTCTGGTGCAGCACAGGGCGCTCGGGCTCCTGTTTTCGGTTCTCTCGGCGGCGTTCGTCCTCGTCGCCGTCGCCGCCACCGGGCACGGCGCGCGCGGCTGGATCATCGCCGTCGCCGCCCTCGCGCTCGCCGTCTGGCTGGCCTCGATCGCCCTCTCCGCGTTCCGACACTGAGGGAAACGGCGGCGCACGCCGTATTCTCTTCCCGTGAGCCGCCCCGACGAGATGCAGGCCCTGTGGCGCGAGTACCGGGCGAAGGCCGACCCGGCCGTCCGCGACCGGCTCATCGTCACGTACGCCCCGCTCGTGAAATACGTCGCCGGCCGCCTCGGCAGCGGGCTTCCGGCCCACGTCGACGACGAGGACCTCGTCTCCTACGGGCTGCTCGGACTGATCGGCGCGATCGAGCGCTACGACCCGGAGCGGGACGTCAAGTTCGAGACGTACGCGATCGCCCGCATCCGCGGGGCGATCATCGACGAGCTGCGCGCGCTCGACTGGGTGCCGCGCTCGGTGCGCTCCCGGGCCCGCGACATCGAGCGCGCCATCGGCGAGCTGGAAGCGAAGCTGGGCCGTGTCCCGACCGACGAGGAGATCGCCGGCAAGCTCGGCCTCACGACGGAGGAGCTGGACGAGAGCCTGTCCGAGATCTCACGGTCGTCGATCGCCGCACTCGACGAGCTCTGGACGATCTCCGGGTCGGGCGGCGACCAGGTGGCCCTCATCGACACGATCGAGGACACCGACGCGCCCGATCCGCAGGGCGCGCTCTCGCAGGTCGAGCTGCGCGAGGCGATCGCGGACTCGATCGCCCGCCTGCCCGAGCGGGAGAAGCTCGTCGTCACCCTCTACTACTACGAGGAACTGACCCTGCGCGAGATCGGCGAGGTGCTCGGGGTGACCGAGTCACGGGTCTCCCAGCTGCACACGAAGGCGATCCTGCGCCTGAAGGCGCGGCTCGCCGGCTCGGCCACTCGCGCGACGCTGTAGCGATCCCCTAGACTCCCGTTGAATCGCCGTTCAACGAGGGGAGTCGCGATGAAACGCGCGCTCGTGTTCGTGTGTGTCGTCGCTGCGGTCGCAGCAGGCGGGGCATCGGCGAAGCCGAAGCCGAAGAAGCCGCAGGTCGAGCCGACCGTTGTCGCAACAGACACGGGCACGATCCGGGGAGCGATCAGCGGAGGCCTCCGCGCGTTCCGCGGCATCCCCTACGCGGCGCCGCCCGTCGGCCTGCTGCGCTGGAAGCCCCCGCAGGCGCACGCTCGTTGGAAGGGCATCCTGCAGACGACGCAGTTCGGGTCGTCGTGCCCGCAGACGCTCGGCCCGTTCGGCGTCCCGAGCACCGACGAGGACTGCCTGTTCCTGAACGTCTACACGCCGACGGGCGCGAAGCCCGCGTCGAAGCTGCCGGTCATGTTCTGGATCCACGGCGGATCGCTCATCTCCGGCGAAGGCACCGATTACGACCCGACTGCCCTCGTCAAGCACGGCGTCATCGTCGTGACCATCAACTACCGGCTCGGCCTGCTCGGCTTCCTCGCGCATCCGGCGCTGAGCGCGGAGTCGTCGACGCAGGACTCGGGCGACTACGGCCTGATGGACCAGCAGTTCGCGCTTGCGTGGGTGAAGCACAACATCGCCCACTTCGGCGGCAACCCGTCGAAGGTCACGATCTTCGGCGAGTCGGCAGGTGGTCTCAGCGTTCGGTCCGAGCTCGTGTCGCCGTCGGGGAAGGGGCTGTTCCAGCGCGCAATCGTCGAGAGCGGGGCGTATGCGGAGACCATCCCGACGCTCGCGCAGGCGGAGGCGACGGGCGAGTCGCTCGCAGCGAAGATGGGTTGCAGCGATCAGACCGCGGCGTGCCTGCGCGCTCTGCCGGTGACGACGCTGCTCGCGAACGAGACCGCGATCACGCAGTACCCGAACATCAGCAGCTTCCTGCCGGAGCAGTACTCGACCGCGTTCAAGACGGGCGACTTCAACCACGTGCCCGTGATGTCCGGCTCGAACCACGACGAATGGATGCTCTTCGTCGACCTGCTCACGACGCAGTCGGGCAACCCGGTGACGGCTGCGAACTACCAGCAGCAGATTGCGACGGAACTGGAGTTTCCGTCGGCCTCGGTCGCCGCGCCCATCGTGTCCGCGTACCCGGTCGGTGCGTACCCGACGCCGTACAACGCGCTCGGCGCGGTGGGGACCGACGCGATCTTCGCGTGCAACGCGCGCGAGGACGTCCAGAACCTCTCGCAGTTCACGCCGACGTATCAGTACGAGCTCAACGATCCGAACCCGCCGTTCCTCTACCCGATCCCGCCGGTCCCCTACTCGCTCGGCGACTACCACTCTGCCGAGCTCCAGTACCTCTTCCCGACGAGCGCCGGCGAGCTGAGCGCCGGGCAGACGACGCTCGCATCCGACATGCAGGGCTACTGGACGAACTTCGCCAAGAACGGGAACCCGAACGGCGCCGGCCTCCCGGTCTGGCCGGTGTACACCGCCGCGACCGACCAGGCGCAGTCGCTGACCGAGCCTGCTCCCGCGCCGGAGTCCGGGTTCGCCTCCGACCACAAGTGCTCGTTCTGGAGCGCCTCGTACGGGGTGGGCAACTAGACCGAAGGACATGACCGGGGTCAGGCCCTGGTACGGATAGGTCACGAGATACGTCGCATGATCCGGCAGCGCGTGACGAAGCCGTGACACTCTCGTAACCGGGCCTGGCCCCGGCCGTGGCTGTGTCGGGCACGACCCTCTGAGCTTCGCAGCCGGGTTACGATCCGGCTAAGACATCACCCGAGGACAGGAGCTCCATGCCTGCTACCGAGCCTGGAAAGATCCGCAACATCGCCGTCGTCGGCCACCGCGGAGTCGGCAAGACCTCGCTCGTCGAGGCCCTGCTGTTCCAGGCCGGGAAGACGAACAGGCTCGGGTCGATCGCGCAGGGGACGACCGTCAGCGACTGGGAGGACGACGAGCACCGGCGCCAGATGTCGCTCTCTGGGACATTCACGCATCTCGACTGGCACGAACGCAAGATCAACCTGATCGACTGCCCCGGCGACGCGGGCTTCCAGGCGGACACGTTCGCGGCGCTGCGCGTGGTGGAGGGTGCGCTCGTCGTCCTCAGCGGTGTCATGGGCGTCGAGGTGAACAGCCTCCGCGTCTGGACGCGCGCCGAGGAGTACGAGCTCTCGCGCGTCGTGTTCGTGAACATGCTCGACCGCGAGCGCGCCGATTTCTTCCGCGTGCTCGAGGCCGCGCGCGTTCAGTTATCGGACCGCTGTGTAGCGATACACCTCCCCATCGGTTCGGAGCACGAGATGACGGGTGTCGTCGACCTGCTGCACATGTGCGCGTACATGGATCCGACCGGCGGCAAGGAAGGCGGGCCGCAGCCGATTCCGGACTCGATGGCGGCGCAGGTGCAGGAGTACCGCGAGAAGCTCCTCGACGCCGTCGTCGAGACGAACGAAGACCTGATGGCGCGCTATCTCGAAGGGGAGGAGCTGCCGGCCGAGGACGTCGCCGCTGCGCTGAAGGGCGCGGTGACGCGGGACGAGCTCTATCCGGTCGCGTGCGGCGTCGCGACGAAGAACCTCGGCACGACCGCGCTCCTCGATCTCCTCGTCGAAGGCGTTCCGTCACCGGCGCGCAAGGGAACGACGATCGAGTTCGGCGGTGCGAAGCAGGCGGTGTTCGTCTTCAAGACGATCGCCGACCCGTTCGCGGGCCGCATCAGCTGCTTCCGCGTCCTCGCCGGCCCGGTCTCGGGCGACACGACGCTCGTCGACCCGCGCACGCACGCGAAGGAGCGGCTCGGCCAGGTGCTCTTGCTCCAGGGCAAGGACAACGAGCCCGTCGACGCGCTCGGCGTGGGGGACATCGGCGCGGTCGCCAAGCTGAAGGACGTCGTCACCGGCGACGTGCTCGTCGACCACGAGGTGCCGGTCGAGCCGCCGCACATCGACTTCCCGCAGCCGGTCATGAGCTTCGCCGTCTCGCCGAAGGCGAAGGGCGACGAGGAGAAGATGGCCGCGGGCATGCGCCGTCTCTCGGAGGAGGACCCGACGCTGCAGATGCGCCGCGACCCGCAGACGGGCGAGCAGCTTCTCTCCGGTCTCTCGCAGATGCAGGTCGAGGTCGCGGTCGACCGGCTGCACAGCCGCTTCCACGTCAACGTCGAGCTGCACCCGCCGCGTGTGCCGTACAAGGAGACGATCCGCAAGGAAGCCCGGGCGCGGCACCGGTACAAGAAGCAGACCGGCGGGCGCGGCCAGTTCGGCGACTGCGAGATCGTGATCGAGCCGCTGCCCGCCGAGGACGGCGGCGACCTGAGTTACGAGTTCGTGGACAAGATCGTCGGCGGCGTCATCTCGCACAGCTTCCGCCCCGCCGTGGACAAGGGCGTGCGTGAGGCGATGGAGCACGGCGACCTCGCCGGTGCGCCCATCCAGGGCGTCCGCGTCATGCTCGTGGACGGGATGGAGCACGCCGTCGACTCCTCGGAGATGGCGTTCAAGATCGCCGGCTCGCTCGCGTTCAAGGACGCGTATGCGAAGGCCGAGCCGGTGCTGCTCGAGCCGATCATGGAGATCGAGGTGAGCGTCCCCGACGAGACCGTCGGCGCCGTCAACGGCGACCTCAACTCACGCCGCGGGCGGCTGCAGGGGATGGAGCCCGTCGCAGGGATGACGACCATCCGCGCCGAAGTGCCGATGGCGGAGATCCTCACGTACTCGCAGGCCTTGACGTCGATGACCGGCGGCCGCGGCGATTACCACATGGCCTTCCTCCGCTACGAGGAAGTGCCGACGCACGTTGCGCAAAAGATCATCGAAGCAACGAAGAAAGACCGGGAGACCGCAAAGGCGTAGAAGAGCGCAGGTACCTGGTTCCGCGCAAAGCGCGGTACCAGGTACCGGTCGTTCGTCATCACGCTTGCGTCGCCGCTTGCGGGTCAGTCGGCTTGTCCCGCAGGTGCGAGATCACGTCTGCGATGTCCGCGAGCTGCTGCTCGAGGTCGCGCTGGTAGTTCTCCAGCCGCTCGAGGAGCTCCTGGCGATTCGGGAAGCCGCCGCGGAAAAGGATCCGCGGGCCGCCGCCCCAGCCGTGTCGGTGGTGTCCGTGCATGTTCACCTCCCTTGCTCGTAGCGTTCGATAAACCGCTGCGTGCGCTCCTGGGAGGTGCGAAGCGCCTCGACCCATTGGTCGAGGAGCTGCACGCCGCGCTCGGTGATCGCGTACGTGCGCTTGCCCTCGCTCCACTGGGAGACGACGAGGCCCTCCTCCTCGAGCGCGCGCAGCAGGCGGTAGAGGTTGCCCATCTCGACGCGCGACTCGCCCGTCAGCTCGGGCAGGCGCTCGAGCAGGTCGTAGCCGTGCGTCGGCCGCTCGCGCAGGAGCAGGAGGAGCGCAGGCTCCGTGAACCGCTCCACGCGGGCGAGCACGTGCCAGCGGCCGCGATGGTGGTGCCGCGCCCTCGGCCCGCCTCTCATTCGGTACCTACATGTAAAACACACATGTATGTCACCATAGCGGCCACTGATAGCTCTTGGCAAGGGGGCTATAGTCGTCACCAGTGCGGGTCACGAAGATCTCGACGCTGCGGCAATGCGCTGTCTGCGAGCGGACGCTCCTCCTGGGCGAACGCTCCGTGCGCTTCGCGCCCGAGGAGGGTGCGGAGCTCGTGCACGTGTGCCCGCTCTGCCAGGAGACTGCGATCGAGCACGGGTGGATCAAGGAAGGCACGCCGACGCAGCCGACGATCGCCGGCGTCAGTCGCCGCCGCCGTCGCGGCCTGGTGGAGATCCTCGGCCTCTCGCGCTCGAACGGCGAGACGATCGCCCCGCCGGAGCCGATCCTGCGCCGCCTCTCCAACGACGAGGTGGCCGTGCTCGAGGCGGCCGACCTCTTCAACGCGAGCACCTACCGGCGCACGGTCGGGGGCATCGCGAAGAGCCTCGGCGAGGCGCGCGCGAGCATCGTCCCGCTCTCCGGGGTCTCCCGCGAGCTGGCCGTGACCGTCGCCTGGGACCTCTCCTGGTACCAGTACCGGGTCAGTCCGGAATCGGCCCAGCCGGTTCGCCTCGAGGCTCGTGGGCACGAGCTGGACGAGCTCGAGTCGAGCTACAAGGACTGGAATACGCAGGTCGAGGACGAGGGCCGTCTCGTCCCCGATATCGCCCGCATCTAGCGGACGACGCCGCACTCCTTCACAATCGGAGCAGGATGATCTACTGCGTCATTCCCCGAGAGCTCGCAGACGAGCTGTACGAGAAGATGGTCGAGTACTACCGGGACAACCCGAACGTGACCGTCATCGTCGATCGCCGCGAGGGCAACGACCGCCGGGCAGGCAAGGACGCCGCCGAGCACAAGGAGCAGCGCGAGATCCGCGACCGCCGCCGGGCCCGCATTCCGGGGACGTTCCCGGACACGGACGCGCCCGGCTAGCGATTACCCTCGTCCCATGGCCATCGCCGGGACGGAGACCTTCGAGAGCACGAGCCCCGCCGACGGCGAGACGATCGGCGTCTTTCCGCGCTCGACGGGCGAGGACGTCGACCGCGCGGTCGCCGCGGCGAAAGAGGCGTACATCCACTGGCGGCTCGTCCCTGCGCCGAAGCGTGGCGAGATCCTGTACCGGTTCGCGCGCCTGCTCGAAGAGGAGAAGGACGCGCTGACGGAGCTCATGACGCACGAGATGGGCAAGGTGCGCGCCGAGGCGGGCGGCGACGTCCAGGAGGCGATCGACATCACGTATTACATGGCCGGCGAGGGGCGGCGCCTCTTCGGTCAGACGACTCCGTCGGAGCTTCCGGACAAGTGGAACATGAGCGTTCGCCAGCCGGTCGGCGTCGTCGGTGCGATCACACCGTGGAACTTCCCGATCGCCATCCCGTCGTGGAAGCTCATCCCGGCCCTCATCTGCGGCAACACCGTGGTGCTGAAGCCGGCGACCGACACGCCCGCTCTTGCGTCGCGTTTTGTCGAGCTGCTCGGCGAGGCGGGGCTCCCCGACGGCGTCGTGAACATCGTCTACGGCGGCGGGAGCAGCGTGGGCGACCGCATGGTGCGCCACCCCGACATCCGCGTCATCACGCTGACCGGGTCGCGCGAGACGGGCGTCAAGGTGCTCGAAGCAGGTGCGGAGACGCTCAAGCACGTGCACCTCGAGCTCGGCGGCAAGAACGCGATCATCGTCATGGACGACGCCGACCTCGACCTCGCCGTGAACGGCATCGTGTGGTCGGCGTTCGGCACGTCCGGCCAGCGTTGCACCGCGGCGTCGCGCGTCATCGCGCACGAGAAGGTGTACGACGCGCTGCAGCAGAGGCTCGTCGCCGCGGTCGAGAAGCTGCGCCTCGGTCCGGGGTGGGAGGGCGACACCGATATCGGACCCGTCATCAACAAGGCGGCGCTCGCGAAGATCCACTCGTACTCGAAGATCGGCAGCGACGAAGGCGCACGGCTTCTGACCGGCGGCGAGGTTGCGACCGAGGGCGACCTCGCCCGCGGCTTCTTCTACCGGCCGACGATCTTCGCGGACGTCGACCCGCAGATGCGCGTGGCGCAGGAGGAGATCTTCGGGCCGGTCACCGCACTCATCAAGGTGCGCGACGCCGACGAGGCCATCCGCGTTTCGAACGGGATCAAGTACGGGCTCTCGTCCTCGATCTTCACGCAGGACGTGAACACCGCATTCCGCGCCATGCGCGATCTCGAGGCGGGGATCACGTACGTGAACGCCGGCACGACCGGCGCCGAGGTGCACCTGCCGTTCGGCGGCACGAAGGACACCGGCAACGGCCACCGCGAGGCCGGCCAGGCGGCCCTCGACGTCTTCACCGAGTGGAAGTCGATCTACGTCGACTACTCGGGGAAGCTCCAGCGCGCGCAGATCGACGACTGAGCGGTGACCCGCAAGCTCGTCGCCTTCGTTCCCCCCGAGGCGCTCGACGCGGTCCGTGACGCGCTCTTCGCCGCGGGTGCCGGGCGCATCGGGAAGTACGAGCGCTGCTCCTGGTACACAGAGGGGACGGGGACGTTCTTCGGCGGTCCCGACGCGCAGCCGAGCGTGGGCGAGGCGGGACGCGAGGAGCACGTGCGGGAGCTCCGGCTCGAGACGGTCTATCCCGCCGAGCGCCACGACGCGGTGATCGCGGCGCTGCGCGACGCCCACCCCTACGAGGAGCCTGCGTTCGACGTGTACGAGCTCCTCTCGTGAAGGCGAAGCTCTTCACCGACGGCGGCGCTCGCGGCAATCCCGGGCCGGCGGCGTACGGCTACGTGCTCGAGGCGGAGGACGGGACGGTGCTCGCGGCGCGCGGGGAGCGGATCGGCGTGGCGACGAACAACGTCGCCGAATACCGGGCCTTGATCGCCGGGCTGGAGAAGGCGGTCGAGCTGGCCGTGCCCGAGGTCGAGGTCGTGTCCGACTCGGAGCTGCTCGTGAAGCAGATGACCGGCGAGTACCGGGTGAAGAACGCGGCGCTGCAGGATCTCTCCATCCAGGCGTCGCGCCTCGCGCGCGAGATCGGGAAGGTCTCGTACACGGCGGTCCGGCGGGAGCACAACGAGCTCGCCGACCGGCTGGTGAACGAGGCTCTCGACGGCGCGGTGAAGCGGGGCACTGAACCACCAGAGCGGTGATGAATCAAGCGGCTGCGATGGCCGACGATAGGCGCATGGCGCACCTCATGACCCTCCTTTCGGCCACGCTGCTCTTCTATGTCTCCGTCACGCGCGGCGCGCTCGCGTTCGCGTGGGCGCTCGGCCGCATCGTCCGCCCGTAGGGCTCAGGCGCGCCAGAGCCGGGGCTATACTTCCGGCCTCGCGCGGATGTAGCTCAGTTGGCTAGAGCGTCTGCTTGCCATGCAGAAGGTCGTGGGTTCGAGTCCCATCATCCGCTTCACAAAAGCCCCGCTCAGGCGGGGTTTTGTTGTCTCTGAGTACAACGATCACCGACCAGAATGCTCGCCAGTGCCTATTCAGTGCCTAAATGCTTCCCGAGCCCTTAGCAGGGCGCCGTCGTCGAAGAACGTTGGCAGCGTACGGGCGCTAATTCGCGGCCTCGAGTTAGGCGCTTTGTCGGAGCGCCCGAGCTCATTCACTTCGGATAGACGATAAGGCGACCCCTCGCGTGTGAACCCCGCCAGGCGTCCGCCATCAGCTGCCACCGGACGCTTCACCGACCGGCGAAGAACACGCAACTGGTGGCGAAGCACAGCGTTCTCAACCTCCAACGCCGCCACCGCCGAACCTCCCGCTATCAGCCTCCCGAGGCGACGCAA
>DATKQT010000031.1:0-116535 GCA_035532535.1 Gaiellaceae bacterium
GACCCGATCGACCCCGCGATCGAGACGGCCGAACAGGTCCGCGACCGCATCCTCGAAGCAGCGGAGTCGATCCCGCTCGACCAGCTCGGAACGACAGACGACTGCGGCTTCGCCCCCTTTGCCGACGACACGTCCACGGCACGCGCAACCGCCTTCGCGAAGATCAGGGCACGCGTCGACGGCACCAGGCTCGCGGCGGCACAGCTCGGCTAGCCGCCGGCCGGCAGAGAACGCCGGCCGACGGCCAGAAGCCGGCGTCATCTAGACGGCCGGAGGCCCTTCGTCGATGTAGGTCGTGCGACGCCGGGACGACGTGAAGTAGCCAGGCCCAGCCCACGACGACCAGAAGATCATCGACAGCACGACCCCGAAGATCCCGACGATCAGCAGGATCCAGCCGACCGCGTGGATGTTGATGCCCGAGACCGTGGCGCTCACCGCGAATGCGAGCACGGCGCCCACGGCCGAGAGCAGGATTCCAATTCCAAGACCCATACGTCCTCCTTTCGATCAGAACGGAGAACGTGCGATTCCGGGTTCGGGTACCGCCGGAGGCGCGTGGAGCTTTCGTTTAGGCTCCGAACCGGATGCGCAGGGGCTCGATTGCGTCGCTATTGGGGATCGGCATCGTCTCCGGCGGAATCGCCGCAGCGGTGGCTCTCGCCGTTCCCTGGCTCCCGGTCTCGGCCTCGAAGGAGGCCGGGCGGATCGACTTCGTCTTCTGGTTCGTCGTCACGATCTGCATCGTCATCTTCGCCGTCGTCTCTGCGGCCATCTTGTACTCGGTCGTGGTCTTCCGGGCAGCGCCGGACGACGACTCCGACGGGCCGCCGATCCACGGCCACACCGGCCTCGAGATCGCCTGGACGATCGTGCCGACGATTCTTGTCACAGCCATCGGGATCGTGAGCGCGATCGTCCTCTCTCGCGACGATGCGCTCGCGAAGAACGCGCTGCGCATCGACGTCGTCGCCCAGCAGTTCACGTGGACGTTCAAGTACCCGGACGCGAACGGGCTGACGAGCGCGACGCTGATGCTGCCGAAGGGCCGCGAGGTGCAGCTCCGGTTTACGTCGAGAGACGTCATTCACGCCTTCTTCGTGCCGGAGTTCCGCGAGAACATGGATGTCGTCCCCGGCCTGACGACGGAGATCAACGTCACACCGACGCGGATCGGCACCTACCCGGTGATCTGCAACGAGCTCTGCGGCCTCGGCCACGCAACGATGCGCTCGACCGCAGTCGTGATGACGCCCGTGGCGTTCGACACGTGGCTGAAGGGCCAGTCGAAGGCGGTGACGTCGCCGAACCCGGCCACCGCCGGGGCAGCGGTGTTCACGAACAACGGCTGCGCCGCCTGTCATACGCTGACGGCCTCGAAGGCGACCGGAAAGGTCGGGCCTGACCTCGACAAGCTGCCCGCCTACGCGCAGCAGGCCAAGCAGCCGCTCGCATCGTTCGTGCGCACGTCGATCACCGACCCGAACGCGTACGTCCAGCCCGGCTATCCGAAGAACGTCATGCCGCAGACCTTCGGCACCGCGTTGTCGAAGCAGCAGCTCGACGCGCTCGTCACCTATCTGATCAACTCGAGCAAATGACCGCCGCGACTCTCGACCCACACGAGCACCAGCTGACGCCTGCGGGCGGCAAGGGCGCTGTTCGGCGTCTGCTCCTCGGCCCCGGCTTCATCCGCGCCGCGTGGATGTTCTGCCTCTTCGGCGCGATCGGATTCGGCCTCGTCGTCGTCTTCCGCTGGTGGGGCGGCTGGCAGCCGCTCTTCGACATGCAGCCGATCACGCTCGTCTCCCTCCTCGTCGCCGGCCCGCTCGGATTCCTCGCCGGCATCGGCGCATTCGACTACTGGACGTACTACGCCCTCGGCTTCCCGACGCGCGCCGAGGACCACTCCGGGCACGGCGCGCGTTCATGGCGCGACTACTTCCGGGTCAACACCGACCACAAGGTGATCGGTGTCCAGTACCTCGTCACGACGATCTTCTTCTTCATGGCCGGCGGCTTCCTGGCGATGATGGTCCGCGTCCAGCTCGCGCGGCCGGGATCGCACTTCTTCGACCCGCAGACCTACAACGGGCTCTTCTCGGTCCACGCGTCGCTGATGATCTTCCTGTTCGTGATTCCGGCGTTCGCCGGCCTCGCGAACTTCGTCGTTCCACTGATGCTGGGTGCGCCCGACATGGCGTTCCCGCGCCTGAACGCGCTCTCGTTCTGGTTGCTGCCGATCGCCGGGATCATGATGCTGTCGTCGTTCCTCGTCCCCGGTGGCGCATTCGCATGCGGCTGGACCGGGTACGCGCCGCTGTGCTCGTCACACCAGCCACTCGGCGCGATCTTCTTCAACCAGGGCGTGCAGTGGGCGGGCGCGTCGTCGATCATGACCGCCCTCAACTTCCTGGTCACCATCATCACGATGCGTGCTCCCGGGCTCACGTTCTGGCGCATGCCGTTGCTCGTGTGGGCGAACTTCACGACGTCGCTGCTCGTCGTGATCGCGACGCCGTTCATCGCCGGCTCGCAGTTCTTCTCGATGTTCGATCACGTCATGCACACCGCGTTCTTCGACCCGAACAACGGCGGCTACCCGCTCGGGTACCAGCACATCTTCTGGTTCTACTCGCACCCGGCGGTGTACATCATGATGTTGCCTGGCTTCGGAATCATGAGCGAGGTCATATCCGTGTTCAGCCGGAAGCCGATCTTCGGCTACCGGCTCATGGCGCTCTCGCTGATGGCGATCGTCGTCCTCGGCTTCTCGGTCTGGGCGCACCACATGTTCACGAGCGGCATGTCGTCGTGGCTCCGCGTGCCGATGATGGTGACGACGCTGCTGATCGCCGTGCCGACCGGGATCAAGATCTTCAGCTGGATCGCGACCATGTGGGAGGGAAAGCTGCACTTCAACACGCCGATGCTGTTCGCGCTCGGCTTCCTCTCCATGTTCGTGATCGGCGGCC
This sequence comes from Gaiellaceae bacterium, assembly GCA_035532535.1. Classification (GTDB taxonomy): domain Bacteria; phylum Actinomycetota; class Thermoleophilia; order Gaiellales; family Gaiellaceae; genus Palsa-739. The sequence goes on from DATKQT010000031.1 coordinate 2,976, forward strand.
TGTCCGGCGTCATGCTCGGCGCCGTCCCGATCGACATCCACGTCACCGACACGTACTTCATCGTCGCGCACCTGCACTACGTGCTCTTCGGCGGCTCGGTGTTCACGATCTTCGCCGGCATCTACTACTGGTTCCCGAAGATGACCGGCCGGATGTATGACGAGCGCCTCGGCAAGCTCCACTTCTGGCTGACCTTCGTCGGCTTCAACCTGACCTTCTTCCCGATGCACCTGCTCGGGACGGAAGGGATGCCGCGCCGTGTCGCCGACTACGCGCCGAAGTTCGCCGGCCTGAACATGTTCATCTCGCTCGCGTCGTTCGGTCTCGGCGCGTCCGTGCTCGTCTTTCTCTACAACATGATCACGAGCTGGAAGAACGGCCCCATCGCGCCGGCGAACCCGTGGCGTGCGCTCACGCTCGAGTGGCAGGTGAGCTCGCCGCCGCCGATCTTCAACTTCGACGAGATCCCGCAGGTCGTCGGCTCGCCGTACGAATACGGCGTCCCCGGCGCCCAGCACGCCATCCTCGCGCCGTCTCCCGCCCACGCGGTCGAGGAGGTCACGGCACCTTGAGCGCAGAGGGGCGCAACATCCTCGTCGTCGCCAACGAGACGGTCGTCTCGCGGCAACTCGTCGAACTGATCGAGGCTCGCGCCGCCGCCGGGCAGGTGCAGGTCACCGTCGTCGCGCCCGTGAACCAGCCGCGTCAGGGGTACGTCGTCTACTACGACACCCGCAAGGCGGCCGCGCGCCGCCGGCTGGATAAGACACTCGACCTGCTGCGCAAAGAGGGCATCCCGGCCAACGGCGTCGTCGTCGAGACGGATCCCGTCTCCGCCCTGCGCGACGCCGTCGCCCAGCTCGAGCCGGACGAGGTGATCGTGTCCACGCATCCGCAGCAGCAGTCGGGCTGGCTGCGCCGCAACGCGGTCGAGCAGATGCGGCGGGTCGCAGGCGATATCCCGTTCGAGCACGTCGTCGTCGACATCGCCGGCGAGCACGGGCCTGCGAACGTCCTCGTCGTCGCGAACCAGACGGTGCTCGGCGACGAGCTGCTGGAGCGCATCCGCGCCCGCGCAAAGCTGAGCCCCGCGAGCTTTCTCATCATCTCCCCGCAGGGCGACGGCGGCGGCTCGTACGAGGAGGCCGAGAAGCGACTCCTGCGCGCGGTGACGCGCCTCCGGTCGGAAGGTCTCGACGTGCACGGGCAGATCTCGCACCCGGACCCGTACACCGCGGTGATCCAGGCGACGGAGGACGAGCGCGTCGACGAGGTGATCGTGTCCACCTTCCCGCGCCCGCGCTCGGGCTGGCTCCGGCGCGACCTCGTCGAGCGCCTGCGCACGGACACGAAGCTCCCGCTCGACCACGTCGAGGTCGACACGCCGGCCGCGGTGACGGCGTAGTGGCCGCCGCGCACGCAGAGCACATCGAGCACCACGGGCCACCCGTGCCGCACTACAGCTCGCGCGTCACACCTGGCGTGCTCGGGATGTTCCTCTTCATCGCGTCCGAGATCATGCTGTTCGGCTCGTTCTTCACGGCGTACTTCTTCGTGCGCGTCGTCAATGGGACGCCGTGGCCGACGCCGCCGTACCACCTTCCGGTCTACGTCGCCTTCATCAACACGTGCATCCTCGTCACGTCGAGCTTCTCCATGCACTGGGGGCTGCAGTCGATCAAGCGCGGCAACGTCTGGGGCCTGCGCGCCGGGCTGTTGCTGACGTTCCTCATGGGTCTGAGCTTCCTCATCACCCAGGCGATCGAGTACTCGCGCATCGGGTTCAACACCTCGAACGGCGCGTTCGCCACCATCTTCTTCTGCCTCACCGGCCTGCATGGCGTCCACGTCTTCGTCGGGCTCTCGATTCTGGGGTTCATGACGATTCGCGCCTTCCGCGGCCACTTCTCCGCGGACGAGCATCACGGCGTCGAGATCGGCGGGATCTACTGGCACTTCGTCGACGTCATGTGGATCGTCGTGTACCTGACGGTCTACATCCTCTGAGTCGCGGGTAAGGAGCGATGCGCAATCCGCTTCGCAGCGAAGACGAGGCGTTCCGCTTCCTGATCGCGTCCGTCGTCGCCGCACTCGTGATCGCGGGCGCGGCGTACGTGAACACCTGGCTCGGCGTCGCCGCAGCCGTTCTGGCCGTCGCCGGGATCCTCTGGTGGCTGAAGCAGGAGCCGGTCCCGGGGGCCGCCGACGTGCAGCCGAAGATCGCATCGGAGACGCCGCCAGGCGTGCACCGGGTCCTCGTCGTCGCGAACGAGACCGTGGGCGGAGCGGCGCTGCTGTCGACGCTCGAACAGCTGGCTCAAGCGAAGACGGAGCTCCTCGTCATCGCGCCCGCCCTTGCATCGCCGGTGCGGCACTGGACTTCGGACGTCGATGGCGCACGAGCCGACGCCGAGCGCCGGCTCGAAGCATCGGTCGCCAGGCTCGAAGCCTCCGGCCTCGAGGTTCGCGGGGAGATCGGCGACGAGGATCCGCTCGTCGCGATCGAGGATGCGCTGCGGACGTTCGGCGCCGATGCGATCGTCATCTCCACCCATCCCGAGGGCCGGTCGAACTGGCTCAAGCAGAACGTGGTCGACCGGGCGCGCGAGCGATTCGCGCTGCCGGTCACGCACGTTGTCGTCGATATCGCGGCCGAGCCGAATCAGCCCGTCTAGAGCTGCATCCGGTACCGCACCTCGGCGACCCGGACGCCGAGGAAGTCGTCTTCCTTGCGGGCGCCGTCGGCCTCCCAACCCTCGCGCTCGTAGAAGCGGCGGGCCCGCGGATTGTCCTCGAGCACCCAGAGGATCGCTTCGCGATACCCGGCGTCGCGCAGCGCGCCGATCGCTGCGCGCATGAGCGCCGAGCCTGCGCCGCTACCCCACGCCTCCGGCAACGCATAGATCGCATAGAGCTCGCCGATGCCGTCGAGGTCGGACGCAGCCCCGACCGAGACGAATCCAACGACACGCCCGTCGTCGTCTGCGACGAACACCGGCTCTCCCGCATTCAGGGCGCGCGTCCAACCTTCGACGCGCCGGTCGACATCGAGGCCCGCGAGCCGCTCCGATCCGAAGACGTGCGCGTACGAGGCCTGCCAGGTGCGCACGTGCACGGCCGCGATCTCCGCCGCGTCGGCGAGGCTCGCGCGGCGTGTCTCCACTACTTCCCGGCTGAGGAGCTGACGAAGCTCGCGACCGCGTGGATCTGCGCGGGGCTGAGCTTGCCCTTGAACGCCGGCATGATGGCGCCGCCGTTCGTCACCTGGCGGACGACCCTCGCCTGCGCGGGCTTGAGCTGGTCGAGGTTCGGGCCGACGGTTCCCGTGGCGCCGGCGGCCTTGAGCGTATGACAGCTCGAGCAGTCGGCCTTGAAGATCGCCGTGCCGTTGTTCCCGAGCTGCGACGGCGGTGTCGTCGTCGCGCTGCCGGTGCCGGCGACGGAGGCCACGTACGCGGCGACGTCCTGCGCGTCCTGGCCGCGGACGAGGTTCGCCGGCATCGGCGTGCCGCCGGTGACGGCGCCCGAGCCGAGCCGGATCTGGTCGAGCACGACATTCTCGATCGTCGACTGGCTGAAGCCCTGCTGCCGGTCGGCGCGGAAAGCGTTGTCGAGGTTCGGGCCGATCGTCCCGCTCGTGCCGGCTGCGGCGAGCGTGTGGCAGGCGGCGCACCGGGCCGTGCCGGTGAAGAGCTTCTGGCCGTTGGCGAGGTCGGCGGTGCCCGTCGCGGGGCCGCCCGTGCCGCAGCCCGCCGCGAGCAGCGCAGCGCCGAGCCCGACCGCGACTCCGAGAGCCCAGCGCCGCACTATGCGGGTGGCACCCCGCCGGCCGCTCCGACCTTCGAGACGGCCTCGTTCCGGGTCGAATAGATGGTGAACACGCGGTCCAGGCCGGTGATCTCGAAGATCTTCGTGATGTTCCGGTCACTGCACACGAGCGAGAGCTGGCCGTCGTTCGAGCGCAACCGCTTCACGCCGCCGACGAGCACGCCGAGGGTGGTCGAGTCGATGAAGGTCGTCCCGCTGAAGTCGACGATGACCTCCTTGCCTCCCTGCCCGATCACCTCCAGCAGCTGCTGCTTGAACTCGGGCGCGGTGTACAGGTCGACCTCGCCTGCCAGCGAGATGACGTAGGTGTCGTCGCTCAGTTGCTCGGTCTTGATATCGAAGTTCACGCGGACTCCCCCGGGTCGCTGGGCCTCGTGTCGGGGCGAGTCTAACCCGCTACGGGCCTGCGAGGAGGGTGCTACTTCTTCGTCAGCGACTTGATCAGCGCGCGGACCTGACCGGCCGTCGAGCTGTTCGGGTTGAGCTTCAGATAGTGCGTGTAGGCACTGACTGCGGTGGTGGTGTCACCGGCGGTCTGCGCGGTCTGGCCGAGCTGGAACCACGCGTTGGCACTGCCAGGCTGGAGGTTCGCAACCTTCTGGAACGAGGCGACCGCGGTCGAGTACGCAACCTGAATCCTCTGTCCGAGGTCGGAGACCGTCGCGTTCTGTTGCGTCGCCGACGCCTGCTCGATCGGGTTCGAGCCGAGCGCCTTCCCGACACTGCTCGTCGAGCTCGGGAAGATCGCCTGATCGGGCGCGGCGAGCTGCTCTGCGGCGTATGCGTTCTGGTATTGCGCGATGAGGTCCTGCGCGTTCGTCATCTGCAGGCCGCCGAGCTCGGTCAACGCCTTGACGTCCTTCGGACGGAGGTTCGTGTAGTCCTGGAGCGCGCCGATCGCAAGATCGGTGTCACCCTTCGCCTCGTACGCCGTCGCGAGGTCGCGAAAGCCCGTCGGGTTCTTCGGGGCGTGCTGGATCTCCTTCAGCGCCTTCGAAACCGACGTCCCGCTGTGGTGGAAGATGTTGAGGTTGGTGAAGAGCTGCTCCAGGCCGCCCGACCCGGAACCGATGCCGAGGAACGCGAACGTCAGGGCGAAGAGGAACGCGAGGATGAAGTACGCCGGCTTCGCGCGCCGGCGCATGCGGACGAAGAAGAGCTGCTGGTTCGGGTTCCCGCCGGAGGCGTGCTTCCGCCGGCCGCGTGCGCGCACCTTCGGAGCGGGCTGTGCCTTCGCCTTCTGCGCCTGCTTCGCTTTGACCGCTGCGCGCGCCATCGGCCGCTCAGGTTACCGCCTCTGAGGCAGCAGGTTGGCGGCGCTCGAAGAGCACGGAAAGCCAGATCGAGCCTTCGAACAGGATCCACATCGGCAGCAGCTCGAGAAAGGTGGTTACGAGGTCCGGGCCGGGGAGGGCGAGCGCGATTGCCGCCGTGACCAGGTAGCCGAGACGCCGGTTCTTCCGCAGCGATCGCGAGCTAAGAACGCCGAGGGAGACGAGTCCGAGCACAACGAGCGGCAGTTGAAAGATGACGACGACCCCGAGGAGGATCGTGACGACGAACGAGTAGTACGTGCTCGCCTTGATCAGGTGGAGGAAATGCCGGCTGTCGTAGTTGGTGAGGAAGTGGATCGCACGCGGGAGCAAGATCCAGTAGCCGAAGGCGAGTCCGGCGGCGGCGAGAGCGGCCGCGAATGCGACGAGCACAAGCATCTTTCGCTCCGACGACGACTGGAAAGCCGGCGCAAAGAAGGCCCAAACCTGCCAAAGGATCACCGGAGACGAAATCGCGAGGCCCGCGTAAAGGCTGACCGTGATGGAGACGGTGAACGGCTCGGCCACTCCGGTGGCGAGAAGCTGCCTGTGGCCCGGTGGCAGGGGCCGGTTTAGCAGATCAAGGATCCGTGAGTGGAACACGAAGGCCGCGATCGACCCGACGGCGAGGCTGCCGATGATGACGAAGATGCGCTGGCGCAGCTCTTCGAGATGCTCGCCAAGCGTCGCCTCCTCGCCGTGGCCAAGGCGGCGCGGCAGCCGGCTCATTGCCTGCTAGACGGTCTCGCGCTCGGTCGGCTGAGAGACGGGAGCCGTCGTCTCGGGCGGAGCGAGCTGCTGCGGCGGCTCGGGCGGCGTGTTGCCCGAGATCGAATCCTTGAACTCACGCATGCCCGTCCCCAGTGAACGCCCGATCTCCGGTAGCCGCTTGCCGCCGAAGAGGAGCAGTGCGATCAGCAAGAGAATCCCGATGTGCAGCGGATTGGAGACGTATCCCACATCGAGAGGGTAGCGCGTTTCCCTGCGCGTGGTGAGGGGCTGCAGGATCCGCTGAGCCGCCGGCTGTGCGGGGTTGCCGGTCGATAGGCGTCGGCTAGACTGAAGGCGGTGGTTTGTGCGGGGCAGAAGCCCCGCTTTTCCTGGAAAAGAGGACGCACTTCGTGGCACTACTCAAGCTCGAGAATTTGCACGTCGCCCTGGAGGACGGAACGGAGATCGTCAAGGGCGTCGATCTGGAGGTGGGCCTCAACGAGGTGCACGCCATCATGGGGCCGAACGGCTCCGGGAAGTCGACGCTCTCATACGCGATCATGGGCCATCCGGCCTACGAGATCACCGAGGGCCGGATCCTCTTCGACGGGGAAGACATCAGCGAGCTCGGCGCCGACGAGCGCGCGCAGCGCGGGCTGTTCCTCGCTTTCCAGTACCCGCACGCAATTCCGGGCGTCACCGTCACGAACTTCCTGCGGACCGCGATCAACGCGGTCCGCAAGGCGCGCAAGGGGGAGAACGACCCCATGCCGATCCCCGAGTTCCGCAAGGAGCTGCTCGCGCAGATGGACCGGCTGAAGGTGAGCCGCGAGCTCGCGTCGCGCTACATCAATGACGGCTTCTCCGGCGGCGAGAAGAAGCGGGTCGAGATCCTGCAGATGGCGATGCTGAAGCCGCGGATCGCGGTGCTCGACGAGACCGACTCGGGCCTCGACATCGACGCGCTCCGCGTCGTCGCCGGCGGCGTGAAGGAGCTCGTCGGCCCGGAGATGGGCGCGCTCGTCATCACGCACTACCAGCGAATCCTCGACTACATCACCCCGGACCACGTGCACGTCTTCGTCGGCGGGAGGATCGTCGAGAGCGGCGGTCCCGAGCTGGCGAAGAAGCTCGAGGCCGGCGGCTACGCACCGTACGAGGGAGTGACCGTCTGATGGCTCAGACCGAGACCGAGATCGTCCAGGGGATCGGCTCCGACTACGCGATCAAGTACGGCTTCTCCGTCACCGAGGACTACTTCTACAAGTCGGGGCGCGGGTTGTCGCACGAGCTCGTCGATGCGATCTCCTCGCACAAGAACGAGCCGGACTGGATGCGCAAGTTCCGGCACCGCAGCCTTGATTACTTCTATGCGCGCCCGATCCCGCAGTGGGGCGGCAACCTGAACGACATCGACTTCGACAACATCTTCTACTACATCAAGCCGACCGAGAAGCAGGCGAACTCCTGGGAGGACCTGCCGGCCGACATCAAGGACACGTGGGACAAGCTCGGCATCCCCGAGGCGGAGAAGAAGTACCTCGCCGGGGTCGGTGCCCAGTACGAGTCCGAGGTCGTCTACCACAAGCTCCAGGAGAACCTGACGAAGCAGGGCGTCCTCTTCCTCGACATGGACTCCGGGCTGCGCGAGCACGAGGATCTCGTCAAGCAGTACTTCGGGACGATCATCCCGCAGAACGACAACAAGTTCGCGGCGCTCAACTCGGCCGTGTGGTCGGGCGGCTCGTTCATCTACGTGCCGCCGGGCGTGCACATCGAGATGCCGCTGCAGGCGTACTTCCGCATCAACGCCGAGAACATGGGCCAGTTCGAGCGGACGCTGATCCTCGTCGACGAGGGTGCATACGTGCACTACGTCGAAGGCTGCACGGCGCCGATCTACTCGACCGACTCGCTACACAGCGCGGTCGTCGAGATCATCGTCAAGGACGGCGGCCGCTGCCGCTACACGACGATCCAGAACTGGTCGAACAACGTCTACAACCTCGTCACGAAGCGTGCGGTCGCCTACAAGGACGCGACCATGGAGTGGGTGGACGGGAACCTCGGCTCGAAGCTGACGATGAAGTACCCGGCGATCTGGCTCATGGGCGAGCGAGCGCACGGCGAGGTGCTGTCGATCGCGTTCGCCGGCAAGGGCCAGCACCAGGACGCGGGCGGCAAAGCAGTGCACGTCGCACCGCACACGACGTCGGTGATCACGTCCAAGTCCATCTCGAAGAACGGCGGCCGCGCCGGCTATCGCGGCCTGCTCGAGGTGGCGAAGGGCGCGACCGGCTCGAAATCGAAGGTCGTCTGCGACGCGCTCATCCTCGACGAGGAGTCGCGCTCCGACACCTACCCGTACATCAAGATCGAGGAGAACGAGGTCGACATCGGCCACGAGGCCACGGTGTCGAAGATCGGCGACGAGCAGCTCTTCTATCTCATGTCGCGCGGGCTCTCCGAGGCGGAGGCGAGCGCGATGATCGTGTCGGGCTTCGTCGAGCCGATCACGAAGGAGCTCCCGCTCGAGTACGCCGTCGAGATGAACCGGCTGATCCAGCTCCAGATGGAGGGCTCGGTCGGTTGAACGTCGAACGCACCGATTTCATTTCGGTGCCGGTCACGGATGTGGAGCGGGCGGAGCGGTTCTACGGAGACACGCTGGGCCTGCCGAAGATCTCGACGCGCGGCTTCCCCGAGTACCAGCTGGGCGAGAACGTCAGCGTGTACCTCATCCGCATGGAGGACGTCGGCTCGGCGTTCGCCGGACCGCACACGGCCCACGTCGCGCTGCGCGTGCCAGACGTCGCAGCGACACGCGCCGAGCTCGAAGGAAAGGGCGTCGAGTTCGAGGGCGACATCCTCGATACGAGCGTGTGCCACATGGCGTTCTTCAAGGATCCGGACGGCAACCAGTTCATGCTCCACCGCAGGTACGCGCCGTGACGAGGGACGCCGCCGCCGAGGCGTACCGCGCGCTGCCGCTCCCGGACACCACCGAGGAGCACTGGCGCTTCACCGATCTGGCGGGCTTCGATCCGGACGCGTTCGCAGGAGCGGCCTCAGCCGAGATCGAGACGCTGCTCGACCTCGATGTCGCCGGCTACGCGACGGTGACCGCGGACGGCATCGACATCGCAAAGACGCCGGAGGGCGTGACGTTCGCGCCGCTGCCGGAGGAGTACGAGCGGCTGTACTCGCTCGTCGGCTGGGACGAGAAGTTCGCGGCCCACAACGCGGCCATGTGGAAGAACGGTCTGCTCGTGATCGTTCCGAAGGGCGTCATCCTCGAGAAGCCGTTGTACGTGCGCATCGCCGCCACCGGGCAGACATTCTGGCGTCTCGTCGTCGTCGCCGAGGAGGGCGCGCGCGCGTCCCTCATCGAGGAGTACGCGTCGCCGGCTGCCGACACCGAGGCCTACTCGAACGCGGTCACCGAGCTCTTCGTCGAGCCGAACGCGAAGCTCGAGTACGTCTCTCTGCAGAACCTCTCGCGCGAGACGTGGCACTTCGCGTCGCACCACGCGCGCGTCGAGCGCGACGCCGAGCTCGACTGGGTCGCCGGAGGCTTCGGCTCGAAGAAGGGCAAGACGCGGATCCAGAACGACCTCAACGGGCCGGGTGCCACCTCGCGCGTCACCGGCGCCTACTTCGCCGACGGCACTCAGCACCTCGACTACGACACCTTCCAGGAGCACATCGCTCCGAACTGCACGTCCGATTTCGCGTTCAAGGGCGCGTTGCGCGACCACGCGACCGCTGTGTGGCGCGGAATGATCCGCGTCGAGAAGAACGCGCAGAAGACGAACGCGTATCAGGAATGCCGGAACCTCATGCTGAGCCCCACCACGCATGCGGTGCCGATCCCGGGGCTCGAGATCCTCGCCAACGACGTCCGCTGCACGCACGGCGCCACCGTCGGCCGGGTCGACCGCGAGCAGCTCTTCTACCTCATGGCGCGCGGCCTGCCTCGCCCCGAAGCCGAGCGCCTCATCGTGCGCGGCTTCTTCCAGGACGTGCTCGACCGCATCGAGCTCGAGCCCGTCCGCGAAGCCGTGACGGCCGCGCTCGAAGCCCGCATCCCGCAGGGCTAGGCCGCCGCCTTACATCTGCCCGTATCCGGCGCTGGTACCGTCCGCGGCGCATCGTGATGCGTCGCCCAGAACGGCTCATGCTGATGCTGTCGCTCGCGGCTCTCGCCGCGTGCGCCGGCGCGCTCGCGGCCCGGGCCGCGCCGAGGCATGTCTCGCCGGGGACGTGGTGCGGCGGGCCGGCGTGGCGGCTGATGAACCTGAGCGACGCGGAGCGCGCCAAGGTGCACCTCGACCGGACCGAGACGACGATCCCTGAGATCGCGAAGTTGCGGTCGCCGCAGCTGATCGGAACGAGACGGACGACGAGCTTCCAGCTCAACACGTGGCGGCTCCACGTCGTCGTCGACCGCTACCGCATCGCCTCGAACGGCGAGATCGTCCTCATCCTCTACGACATCCCGAGCGGCATGTACATGGACGCGTACCTGCCGAACCCGCACTGCCTCGGGCCGCGGTCGCGGGACCGCACGGGCATGATCGCCGCGCGGCGCGCGTTCACCGACCATTGCCCCCACGCGACCGCGCAATGGCAGCTCCTCGGCGCGAGCGTCGACATCTCCGGCGCGGGCTTCTGGAACAGCGTCCGCACGACGCGCGGCGCGCTGCCGAACGGCGCCGAGCTCCGGCCCCTCACGAACCTGTCGCTCGTCGCAGGCTGCGGCGTCGGGAGCTGAGCGCGTGCGCTGGCGGATCGGCAAGGAGCTCGAGCGCGCGATCGCCGCGAAGCGCCGCGTCCAGATCGCCCTGGCCGTCCTCATCCTGCTCCTCGGCGCGCTGCTCGCGACCGGCGTGTACAGCACCGTCGCGCTCTACCGCTCCGCGGAGGACCGGTACATCCACACGTTGTTCCCGTTGCGGACGCACTCCCAGGATCTCATCCTCCAGATGGTCAACGAAGAGACCGGTGTGCGCGGCTACATGCTCACCTCCGAGCGACGCACGCTGCAGCCGTACTTCCTCGGGCGAAAGAACGTCCTCACCGACCTGGCGAAGCTCTCGCAGCTCACTGCATCGCGACCCGACTTGCAGGCGGAACTGAAGCCGATCCGCTCCGATGTCGTGGCCCTCGACGGCTACTTCGACCGGCAGATCACGTTCGTCGCGGACGGGACGCTCGGGCAGCAACGGGCGCGGACGGACGTGCTCGGCGGCCAACGCCTCTTCAATCGATTCCGCGTCAACTCGCAATCACTGGCGGCGTCGATCACGGCATTCGTCGACCAGACGCGCAGCGACGAGCGGCGGACGCTCACACGCGCGATCGGCCTCCTGGCGGCGAGCGGCCTGTTCGCTCTCGGGATTGCGATCTTCCTCCTGCGACGCGTGCCGGAGCGGCTTCGCAGCCTCTACTCCGACGAGGAGCAGGCGCGTATCCGCGCAGAGCACGGCGCGAACGCCTCCCGTGCGCTGGCGCACGTCTCAGACGCGGTGGTGATGCTCGACGACGGCTCGCGCGTGCTCTCGTGGAACAACGCGGCCGAGGAACTGTTCTCCGTCCCCGCGGCGGCTGCGCTCGGTCGGCCGGCGGGCAGCATCTTCCCCGAGTTCGGGATCCTCATCGAGCGGTCGGGCGGCGAGCTCACGCCGGTGCGCATCGGCGGCGAAGAGCGCTGGCTGGCGATCTCGCGCAGCCGTTTCGACGGAGGCCGTGTTGTCACGCTGCGCGACGCCACCGCCGAGCACGTGCTCGAGCGCGCCCGCGCCGACTTCGTCACCACCGCCTCGCACGAGCTGCGCACGCCGCTGACCGCGGTGTACGGCAGCATCCGCACGCTGATCGACCGCGAGGACGAGCTGTCCGAGCCGGTTCGCAAGCGTCTGCTGAAGATGATCGAGCAGGAGTCCGAGCATCTCGCCCAGATCGTCGACCAGCTCCTCGTCACGGCGCAGATCGACCGCGGGCGGCTGCGGTTGGAAGAGCGTGACTGCAACGTGCCAGAGCTCTGCGCCTCGGTGCTCGAAGCAGCCGACACCCGCAAGCCGGAGTCGATCCGGCTCGAGCTCGTCGCCCCGCCGACGACGCGCCCGCTGCGCTGCGACCCGCCACGCCTCAAGCAGGTGCTCGTCAACCTCGTCGAGAACGCGATCAAGTACTCGCCCGAGGGAGGGCGCATCGAGGTCCGCATCGCGGACACGCCCGACCGCCTCCGCATCGACGTGCAGGACGAGGGCCTCGGAATACCGCCCTCCGAGCAGGCCCGCATCTTCGAGAAGTTCTATCGCCTCGACGCAGAGATGACCCGCGGCGTCGGAGGCTCCGGCCTCGGGCTCTACATCTCGCGCGAGATCGTCGAGCAGATGGGCGGACTGCTCTCGGTCCGCTCTCGCCGCGGCGCCGGATCGACGTTCACGGTGACGCTGCCGCGGGTGCTCAGCGGCGCTCAGCCGCGAGCCGAACGCCAGACACAACCCGCGTGACGCCGCCGCTCGTCAGGACCTGACGAGCGGCTTGTACTTGATGCGGTGCGGCTCGAGCGCCTCGGCGCCCCGTGTCTCCCGCACCCAGGCGGCGTACTCGCCCCACGTGCCTTCGAACCATGTGGTCTGGCTGTCGCCCTCGAACGCGAGGATGTGCGTCGCCACACGGTCGAGAAACCACCGGTCATGCGTGATCACCACAGCGCAGCCGGCGAAGTCGAGCAGCGCTTCCTCGAGAGCACGCAACGTGTCGACGTCGAGATCGTTGGTCGGCTCGTCGAGCAGAAGCACGTTGCCGCCGCTGCGGAGGAGCTTCGCCAGATGGACTCGGTTGCGCTCCCCGCCGGAGAGGTCGCCGACCCGCTTCTGCTGATCCGATCCTCTGAAGTTGAACCACGACACGTACTGGCGCGAGTTCACCTCGCGTTTGCCCAGCTCGATCGTGTCGAGGCCGCCACTGATCTCCTTCCACACCGTGCCCCCGGGCTCGAGATCGGCGCGAGCCTGGTCGACGTACGCGAGCTGAACGGTGTCGCCGACGCGCAGTGTGCCCGCGTCCGGGGACTCCTCGCCCGCGATCATGCGGAAGAGCGTCGTCTTGCCTGCTCCGTTCGGGCCGATGACGCCGACGATCCCGGCGGGCGGAAGCGAGAACGTGAGGTCCTCGACGAGGAGTCGGTCGCCGAAGCCCTTCTGCACGCCCTCGGCCTCGATGACGACGTCGCCGAGGCGCGGGCCCGGCGGGATGTGGATCTCGACCTTGTCGAGCTTGACGTTCTGCTCCTCGGCGTACATGCGCTCATAGGCAGCGAGGCGCGCCTTCGACTTGTCGTGCCGCGCGCGCGGAGACATGCGCACCCACTCCAGCTCGCGCGCGAGCGTCCGGCGCCGGGCGGACTCGGTCTTCTCCTCGACGGCGAGCCGCTCCTGCTTCTGCTCGAGCCACGACGAATAGTTCCCCTGGAACGGGATGCCACGGCCACGGTCGAGCTCGAGGATCCAGCCGGCCACGTTGTCGAGGAAGTAGCGATCGTGCGTGACCGCGACGACCGTCCCCTTGTACTCGGCGAGGAAACGCTCGAGCCACGCGACCGACTCTGCGTCGAGATGGTTCGTCGGCTCGTCCAGTAGCAGAAGGTCGGGGGCCGACAGCAACAAGCGGCAGAGCGCGACGCGGCGCCGCTCACCACCCGAGAGCGTCCCGACGTCCCGGTCGCCGTCGGGCACGCGGAGCGCGTCCATCGCGTGGTCGAGATGCTGGTCGAGCTGCCACGCATCGGCGCGGTCGATCGCGTCCTGCACCTTGGCCTGCTCGGCGAGGAGCGAATCGAAGTCGGCGTCCGGCTCGGCGAACTTCGCGGACACCTCGTTGAAGCGGTCGAGCAGGTCGCGCAGCGCGCGCACGCCGTCCTCGACGTTCTCGCGGACGGTCTTAGCGGGATCGAGGTCGGGCTCCTGTTCGAGGAGGCCGACCGTCGCGTTCGGGGCGAGCTCGGCGACGCCGGACGACGGCTCCTCCTTCAGCGCCATGATCCGGAGCAGCGTCGACTTGCCGGCGCCGTTCGGACCGAGGACGCCGATCTTCGCGCCGGGCAGGAACGACAACGAGATGTTCGCCAGAACCTGGCGGTCGGGGCCGTAGAACTTGTCGGCCCTGTACATCGTGAAGATGTAATCGCTCACGCAGCCAAAGGTAACAGCGCGCTGACGAACTGCTTACGGATGGCTCGTACGCTGACGACGTGCTCGGAGCCGCCGCCGCGCTCATCCTCGGCCTCTGGTGGCCCGTCGCCGCTCCCAACGGTGCCCACATCGCGTTCACGAAGGTCTACGACCAGCACATGGCGCTCTACGTCCTCGACGCGCGGACGCATCGGGCCGTCCGCGTCGGGACGAGCGCAGGCCAGCTATCGCCGACGTGGTCGCCGAATGGCACCGAACTCGCCTATGCATCGGGTGGCGTCCTGTACGTCGTCAACGCCGACGGTCGCGCCAAGCACCGCTACCTCGCACCGACGAAGTCGTTCGCGCCGGCATGGCGGCCGGGAGGCAGGCAGCTTGCATATCTGACGACGCGCGGCGCGCAGAACACGGATCTCTGGGTCGGGCGCGCCCTCTGGGCACGGAACGCGATCGGACGTCCCGCTTGGAGCCCCGACGGCTCGATGCTCGCCTTCCAGCGCGACGACGGCGTCTACGTCGCTACAGGTCCCGGGGCGGAGCGACGAGTGGCCCCGATCGCGAATCCCGGGCAGCCCGTCTGGTCGCCGAACGGGAAGTGGATCGCCTACACGGCCGGGCGCGAGCTCTTGGTCGTCGCCGCCGACGGCGCCGCGCCGCCGCGGCGACTCGCGTCGAACCTCCGGAATCCGGGCACGCCGGGCTGGTCGCCGAACAGCCTCGAGGTCGCCGTCTCGCGGGCCGGCGGCGTGTGGGTGGCGGGCCTCGAGGGCAGCGGGCATCCGGTCGACCAGCGCGCGCGGGTCTTCGGCGTCGGCACGTCCTGGGACGGCGACGACCTCCTCATCTCCGCGTCGGCGGCGCGCTGCTCCCTGCGGACGACGATCGTGCTCGTCCGGGCGAACGGAACGGCGAGCGCGCTCACGGGGAGCTGCGGGGCGGCGTAGTACAGTCGCGCGGGTGGCTGGGAGTTGCTGCGCGCGCGACTACGAGTCGTTCTTCGGACGGCGGCAGGCGGCGCGCGATGCGCGCGGCTTTCGCCGTCACGGGCTGCGCGGCTCCGCGCGCGACCTGGTGGAGCTGAGCGGCGACGTGCGCGGCGCGAGCGTGCTCGAAGTCGGCGGCGGCATCGGGGCGATCGAGCTCGAGCTGCTCGCCGCGGGCGCCGAGAAGGCGACGAACGTCGAGCTCTCGGGCGAGTACGAGGACGCCGCCGGCGAGCTGCTCTCCGAGCGCGGGCTGTCAGATCGCGTCGAGCGGCGCATCGGGGATTTCGTCGCGGAAGCTGGCACGATCGCACCGCACGACGTCGTCGTCATGCACCGCGTCGTGTGCTGCTACCCCGACGTCGACGCGCTCGTCGGGGCGGCGGCAAAGCGGGCACGCCGCAAGCTCGTGCTCACGTACCCGCAGGAACGGGCGATCGTCCGGGGGGCACTCGGGCTGGTCAACGCGATGTTCAAGCTGCGTCGATCGACCTTCCGCGTGCATGTCCACTCCACACACCGCATCGAAGCGGCTGCCCGCACGCACGGTCTCACACCCGCGGCGCGACGGAGGCACGGCCTGCTCTGGGAGTCGGTCGCGTTCTCGAAGAGCTAGTGCAGCGCCGCAAGCGCCTGGTCGAGCTTCGCCTTCTGCGCACCGGTGAAGCCGGACGCGACGACGACGACGTTGCCCAGCTGCTCGCGCAGGATGTGCTGCGGTCCAGCCCCCCACTCCACGAGAGGCACGGCGGCCAACGCCTGCTGGGCATGCGCGTTCGTGTCGAACACCCAGACCACCTCGCCGGTGTGGAAGGTCGTGTTCGAACCGCTCAGCTGCGCCTGGACGTTGAAGCGCATGTCGCTCCGGTTGAGAGCGAGCGGCAGGAACGGCACCTGCCCCGTCACGTACTGGTTGCCGGTGACGACGCCCGTGAATGGAAGGCCGGCGTCATAGAATGCCTTCGAGACGTCGAGCACCGAGTGGGACTGCGCCTTGCCGCCTCCGCCGCCGCAACCGGCACCGACAAGGGCGAGCGACGCGAGGAGGACGACGAGCCGGCGCACGGCGTCAGCCTAGCGGGGCTGAAAGGCAAAGACGGCGTTGGTGCCGCCGCCGACGATGACAATGCGGCCGCCGAGCGCAACCACAGCGGGATCGGAGAGTGAGACCGGCAGGTGTGCGACGACCGTGACCGATCGCCCGGCGATGCGCAGCACATCGCTTCCGCCGACGAGGTAGAGCGCGTTCCCGAGCGCGGCCATACCGGCGTGTGCCTCCGGCGCCGGCAGTGTCGCCACGCGCGCGACCGTCCGCGTGGCCGGGTCGATCGAGTAGACCGCGGACGAGGTACCGGACAGCGTGATGCCGCCTGCGACCATGATCCGGCCGCCGAGGACGGCAACTCCGGCGTATCGCGTGCCCGCCGGCAACCGGGCGACGGTCGTTGTGCGCCCTCCTCCATCGAAGCGAAGGATCGCGCTCGCGTACAGCGATCCCGTGTAGCCGCCGACGAGATACGCCTTGCCACCGACGACGGCAGCGCCGAGGTCGGACAGCGGCTCGTCGAGCGTGCCCGCGCTTCGCGCCTTCCCGGAGAGGCTCACGCGGTCGATCGTGTCGACCGAGACCGACTCGCCGCCGCCGAAGAGATAGATCGACGTGCCGAGGAGCGCCGCCGCAGCGTCATGCGTGGGCGCCGGTAGACGCCCGACCGTGTGCAGATGCTGCGGCGTGCCGAGCATGACGCCGTCGGTCGACGATGAGCCGGTGTACCCGCCGAGCACCATCAAGCGGCCGCCCGGAAGGGCAACGGCGGATGCCTTCGACAGTGCCTGCGGGAGCGAACCGATCCGCTGCACGGTCGAGATCGTCTTGCGCGCGGCCTTCACAGCACCTGGCACGCCGGGCAGGAGGTCGAGCCCGTCGGGCTTGTTCAGGTAGCCGGGCGCGATTCCGGGACTGTCGAGGTGGCCGTACGACCATACGACCTTCTTCGTGCGCGGATCGACGACGACGACGCGATGGTGCCAGTCGTCGGTGATGGCGATCATCCCGTTCGGCCACCGCACGGCGAGCGACGGACGGTCGAGTGACCACTCGCCGGTGGGCTGGTAGGTCCAGACGATCCGGCCGTTCGGCGTGATCTCGTCGACGCGCCCCGGCGTGTTGAATCCGGCGACGAGGATGTCGCCGTTCGCGAGGAGCTGCGCGTCCGACGGGTACGTCGTCGGCGTCCGAACGGTGTACAGGAGCTTGCCGTTCGCGTCGAAGCGGTCGATCCACCCGCCGATCTCGGTCACCAGTACGCCGCCATCCGGCAGCGGCGTGTCGCCGTTCGGGGAGCTGAGCGTCCTCGGTGGATCGTGGGTGCAGTCCCCCGCGTGCCCGATGCTGCGCACGATTCGATGCGCGCGATTCACCCACAGCACACGGCAGTTCATGATGTCGGCCACCTGCATGAGCCCGTTCGGCAGCAGGTATGCGTCATCCGGATTCGACATGTAACCGGGCGACGATCCGCGCACGCCGGCGTGCCCGTACGACCACTCGACCCGGCGCGAGCGAACGCCGAGCAGCGCCATCGTCTGGTTGTACTCCTCGTTCGTCGAGATCGACGTGTACCCCGGCGTGAAGAACGCATCGTCCGGGTCGTGGAGCCCGTCCTTCTGCCACACGATCTTCTTCGACGGCGAGACCATGATGATCCGATTGTTGTTGCGGTCGGCGATCATCAGATAGCCGGGGACAGGCCCCGGCTTCACCGGTGGAAACCCGAGCTTCTGCGCCGGCGTGGGCGCGAGCGCCGCCACGAGCGCGAGGACGATGCTAAGCATGCAGCGAGATCGTGCCGTTTACACCCGACTCGGCGGCGACCCAACCGGCGCTGACGACCCGTCGAGCGCCGTCCGGCAGCCGGCACGTGCCCCCGAAACTCGTCAATCCGACCTGCGTCACCCGGCCGCGGCACACGTCGCCGCTCGGGAGGTACTCGATCTGCAGCGACGTGGCCTCGAGCCGTTGAGGCGAGACGAGGAGGTCGGCGCGCACGAGCAGCTTCTGAGGCGACTGCGCCCCGCCGACGAAGGAGACGATCTGCTTGAGGTTGGTCCCGTTGCGGATTACCTGCCCGGTGAGCCGCTCCGAGAACTGCGCCGCGTTCCACGGGAGCGGGTTCTTCTTCAGCGGGCCGAGCAGGAGAGCAGGCAGGAGGACGACACCAACCGCTGCCGCACCAGCGACGCGCGTGGGCCGGAGCGCGCCCCCGCCGATGCGCCATGTGACGAGCGATACCACGGTCGCGATGCACAAGCCGTACAGGACCGCGAGCCACGTCGCGCTCCGGTCTGTGCCGGAGAAGATGCCGTGCAGAGAGGCGAGCGTCCAAACGGCGAAGTTCGCGTAATGCGCTGCGCGCCAGAACCGATACGGCATCCGCTTGCGGTAGTGGTTTGTGATCGCCAGCGCGAGCAGAAGCTCGGCCGCGGAGATGCCGAGCCCTGTCCAGAGTGCGCGGTACCGTGCCGTGAACGGGACGACGAGGTTGACGACCGAGAACGGCAGGAACGAATCGACCGCGATCGTGCCCACGTGGACGACGATGAGCGAGCCGACGAGGAGCCCGCCGAAGCGGTGGATGTCCTCGACCGCGAAGCGCGGCCAACGCCGGCTCTGTGCCTTACCGCCGAGCGTGATGCCGATCGAGACGACGACGCTGAGGACGACGTACGCCGCGACGCCGGACGCGCGAGCCGCATACCAGATGGCGGGGCTCGAGGTCAGATGCACACGACGCTCCCGTGCCACGCCGCGTTGCACACGATCCGTTCGTCGTGGCCGAAGAAGCGTCCGGCCATGCCGCGGCTGTCCAGCCAGTCCGGACCATCTTCGCCGAGGAGATAGGCGGCCTTCGCCGCAACGTCGGCCGCCAGGCAGCTGGAACCCGACACCGTGACCTGCTGCCAAGGCGAGTCGCTCGGGAGACCGGTTCGCGGGTCGATCAGATGAGGGCCGCGCGTGGCCGTTCCGCTCGTCGCGAGGCCGCCCTCGACCACACGCACCGCGCCGCCACCCGGCAACCCGACGTCGACCGGTCCTCGTACCGCGAGGTCGCCACCCGCCGAGACGAAGCCGAGGCCGTCCAGGGTGGCGGCCGCTTCGTCGACGGCAAGCGCCTTGACGACGCCGTTCAGGTCGAGCGCAGCGCCTGCACGACTGAGCAGCGTTCCCGAGAGCCGAACCTCTCCCGCGCCGAGCGCCGGGTCGACGAGGCCACCACTCTCGGAAGCGGCGTCGAGCGCGATCTGAAGCGTCGCGGCGAAGAACG
The DNA here is from genome assembly GCA_035532535.1 of Gaiellaceae bacterium. Lineage (GTDB taxonomy): Bacteria > Actinomycetota > Thermoleophilia > Gaiellales > Gaiellaceae > Palsa-739. Next base: position 22,337 of record DATKQT010000031.1, read on the forward strand.
GAGACACGGCGAGCACGTGCGACCGCGAAGCGTTGACACGCGAGAGCTCGGATTCGGGCCGGAAGAGGCTGAAAGCCGCCTCCCAGCGCTCGAACACCGCAGCGACCTCGCCCGCGTCCCCGCCGGCGAGCACGACGTCGCAGCCCATCGCACGGAAGCGGTGCACAGTCACGAGGTGCTCGTCACCACCGGCGGCGGCTGGACCGGCGGGGCGATCTGCCCGCCCGCAAGCACGCTCCTCCGGACGGCCCGCTCGAACGAGCTCGGGGCAGCCAGCGGCCGCGCCCGGTGCTTCGTGTGACCGGCGGCATGCGCCTTGACGCCGACGAATGCGCTGCCCAGCACGAGCGTCGCGACCGCCCCCAAGGCGAGCTTCGCCCCTCGGGCGCGCGCCCTCGCCGCCTCGATGCGGCCTTCTGCCACGACCGAAGTCTTCGCTACCAACCTGAGGGTTTGCTGAGAGCGCCGTTGCGCCCTCATTGCCCCGTACCATGGATGGAGTGGCCGTGACCGCAGGTCAAACGAAGCTCGACGCCCGCGCGCTGCGAGCCGATTTTCCCATTTTCGAGCAGCTGATCCACGGCCAGCCCCTCGCCTACCTCGACTCGGCCAACAGCTCCCAGAAGCCGCAGCAGGTGCTCGACACGATGACGACGTTCTACGAGACGTCGTACGCGAACGTCCATCGCGCCGTCCATGTGCTCGGCGAGCGCGCGACGGCCGGCCTCGAGGGCGCACGCGAGAAGGTGCGCGCGTTCGTGAACGCGCCCGACGTGCGCGAGATCATCTTCGTCCGGAACGCGACCGAGGCCCTGAATCTCGTCGCCTACTCCTGGGGTGGGAACAACCTCGGGCCGGGCGACGCCGTCGTGGTCACCGAGCTGGAGCACCATTCGAACTTCGTCCCCTGGCAGTACATCGCGCGCCGCCAGGGCGCGGAGTTCGTGATGCTGCCGCTCGACGACAACCACGCGATCGACCTCTCGGGGCTGGATCGGATCGCGCGCGACTACACGGTCAAGGTGGTGGCGACGAACCTCGTCTCCAACGCGCTCGGAACGATCCACGACGTCGGCCCGCTCACACGTTGGGCGCACGAGCAAGGCGCGATCTTCGTCTGCGACGCTGCGCAGGCCGCGCCGCACATGCGCGTCGACGTGCAGGCGCTCGACTGCGACTTCCTCGCGATCTCCGGCCACAAGATGTGCGGCCCGAGCGGAATCGGCGCGCTCTGGGGACGGGGCGCGCTGTTGCAGGCGATGGAGCCGTTCCTGCTCGGCGGCCACATGATCAACTCGGTCCGATACGAGAAGACGACGTGGGGCGAGCTGCCGCACAAGTTCGAGGCCGGCACCGCGCCGATCACGGAAGCCGTCGGGTTGGGCGCCGCCGTCGACTACCTCGAGGCCGCGGGACTCGACGCGATCGAGGCGCACGAGCACGAGCTGGTCGCGTACGCGCTCGAACGGATGAGCGAGGTGCCCGGCATCACGCTGTACGGGCCGCCGGCCGAGCGGCGCGCCGGTGTCGTGTCGTTCAACCTCGACGACATCCATCCGCACGACGTCGCGCAGATCCTCGACCGCCAGGGTGTCGCCATCCGTGCGGGTCACCACTGCTGCCAGCCGCTCATGCACAAGCTCGGCGTCGCAGCGACGAACCGGGCGAGCTTCTATCTGTACACGCTCCCCGAGGAGATCGACCAGCTCACCGAAGGTCTGTACACCGTGCGTAAGGTGTTCGCGTGAACGAGTTCGAGCAGATGTATCGCGAAGTGATCCTGGATCACTACAAGAACCCGCGCGGCCACGGCGTCATGGACGGCGCCGACGCGGAGGCGGAGGGGCAGAACCCGCTGTGCGGCGACGAAGTCTCGATCTACGTCGCGTTCGCCGAGGACGGCGAGACGATCGACGAGGTGAAGTTCTCCGGCCGCGGGTGCGCCATCTCGCAGGCGGCGACGTCGATGCTCACGGAGATGGTGCAGGGACGGACTGCATCGGAGGTCGCCGTCCTCGACAAGGACGAACTGCTGGAGGAGATCGGCATCCCGCTCACACCGGTGCGCCTCAAGTGCGCGATGCTCGGCCTGACGACGCTGAAGGTCGCGCTGCACAAGGCGAAGGGCACGCCGCTTCCGCAGGGGCTCGCCGGCTTCGACGAGCTCGAGCTGACCTAGCGTTGGCCGAGATCGAAGTAGCCCCGGCGGACGAGTTCCCGCCGGGCTCGACGAAGCTGATCGTCGCCGGGCCTGGGATGTACATCGGCGTCTACAACTGCGGTGGCGCGCTGTACGCGATCGAGGACCGCTGCTCGCACGACGACGGCCCCCTGTGCGAGGGAACGTGGGAGGAGGACACGTGCCGCGTGATCTGCCCGCGCCACGGCTCCGCCTTCGACCTCGCGACCGGACGTCCGATGTCGCTACCCGCCTTCGAGCCGGTGGCGACCTATCCCGTGCGCATCGTCGACGGAACCGTGAAGGTCGAGGTTGCCTGACCAAAAGATCAGGTGCTGGCCGACGACCGACCCGCTCTACCTCGCCTACCACGACGAGGAGTGGGGCCGGCCGGTGCGGGAGGAGCACGGCCTGTACGAGCGCCTCTGCCTGGAGGGGTTCCAGTCCGGGCTCTCGTGGCTGACGATCCTGCGCAAGCGCGGGAACTTCCGCGCGGCGTTCGCCGGCTTCGACCCCGACGCGGTCTCGCGCTTCGGCGAGCGTGACGTCGAGCGCCTGCTCGGCGACGCGAGCATCGTCCGCCACCGGGGCAAGATCGAAGCCGCGATCGCGAACGCGCACGGCGTGCTCGCGCTTCGCGACGCCGGCACACCGCTCCAAGACCTCATGTGGGCGTACCGCGACACGACCGAGTCGAAGGAACTGTCGAAGCGGCTCAAGGGCACCGGCTTCCGCTTCGTCGGCCCGACGACGGTGTACGCCGCGATGCAGGCCTGCGGAATCGTGAACGACCACATCCCGGCATGCTGGGTTCGCGAGGAGGTGGAACGTGCTCGACGAGCAGGTTAGATCCGTCCTCGCGCGTCTCGAGCGCGAGGATGCAGACGAGCGCGAGCGCGGCGCCCCGGCCTCCGAGCGTTCCCGCCAGGTGGCGCGCACGACGGGGCAGTTCCTCTTCGCCCTCGTCGCATCGCAGGTCGACTGCGAGGTGCTCGAGATCGGCGGCTCGCGTGGCTACTCGACGGTCTGGCTCGCCGCCGGTGTCAGGCACCTCGGGGGCAGGGTCCTCTCGCTCGAGAAGGACCCGGCGAAGGCCGGGGCCTGGCGCCGCACCATCGCCGACGCGGGTCTCGAGGAATGGGCCGAGCTCGTCGAAGGCGACGCATTCGAGACGCTGGGGCGCATCGACGATGTCTTCGACCTCGTCTTCCTCGACGCGGAGAAGGACGACTACGAGCGGCTCTTCGCCCTCGCCCGCCCCAAGCTCGAGCCGGGCGGCCTCGTCGTCGCCGACAACGTCCTCTCACACCCCGACCCGCTCGCGCTGTACTCGGCGGCTCGGCAGGCCGATCCCTCGCTCTCGAGCGTCACCGTTCCCCTCGACCGGGGACTGGAGCTCAGCGTCATCCTCCGCTGATATCGTCTCGCTACCGCGGAAAGGAGGTGGTCCGGAGTTGACATCAAGTATTTCGGCCAGTGGAGGTACCAGCGGGTAGAGGCGCAGTCCCCGGGACCACCGGGAATCGCCTAGCCAGCGTAGGGGCCGAAGCGACTCTGCCGAATCCAGCGTTGGTTACCGACGAGGGGCCGCCGAAAGGTGGCCCCTCGTTTATTTCCTCAGGCAACGACTGCTGCGGGGTCGGCGGCCTGGACGAGCGCCTCGAGCACGTCCCGCATGCCGTCGATCGCGGACTCGTCGAGGCCCTCGTGCACCCGCGAGACGGGAACCGGCTCGCCGACGACCCGCGCGCCCGCGATCCCAAGGATGCGGCGCAGGTCCTGCTGTGCCCAGAGGGCGCCGAACTGGCCCTGGCTCGCGCCGACGACGGCGACCGTCTGGTTGCGGAGAGCGGCGTCGCTCGTCGGGCGCGAGGCCCAGTCGACCGCGTTCTTCAGGCCGCCGGGGACGGAGCCGTTGTACTCCGGCGTGGCGAAGAGGATCGCGTCCGCCGAGCTCCATTCCTCCCGGAGCCGGCGGACGCTCTCGGGAACGTCGGCCTCGAGATCCTGGTCGTAGATCGGCAGGTCGCCGATGCCCTCCCACAACTCGACCTGGGCGCCTGCGGGGACGAGCTTCGCCGCCTCCCGCAGAAGCGCTGTGTTGTACGACTCCGCCCGAGAGCTGCCGGAGACGCCCAGGATCTTCATGCTTACGCCTCCTGCTTCACGAACGCGAGCTCTGCGATGAGCTTCACGTCGTCGCCGAGGTAATTGCCGCCGCCCTGGTTCGGTGCGTTCCAGACGATGCCGAACGCGTTGCGGTCGATGGTCGTCTCGAGCTTGACGCCGACCCGCTCGCGGCCGAACGGATCGACGTTCGGCTCCGAGATGGAACCGGTGAGCTGGACGGGAAGGGTGACGGCCTTGATCGTCAGCTCGCCGTGCTCGAGGCCGTCGGCCTTGAAGGTGATCTCCGGGAAGCGCTCGGCGTCGAAGAAGTCGGGCGTCTGGAGGTGGCCGTTCAGCTGCTCGTCCTTGACGTCGATGCTGGCGACCTTCGCGGAGCCTTCGAGCTTGCCGTCGAGAAGGGTCGCGGTGAAGTCGCGGAAGCTGCCGCGGAACGTGTTCACGCCGGCGTAGGCGATCTCGAACGAGACGTTCGAGTGCACCGGGTCGGCACTCCAGGTGCCGGCAGGTGCGGACTTCGTCGTACTGGTGATGGTGGACATGATCGAATCTCCTTGGTATAGTTGACTTCGCAAGCAATTATAGCGAGAGAAACATGATGAGTCAAGTATTGAGCGCGCAAACAGAAATCGCCCAGGAGCACAGAGCCTGGGTCCGGCTCCTGCGGGCGCACGCCGCCCTCACCCGGGAGCTCTCCGGCCGTCTGGAGGCCGCCCACGGCCTGTCCCTTCGGGACTACGACGTCCTCGTTCAGCTGCACTCGGCGCCCGACCGGCGCATGCGGCGGATCGACCTGGCCCGGACGGTCATCCTCAGCCCGTCCGGCATCACCCGCCTCCTCGAGGGCCTCGAGCGATCCGGCTGGGTGGCCAAGCACCACTGCGCATCGGATGCCCGGGTGACCTACGCCGTCCTCACGGACGCCGGGGTGACGAAGTTCGAGGAAGCGCAGGTCACCCATCTGGCCGACGTCGAGGAGTTGTTCGGCTCGCGGTTCAGCGGGGACGAGCACGACCGGCTGGCCGAGCTTCTCGGCCGGCTCCCGTTGCTCGACGCCGGCACCTGCAACGCATGAGCCACGCGTTCTCCTCCCTCGACGAGCTCGGCGACGGCCCCGGCTTCCGGAAGGTCCGCTCGGCGCTCGGCGTGACCGCATTCGGCGTCAACGCCGTCGTGTATCCGCCGAACTTCGAGGGCTTCGAGCATTACCACGACACCCAGGACGAGCTGTACTTCGTCCACCGCGGGCGGGTGCGGGTCGAGGTGGAGGACGAGACGCGCGACCTAGGGCCCGGCGGCCTGTTCCACGCCGAGTCGACGACGCCGCGCAAGGTGTCGAACCCGTTCGACGAGGAAGCCGTGATCTTCATCGTCGGCGGATGCGGCGGCTACATCGAGCGCGACGGCCACATGGTCGATCCCGCCGACGTCGAGCGGCGCGCCTCGTTCGGCAAGAGCTAGAGGAGCACCACCGCGCGGATCTCGCCGTTCTGCCCCAGGCGGCCGAGCGCGTCCGGTGCCTCCTCGAGCGGCAGCGTCCGCGACACGAACCGCGCCAGGTCGAGCCTTCCGTCCAGCGCCGCCTGCGCGAGGAACGGGAAGTCCTCTTGCGGGATGGTGTCGCCGCCGTGCGTGACCGCGATCGAGACCTTCGGTCCGAAGATGTTGCGGTACAGGTCGACGCCGACCGTCGCGCCCGCGGATGGAACGCCGACGAGTGTCGCGACCCCGCCGTACGCGCACATGCGCACCGCCTGGTCGAGGCCGGACGCCGCACCGATGGCCGAGAACGCGAAGTCGACGCCCTTGGTCAGCTCCTTAACCTGAGCGATCGGATCGCCGGCGGATGCGTCGACGACGTCGGTCGCGCCGAGCGCGCGCGCCGAGTCGAGCTTCTCGTTCGCGACGTCGACGGCGACGATCCGCTCCGCGCCCGCAAGCTTCGCCCCCTGGACGACGGCGAGCCCGACGCCGCCGCAACCGATGACCGCCACCGATGCGCCCTCGTGGACGGGCGTCGCCCACAGCGCCGCGCCGGCGCCGGTGGAAAACCCGCACGCGAGCAGCGCCGCCTGCTCCACCGGCAGCTCCTCCGGCACCTTCACGGCGCATGCCTCGTGCACGATCGCCCGGTCGGCGAGCGTCCCGCAGCGGAGCACCGTTGAGAGGAGTTGTCCGTCGGCGCGGTGTGCGCGCGGCTCGGCGCGCAACGCGGACGAGCAGCGCCGCGGATCCCCCCGCGTGCACGACCGGCACGTGCCGCACGGCGCGCGCCACGCGAGGACGACACGGTCGCCCGGCTTCACCGAGGTCACATCGGGACCGACTTCCTCGACGATGCCCGCACCCTCGTGACCGAGCAGGATCGGGAACGGCATACCCCAGCCGCCGGTCTCGATGACATGGACGTCGGTGTGGCAGAGGCCGCACGCCTCGATCCGCACCTGCACCTCGTGCGCGCCGGGCGGATCGAGGACGATCTCCTCGACGACGGGCTCCGCGCCGACTTCTGCGTAGACGACGCCGCGGGTCACGAGACCGTCCGCCGCAGTTGTTCGTCCAGCGGGACGAGCGGCAGCCGGAACGTTTCGACAGCGCTCGCGTCGCGGACGACGTTGTCGCCCAGCTCGAGCATGGTCAGCTGGTCGCGCGTCACAGGCGCGCCGGGCAGGTGCTCGGTGAGCGCGGCCTGCGCGCGGAGCAGGCCGATCGGCACATGCACCGACGGGCGCCGCACGCCGACGACGCGCTTGAGGCGGTCCCAGAAGTCGTTCCACGTCACCACGTCGGGCCCACCGATCTCGAACACGCGGCCGGCGGCGGCCGGATCGTCGATCGCGCGCGCGTAGTACTCCGCGACGTCCTCGACCCAGATCGGCTGCAGCCGCGACTGCCCATCGCCGACGATCGGCGTCACGGGCGCGAAGCGCGCCAGCCGTACGAATGTCGGCAGCACGCCGCCGTCCTGCCCGAAGACGAAGCTCGGCCGGAAGACCACGTAGCCGAGGCTGGACGAGCGCACCGCGCGCTCCATCTCCCACTTCGCGGTGAAGTACGGCACAGCGTCCTTCGAGCGCTCGTCGAGACCGAGCGCGCTCGCGAGCACGAAGCGGTCGACCCCCGCACCTTCGGCGGCAGCGACGAGGTTGCGCGTGCCGTGCTCCATGACGCGCTCGAAGTCAGCCCGCGATCCCTTGATGACGGCGACAAGGTGGATGACCGCGTCGACGCCGACGCAGGCGGCTCGCAGCACAGTGACGTCCGCGATGTCTCCGACGACGAGCTCCGCGCCCCACGCCGACAACCGGCGCGCCCGGCGAGGATCACGCACGAGCGCACGCACGGTGACGTTGCGCGTCCGCAGCGCATGCACAACGTGGCCGCCGACGAACCCGGTTCCCCCTGTGACGAGGACGGTCACTCGAAGTTCTTGTAGTAGCGGCTCGGCGTCGGGCCTTCCTGACCCTTGTACTTCGAGCCGAGCGACGACGAGCCGTACGGCGCGGCAGCGGGCTCGGTCATCTGCATGAAGGAAATCTGTCCGATCTTCATGCCCGGGTAGATCGTGATCGGAAGGGTGGCGACGTTCGAGAGCTCCAGCGTCACATGCCCGTCCCAGCCCGGGTCGATGAAGCCCGCAGTGGAGTGGATGAGCAAGCCGAGCCGGCCGAGCGAGCTCTTCCCCTCGAGGCGGGCGACGAGGTCATCGGGCAGGCGAATGCGCTCGAGCGTCGAGCCGAGGACGAATTCGCCCGGATGGAGCACGAACGGTGTGTCTCCCTCGACGCGGACGAGCTCCGTCAGTTCCTCCTGCTCCTGCTTGACGTCGATGTACGGATACCGGTTGTTGTGGAAGACCCGGAACAGGCGGTCGACCCGCACATCGACGCTGGAGGGCTGCAAAAGGGAGTCGTCGTAGGGATCGATCTCGATCCGGCCCTCCGACAGGGCCCGGGCAATCGACGCGTCGGAGAGAACCACGTGGCGATCGTAACGGGGGCGGCCGGGCCGGGACGCCCGATACTGTGAGGTCGTGGCTACCGTCCGCTCGATCCGGCTGAAGACGGAGATTCCGGGGCCGCGCTCCCGCGAGATCCTCGCCCGGCTCGACGCCGTGGTCTCCTCCGCGCTGTCGGTGTATCTCCCCGTCGTCGCGGCCGAGGGTCGCGGCGCGACGCTCACCGACGTCGACGGGAACACCTTCCTCGACTTCGCCGGCGGTGTCGGCTGCCTCAACGTCGGCCATGCGCATCCGCACGTCGTCGAAGCCGTCCAGGAGCAGGCGGCGCGCTTCCTCCACACCGACTTCACGATCGTCCCGTACGAGGTGTACGTCGACGTCGCCGAACGGCTCCTCGCGGCGGCCCCGTTCACAGGCCCGGCGAAGGTGGCGTTCTTCAACGCCGGCACCGAGGCGGTCGAGAACGCGGTCAAGTTCGCGCGCGCGTACACGCACAGGCCGGCGGTGATCGCGTTCGAGGGCGCGTTCCACGGCCGCACGTTGCTCTCGCTCACGCTCACGTCGAAGACGCACCCGTACAAGGCCGGGCTCGGTCCATTCGCGCCCGAGGTATATCGCGTCCCGTTCCCGTACGAATACCGCGGCATCGACACGGCGGATGCGCTCACCGCGCTGAAGCGCGCTCTCGTCACGCAAGTCGCCCCGGAGAACGTCGCGGCGATCGTGATCGAGCCGGTCCAGGGCGAGGGCGGCTTCGTCGTCGCACCGCGCGAGTTCCTCCAGGGCGTCCGCTCCATCTGCGACGAGCACGGAATCGTGCTCGTCGTCGACGAGGTGCAGACCGGCTTCGGCCGCACCGGCCGCATGTTCGCGATCGAGCACTCCGACGTCGAACCTGACCTGCTCGTCGTTGCGAAGTCGATCGCCGCCGGCCTTCCGCTCTCCGGCGTGCTGGGGAAGGCGGAGATCATGGACGCTCCGGACGAGGGCGGCGTCGGCGGAACCTACGTCGGCAATCCCGTGGCGCTCGCGGCCGCCGGCGCCGTGCTGGACGTGATCGAGGACGAAGGCCTCGTCGACCGTGCCGGGCGCATCGGCGAGACCATCCGCGGCAGGATGCAGGAGTGGCAGCGCCGGCATCCTCAGATCGGCGACGTCCGGGGCATCGGGGCGATGCTCGCGATCGAGCTCGTCGAGGACCCCACGTCGAAGCGCCCTGCTCCGGAGCTGGCCTCGGCGGTGGCCGAGGCGGCGGCGGAGCGCGGCCTGCTGCTGCTGAAGGCGGGAACCTATTCGAATTGCATCCGCGTGCTCTGCCCCCTCGTGATCGGCGACGACGAGCTCGAAGAGGCGCTCGGCGCCTGGGGCGACGCGCTGGACGCCGTTCTCGCGTAGCCGAGACGGGCTCTTGCGCGTTCTATCGCCGTGGCACAGCTCTCGCCGTCTTCCCATGCCCGCAGGCGTCGGAAAGGCGCGATGGTCGGTGAGGTGATCGACGAGCGGTACGAGCTCGAGGAACTCGTCGACCACGGCGGGATGTCGAGCGTGTACCGCGGCCACGACCGGCTGCTCGAACGCACAGTGGCGCTGAAGGTGCTGCACGCGCACTTCGGCGACGACGCGGAGTACGTCGAGCGGTTCCGGCGCGAGGCGCGCGCTGTTGCGCAGCTCTCGCATCCGCACATCGTCACGGTCATCGACCGCGGGTCGAGCGACGGTCACCAGTTCATCGTCTTCGAGTACGTCGACGGCGAGAACCTCAAGCAGCTGGTGGAGCGAACCGGGCCGATGCCGGTCGATCGCGTGCTCGAGCTCGGCATCCAGATCGCGGACGCGCTCGCCTTCGCGCACGCGCACGAGCTCGTCCATCGGGACGTCAAGCCGCAGAACGTCCTGATCGACAAAACGGGCGACGCGAAGGTGACCGACTTCGGCATCGCCCGGTCGCTCGATGTGGAACGGGGCGTGACACAGACAGGCACCGTCCTCGGGACGAGCAACTACCTCTCGCCGGAGCAAGCCGCCGGCGAGCCGGTCACGCCGGCGACGGACGTTTATTCGCTCGGCGTCGTCCTCTACGAGCTGCTGACCGGCGAGGTGCCGTTCCACGGCGACAACCTCGTCGCCGTCGCCATGAAGCACGTCACCGAGCGTCCTCCGAACCTGCTCGACCAACGTGCCGATATCCCCCCGCGAGTCGCGCAGGCGGTCGAGCGCGCCCTGGAGAAAGATCCGGCGCAGCGGTTCCCGTCGATGGACGCGTTCGCGAACGAGCTGCGGCGCTGCCGCGACGAGCTCGGAGGGTCGGAGACGGAACGAACGCTCATCCGGGGCACGCCGGTCGTCGCTGCGCCGCGCCCGGTCCGGAAGGCTCGAGCCAGGCGCCGGCGCGGCCACCTGCCGACGCTGCTCGCGCTCGCCGGGGTCCTCCTCATCGCGGTCGTCATCGGCGCCGTCCTGTACGGGGGCACCCCGATCGGGCGGGGCGGCCATCACGGCGGCGGATTGCCGGCGGCCGTTGCGTTGAAGGGCGTCGGCGACTACGACCCGCAGGGAGACGGAAGCGAGCACGGGTATTCCGCGCATCTCGCGACGGACGGCAACTCGAATACGTACTGGAACACGGAGCGATACAACTCGCGCCAGTTCGGTGGCCTGAAGCGCGGACTGGGTCTCGTCCTCGACAGTGCCCGCGTGACGAAACTCCGACAGCTGACGGTGCACACGGTGACGCCGGGCTTCACTGCTGTCGTCCAGGCCGGCAACTCGCCGAGCGGTCCGTTTACGAACGACTCCTCCCCGCAGACGGTCGGCTCCAAGGGGACGTTCTCCCTTCGGGGCGCCAATGCTCGTTACTACGTGCTCTGGATCACCGAGCTCCCGCCCAACGACTACGTCCAGGTCAGCGAAGTGACCTCGCGCTAGAACTGGAGGAGCGAGCGGCGCTCGTGCCGCTCGAGCGCGAGCCCGATGAGCCGCTCGAGCAACTCCGCGTACTCGATGCCGGAGGCCTGGAAGAGCTTCGCGTACACGCTCGTCGCGGTGAACCCCGGGATGGTGTTCAACTCGTTGACGACGACCTCTCCGTCGTCGCGGACGAAGAAGTCGACGCGTGCCATGCCCTCGCACTCGCTCGCCACGAATGCGTCGACTGCGCGCTGCTGCACGAGCTCGACCGTGTGCTGCGGCAGCTCGGGCGGGATCACGAGCTCCATGCCGCCCTCGTCGTACTTGGACGCGTAGTCGTACCAGTCGTGCTCGAGTGTGTCGATGCGCCCGGGCAGAGACGCGATCGGCGGCGGCTGCCGGTTGCCGAGTACGCCGCACTCGACCTCCATGCCGACGACGGCCTCCTCGACCAGCACCTTCTCGTCGTGCCGGCGCGCAAGTGCGACCGCGGCCTCGAGCTCTGCGTCGTCGTGCACCTTCGAGATCCCGACCGAGGAGCCGAGCCGCGCGGGCTTCACGAACGCCGGATAGCCGATCGGGTTGTCGACCGCGTCGCCGAGCCGGATCGTGTGGTGCCGCGCAACGGGAATCCCGCTGTCGCGCATGACCTTCTTGAACAGATCCTTGTCCATCGCGAGCGCGGACGCGGCGACGCCGGCGCCGACGTATGGCACGTCAGCGAGCTCGAGCAGACCCTGCACCGTTCCGTCCTCGCCGAACGGACCATGCAGGATCGGCATGACGACGTCGACGGCGCCGAGCGCCGCCAGTGTCCCATCCTCGGCCGGCACGGGCAGCGTCGCCGCCGGTGACACTTCCGTGCCGGTACTAGGTACCCCGACGTCTGTGTGGCCACTGTGCAACGCCCACCGTCCGTCGCGGCCGATGGCGACGCCGACGACGTCGTACCGCGCCGGGTCGAGCGCCTCCAGCACCGAGCGCGCCGACGCGAGCGAGATGTCGTGCTCGCTCGACCGGCCGCCGGCGAGCAGCGCGACGCGCAATCGGCGCGTCGTCAAGGCGTGGTGGTCGTCGTTGTCGTCGTCGCCGTCGTCGTCGTCGCCGGGCAGCCGCCCGACGGACAGCGACCGACCACGAGCGTCACGACCGACCCGGGCTTTGCCGGCTGGTCGCCCTCCGGGCTCTGGTCGAGCACGATCTGATCCTGATTCGGGTCGGTGACCGTCGTGTAGGTGAACTTCACCTTGAAGCCCTGGCCCTGCAGCGTCGATGCCGCCGTGCCTTCGTCCAGCGTCCGCACGTCGGGCACCGCGACCGTCTTCGGCCCGTTCGAGACGGTCAGCGCGACCGTCGAGCCCTTGGCCGCCTGCGCGTTCTGGCCCGGCGTCTGGTTGACGACCGTGTTCTGGGGCTGGGGGGAATCGACGTACGTCGGATTGACCTTGAACCCCGCCTGGTTGAGCGTCGCGGTCGCGTCGCCGATCGTCTTCCCGATGACGCCCGGCACGGTGACCGGCGTCGGCCCCTTGGAGACGTTGATCCGCACCTTCGTGCCGGAAACGACCTGTGTCCCCACCTTCGGATCGGATGCGGTCACCACGTCCGCGGGGGTCGTCGATTGCACCTCGTGCACGTCCGGCACGAGGTGCACGGCCTTCAGCGCCTTGATCGCGTCCTCGGACTTCAGGCCCTTCAGCGTCGGCACGGCCACCTTCGGCTTCCCGGTCGACACCAGGATGGTGACGTCGTTCCCCTTCGACTGCCTGTGGCCGGCGGGCGGATCCTGCTGGTACACGAAGTTTGTCGGCGCCGTCAGGCTCGAGTGATGCTTCACCACCGGGTGGAAGCCGTCGGCCTGGATGTTCTGCGTCGCGAGCTGCTCCGTCTCGTTCACGTAGTTGCTCACCGCGACCGGCGTCGAGGACGAGAGCTTGTTCGAGATCTGGTGGTAGAGGAACCAGCCGCCGATGCCGGCGCCGATGACGAACAGGAGCGCGGCAATCCACGGCCAGACCGGCCGGCGGTGGATCGGCTCGTCCAGGTCGTAGTAGACGGACGGCGGCAGCGGCGGTGACGCCGCGCCTCCCGCTCGCCGCGGCGGTGTGATCATCGTCGCCGCCGTCGCCGCGAGCGGTCCCGTCATCGGCGAGCGCATGATCTGCGTCGCCGTCTCTTCCGTCTCGGGTGCGACGCCGACACCGCGCGCAACACGGTCGAGGTCGGCCGCCATCTCCTCGGCGTTCTGGTACCGATCGTCGGGATCCTTCGCAAGTGAGCGCATGACGACCATGTCGAGGTCGTGCGGCACGTCCGGACGAATCGAGGACGGCGGGGCAGGCGTGCGCGAAAGGTGCTTCATCGCGATCTCGACCGGCGTGTCGCCGGAGAACGGAACCTCGCCGGTGAGCAGCTCGTACATGAGCACGCCGAGCGAGTACAGGTCGGAGCGCTGGTCGACGTCGCCGCCGCGCGCCTGCTCCGGCGAGAGGTACTGCGCGGTTCCGACGATCGATCCGGCCTCCGTCATCTGACTCGCGCCGGCGCGCGCGATGCCGAAGTCCGTGACCTTGACGCGTCCTTCGCCGTCCACGAGCACGTTGTGCGGCTTGATGTCGCGATGCACGATGCCGTGCCGGTGCGCGAAGCGCAGCGCGTCGAGGATCTGCCGCGTGTACTCGACCACGACGGCGATCGGCGGGTCGCCGCGGGAGAGGATCAACTCCTTCAGCGAACGGCCGTCGAGGTACTCCATCGCAATGTAGTAGGTGCCCTCGGCCTCGCCACGGTCATAGATCGAGACGATGTTCGGGTGCGAGAGCGCCGCCGCGTTCTTGGCCTCGCGGCGGAAGCGCTCGACGAACTGCTCGTCGTTCGCGTGCCGGTCGTTGAGGATCTTGATCGCCACCCGGCGGCCGAGCTCCTGATCCTCGGCCAGGTAGACGTTCGCCATCCCGCCCGCGCCCAGCTTGCGCAGGATCTGATAGCGCCCGTCGAAGAGCGTGCCGATGAGCGTGTCGGAGACGGCCACGGGGCTGTTACAGGGTAGATGCCACTTCAGTGGGACAGGAGCTTTTGCATGATCTGTTTCGCAATCGGCGCCGAGACCGCGCCGCCGAACCCGTTCAACTGCTTCTCGAGCACGACGGCGACGGCCACCTGTGGGTTGTCCGCCGGGGCGAACGACACGAACCACGCGGTGTAGATCTTGTTCACCCCGGTCTCGGCCGTTCCGGTCTTCCCGGCCACCTGGATGCCCGGGATCTGTGCAGCAGTCCCGGTTCCGGCCTGGACGACGGAGACCATCATCTGGTTCAACTCCGCGGCCGTCTCCGGCTTGATCGCGCGCCCGAGGGACGACGCCCTCGTCCGGCTGACGACCGACCCGTCGTGGCCGAGGATCTTGTCGACGATGTACGGCCGAGGGACGACGCCGCCGTTCGCGATCGTCGCGCCCACCATGAGCATCTGCAGCGGCGTCACCTGGAGCCGCTCCTGCCCGAACGCGAGTCGGCCGGGATCGACCTCAGTCGCCGGGTCCTTCGGGAACCACAGCTTGTTGTTCTTGTACAGGCCGCTCGGGAGGCGCTGGTTCGCCGGCGTCTCGAGCGGCGGCGTCGAGTAGAAGCCGAAGCGCTTCGCGTAATCGAGGATGACCTTGGGGCCGATCTGCTTCCCGACGTTGCAGAACACCGAGTTGATCGAATGCTGGAAGCCCTCCGCGAGCGTCACGTGCCCGTATGTCTCCGGCCCGTTCTGGTCCGGGTTTCCGGCATTGGAAACGTGCTTGCCGTACTCGACGCAATACCCGGGATCGTTGAAACCCGACGTGGGCGTGAAGGCGCCGCTGTCCAACGCAGCTGACGCGGTGACCATCTTGAACGTCGATCCCGGGGCGTAGAGACCGTCGGTCGCACGGTTCAGCAGGGCAGACGAGTCCCCGCATGCTCCTTTCGTCTTCAGGACCTTGGCGTAGCCGCCGAGCTTGTCGATCAGGTTCGAGTCATACGTCGGCGACGACGCCATGACGTCGATCGCACCCGTGCGCGGGTTCATCGCGACGACGGCGCCGCACTGGTCGCCGAGCAGCTTCTGCGCCAGCGCCTGCGCCTGCGCGTTGATCGTCAGCACGACGTTGTCCCCGTACACCGTGCCGCCGCCGATCTGGTTCAGCGTGCGCTGGATCGCGTTGCTCAAGTTGCTCGTCGCCCCCGTGAGGTAATCGTTGAGCGAGAGCTCGAGTCCGGTTTGCGAGAGCGCCGACGTCGAGTAGCCGATCGTCTGCGCGGCGAGCCCCTTCGACGGATAGCGGCGGAAGTAGAACGTCTGCCCGTTCCGTTTCACCTTCCGGTCGGCGGCGAGCACGGTGCTGCCGTTCGCAGCCAGGATGAGGCCGCGCGCGACTTCGAACTGCGACACGAGCTCGATCGCATTGTCCTGCTTCGCCGCGAGCGATCCCGCGGCCCAGGACTGCCAGTACGTCGTCGCGACGATGAGCGTCGTGAGCATGAGCACGGCGAAGAGCGCGAGGCGGTTCAGCTGTTTGTTCACGCGTTTGCCCGATCGGAGACGAGCATCAGCCCTGCGACGACGATGAAGTTCGAGATCACGCTCGATCCTCCGTAGGAAACGAAAGGAAGCGTGATGCCCGTCAGCGGGATGACGCGGAGGATCCCGCCGACGATCACGAACGTCTGCAGCGCGAAGCCGAACGTGAGCCCTGCGGCGAGCAGCTTCGAGAAGCCGTCGTTGGCCGCGAGCGAGACACGGAAACCGCGCAGCACGAAGACCATGTAGATGAGAAGGAGTGCGGCCGCGCCGACGAGACCGAGCTCCTGCGCCACAGCGGAGTAGATGAAGTCCGTGCTCAGGAACGGGATCAGCGGCGCTCCCTGTGCATTACTGAAGACGCCGGAGCCGAGCCCCGTCCCGCCGTATCCGCCGTGTGCGATCGAGTACAGCGACTGCACCATCTGGTAGCTCGCGCAGTCCTGGCGCAACGTGTAATGCCCGTTGAAGGCGCAATACACGTTCTGCGTCGTCCACGGGTGTAGCCAGTTGGTCACACGCTCGCGGACGTGCGGCGTGCCCTCGTACACCGCTGCCGAGCCGACGAGGAAGAGCCCGACGAATGCCGCGACGAACGTCAGCCGCGCGGTCGCAGCGTACAGGATCGCGAGGAAGATGCCGTAGTAGAGAAGGGCACTGCCGAGGTCGCCCGTGGCAAAGAGGACGAGCATCGCACTGCCCCAGATGACGAGCAGCGGCCCCCAGTCCTTGACGCGTCCCTGCGCGAGCACCTCGCGCTTTTCGCGCAGATACGCGGCGAGGAAGACGATGAGCGCCAGCTTCCCGAGCTCGCCCGGCTGGAACTGCAGGCCGCCGGCATGGATCCAGAGGCGGGAGCCGTTCACGGTCTGGCCGATGCCCGGCAGCAGCGGCATGAACAGCAGACCGATCGCGCTCAGGCCGAAGAGGTACTTGTAGTTCTCGAGCAGCCGGTAGTCCCGGCGCAGTACGACGATCACCAGCGCGAACACAGCGACACCGATGACGACCCACAGACCCTGCTTGAACGCGTTCGACGGCCCGAGCCGGTAGATCTCCGTCAGCCCGATCGCGGTCAGGAGGCCGGCGAGCGGAAGCAGATACGGATCGGCGTTCGGGACGGTGAAGCGCGCAACGACGTGCGCGGCGAGATAGAGAATGAAGAAGAAGAGCGCGTAGGTGAGCGACGCGGTCGAGATGTGCGACTTGCGCGAGATGTACACGCTCGCGAAGCCGATGGCGGTGAGCACGCCGACGACGATGAGATAGAACAGCTCGCGGTTCCGGGCGCTCAGCGTCAGTGCATCAGCCCCCAGAGCAGGAGCGAGACGACGATCGCGAGCAGCACGAGCGTCGCGAGGACGACGCGCACCCGCACCGCCGACCGATCGGCAAGTGAAGAGCTGGCACTTGCGCGCACGGTGACGTCTTCCCTCGTGACGTCGTCGACGGGAGGGGTGACCGCGTCCATCGTCGCGGTATCGCCGAGATCCGTGCCGCCGGCGAGCTTGCCGATCGAGAACGCGACGACTGTGATGTTGTCCTCTCCGCCACCGCGGTTCGCAGCCGTGACGAGCTGCTTCGTCAGACTCTCGAGATTGCCCCGATACTGCTCGACGGTGGCGAGAATGTGCTCGTCGTCGACCATGTCCGTGAGACCGTCGGAGCAGATGAGAAAGACGTCACCGTCCTGCGTGTCGACGATGAACGAGTCGACGTCGACATCCGGGTCGGTGCCGACCGCCCGTGTGATCACCGACCGCTGCGGGTGCGTCTCAGCCTCCTCCGGCGAGAGCTTGCCCGTCTTCAGGAGCTCGTTCACGAGCGAGTGGTCCTCCGTGATCTGCTCCATCTCCCGGCCGCGCACGAGGTAGGCACGGGAGTCGCCCACGTGGCCGATCACCACGCCGTCGTCCTCGACGAGCGCGACGGTCATGGTCGTCCCCATTCCCGAGGTGGCGGGATCGACGCTCGACCGCTCGTGCACGCGCCGGTTCGCCTCCTGGATGAGCGACGCGACGCGCTCCGGCCCGGTGAGGCGACCGGGGTCGGTGTCCTCGAGCGCCGCCGCCGCGAGCTTCGAGGCCACCTCGCCGGCCTGCGCGCCGCCCATGCCGTCGGCAACGGCGAAGAGCGGGGGCGCGAGGACGAACGCGTCCTCGTTGCGGCGGCGCTTCCGGCCGGTGTCCGTCTTCGCTGCGTACGCGCCGACGACGCTCACGGATCGAACCTCAGGTCGGTCTCCCCGACGCGGATCAGGTCGCCCGGGGCCAGCCGCTGGGCGCCTTCGATCCGGACGCCGTTCACGTACGTGCCGTTCGTCGAGCCCAGGTCCTGCACCCAGACGCCGTCGCGACGCGGCTCGAAGCGGACGTGGCGCGCGGATGCAAACTCGTCGCCGTCGATGGCGACGTCGTTTTGACTCCCGCGTCCGATCGTGAGCGGCGCAGAATCGACGGAGTACTCATCGCCCTTCTCGAGCACGGGGCTCTCCTGCACGACGAGCCGCCCGCCCGTAGCAGGCGGGGCGGGACCGGCGGAGATGGGCGCCATGATGAAGCTCTCCTGCGCAGGCGCGGCGCGCATGTCGCGCGAGACAGTGCGGATGATGCGCCAGATGAGCGCGTAGAGCAGGACGAGGAACGCGATCTTGAGTGCGAGTAGGACTTCTTCGAGCCGCGTGCTCGCCAGCGTCATTCGCGCTCCGTCGAGAACGTCACTTCGGTCGATCCGACCGTGAACGTGTCACCCGGATCGAGCTTTGCGCGCTGCACGCGCCTGCCGTTCACCTCGACGCCGTTGGTCGAGTCGAGGTCGACGATCCAGAAGCTCGTCCCCTCCTGCCGCAGCTCCGCGTGCCGACGGGAGACATTTGCGTCCTCGATCTGAATGTCGCACTCGCGCGAGCGTCCGAGCACGACTCGGCGCTTGTCGACGCGAAGACGCTGTCCGTCCCACGACAGCACGGCGACCTCCCGCTCCAGGCCGGGCTCCTCCGGCGAGGCGGCCTCCGCCACATCCGGGACCGGGTGCTTGTAGATCATCGTCGCGCCCGACTCGACCTGCTCCTCCGGCGCGTCGCTGCGCGTACCGTGGCGCGGCTGCACCATCCGCGTGGCGATGCCGAACTCGCCCAGTGCGAGGTCCGGGTCGGTCTCGAGCCCGACGCGAGGCGGCGTCAACAGCGCATAGCTCTCGCGCCGCGCGTGCTCGCCGAGATACTCCTCGAGCTCCGACTGCAACGAGTTCTCGTAGCCCTCGAACTGTTCGCGGTCGCCGGACGACAGATAGATCGTGTACTCGTTCGGGACGTAGACGCGCGACACCGAGACCACGCGATGCTCGTCCATCTCCTTCGCGAGTTTCCGCGCGAGCTCGACGGGCTGGACGTTCGTTCGGAAGGCGCGGCCGAAGACACCCTCGAAGAGGGCCTCGATCTTCTGCTCGATCGACCGCAGCACCATTGCGCGGGTGAGGGTACCCCTACGCCCCCAGGATTACGCGCGCCTGGCCCGCAACGCCACGGCAGCGGCGGTCAGCCAGGCGGCGGCGGCGAGGGAGCCGGCAGGTGCCGACGGCACCGCGACGACGGTGGCGATGAGCATGGCTGCGCCGAGCGCTGCCGCTCCCCAGCGGCCGCGAGCGTGCGCGAAGGGGAGCGCGAGGGCAACGGCGGCGAAGACGACGACCTCGACGAGCAGGCCCGGGTGGGCGGCCGCGGCGCGGCCGAGCGAGCCGGCGACATCGAGCGGATCGCGCGCGCCGGCGACCCCGAGGCCGAGCGGCGGCGAAGACCCGACGAGCGGGAGCGTCGTGTGCCCCATGCCGGCGACGAGCGCCGCGACGAGCACGGCGAGCCCTGCCTGGGCGGCGCGGCGCGGGGCGGAGCGGAGCGTCGCCGCTGCGAGCGGAACGAGACCGAGCGCGCTCAACGGGACAAGGAGCGGGCCGAGCGCAAACAGGAGTCCGCCACGCGGCTCGCGCCAGCACAGGACAAGCCACGCGAGCGCGAGCACGCCATACAGGAGCGCGAGGCCGAGGGAGATGTTCCCCAGTGGGAGCACGGGCACGGCCAGCGCGACGGCGAGCCCGGCACGGGGGTGAAACGCGGTCACGGCAGCGGTGAGAACGGCGAGCCCGACGGCCCAGCCGTGCGGATAGAAGGGAAAGGCGACCGCGGTCCAGCCGGCGAACGCGGCCGCGAGTGCGGCGGCGCCGATCCGGCCCGCCTCCGCGGGTACCGAGAGTCCGAGCGCACGCGCCCGCTTGCGGCGGCGGTGGGCGGAGGCTCCCCGAAGCGCATCGGCGAGCGCTGCCGCGGATGGGCGCCGCGAGGGCGACAGCGACAGGGCCCGGTCGACGAGTTGGATGAGCTGCTTCGGCAGATCGGGGCGAAGCGTCGCCAGCGACGGCGCTCCCACCTCGATCGCGCGCGCAGTGTCGAGCATCGACGTCTGCCAGAACGGGTGCCTGCCGGAGAGGGACTCCCACAACATCACGCCCACCGCCCAGACGTCGGCAGCCTCGGTGGCGTCGTCGCCCGCGAGCCGTTCCGGCGAGATGTACGCGAGCGTGCCGGGCACGTCCCCCTGCGCCGTCAGCGTCTCGGCCTCCGCCATGCGCGCGAGGCCGAAGTCGAGCAGCCGCGCCGACACGCCCTCGCCGTCGGCGAGCAGGACGTTCGACGGCTTGACGTCGCGATGGAGGATTCCCGCGCGATGCGCATGCGCAAGCCCTTCCGACACCTGGGCGCACGCCTCGACGGCGTCGGCGTCGTCGAGGTCGCCCGCCCGCAGTGCCTCGCGGAAGGTGCAGCCGGGGACGTACTCGTAGGCGATGTAGACGTGGCGCGCGTCGCGGGCGAAGGCATAGGCACGGAGGCAGCTCGGATGGCGCAGCCTCGCCGCCGCGGACGCTTCGCGCTCGGCTCGCGCCGCCGCCTTGCCCTCGCGGGCGACGATCTTCAGAGCGACGTCGAGGCCGGTCCGCTCGTCGCGGGCGAGCCAGACGGAGCCCGACCCGCCGCTCCCGAGCGGCCGAATCGGCCGGTAGCGACCGAGGACGGGCTCGCTTTGCTGGAGAGCGAGCGCACCGTTGGACATCGGTTCAGTCAGGTTGGCGGCGGCAGGCGGATTTCCTCTCCAACAGAGGGCCGCGTTACAGTCTGGCCCGACCGCATGACGACATTCGACGACGAGAACATCGAGTTCGACTTCTTCGACGAGCCGGAGACGGAGGAGGCCTCCCGGCCGCGCCGCCGGCCGCGCCGCGAGCGCTCCGGCCCTCCGCGCCCCCCCGCGCCGCCCACGGGCCTCGTGCCGCTCGCGCGACTCGTCGGCCTGATCGCGATCGCGATCGCGATCATCGTCGCGTTCGTCTTCTGGGTCGGCGCCTGCCAGGGGAAGAGCGCGCACGACCAGTACGCCTCGTATGCGACGAGTGTTCGGACCGTTGCTGCGAGCTCCAACGCGCTCGGGCATGAGTTCGCCGCGAAGCTCGGTTCGTCGGTGCTGAAGCAGGCCAACCTCGAGTCGAGCCTGCAGCAGTACGCGCAACAGGAGCAGCAGGAGTACGACCAGGCACAGCAGATCCATCCGCCCGGCCCGCTGCGGCAGATCCACGAGCACCTCGTGGACGCGATCGAGTTGCGCGCGAAGGGACTCGCTGCGCTCGGTGAGGTCGTCGCCGGATGGAACTCGAAGAGCGCGACGTCGACGAACACCGCCATCAACGGGCTCGCGGCGCAGGCCGAGTTGCTGACCGCGAGCGACGTCGTATGGGAGCAGCTGTACTGGTTGCCGGCGACGCAGCAGCTGAAGACGGAGGGGATCACCGGCGTCGTCATCCCGAAGTCGACATTCGTCCCGAACACGGAGCTCGTGAGCGCGCGCTCGTTCGGCGTGCTGCTCGACCATCTGAAGGGCGGCTCGACCGGCCGTTCGTCAGCGCCGACCGGCCTGCACGGGTCCGCGCTCGTCTCCGTGGTCGCAAACCCCGGCGCGACTGCACTCTCGACCTCGACCGCCACAACGGTGAAGGTCTCCGCCGACCTCGCATTCGTGGCCACCGTCGAGGATTCCGGCAACTTCCAGGAGAACGGGGTCGTCGTACACCTGACGATCACCGCAGGCAGCGCGACGATCAAGCGAACGCAGACGATTCAGACGATCGCGTCGAAGACGCAGCAGACGGTGTCGTTCGGAAACTTCAACCTCCCGACCGCCGCGTTCGGGAACAGGGCGACGGTGAAGGTCGACGTCGCGCCGGTGCCGGGAGAGACGAACGTCTCGAACAACACCGCCACCTACACGGTCTTCTTCACGCTCGGCTGATGCACGTCAGCACCTCCGTCGCAGCGTGGATCGCGATCGGTGCAGCCGCGGCCGCGGCCGTCGCCGTCCTGCTCGGCGTCCTGTACTTCGCGTCGTTGCGGCGCGTCCGCCGCGCCCAACACGTGCTGCTCGGCGGCGGAAAGGCCGACCTCGTCGACTTCGCTGTCTCGCTCCAGAGCCGCATCGACGATCTGCACCGCGCGATCGACGAGATCGCGGCCGGCCTGGCCCGCGTCGACCGGCGGGTCGACGACAGCGTCTCGAGGACGGCGATCGTCCGCTACGACGCCTACGAGGGAAGCGGCGGGCACCAGTCCTCGTCGTTCGCGCTCCTCGACTCGGGGCGCAGCGGCATCGTCGTGACGGCCATCCAGGGCCGCGACTACGCGCGCATCTACGTCAAGGAAGTCGAGCACGGCCGCTCCTCCGTGGCCCTCTCCCCCGAGGAGCTGGACGCGGTCGAGCGGGCAATGGCCTCGTAGTCGGGCCTCGCTGGTACCTTTGTGCCCAGGAAAATGGGGCATGTCCTCGTCCTGAACGCGAGCTACGAGCCGTTGAACGTCTGCACGGTTCGGCGGGCGCACGTGCTCGTCTACAAGGGGAAGGCCGAGGTGATCGAGCATCTCGACCAGCCGCTCCGATCGGCGACGGGCAGCTTCATCCGCCCGCACGTCATCCGCCTCGTCACGTACGTCCGTGTCCCGCGGGCGATCCAGCGGAAGATCTCGCGACGCGCGCTGTTCGCCCGGGACGGCTGGCGCTGCGTCTACTGCGGCACCCCGGGGGGTCGGCTGACCCTCGACCACGTCGTTCCTCGCTCGAAGGGCGGGGAGTCCGTGTGGGAGAACGTCGTCACCGCCTGCGCGCCGTGCAACCTGCGCAAGGGCGACCGCACGCTGGAGCAGGCCGGGATGGAGTTGCGGACGCCTCCGCGCCCGCCGCAGCCGGTGCTCTTCATCAAGCTCGCGGCGCCGCGCATCCCCCACGGCTGGACGCAGTACCTCGGCGAGCTCGGCACCGCCACCGCCGCGGCGTAGCCACGTAGCGATGTGACATCCGGGGTGCCCGGCACCGTATGCCTGGCATGAGACTTCTCGTCACCCTCGCCATCGCCGTCGCGCTCCTCGCCGGCGGCGCCGACGCGGCCACCACGGCGACCGCCACGAGCACCGACACCGTGACGGTCACCGGCATGGGAACCGTGACGGCCGTGCCTGACCAGGCGGAGTTCGACTTCACCGTGCAGACGAAGGCCACCACGGCAACCGGAGCGCTCACGCGGAACGGGACGGCCACGAAGGCCGTCATCGCCGCCGTCGAAGCCGCCGGGGTCGCGGAGGCCGACATCCAGACGGCGCAGGTGTCGCTCGACCCGGTGCAGTCGAACGACGGGACGAGCATCGTCGGGTATACGGCCTCCGACACGATCGACGTCACGAAGCTCGCCATCGCGAAGGCCGGCGCCGTGGTCGACGCCGCGGTCGGCGCGGGTGCGACCGACGTCGCCGGGCCGTCCCTGACGCTCTCCTCGGAGGACGCGCTCTACAACCAGGCGCTGAAGAACGCGGTCGCGCAGGCGAAGACGAAGGCGCAGGCGCTCGCCGACGCAGCCGGCCTGAATCTCGGCGGCGTCGTGACGATGGTCGAAGGCGGCGGCAACGTCACACCGCTTCCGTTCGCCGTCGGCGCTGCGGCCAGCCCCAATACACCGATCCAGCCGGGGACGCAGGACGTGCAGGCGACCGTCACGGTCACCTTCGCGCTCAGCTAGCTCCGCTCGATCGGCAGCGGCCGCGTCGACCAGTCGCTCCACGACCCGGGGTAGAGCACGCCCTCGCGTCCGCGCAGGAAGGCGCGATGGAGCACGACGCACGCGGTGATCCCGGAGCCGCAATAGACGACGAGCTCGCCTGGCGGGAGTTCCAGCTGGGGCTCGTTCCACGGAACGTTGCCCGCTCCCGGGATGCGGCCCGGCTTCGCGTCCACC
Organism: Gaiellaceae bacterium; assembly: GCA_035532535.1. GTDB lineage: Bacteria > Actinomycetota > Thermoleophilia > Gaiellales > Gaiellaceae > Palsa-739. The sequence goes on from DATKQT010000031.1 coordinate 46,378, forward strand.
GGGTTCGGCTCCCCGCGCCAGCGCGCAGGCGTCCGCGCGTCGACGAGCGCGAGCTCGGGATCGGCGAGCCGCCGCGCCAGCTCCTCGGGCGCGATCGTGTCGCCCGACCGTTCGCGCGGCACGAACTCGGCCGGCTCGATCGTCTCGTCGCCGGTCGCGAGCGTCCCCGCCCAGGCGTCGATGCCGCCGATCAGCACGGCGCAGTCGTCGTGCCCGAAGTGGCGTAGCAGCCACCAGAGCCGCTCGGCACCGCCCATGTTCCCGTACGCGACGACGAGCACGCCCGGGCCGACCCCGGCCCGCGACGCGGACGCGGCAAACCGCTCGGCCGAGGGGAGCGGATGCCGTCCCTGGCCGGGGGCGGAGAGATCGGCCAGGTCCTCGTCGACGTCGAGGAAGGACGCGCCGGGGACGTGGCCGGCAGCGTAGAGCTCCCGCCCGCGCCCGGGCGCGCCCAGCTCCCAGCGACAGTCGACGAACTGGTAGCGCATCCCGGGATTGTTTCTGCTCAGGCGAGCGGGTACAACGCGCATACAGCTGATGGGGTACACGCTCCGCAACGTCAAGGACGTCGAGGACTCGGCGCCCGCATTCGGGATGTCGCCCGACGTCGAGGCACGGTTCGCGCGCAAAACGCTCGAATCGCGCCAGGTCGCGCTCAGCTACCAGCGGCTGCAGCCGAATGTCCGCATGCCGTTCGGGCATACGCATGCCCAACAGGAGGAGATCTACGTCGTGCTCGCCGGCAGCGGGCGGGCGAAGCTCGACGACGAGATCGTCGAGCTGCAGCCGTGGGATGCGCTCCGGGTCGACCCGGCGACGATGCGCGCGATCGAGGCGGGCGAGGACGGTATCGAGTTCCTCGCCGTCGGCGGGCCGATCGGCGAGGGGAACGACGCCGAGATGGTCAGCGACTGGTGGTAGACCGGTACTCGAGGAGGACGACGTCGCGCCAGTTGCCGTCGCGCTCGCCGAGGCCCTCATGCCGGCCGACGACCCGGAAGCCGAGCGACGCGTGCAGCGCGAGGCTCGCCTCGTTGTCCGGGAAGACGCCGGCGAGCAGCGTCCAGTAGCCCTCCGCCTCCGCGCGCGCAATCAACTCGCGAAGCAGCGCGCGGCCGATGCCCTTGCCGCGCGCCGACGCCGACACGTACACGCTCTCCTCGCCGACGCCGCGGTAGCAGTGCCGGTCGGAGTACGGCGAAAGCGCGGCCCAGCCCAGGACGTCGCCGTCGTCGACGGCGACGAGCCGCAGCGACGGATGCGCGGCGTCCCATCGCTCCCACGCCGGCGGCTCGACCTCGAAGGTCGCGCTTCCGGTGGCGATGCCCTCGGCATAGACGCGGGAGACCTGTGGCCAGTCCGACTCGTCCAGCGCCCGGATGTGCATGGCCGCTACGCCGCCACAGCCTCCTCGGCCTCCTCGGCCTCCTCGGCGAAGGCCGGAACGGTCTCGATCGTCTGGAGGATCCGGCCGGCGATGCGGTACGGATCGCCGAGCGAGTTCGGCCGCCGGTCCTCGAGATAGCCGCGATAGCCGTCGCCAACGAAGCTGTGCGGAACGCGAATCGACGCCCCGCGGTCGGCGACGCCGTAGTTGAACTTGTCCATCGACTGCGTCTCGTGCAGGCCGGTGAGGCGCAGGTGGTTGTCGGGACCGTAGACCGCGATGTGGTCGTCCTTGTAGGCGTCGAAGGCCGTCATCAGGGCCTCGAAATACTCCTCGCCGCCGACGTCGCGCATGTGCGTCGTGGAGAAGTTCGTGTGCAGCCCGGAGCCGTTCCAGTCGAGTTCGGCGCCGAGCGGCTTGCAGTGCCAGTTGACGTCGACGCCGTACTGCTCACAGAGGCGCATGAGCAGGTACCGCGCGATCCAGAGCTCGTCGGCGGCTCGCTTCGAGCCCTTGCCGAAGATCTGGAACTCCCACTGGCCCTTCGCGACCTCGGCGTTGATCCCCTCGAGGTTGATGCCCGCCTCGAGGCAGAGGTCGATGTGCTCGTCGACGATCCGGCGTGCGACGTCGCCGACGTTCTTGTAGCCGACGCCGGTGTAGTACTCGCCCTGTGGCGCCGGGAAGCCCTCCTTCGGGAACCCGAGCGGGGCGCCGTCGCGGTAGAGGAAGTACTCCTGCTCGAAGCCGAACCACGCGCCGGGGTCGTCCGGGATCGTCCCGCGGCTGTTCGACGGGTGCAGCGTCCCGTCCGGGAGCAGCACCTCGCACATGACGAGCAGCGCGTTCTCGCGCGCCGGATCGGGGAACGCGGCGACCGGCTGCAGGAAGCAGTCGGAGCTCGAGCCCTCCGCCTGACGCGTCGAGCTGCCGTCGAAGTTCCAGAGGGGCAGGTCCTCGAGCGTCGGCGACTCTGCAAACGCGACGATCTTCGTCTTGCTGCGCAGATTCGGCGTCGGCTCGTACCCGTCGAGCCAGATGTATTCCAGCTTGTACTTGGTCATCCTCGCTCCTCCTCTCGGACCATGAAAAAAGCCCCACGACTCCGAGAGTCGTGAGGCTCCATTGCCTCGGCGTCCACCGTCTTCGGCGAGCACCCGTCGTGAGCCTAGCGGACCTGGCGGCTAGGGTCACGCGATGGTCGTCGCCGAGATGTCCGTTTCACTCGACGGTTTCGGGGCCGGGCCGGCGCCGTCGCCGGAGGATCCCCTCGGCAAGGGCGGAATGGACCTGCACGAGTGGGTCTTCCGCCTGGCAGCCTGGCGGGGGCCGCACGGGCTCGAGGGCGGCGAGATCGACGTCGACTCCGAGCTCGTCGAGGAGTCACAGGCTGCGGGCGCCGTCGTCATGGGCCGGAAGATGTTCAGCAGCGGCACCGGGCCATGGGAGGGCGACCCGAACGCGAACGGCTGGTGGGGCGACGAGCCGCCGTTCCGCAAGCCCGTCTTCGTCGTGACGCATCACGCACGCGAGCCGCTCGTGCTCGGCGAGACGACGTTCACGTTCGTGACCGAGGGCGTCGAGGCGGCGGTCGACCGAGCGGGTGGTGCGGCCGGCGCAACGGGAGTGCACGTCTCCGGCGGCGCCGACGTCATCCAGCAATGCATCCGCGCCGGGCTCGTCGACGTGCTCGACCTCCACGTCGTACCGATCTTCCTCGGCGACGGCCGTCGCCTACTCGAAGGCCTCGACCCGGCGCGTCTCGAGGTCGAGCGCGTGATCGCCGCACCACGCGCCACACACATCCGATACCGGCTCTAGCGCGACCGGGCGGGCGTCCAGGCCGCGGCCGCGATCCCCAGCCCGATCAGCATCGAGCCGCCGAACCAGCGCTCGAAGCGGGCGATCCGGCGCGACCCGCGCAGCTTGTCGGCGACGGCTCCTGCCGCGAGCGCGTACGCGTTGTCGCTGAGGAAGCCGAGCAGCGCGAAGCTGAGGCCGAAGACGAGCACCTGCAGCCAGACGTGCCCCGCGCTCGGATCGACGAACTGCGGGATGAACGCGAAGATGAAGACGATCGTCTTCGGGTTCGTCAGGTTGACGATGACGCCCTGCGTGTAGGCGCGCATGCGCGTCCGCGGCGCCGCCTCCTCTTCGACTCGGTCGCCCGTCCGCGTCAGCAGGCGGCGTACGCCGAGGACGATGAGATACGCGGCGCCGACGTACTTGACCGCGTCGAACGCCGTTCGCGAGGCGAGGATGAGCGACGAGAGGCCGGCCGTCGCTAGCGCGACGTGGACGATCGTCCCGGTCGTGATCCCTGCGACGGACGCGACTCCGCCGGCGCGGCCCATCTCGATGCTGCGCGTGACGACGTACAGGACGGCAGGGCCGGGGAGAAGCAACAGCGCCACGGCCGTGCCGAGGAAGACGGCGTAGGTCGAGAGCGACGGCACTCAGGGAACGTATAGGGCAGCGACATCGCGGGCGGTCGCGGCGATGCGTTCTCGCAGCTCGAGAGGAGCGACCACCTCGAGATCCGGCCCGTACCGCAACATCTCGCGGCGGGCCTCCTCCAGGCTCTCGAACACGAGCGTCCGCTCACCTTTCGGCCCGCGGGCAGTCACTTCGACCCGGGGACGGCTGTCCTCGAACGCGCGCGACCATTCGTTCCAGTAGGCGGAGAGCTCGAAGCCGGCCGGCCGCTCGCACAGCTCCTCGAGCGCACGCACCGACGCGACGCGCGACACGCGGTACACGCGCATGCCGGCGACGCGATGCGCGACGAGATACCAGGCCCCCGCCTTGAGCACGAGCCCGAGCGGGTCGACCGTGCGCTGCACGACGCGATTGCCCTCGCGATAGCGGATCTTCGCCCGGCAGCCGCTCCAGACGGCCGACGCGAGCGCCGGCAGGTGCGGGACGCTGTCCTCGGCGCGAAACCAGCCGCGCGCGTCCAGATGGAAGAGACGCTGCGCCCGCGTGGCGCGCTCCTGCAGCTCGGACGGAAGCGCGGCGAGCAGCTTCAGCCGGGCGGCGGCGAGCTCGCCCCCGAGACCGAGCTCCGCCGCCGGGCCCGGCATGCCGGCCGCGAAGAGGGCCTCCGCCTCGTCGCCCGTCAGGCCGGTGAGTCGCGTTCGATAGCCGCCGGCGAGCCGGTATCCGCCCGCAGGCCCGCGCACCGCCTCGACCGGCACGCCGGCAGCGGCAAGCGATTCGACGTCGCGATGCACAGTGCGCACGGACACCTCGAGGCGCTCAGCGATGTCAGCCGCAGTGAGCTGCCCCCGGGTCTGCAATAGGAGGAGCAGGGAGACGAGACGCGTCGCCCGCATGTTGCGGACCCTACGACAGATACATGACAGAAGGTGTCCTCTTTGTCTGCGAGGCTCCCGGCATGAACATCTGGGACGAGGAGTGGGGCGAGCAGGGCGAGGACTGGTCGGGCGGCGGCGGGCTGGCGAAGCGCCTCGTCCCCAGCGGGCCGCAGCTCGGCGCAACGCTGTACGAGCTCGAGCGCGGCAATTTCGCGATCTTCCACTTCCACCACGGCTCGGAAGAGCTCCTGGTCGTCCTCCGCGGCCGGCCGACGCTGCGCACCTTCGAGGGAGAGCGCCGGCTGGACGACGGCGAGGTCGTCCACTTCCCCACCGGGCGGGACGGCGCGCACGAGATCCGCAACGACACCGACGAGACGGTGCGCTACCTGGTAGCGGGGATCCGCGTCTCGCCGGAGATCGCCGAGTACCCGGACCTGAAGAAACTCACCGGCCAGTCGAAGCACGGGATCTTCTTCATCCACGAGGTCGAGGAGGACGCATGAGCGACGAGCGAGACTCGAATGTCGTCGAGCTGCTGCTGCACGAGCCCGAGATCGTCGCGTGGCTCGACGACTACCGTCCGGCGCCGGACGATGCCGGCGACGATCACAACGACGACGAACCGCTGCACGCGGCGTAAATTTGACGTTGTGCGGTTAAGTCTCTATCGTTCGCACGCGATGTTGTTCCTGAACGTGATGAACACGGTCCCGGCGGGTTGCCTCGGCAGCCCGGCGGTCACGCGCGGCCGTTAGGGCCGCGCACCGCCGGCCCGGCGGTCTCCCGTTTCTCCGTTCCGTCGTCGTTTCACAAAGGAGCAACATGTCTGCCCTCGCAGCACCCAAGTCGATCAGCACGTCCGTCCGCCGGGACGTCCCTGCCGTCGAGGTCGAGCACCTGACGAAGGTCTTCCGGCGACGGGCGAAGGACGCCGGTCTGTTCTCACGCCGCCGGCGTCGCATGCCCGCGTTGAATGACGTGAGCTTCACGATCGCGCGAGGCGAGTGCGTCGCCATCCTCGGGCAGAACGGGTCGGGCAAGTCGACCCTGGTCCGCCTGTTGTCGACGTTGCTGATCGATGACGGCGGTTCGGCCCGCGTGTTCGGGAACGACGTCGTCCGCGATGCGCGCACGATCCGGCGGCTCGTCAACCGTGTGTCGGTCGAGGCGAGCTTCTTCAAGAAGATGTCCGCCGACGAGAACCTGTCGTACGCGGCGCGCTTCTACGGCATGCCGCCGTCGGTGACCCGCACGGCAGTTCCGGAGATCCTCGCGAAGGTCGGCTTCCCGCCGGACCGGCGCGGCGAGTCGATGCAGAACCTCTCCCGCGGCATGCAGCAGAAGGTCGCGCTCGCGCGGGCACTGCTGACGTCGCCGGTCCTGCTGCTACTCGACGAGCCTACGACGGGCCTCGACCCCCGCTCGAAGCTCGAGGTGCAGGACTTCGTGCGAGAGGTCCGCCAGACGCACGACGCGACCATCCTCCTCTGCACGCACGACATGGTGGAGGCGGAGGCGCTCGCCGACCGCGTCGGCCTACTCGACCGCGGCCAGCTCCTCTTCCTGGAGCCCGTGGCGGACGTGAAGCGGCGCTACGGCGTCGAAACGCTCGAAGAGGCGTTCTTCGCCGCGACCGGCCGTGCATTCGAGGAAGAGCACGACCACGACGACGACGAGTACAGGGAGGTGTTCGGATGAGCGCCATCGGAGCCACGATGCGCAGCGAGCTGATCGGGCTCGGCGGCATCGTCGAACGAAACGTCTATCTGACGAAGCGCTACTTCCTGTGGGACGTCGCCTTCATGTTCTGGACGATCGCGAACACACTCACGATCGTGTTCATCGCGCGGTCCGTGCACCTGACCCATGCGGCCGAGAACACGCTGGCCGCACGGCTGCTCGTCGGCGCCGTGATCTGGGCGTTCCTCGGGATCATCTTCGAGTTCATGACGGAGACGGTCGCCTGGGAGCGTTGGGAAGGGACGATCGAGTACACGTTCATGGCGCCGATCTCGCGCGTCATGCACCTGGGCGGCCAGGGAGCGTACGCGGTGCTGTACGGATTGATCCGCGCGACGATCCTGTTCTTCGCCGTCGCGCTCTTCCTCGGCATCCACCTTCCGCACGCGAACTACGGCGCCGCCTTCGCACTCCTCGCGATCGCCTCGCTCTCGTTCATCGGCATCGGGATGATGACGTCCGTGCTGCCGCTCATCTCGCCGGAGAAGGGCGCGCAGCTCGGCTTCGTCGCGCAAGGCCTGATGCTCGTCGTCTCCGGCGTGTATTACCCGGTGTCGGTGATGCCGCATTGGATGCAGCTGATCGCGAAGATCTCGCCAGCGACGTACGCGATCCGCGGCGACCGTGCGTCGATCGTCAGCGGCACCGGGCTCGTGTGGGCAGACGTGTGGCCGCTGCTGATCATCGCCGTCGCGGCGGCGCCGCTCGGCCTCGCGATCTTCCACCGCGGCGAGGTGCACGCGAAGAAGCACGGGAAACTGAAGCGATCGGGATGACCGACTGGTTCGCCGGCGCCGTCGCCGAGCACTACGACGAGAACACCGCCGACATGCCGGTCGAGCCGGTGGTGGAGTTCCTCGTGCCGCTCAGCAGCGGCGGCGCGCTCGAGCTGGCGATCGGCACCGGGCGCATCGCGCTGCCGCTAGCGGCGCGCGGCGTCCGCGTCGCCGGCATCGACCTCTCGCCGGACATGGTCGCCCAGCTGAGACAGAAGTCGACCGACATCCCGGTGGAGATCGGAGAGATGACGACGACGCGGATCGACGGGACGTTCTCGCTCGTCTACATCGTCTTCAACTCGATCAACAACCTCACCACGCAGGATGCGCAGGTCGCATGCTTCGAAAACGCGGCCCGACACCTCGTGCCGGGCGCCTGTTTCGTCGTCGAAGTGGGCGTCCCGAACACGCGACGGCTCGAGGTCTTCGATCTAAGCGACACGCACGTCGGCGTCGACGAGTACGACCTCGACACCCAGCGCCTCGTGTCCCACCACTTCTCGCTCCGCGACGGGCACTGGCGGCGCATGTCCATCCCCTTTCGAGCCGTGTCACCCAGCGAGCTCGACCTGATGGCACGGACGGCCGGCATGCGGCTGCGCGAGCGATGGAGCGACTGGAACCGCGAGCCGTTCACGGCCGAGAGCACGAAACACGTTTCAGTCTGGGAGAAGACGGGCTAGGCACTCGCGCAGCCCGTCGCGCCAGTGCGGCAGCTGCGGCGCGCCGGGCCGTTCGCTGCGCAGCACCGAGTACGCAGGCCGGGGGGCAGGCCGGCCGAGCTCTGCTGTCGTGATCCGGCGGACGCGGCAGTCGATCCTCGCCTCCTCGAAGATCGCCTCCGCGAACTCCGCCCACGTGCAGTCGCCGTCGGCCACGACGTGCCAGACCCCGTACGGCAGCGCAAGCAGCTCGCGCGCCGCCGTTGCGAGGTGGCCGACGTACGTCGGAGAGCCGCGCTGGTCGTCGACGACCGCCACCTCGTCCCGCTCGCGGCCGAGAGCCAGCATCGTGCGCACGAAGTTGCGGCCGGTCGAGCCGAAGAGCCACGATGACCGGGCGACCCAGGCCTCCTCGCCGGCCGCAGCCTCGCCGAGCAGCTTCGTCCGTCCATACACGGACAGCGGGTTGGGGCCGTCCGACTCGACGTACGGCTCGTTCTTGCGGCCGTCGAAGACATAGTCGGTCGAGAAGTAGACGAAGGGAGCGCCGAGCTCGGCGACATGCTGCGTGCCCCCGACGTTGACGGCCGCCGCTTCCTGCGGGTCCGACTCGGCGCCGTCGACGTCGGTCCACGCTGCGGCGTGGAGCACGAGGTCGGCCTCGAAGAACGGGGGAAGCGTCACGTCCCACTGCTCGCGCGTCAGCCCCGTCGCGTCCGGAAACTCCTCGAGGAGCGCGGCGCCGAGCTGCCCGCCGGCGCCGGTTACGAGGATGCGTCGCGACTGGAGAGAATCGGCGATGACGTGCTCCACAGATGACGGACGCGCTCGTCGTCCCACGGGATCCCATGCTCGTCCGGCGCGGCAGGCTCGTACTCCTCGGTGACGAGGTACGTGAAGAGCGCATCGGTGAGAGCCTCGTACCCGTGCGCGTGGATGCCGGGCACGTAGACGGCGACCGGATTGTCGTCGCCGATGTCCTCGGTGAAGGTCTCGCCGGAAATGCGATCGAGGACGACGACGCGCACGGTTCCGGCCAGGCAGACGAACACGTCGTCCTGCCCTCGCTCGTGGAAGTGCAGTCCGCGAATCACGCCCTTGCGCGAGTACGACAGGTTCGCCTGCCGGAACGGCTTCGGCAGCGCGCTGGAACGCGCGAGCTCGATGAACCAGCCACGCTCGTCCTCGTGACGAACGAGCTCGATGCGGCGCAGCCCTTCGATCACTTGTTGACGCCGCCGCTGCGCACGAAGTCGTTCACCTGGTAATACGCGTCGATCGACTCGCCGGCGTCGCCCCAGAAGCCGTCGACGACGTCGGCTTCCATCAGTCCGCGCGTCACGTACCAGTTGTTCACGTCGGTGATCTCGAGCTCGCCGCGGCCGGACGGCTCGAGCGTCGGCAGCACCTCCCACACCTGCGCGTCGTAGAAATAGACGCCCGTCACCGCGTACCGGCTCGGCGGCGCCTCGGGCTTCTCGATGATCTCCTCCACGCGGTCGCCGTTCATGCGCGCGACCCCGAGGTGCCGAAGGTGCTCGTCGTCGTCGATGTGCGAGAGCACGATGCGCGCGCCTTCGTCCTGGCGAGAGAAGTTCTCCACGATCTGCCGGAGCGAGTACTCGAAGACGTTGTCGGCGAGAAGGACGCAGACCTTGTCGCCCGCGACGAAGCGCTCCGCGAGCCGGAACGCCTCCGCGATACCACCGGCCTGCTCCTGGTACGCGTAGAAGAGCCGGTCGATTCCGTGCTCGTGCCCGTTGCCGAGGAGCCGGAAGAACTCGCCGGCGTGCGTCCCGCCGGTGACGAGCATCACCTCGTCGATCCCCGCGCCGATGAGCGCCTCGACCGCGTAGGTCACCATCGACCGGTCGTAGAGCGGCAGCAGGTGCTTGTTCGTGATCCGCGTCAGCGGATGCAGCCGTGTGCCCGAGCCGCCGGCGAGGATGACGCCCTTCATGCTCCGGCGATGGTATGTGTTCCGGTCGTGCGCGTTACGCAAGCAAGGGCCGAAAGTCTGGTACCTGGTGCGGGCGTGACGTCAATCCGTTCGCTGCCGCCGAGAGGTACGGGAGGAAGGGAGGGACCCCTCGGCGGCGCAATGCGAACGGAATTACGGGTGGGCCGGAAGCACGAGGAAGAGAACGGTCAGAGCCGCCGTCAGGGTGACGATCAAGCGCATGCCGGAAACCTCGTCTCCATGGCATCGACGATAGAGACGTCCCGTCAAGGGTCCGTTTCGGGTGTGCAAGGAAACGGTTAGGTTTGCGGCGATGACAACGCGGCCGAGGCGTTCGTCCCTGACGGTGCCGGCGTCGAGCGCGAAGATGCTCGCCAAGGCGGCCGGGCTTGCTGCGGACGAGGTGGTCGTCGATCTCGAGGACGGCGTTGCGCCGGCCGACAAGGACGCGGCGCGCGGCCGGCTCGGAGAGGCGGCGGCGCAGGGGACGCTCGCAGTGCGGATCAACGCCGTCGGGACGGCCTGGTGGCGGGGCGATCTCGATGCGGTCGCGGCACGGCGGCCCGACGTCGTCGTGCTCCCCAAGGCGGCCTCGGCCGAGGACGTCCGGCAGGTGATCGAGCTCCTCCCGGGCGGCGTCGGTCTCGAGGTGCAGATCGAGTCCGCGCGCGGCCTCGCGGAGGTGGAGCGCATCGCCGCCGTCGGCGCGCCGCTCGAGGCGCTCGTGTTCGGGCCGGGCGACTTCGCCGCGTCGATGGGCATCCCGGTCCTCACCATCGGCTCGGGCACGTTCGATTACGCGCTCGCCCGGATCTCGGTCGCCGCTCACGCATACGGGTTGCAAGCCATAGACGGGCCGTACGCCGACCTGCGCGACCTGAACGGCCTCCGGCGTGCCGCCGGCATCGCCCTCGGCCACGGCTACGACGGCAAATGGGTCGTCCACCCGGATCAGATCGCGCCTGTGAACGAGGCATTCACCCCGTCCGCCGGCGAGGTCGAGCGGGCGCGCCGCATCCTTGCCGCGGAGGATGGCGCGTCGCTCGTCGACGGAGAGATGGTGGACGTCGCCACCAAACGGATGGCGGCGGCCGTGCTTGCTCGCGCAGACGAATGGGTACCCGGCGGTGGATGAATGAGATCGAGACCATCAGCGCAGAGGAGCAGCGCCTTGCGGAGGAGCTCGCCGACAAGCTCCCGTCCACGCTCCCCGTCCTGCCGCTGAAGGAGACGGTCGTCTTTCCGGCGTCGATGACGCCGCTCGCGATCGGGCAGGAGCGGTCGGTCGCGCTCATCGATGACGTCATCGCGGGCGACCGCCTGCTCGCCCTCGCCACCGTCGCGAACGACGAGATCGAGACGCCGGGGTGGGACGACGTCTACCGCGTCGGCACCGCCGCGATCGTGCACAAGATGATCCGCGTCCCCGACGGGACGCTGCGCGTTCTCGTCCAGGGACTGCGGCGTGTCCGCGTCGAGCAGCTGGTGACCGACGAGCCCTACCTCTTGGCCGAGCTGTCGGAGCTGCCCGACCGCGTGGAGGAGTCGCCGGACGTGGAAGCGGTGACGCGCACTGTGCAACACCAGTTCGGCCGGATCATCGGGCTGGTTCCGTACCTGCCGGAGGAGCTGCAGATGGCGGCCGCCAACGTCGACGACCCGAGCGCGCTGTGCAGCCTCGTCGCCTCGACCTTGCGACTCAAGACCGAGGAGAAGCAGAAGCTGCTCGAGCTCGTCGACGTCGGAGAACGCCTGCGCGAGGTGTCGGTCATTCTCAACCGCGAGCTGGAGATGATCGAGCTCGGGACGAAGATCCAGTCGCAAGTGCAGTCGGAGCTCGAGAACGGGCAGCGCGAGTTCTTCCTACGCCAGCAGCTGAAGGCGATTCAGAACGAGCTCGGCGAAGGCGACCCGGAGCAGGCCGAGGTGAACGAGCTGCGCGGGCGCATCGAGGCGCTCGACCTGCCGGAAGAGACGCAGAAGGCTGCGGCACGTGAGCTCGGCCGGCTCGAGCGCCTACCGGCAGCAGCCGCGGAGTACGGCGTGATCCGGACGTATCTCGACTGGATCGCAACGCTCCCGTGGGGCGTGACCACGACTGACAACCTCGACCTCGCGCGTGCGCGCGGCGTGCTCGACGAGGATCACTACCACCTCGAGAAGGTGAAGGAGCGGATCATCGAGCACCTCGCGGTGTCGAAGCTCCGTCACGATCCGTCCGGCCAGATCCTCTGCTTCGTCGGCCCGCCGGGCGTCGGGAAGACCTCGCTCGGACAGTCGGTCGCGCGCACGCTGGAGCGGAAGTTCATGCGTCTCTCCGTCGGCGGCGTGCGCGACGAGGCGGAAATCCGCGGCCACCGACGGACGTACATCGGCGCGATGCCGGGAACGATCATCCGCGCGCTGCGCGATGCGGAGTCGACGAACCCCGTGATACTCATCGACGAGATCGACAAGATGGGCGCCGACGTCCGCGGCGATCCCGCGAGCGCCATGCTCGAGGTGCTCGACTCGGAGCAGAACCGCACGTTCCGCGACCACTACCTCGACCTGCCGTTCGACCTGTCCAAGGTGCTTTTCATCTGCACCGCGAACACCGTCGACACGATCCCGCCGCCGCTGCTCGACCGCATGGACACCATCTCCCTCTCCGGCTACACCGAGGAGGAAAAGGTCGGCATCGCGAAGCGATACCTCGTCCCGAAGCAAATCGAGACGCACGGCCTCACGCGCGAGCAGATCTCGATCCCGGAGAAGACGTTGCGGCTCGTAATCCGCGAGTACACGCGCGAGGCCGGCGTGCGCAACCTCGAGCGCCGCATCGCCGACCTGTGCCGCAAGGCCGCCCGACTCGTCGCCGAGGGGCGTGAGGGAACGATTTCGATCGCCGAGCGCCGCGTCCGCTCATGGCTCGGCCCGCGCACATTCACGGGTGAGGCGCGCAGGCGAGTGGCCCACGCGGGCGTGGCGACGGGACTCGCGTACACGGCCGCCGGGGGAGACATCCTCTTCGTCGAGGCGCAGGCCTATCCGGGGAAGGGCCGGCTCACCATCACCGGACAGCTCGGTGAGGTCATGCAGGAATCGGCGCAAGCCGCGCTCTCGTGGGTCCGGTCGCACTCCGCGCAGCTCGGACTGCCCGAGGGCTGGTTCGCAGAACACGACGTCCATCTCCACGTCCCCGCCGGCGCGGTACCGAAGGATGGGCCTTCTGCGGGAATCACGATGGCAACGGCGATCGCGTCGCTCATCCGCGGCAAGCCGGTCGCCGACGACCTCGGCATGACCGGCGAGCTCACGCTCACCGGGCAGGTACTCCCCATCGGAGGCGTGCGCGAAAAGGCGCTCGCGGCCCAACGCGCCGGCCTCCGGCGGGTGGTCGTCCCGCGCGAGAACGAGGCCGACCTCGAGCAGCTCCCGCCCGAGACGCGGCGGGACGTCGAATTCGTCCTCGTCGACTCGATCGAAGAGGTGCTGGGCGTCGCGTTCAACGGAACGGCACCGGGGGTACAATCACCGCTGCCCACACACGAAAGGAACGTTTGACAATGCCGAAGACGACGGACAAGGTCTCGGACGCGGCCGCTGCCGCAAAGCCCTACTTCGAGCGCGCGCTGCAGGACGGCGAGCTGCGCGACAACGTGCGGAACGCCTACGAGTCCGCGCGTGCGATCTACGACGAGCTGATCGGCAACCGCGGCGTCGCCGGCGTTGCGAGGCGCGTCGCCACCGACAAGGATCTCCAGGACGAGCTGCGGTCGGCGGTCGCCGACCTGCGCACCGCAGCCGACCGGGTGCGCGGGAAGCAGGAGAAGAAGAGCGGCCACTCCGGCCTGCTGTTCATCGGTCTCGCACTTGCGCTCGTGTTCAACCCGTTCACCGGTCCGCAGATCCGCAAATGGATCTCCGAGCGGATCTTTGGCGAGACGGACGGATTCACGTACCAGGGCGGGAACGGCTCGTCGAGCTGAAACCGCGCGCGAGCGAGGCCGGATCGAGACCACTCGCGGTCGAGATGTCCGAACTGCCTAGGAGGACGGCACCCGGCTTCGGGGCGCGGGCGGCGACGAGCGTCGGTCTCCAGTCGACACCGGCCTCGACGCGCAGATACCTGAGGCGCCGCCAGGAGCGCAGGTAGGTCGTCGGGTCGACCGCGCCGTCGTAGCCGCGATCGAGCATGCCGACCGGATGGATCTCGAAGTCGATGTGGTACGGCGTTCCCACCGCGTCGCCGGTGTCACCGACGAAACCGAGGACGTCGCCCGCGTGCACGATCGCGCCGTTCACGGCGAGCGGCGAGTACGCGGACAGGTGCGCGTAGTAGAAGTCGTTCCCGCGATCGTCGCGGAGCCACAGCCTCCATCCTCCGATCCCGTTCCATCCGACGGAGAAGACAACGCCGTGCGCAACTGCGAGCACGGGCGTGCCGAGCGGCGCGAAGATGTCATCGCCGTGATGCCAGCCGCCGGAGACGTCCGGGCGGGAGGCGCCGAAGGTATCGGCGACCCACTTGACGCCGAAGACGGGAAACGCGTAGCCCCGTTCGCCGAGCGCGGGCAGCATCGTCGGGGGCAGATTCGGCGCCGCGGCGGCGGGCGCGACGACGATCGTCGGGATCGGCGATTTCGGCGTCGCCGCCGTCGCGGTGAGCGCAAAGAAGAGCGCTCCGGCGGTGAGCGCAAGGAGCCTCACCTCAGGAGCCGAGGTGTTCGCGCGCGAACGTGCGGAACCGTGCCCGTGTCTCCTCGTCCGGGCCGAGTGAGCCTTCGTCGTCGTACTTCGGGTCGGCGGCCACCTCTTCGGCGACCGCCCGCACCTCGGCCGTGAGCGCTGCGCGGTGCTCCGGATTGCGCATCAGCGTCTCGATCCAGCTCTCCGATCCGTCGTACCCCGGCACGTCGTTCTCGAAGAGCAGCCTGCCGAGGAGAATGCCGCAGCGGATGTAGGCGAACGTGCGGAACGCCAGGAGCCGGTGCGGTGACTCGACGAGCGCCGCGATGTCCTCGTTCTCGCGCTCGATGCGCGCCACGATGCCGCCGATCGGCTCGTCGACGAGCGGAATCCAGAGATCGTCCGCTGCCATGGTCTGGATTATGGCCGTTTCGTCTTGGTACGCCACGCGATCTGGGCCGCCGTGGCGATGAGGACGACGGCAAACAGCTTGCGGAGCGTCGCCTCGGGGACGCTCTGAGCCAGCCTGGCACCACCGAAGGCCGCGCCGATCGATGCGATGCCGATCACGAGCGCGCTTTGCCACCGGACGTTGCCGTGCCGCTGCTGGCGCCAGACCCCGACGAGGACGGTGGGAATGATCGCAAGCAGGGACGTCGCCTCCGCGTGCAGCTGCGTGAGACCGAGCCACGTCAGCGTCGGCACAAACAGGATCCCGCCTCCGACGCCGAACAGGCCCGAGAGAACACCGGCGACGAGCCCGAGGATGACGGCGAGGACGTACGTCATTTCACGAGCAGGTCGATGGCGATGCCCACCAGCAGCACCGCAAAGGCGTACGAGAGCGTGCGCACGTGGAGTCGCTGGTGCAAGGACGCGCCGCCGAGGGCGCCGACGGCGGCGGGAACGCCGAGCAGCGCCGCGTAGTTCGCCTGCACGTCGCCGTGGAACAGGTATGCGACGACGCCGGCGGTGGCGGTGAGCCCGATCGCCGCGAGCGACGTCGCACTCGCGGAGCGCATGTCCCACCGGCCGACGAGCAGGAGCAGCGGAACGATGATGATGCCGCCGCCGACCCCGAAGAGCGCGCTGAAGAACCCGGCCGCCAGACCGATCAGGACCAGGCGCACCGACCTATGCTAGTAGGGGTCTGCCCTGGAGGTTCGGTAGTGCTCTGCCGCGCGAAAGCCAAGCTGCGCAAGGACGCAGGGAGCGTTCGTAGCCGTGGCTACGGACGCGACCGAGGACGCCGCGATGCGACGGTTTGCAGCCGGCAGAGTGCTGCCGCTACCTTCCGGGCGAGCCCCTAGATGGCCGCACTCCTGCAGCGGCTCTCGGCGGAGCCGCAGCTGGCCGGCCTCTTCCTCGATTTCGACGGCGTGCTGGCGCCGATCGTAGAGCGGCCGGACGATGCGCATCTCCCGTCCGAGACTCGCAAGGAGCTCGAGCGCCTCGTCGCGCGATACGCGCTCGTCGCGGTCGTATCGGGGCGCGCCGGTGACGACGTGCGACGGCGCGTCGGCGTCGACGGCGTCGTGATCGCGGGCTCACACGGCCTCGAGCTCGACCTGGAGGCCGAGGCCTGGCGCGAAACCGTCGAGGCGTTCGCCGACGCGGCCCGGTGGCCGGACACGGAGCGCAAGGGCCTTACCGCGTCGTTCCACTACCGCACGGCCACCGACGAGCCGGCTGCGGTGGCGGCGCTCGAAGGACTGGCGGAGCGTGCGCGTGAGGCCGGCCTGAAGGCGCGCTTCGGCCGCAAGGTGCTCGAGGTGCTCCCGCCGCTCGAAGCGAACAAGGGCACGGCCGTGCGACACCTGCTCGGCGGCGCAGGATTGGACCGCGCACTCGTGGCCGGCGACGACGCGACCGATCTCGACGCGTTCCGCGCGCTCGATGGACTCGAGCTCGCCGTTCGTGTCGCGGTCGCGGCAGCCGAGTCGCCGCCCGAGCTGCGCGCCGCGGCCGACATCGTCGTCGGAAGCACGGACGAGCTCCTGGCGTTGCTGCGGACGCTGTGACGACTCAGGCCTTGTGAACCTTGACCGCGGTGCCGTAGGCGCAGATCTCGGTCCAGTTCGCGCCCATCTCCGAGGTGTCGAAGCGCATGGCGATGATCGCGTTCGCGCCTTTCGCTTCCGCCTCCTGCGACATCCGCTCCATCACCTCATGGCGACTGTCGACGAGCGCCTTCGTCATTCCCTTCAGCTCACCGCCGAGGATCGACTTCAGCTGCGCGCCGATCTGCGAGCCGACGTTGCGGGAGCGCACGGTCAGCCCCATCACCTCGCCGAACACCTCGTCCACCGTGTAGCCCGGAATGTCGTTCATCGTCGTGACGATCATCGGTTCAACACCTCCCATGCGCGGCGCACGTCGTCTTCTGTCGTGCGCGCATTGCCGATAGCCAACCTGAGCACGTAGCGGCCGTCGAGCCGCGTGTGCGAGAGAAAGATCTCACCGCTGCGATTCGCGCGCTCGACGATCGCCTCGTTCTCCTCGTCCGTGCCGTTGCGGCGGAACGCGACGAGCGAGAAGCGCAGCGGCGCGACGAGCTCCCAGTCCGGGTCCGCCTCGACCCAGTCCGCGAACAGGCGGGCGAGGCGGATGTGCTCACGGTGCATCGCGCGCAGCCCCTCGGCGCCGTAGCAGCGGAGCACGGCCCAGAGCTTGAGCGAGCGGAAGCGACGGCCCAGCGCCGGCCCGTACTCGGAGAGCGCGTATGCATCCTCGGGTGTGCGTAGGTATTCGGGGACGAGCGAGAACGCCTCGCGGAACTCGTCCGGACGCGACGTCCAGAGCAACGAGCAGTCGACCGGGACGAGCAGCCATTTGTGCGGATTGACGACGAGCGAGTCCGCGAGCTCCACACCGTCCTGCGACCAGCGCTCCTCGTCGAGGATCCATGACGACCCCGCGTACGCTGCGTCCACGTGCACCCACGCGCCCGCCGCATGAGCGCGTTCAGCGAGCGCACGCACGGGGTCGACGGAAGCGAACGAGGTCGTGCCCACCGTTGGGACGACCACGGCGACGTCGGAGAAGTCGAGCCCGTCGGCGCGCATGCGCAGCTCGTCGTCGACCGACACCTTGCGCAGCACCATGCCGAGCATGCGTGCGGCCTTCTCCACGGACGAGTGCGCGTGCTCGGAGCAAACAACGACGTTCCGCCTCGTCACGTACCGGGCGGCGATGAGGGCAGCCATCGTCGCGGTGGAAGCGGTGTCCTCGATGTGGCCGTGCCAGCCTTCCGGCAGGCCGAGCAGCTGCCGGACCCAGTCGACCGTGCGCAGTTCGAGCTCGGTCGACGCCGGAGACGATCGCCAGTTGAGCGCAACTTGCTGCATGGCGGACGCGAGGAGCTCGGCGAGGATGCCCGGCTCCGACGCCGTCACCGCGAAGTACGCGAAGAAGCGCGGATGCTGCCAGTTCGTCAGCGCGGGGACGATGAGCTCGTCGAGGTCGGCCAGGACGTTCGCGAACGGCTCGCCGTGCTCCGGCGCGGAGTCCGGCAGCTTCGCGGTCAGCTCGCCGGGCCGCACCTGCGCGAGCACGGGGAGCTCGCCGACGCGGTCGAGGTAGCCGGCAGCCCAGTCGACGGCGGCGTACCCGTCCTCGCGAAACGTCATCGCTTCCGCCGCAGCTTCTGGAAGCGGCTCCACGGCTGCGTGTTCAGCAGGTCGTCCTTCGTCAGCCAGCCACGGCGTGCCTGTCCGATCCCGAACTCGACATAGCCCTGCGCACGAATCTGGTGCGCGTCGGAGTTGACGACGAGCTTCAACCCCGCCTCCTTTGCGGCGCGCGCGTAGACGTCGCGCAGGTCGAGCCGGTCGGGCTGGCCGTTGATCTCGAGCACGACGCCGGTCTCCAGCGCCTTCTCGATCACACGCCCGACGTCGACCTCGCGCGGGCCGCGCTTTCCGATCCGCCGGCCGGTGAGGTGGCCGATGCAGTCGACATACGGGTTGTCCATCGCCTCGAGCACGCGCTCCGTCGGACGCGTATGCGGCGCCTGGTGCACGGAGGCGACGACCCAATCGAGCCCCGCGAGATCCTCGGGCGAGACGTCGACCTCGCCGTTCGAGCGGATGTTCGCCTCGACGCCGGCGAGGATGCGCAGCTTCGGAAAGCGCCGGCGCACGGCTTCGATCTCGTCGAGTTGCGCGGCGAGACGGCCTTCCCGGAGATAGTGCGAGTGGTCGGTGATGGCGTAGTAGTCGTACCCGCGCGCCGCGGCCGCCGCGACCATCTCCTCGAGCGTGTTCTTGCCGTCCGCGGACCAGCTCGTGTGCGTATGCAGGTCGCCGCGCAGATCGGAGAGCTCGACGAGCGTGGGTAATTCGCCGCGCCGCGCGGCGTCGAGCTCGCCGTGGTTCTCGCGCAGCTCCGGCGGAATCGGCTGATAGCCGAGGAACTCATACAACGCGTCCTCGTCCTCCGTCGCGAAGACGTCGCCGGTCTCCACCGTCGTAACCCCGTACTCGGAGATGGAAAAGCCGCGCTTCACAGCCGCTTCACGCATCGCGACGTTGTGGTCCTTCGACCCGGTGAAGTGCTGCAGCAGGTTGCCGAACGACTCCGGCGGGACGACCCGCAGATCGAAGCGCAACCCCTGCCGGGACACGACGGTCGCCTTCGTGTCGCCGTGCGCCGCCACCTCGATGACCCACGGAAGCTGCGTGAAGTAGGCCGTCAGCTCGGCCGGTTCCGTCGCCGTCGCGATGATGTCCAGGTCGCGGAAGGTCTCCTTGCGGCGGCGCACCGAGCCCGCCTCGGACACGGCGACGGCGGCGCGATGCTCGCGCAGCTCGGCAACCGCCGCCTGCACCGCGGGCAGCCCGTCCCCGAGCAGCTTCCGACCATCGTCGGGGTTCTGCGCCTGGAACGCGAGCGCCTTGAGGATCTTCTCTTCGCTCTTCGGGCCGAGGCCGGTGAGCGTTCGCAGCCGCTCGGTCTCCGCCGCCTCCTTCAGGCCGGCGAGCGTCGTCACGTCGAGCTCCCGCCAGATGCGGGCCGCGGTCTTCGGGCCGAGCCCGGGGAGGTGCATGAACGCGATGACGTCGGGCGGGACGAGCTTGCGGCGCTTTGCGAGCGCCTCGATGTCACCGGTCTCGACGATCTGGACGATCTTCTCCTCGATCGTCTTGCCGATGCCCTGCAGCTCCTTGGCTCGGCCGGCGAGCGCGAGCTGCGCGACCGACGCCGAGGTCTCGCGCATGCGCGTCGCCGCGCGGCGGTAGGCGAGGACGCGGAAGGACTCGGCCCCCTCGAGCTCCAGCAGGTCCGCCAGGAGATCGAAGTGGTCGGCGACCTCGGTGTTCGCAGGTAGCGCGGCCATGGAAATCGATCATATGTAGCCTCCATCGACGTGCCGAAGGCGACGATTTGCCTGCCGACCTACAACGAGGCGGCGAACATCGAGGCCATGGTGGGCGCGCTGGAGCCGCTCGGCGTGGACGTCCTCGTCGTCGACGACAACTCGCCCGACGGGACCGGCGAGATCGCCGACCGGCTCGCCGCCGAGGCCGGCTTCGTCTCCGTCCTCCACCGTCCGCACAAGGAGGGTCTCGGTCCCGCGTACGTCGCCGGCTTCCGGCGCGCGCTCGTGGACGGGGCCGACCTCATCCTCGAGATGGACTGCGACTTCTCCCACGATCCCGCCGACGTGCCGCGACTGATCGCCGCCTGCGAAGCCGGAGCCGACCTCGCGCTCGGCTCGCGCTACGTGCAGGGCGGCGGGACCGAGCACTGGGGCCACACCCGGCGGCTCGTCTCGACCGGAGGGTCGTGGTACGCCCGCAAGCTGCTCGGGGTCGGCGTTCGCGACCTGACCGGTGGCTTCAAGTGCTACGGGCGCCGCGTGCTCGAGCGCATCGATCTCGGCGACATCCGCTCGAAGGGCTACGCGTTCCAGATCGAGACGACCTATCGGACGCTGCGCGCCGGGTTCGACGTGGTCGAGGTGCCGATCATGTTCGCCGACCGCACTGCCGGGCAGTCGAAGATGAGCCCGGCCATCGTCCTCGAGGCCGTGGCGCGGGTGCCGGCGCTACGGTTGGCGGCGTTGCGAGGGCAGATCTGATGCGCGAGCTCGACATCCTCACCTTCGACGACGCCGTCGCGGGTAGCCCCGTGCTCGTCGACTTCTGGGCGCCGTGGTGCAGACCGTGCAAGGCGCTGGAGCCGATCCTCGCCGAGCTCGAGGCGACCGTCCCCGTCGCGCGTGTGAACGTCGACGAGCATCCGGCGATCGGCGCGCGCTACGACGTGCTCTCGATCCCGACCGTGATCCTGTTCGCCGGCGGCGCGCCAGTCGGGTCGATGGTGGGCATCCGCCCACGTGCCCACTTCGACCACTGGCTATCCGAAATGCTCCCAGCCGCCCAGCGCGACGTTGACGCCTGAGCCCTCCTCGCAGCGGCCGATGACGGTGAAGTCGAGCGGGTCGGGCGTCGCCGCAAGCAGCTCGTAGTCCTCGCCGAACTCGAGATCGGCGAGCGTCGCGCCCTCCGCGAGCGGCACGCGCTCGAGGTCGATGACCAGGCGACAGCCCGAGCGCTCGGCGATGTGACCCGCGTCCGGACCGAGACCGTCGGAGATGTCGAGCATCGCGTGCGCGGCCGCGGCGAGGCGGCGGCCCGCATCGAGTCGAAGCGGCGGCAGCGCAAGACGTCCGGCCCGGAACGCGGCTCCCGCGGCGCCGAGCGGCCCCGTGACGACGAGGAGGTCTCCGGGCACGGCGCCCGCACGGCCGGGCACACGCTCCGCGCGCCCGATCGCGGTGACACTGAGCACGACCGAGTCGGCTCGCGTGGTATCGCCGCCGCGAATGGGGACGCCCGCTTCGTTCAGTCCCTCGTACAGCTCGACCGCATGGTCGAGGCTTGGGGTCGCAAGGCTGACGATGAGCGCGATCGGGTCGGCACCGGACGCTGCGAGATCGCTGAGGTTGACGGCAGCCGCACGATGGCCGAGCTCGCGCCACGAGAGTAGGTCGAAGCGAAAATGGACGCCCTGGACGAGCGTGTCCTGCGTCACGACGAGCCCTTCGATCTGCGCAGCGTCGTGCTCGACCCCGACGATGAGCCCGCGGCGCTCGAGCTCGCCGAGGAGCTCGAACTCCTTCACAGCTCCTCGATGCGTGTTCGCCCGTCGAGCGTCGCCGGGTCGAGCGCGTACAGCGCGTCGTACAGGCGAGCGTGGAAGGTGCCGGGGCCGGCCGCGCCGGCCGCCGCGTCCTCTGCAGCGACACCGAACACCGCCAGCGCCTCGGCGGCGGCCTCGAGCGGCTCGTCGGGCTTCGCCGCGAGGAAGCATGCCGTCAGCGCCGACGACATGCAGCCGGTGCCCGTGACCGTCGCGAGCAGTGCATCGCCGTTCGACACCGCCAGCACCCGGTCGCCGTCCGACACGTGATCAACCGGCCCGGTGACCGACGCGATCACGCCGAGACTTCGGGCTGCCGCGCGCGCGAGCTCGGCCGGATCGATGCCGGTGCTCATCGACTCCACGCCCCGCACCTCTGCTGCAGCGCCGACGAGCGTCGCCACCTCGCCGGCGTTACCGCGCAAGACGGTGATGTCGACCTCGCCGAGGATGCGGCGCGCGGTGTCGGTGCGATATGCGGTCGCCCCGACGCCGACAGGGTCGAGCACGACGGGGATCGGACGCGCGCCCGCCGCCTTGCCGGCGAGCAGCATCGACTCGATCCAGCGCTCCGACAGCGTCCCGATGTTGATCACGAGCGCGGACGCGATCTGCACCATCTCCTCCATCTCCTCGCGCGCGTGCGCCATCACAGGCAGCGCGCCGATCGCGAGCGTCGCGTTCGCCGTCTCGTTCATGACGACGTAGTTCGTGATCTGATGGACGAGCGGCCTTCGCTCCCGCATCGTCTGCAACGTGGTGCCGGCAGAGATCATCTCGTTACCCCCAGGACGTCGACGGGACCCTCGCCTAAACCGACCTCGACGAGACCCTGTGCCACCGCGCGCGATGCGGCGGCCGCCGCGCCGCGGGCGGCGTCGTGCAGGCTCTCACCGCGCGCGAGCAACGCTGCGAGCATCGCCGAGTGCGTGCACCCGGCACCGTGTGTCGCTGCGACCTCGTAGTGTGTGACGGGAATGTCGATGTGCACGCTCCCGTCGAAGAGATGGTCGGCGCCGGCGCCGCCGTGGCCTCCGGTGACGATCACCGCCGGCGCGCCGAGCTCGTGCAACCGCTCGGCAAGCTCGGCTGGAGACCCGTCGGCTCCTGTGAGCGCACGCGCCTCCATCAGATTCGGCGTGATCACGGTCGCGAGCGGAAAGAGCAGGCCGACGAGAGCCTCGACGGCACCGTCCTCGAGCAGCTGCGCGCCTGAGCTCGCGACCATCACCGGGTCGACCACGAGCGGCACACGATGCTCGCTGAGATACGACGCGACGGTCTCGATGAGCGTTCGCGAGAAGAGCATCCCGGTCTTCGCCGCGTCGACGCCGATGTCGTCGAAGACGGCGTCGAGCTGCGCGATGACGAACGCGGGGGGCAGCTCGTGGATCGCCGTCACAGCGCGCGTGTTCTGCGCGGTGAGCGCGACGAGCACGGAGGACCCGTAGACGCCGGCCGAGGCGAACGCCTTCAGGTCGGCCTGGATGCCGGCGCCCCCGCCGGAATCGGACGTCGCGATCGTCAGTGCTCGATGAACCATGCGCTCCCTTCGCCGGCATGACCCGGATCAGGTTCGACGGGTGTGATCTCAGCCGCTCCTCGCGGCACCCCGGTGGTCGAACGTTAGCGTCTGAGACGTGGATCGACTCCCGCCTGCACTGGCCGCGACGGCGACGGGCCGGCTGATCGGGCTGCTCGGCCCGCCGCCCGCACGGGTGCTCGAGCTCGGGTTCGCCGGAATCCATGCCGAGCCGCTGCGCCTGGCCGGCTTCGACGTGGTCGTCGTCGAGCCGGACCCGGCGTATCGCGAGCGGGCACGGGAGCGCGCAGGAGAGGTCCTCGAGGCGCCCACCGGTTCCTTCGACGCCGTCGTCGCTCCCGCGGGCACCGACCTGACGGGCATCGACGCGCGCCGCGCGCTCCTCGTCCAGCCGGACGGCTCCATTGTGGGATGACCTCCTCCAGGGCGACGAGCTCGCCCACCTGACGGTCGAGCCCGCGCGAGCCGCGCGGACGGTTCCACTGCCGGAGGAGCTGCACCCGGCCGTACGCGCAGCGCTCGCACGCCAGGGAATCCGCGAGCTGTACGTGCACCAGGCAGAAGCATGGGCCGCGTCGCGTGCCGGAGAGCACGTCATCGTCACAACCGGAACGGCCTCGGGGAAGACGCTCGCCTTCAACCTGCCCGCGCTCGACGCGCTCGCGACAGATCCGAAGAATCGAGCCCTCTACCTGTATCCGACGAAAGCGCTCGCGCAGGACCAGGCGCGCACGCTCGCTGCGCTCGCGGTCCCCAAGGTACGCGCTGCGATCTACGACGGCGACACCCCGCGCGAGCAGCGGTGGCAGGTGCGCAAGTGGGCGAACCTCATCCTCACCAACCCGGACATGCTCCACGTCGGCATGCTGCCGCGTCACGACCTCTGGGCGGACGTCCTCCACAACGTGCGCTACGTCGTCGTGGACGAGGCGCACGTCTATCGCGGCGTGTTCGGCTCGCATGTCGGCAACGTCCTTCGCCGCCTGCGACGAATGGCTCGCGTCTACGGCGCCGATCCGCAGTTCGTGCTCGCATCGGCGACGATCGCAAATCCGGGCGAGCTCGCGCAGCGGCTTCTCGGGCTCGACACGACGGTGATCGCGGACGACGCCGCACCGCGTGCCGAGAGGACGATCGCGCTCTGGAACCCCGAGCTGATCGACGCAGAGCTCGGGCTGCGCGCGTCGCCGCTCGGCGAGGCCTCGCGCCTTGCCGCCGCGCTCGTCCAGCGTGGCCTGCGCACGATCTGCTTCGCGAAGAGCCGCAAGGCGGCCGAGCTCGTCCATCGCATGACCGTCGATCGCGTCGACGCAGAGACGGCGGCGCGGCTCGCGCCGTATCGCGCCGGCTACACGGCGCAGCAGCGGCGGGAGATCGAGCGGCGGCTCGTCGAGGGCGAGCTGCTCGGCGTCTCCGCCACCGACGCGCTCGAGCTCGGAATCGACATAGGTTTGCTCGACTGCGCCATCTCGGTCGGCTTCCCCGGTACGGTGGCGAGCCTGCGCCAGCAGTGGGGGCGCGCCGGGCGCCGCGGCCACGGGCTGGCCGTGCTCGTCGCCTCCGAGGACGCGCTCGACCAGTACTTCATGCGGGAGCCGGAGACGCTGCTCGGCCGGCGCGTCGAGGCGGCGATCCTCGACCACGCGAATCCGCGCGTGCTCGACAGGCACGTCGCCGCGGCCGCGTTCGAAGCGCCGCTGGACGACGACGACCGGGCGACGCTCGGCGACGCCGCTCTCGAGCGTGCACCGCACGTGCCCGACCTGCGCAAGACACCCCGCGGCTGGGTGTACGCGGGGACCGACTACCCGGCCGGACGCACACCGCTGCGCTCGGCGAGCGCGGACGCGTTCTCGGTCGTGGACGCGAGCACGGGAACGGTGCTCGGGATCGTCGAGCGCGAGCGCGCGTACTCGACCATCCACGAGGGCGCGGTCTACCTCCACCTCGGTGAGCAGTGGCTCGTCGCGGAGCTCGACATCGGTGGGCGCAAGGCGCTCGTCGAGCCCTTCGCCGGCGACTGGTACACGCAGGTGAAGAAGGAGACGTCCACCGACGTGGAGGAGCCGCTGCGCGTCGAGCGACGGCTCGGGCTCGAGCTCAGCTTCGGGCGGGTGTCGGTAACGGAGCGAGTGGTCGCGTACCAGCGGAAGGGAATCCGCGACCAGGCGACGATCTCAACCGTGCAGCTCGACCTTCCGGCGACAACGTTCGACACCGAAGCCGTCTGGTATGTCCCGACCGACGAACAGCTCGAGGGCCTCGAGCAGATGCCGACGCTGCTCTCCTCGTTGCACGCCGCCGAGCACGCGATGATCGCCACCCTGCCGCTCTGGGCGATGTGCGACCGTTGGGACATCGGCGGCCTCTCGACGAACTACCACGACGACACGGGCGCCGCGACGGTGTTCGTCTACGACGGGCACTCCGGCGGCGTCGGTCTCACGGAGCGCGGCTTCGACCAGTTCGAGGGCTGGGTGGCCGATACCGTGCGCCTCCTCGAAGGCTGTCCCTGCGGCCACGGCTGCCCCTCGTGTGTCCAGAGCCCGAAATGCGGCAACCTGAACGAGTACCTGGACAAGAAAGGGGCTCTGACCTTGCTCCGGCGGATGTCGATTTCCGCCCGGCCCGTTCGTCGTACCTCGTAAACCATTTTCCAAGGAGGACAAGCCATGCAGTACCTGCTCCTGATCCACGACGACGAGACCCAGGACAACGGCGACCTCATGCCGGAGTACATGGCGTACACCGAGGCGCTGGGCGCGTCGGGCGCGCTCGTTGGCGCGAACCAGCTCCAGCCGAGCGACACAGCGACGACCGTGCGCGTGCGCGGCGGCGAAACGCTCGTCACAGACGGCCCCTTCATCGAGACGAAGGAGTCACTCGGCGGCTACTACCTCGTCGAGGCCGGCTCGCTCGACGAAGCGATCGAGTGGGCGGCGAAGATCCCGTCCGCCCGGTTCGGCCACATCGAGGTGCGGCCTGTCGTCATGCGCCAGGCGCAGGTGAGCGCATAACGACGCTCGAGCAGCTCTTCCGCGAGGAGCACGGACGCGTCCTCGCGACCCTGATCGGCGTCCTCGGCGACTTCGACCTCGCCGAGGACGCTCTCCAGGACGCGGTCGCGGTCGCGGTCGAGCGCTGGCCGCGCGACGGCGTGCCGGCGAACCCGGCGGGCTGGCTCGTCACGGTGGCGAAGAACCGCGCCGTCGACCGGATCCGGCGCGACCAGACGCTCCGCCGGAAGACCGAGCTACTCGTCCCGCCCGATGAGACCGAGCCGATGGATGACGCCACCATCCCCGACGAGCGCCTGAGCCTCGTGTTCGCATGCTGCCACCCGGCACTCGGGATCGAGGCACAGATCGCGCTCACGCTGCGTTCGCTCGGCGGCCTCGAGACCGGCGAGATCGCGCGCGCGTTCCTCGTGCCGGAGGCGACGATGGCGCAGCGGCTCGTCCGGGCGAAGCGGAAGATTCGCGACGCCGGCATCCCGTTCCGCGTGCCGCCCGACAAGGTTCTTCCCGACCGGCTGGCCGCCGTGCTCCGCGTCGTCTATCTCATCTTCAACGCCGGCTACGGCCCACCCGTGCGCCGCGAGCTGTGCAACGAGGCCATTCGCCTTGCCGCCATGCTCGCGCTGCTCATGCCGGACGAGTCGGAAGCGCACGGCCTGCACGCACTCCTGCTCCTCCAGGACGCGCGACGCGACGCGCGCGTCCGCAACGAATCGCTCGTGCTGCTGGAGGATCAGGATCGCTCCCTCTGGGACGCGGGCGAGATCACAGCCGGCCGCCGGGCGCTCGAACGGGCGCTGTCGCTGCCGGCGCGTGGGCCGTACGCGATCCAGGCCGGCATCGCGGCGGCGCACAGCGAGGGCGCCTCGGACTGGGCCGTCGTGGCGGAGCTATACGCACGGCTCGCGGAGCTTGAGCCGTCGCCCGTCGTCGAGCTGAACCGCGCCGTCGCCGTGGCAATGGCCGACGGCCCCGAAGCGGGGCTCGCGCTCGTCGACGCGATCAACGGCCTCGACGACTACTACCTCTTCCATTCAGCGAGAGCGGACCTTCTCCGCCGGCTCGAGCGGGTGGACGAGGCGCGTGCCGCGTACGGGCGCGCGACGGAGCTTGCTCCGAGCAGCGTCGAGCGGGACTTTCTAGCCGGGCGGCGCCGTACGCTCTAGCGCCTGCCAGCCGACGTCCCGGGCGCGCGCCTGCTCCTCGCCCTCGGCCCCACCCCGGAGACCGAACAGGCGCTTGGCGAACAGGAGATAGACCACGATCGCGATATTGACGGCGATCGCGCCGACTTTGAAGACGGTGATCGACCGCGTCAGCTCGTAGCTCTCGTAGGGCAGGAAGACGAGGTTCGCCACGAACGTGAGGTATTCGCCCCAGCGCTTCTGGAACCAGAGGCCGACGGCCTCTGCGCCCTCGAGAGCGGCGTAGCCTGCTGCTCCGGACCCGAGCAGGTAGAGCGTCTGCGTGCGCAGAGTGAAGATCTCCGCGAACGAATGGAGGAGCCCGTGCGCGCTCGCCGTGTGCGCGCCGGAGCCTCCCTCGACGGCGTTGACGACGCGGAAGTAGAACGTGCGCAGCGCGAGCTCGTGCGACGCAAACAGGAAGATCGCGGCCGCGAGCAGGGCAAGCACGACGAAGTGGATCGCGCGGTCGACGGCAATGATCCGAAGCACGATCTTGTCGCGAAGCGCGCGGCCGCGCAGCGGGAGCTCGATCTCGTCCCGCTCGGGCGGCAGCTCGTACTTCGGTTTCTCCGGCGGAGGGAGCGGCAGCCACGAGTCGCAGCGCACGCAGCGGTACCAGCGAATGCCGTCGCTCTCGAGCGCGAACACCCGGTCCTGCGGGCGGAGCCGCGCCGCGTCCATCCCGATCAGCTCGTGCCCGGTGAGGCCGCAGACGAGCAGCTCCCAGTGGAAGCGCGGACGGTAGAACCGTGGGCGCTGCGTTCCCGGTGGTCTATGCAATCGCGGCCATCGCCAGCTCGACGGCCTCGCGCGGCGAATTCGCACGCAACGCGCCGTCCACTTGCCGGCCGGGATCGAGGATGACGACCGGTCGCCCGAGCGTCAGCGCGAAGCCGATCTCGGCGAGCGTTCCGTAGCGGCCACCGACGACGATCACCGCATCGCCCGAGGCGACGACGGCGAGGTTCCGCGCGTGGCCGATGCCGGTGACGACCACGTGGTCGACCCAGGGGTTCGCCCGCTCACGGTTCTCGCCGAGGACGATCCCGATCGTCGTCCCACCGGCGTTCTTCGCGCCGCGCGATGCCGCCGCCATCACCTCACCGAGCCCACCGGTGACAACGGTAGCCCCTCGCCCGGCCAGAAGGCCGCCGATCGCCTCCGCCTGCGCCTCGTTCTCGCTGCCGCTGCCGATGACGGAGACCTGGACGCTCACGGCGTCTTGAGTCGCTGCCTCGTCGTGAGGACGCCCTCGAACAGGTCGCCCAGCGCGCGCACACGCTCGAGCACGACGTCCATGGTGAATGCCGACGGGTCGAGCTTGTCGTCCACCTCGTCCCAGCGCAGCGGAGTCGACACCGGCGCGCCCGCACGCGGCCGCACAGAGTAGGCGGATGCGATCGTCTTGCCCTCCCCGTTCTGATTCGAGTCGATGAGCACGCCTCGCCGCTTCGACTTCGACCACTCCGTGGTGGCGAGACCGCGGTGCGTGCGTGCGATCGCGCCGGCGACGATCTCCGAGAACTCGCGCGTCTGATCGAACGTGTAGCGCCGCTCGATCGGGACGAGCACGTGCATGCCGTCAGCGCTCGACGTCTTCGGGAAGGAAACGAGGTCGAGCGCGTCGAGCGCGGCTTTCACGAGCAGCGCGACCTGCACGGTCTCGCCGAAGCCCACATCGGGCGACGGGTCGAGATCGAAGAGCACGAAGTCCGGTCGGTCGGGGCGGTCGACTCGCGAGTACCACGTGTTCATGTCGATGCAGCCCATGTTGGCCATCCAGAGAAGCGCGTCCTCGTCGTTCACGATCGGCGCCGAGATCAGCTTGCGCTTGCGAGGCGCCTCGCGGGTCGACACCTCGACCTCGAACCGCGGGATCCACTCCGGCATGTGCGAAGGCGCGTCCTTCTGAAAGAACGCCTTGCCGAAGGCGCCGTCCGGATAACGGCGCATCGTGAACGACCGGTCGCGCAGGTGGGGGACGATGAAGGGCGCGACCGCGCGGTAGTAGTCGATCAGATTGCCCTTCGTGATCCCTTCGTCCGGCCAGAAGATCTTGTCGAGGTTGGTGAGCTTCACGCGAGACGCTCTCTCGGCGCGCACCTCGGGCGCCGCCTTGTCGTCGCGGAGTCCGAGATACACGGGCGCTCGGAGGTGGCCATCGTGCGTCCACTCGGCGAACTTCGCCTCCGCAACGAGCTTCGGCTGCACCCACACGACGTCCGACGCGCGCACCTTCGCCATCTTCGGGAGAACCGCGAGCGGCGATGTGGCGCGCTTCAGCGGCTCGAGCGCCTCGAGCAGCTCGCCGATCGTCTTCTCGGTGAAGCCCGTGCCGACATTGCCGACCCAGCGCAACCTCCCGCCCTCGTTGACGGCGAGAACGAGCGCGCCGAAGCTTCGCGCCCGGCGGCCTTCACCCTTCGTGTAGCCGACGATCACGAACTCCTGCTCGCCGTGCGTCTTGATCTTCAGCCAGTCGCGGGTGCGTCGGCCCTCCGCGTAGCGCGACCCCGCCTTCTTCGCCATCACGCCTTCGAGATGCTGCTCCTGCGCGGCCGTGAAGAGCGCCTCGCCGTCGTCGAACGCGCCGGAGATCTGCACGGTCGTCACGCGCTTGTCGAGCAGTCCCGCGAGAAGCGCACGTCGCTCCGTCAGCGGTCGATCGAGGACCGGTTCGCCGTCGAGCTCGAGCACGTCGAAGACCTCGTACACGAGCGGAGTCCCCGGCGCGCCCTGCTGCATCGCCGAGAAGCTCGGGCGGCCGTGCTCGTCGAGCGCGCACACCTCGCCGTCGACGACGCAGTCGGGTGACTTCGACGCGCGGCCGAGTGCCTTGGCGACGTCGGGGAAGCGCGCGGTCAGGTCATTGCCGTTCCGGCTGACGAGCTTCGCCTCTCCGCCGCGCACGTAACCGACGGCTCGGTAGCCGTCCCACTTGACCTCGAATGTCCAGTCGTCACCGGTCGGAAGCGCCTCCATCAGCGTCGCGAGCATCGGCCTGTAGTCGTTGCGCACCACCTGAACGGACTCGTCCTTCTTGCGAACGAGCAGCCAGTTCTGTTCCTTGCCGTCGAGATGCGCCGGGATGAGCGTCCACGTCCCGTTCAGCCGCTTCCCGTGCAGGCGGACGGTCAGTCCGCCGTCGCGTTTCTCCTCGACGAGGTCGTACGTGCCCGAGTCCCAGATCTCGACCGAGCCGGCGCCGTATTGCCCCTTCGAGATCTCGCCCTCGAAGCTTCCGTAGTCGAGGGGATGATCCTCGACGTGCACTGCGAGCGCACGCACGCCCGGCTCGAGCGGAACGCCCTTCGGCACGGCCCACGAGGCGAGCACCCCGTTGCGCTCGAGCCGGAAGTCGTAGTGCAGCCGACGGGCATCGTGCCGCTGCACGACGAACGTCGGCTGCGCTCTGCGCGACTCTCGCCCGGAGAAGGGCTCGGTCGTCCTCTTCGGATCGCGCTTGCGCTTGTACTCGTCGAGGCTCACGGGGCTGTTCTAGCGAGGTTTGGGGCGCGGCAGGCCGTCAAGCGGACCTCCCCGCCTCTCCCCCGAGCGGGGGGTCAAGCGCTCGGAGCCGGCCTTTACCGGCCTCGAGTCGTACCTATGCCCTTTGCAAGCGGCGTCATGCGCCGGGGATAAGCCTGTGGACGCTGTGGACAGAACGCCGCCGAACCTACCGAAACCTCCTAGGCGAACACGCCGAGCGACCGAAACTTGGCCCTCCGGCGGCGGCGAAGCTCATCGCCGGGAACGTCGACGAGGTCCTCGAGCGTCTCCCGCAGGGATTCGCCCAGAAGTTGCGCCGCAGCCTGATGGTCGGTCTGGGCACCCCCCTTCGGCTCGGGGACGATGGCGTCGATCACCCCGAGCTCGAGGCAGTGGACAGCGTCCGGCTTGAACGCGGCCGCGGCCTTTTTTGCCTGGGAGGCGTCGCGCCACAGGATCATGGCACAGCCCTCCGGGGAGATGACCGAGTAGATGGCGTTCTCCTGCATGAGCACCCGGTCGGCGAGCGCGATCGCGATCGCTCCGCCCGAGCCTCCCTCCCCGATCACGCACGCGACCGTCGGGACGGTGAGCCGGGCCATCACCGCCTGCGACTCGGCGATCGCGCCGCCCTGACCGTGCTGCTCGGCGTCCACGCCCGGGTAGGCGCCCGGTGTGTCGACGAGCGAGATCACGGGGAAGCCGTGTGTCTCGGCGATCTTCATCGCGCGCATTGCCTTCGCGTAGCCCTCGGGGTTCGACATCCCGAAGCGCCGCTCCGACCGCTGGTGGATGTCGCGCCCCTTCTGCTGGCCGATGAGCACGACCGTGCGGCCGTGGAGCTTGCCGAGCCCCGCGATCATCGCGGCATCGTCGCCTCGCCGGTGGTCGCCGTGCAGCTCGAACCAGTCGTCGAGGAGCGCCTCGACGTAGTCGAGCGTGTACGGACGATCGGGATGGCGCGCGAGCTCGACGGAACGCCAGATGTCGTCGCCGGTCGGCTCTTCCCCGATGCGATCGAGCTGACGTTGCAAGCGCTGCAGCTCGCCCGAGAGCTTCGCGCCGCCGAGCAGGGACACGCTGCGCAGCCGGCTGAGTCGGTCGCGCAGGCGCAGCTCGTGCTCAGACGGGGGCATTGAAGATCCTCAGGAGGCGGCCGAGCGTCGGACGCAGCTCCGGTCGGGGGACGATCGCATCGATCTGGCCGAAGCGGAGGTTCTGCTCGGCGCGGCCGAAGTCGTCGGAGAGCTTCTCGCGGGTCAGCTCCTGCACGACCCGCGGGCCGGCAAACGACATGAGCGCACCCGGCTCGGCGAGCAGCACGTCGCCGAGCGTGGCGAAGCTCGCGAGCACCCCACCGGTCGTCGGATGGGCCATGACGCTGAGCATCGCCTGACCGGCGTCGTGCAGATCCTCGACGGCGCACACCGTCTTCGGCAGCTGCATGAGCGCGAGGATCCCCTCCTGCATGCGTGCCCCGCCGGAGCTCGTCACGGTCACGAGCGGAACGCCACGCTCGGCTGCCGAGTCGCAGGCGCGGGAGAACTTCTCGCCGACGGCGCTCCCCATCGAGCCGCCCATGAACGCGAAGTCCATGATTGCGAGCTCGCAGCTACGCCCTTCGATCGAGCCCTGCCCGATCACGATCGCGTCTGCCAGTCCGGTCGACATCTCCGCCTCGGCGAGCCGCTCCGTGTACGGGCGCAGGTCGAAGAAGCCGAGCGGATCCTCGGAGTGCAGGTCGGCGGCTTCCTCGTAAAAGGTCCCGTCGTCCACGAGCGAGGCGATGCGCGCCCGCGCCCGCATCGGGAAATGGTGCCCGCACTGCGCACAAACCCACTGGGCCCGCTCGAGCTCGTCGTCCCGGTAGTGGGAATGACAGCCCGGGCAGGTGTTCGGGTGCTTGGGCGGCGGCGCCGGCTTGTCCTCGGTCTCGATCGAGACGTCGATCTTGGCCACGTCGCTAGCTTAGACCGGCGTCGCCGCTCGGGAGTTGCGGCGGGGGCGCTAAAGGCCGACCGCTGCGCAGAGCCGCTCGAGCGGCTCGACATTGGCGGGGTCGGGCGCGAGGCCGGTGAGACCCATTCCGGCAATGGTCACGCCGCTCTCGCGGATCCGTCCCAGCCGCAGCTCGAGGTCGGCGAGCGCCGGGCCGTGCGGCTCCGGCATGAAGACGGTGAGCTCGTCCGGGTCGAGGACGTCGCAATCGAGCGCCACGTACACGGCCGACACCTGTCCCAGCACCCGGTCGACGTCGTCGTCGATCCCGGCTGCGTCGATGAACTCGATCTCGGGCGGGTCGAGGTTCCGGGCGCCGACGAGAGCGACGTCGGCAACGTCGACCGCGCCGCCGTCGAGGAGCATGCGCAGGGGCATCCCCCACTGGTTGCCGGACGGCGAGCTCTCCGGCGTGTTCAGGTCGCCGTGCGCGTCGAGCCAGATCACACCGAGCCGCTCGTGCCGCGCGCCGAGACCTTCGACGGCGCCGATGTGCGAGCAACAGCACCCGCCCAGAACGAGCGGACGCTCCGGCAGGTCGGAGGCAACGGCGAGCGTCTGCGCAACGAGCGAGTCCTCTTCGACCACCGACGCCTCCGGATAGTCGAGCGGCAGCCGTGCAGCCTCCACCATCTCCTCGCCGCCGTCGCCCCAGGCGCGCGGGACGCGAACGAGGCCGGCTGCAAACGTCCGGCCGCACGAATGGCACTCGTAGCCGAGGCCGACCGCGACCGCGGTGTGTGCCCGGCAGGTCGGGCACTTCGCGCGCAGGATGCTCATGCGCCGTTCTTCTCGAAGACGACGTTGGCGCTCTCCACCGTCATTCCCACGCGCTCGTACAGCTTCGTCGCCCCCGTCGGGCTGTCCGCGTCGACGCCGAGCGAGACACGATGAAGGCCGCGCCGCCAGAACTCTGCGAACGTCCGGTAGAGGAGCGCCTTCCCGAGGCCCCGGCCGCGCCACGGACGGCGCACGCCGAGCAGCCCGACGTACCCGGCCGTCTCGCGCGCCTCGTTGCGCGCGACTGCGGCGATCTCGGCGCCGTCGCGGACGACGAACCACAGATGCCCGTGCTCGTCCTGGTCCTGGCCCTTTCGCATCGCCCACCACTCGTCGAATGGAAGCCCGCTCCATTCCCAGTGATCCTGAAACGCTTCCTCCGTGGCGTGATGGAAGGCGCGTGCATCCTCCGCACGGAACGGCTCGAGGACGAGCGGCGCAGGAACCTTGGGGACGACCGGCTCCGCGTCGAGCTCGATCGCCATCTCGTAGAAGCGGCGCACCTCGCGATACCCACGAGAGACGAAGAGCGCCGCCGCGTCGGCGTCGTCGGCGAGCGTGAACGCGTGGGTCTTCCCGACGCCGTGGCGCGCGGCGGCTTCTTCGCCGCGCTCGACGAGCATCGCGCCGAGCCCCCGGTGCTTCGCGCCCTGAGCGACGATCCCGATGCTCGTCCCGATACCGCCCCAGACCTGGAACCACCCGAGCGCGACGGGAGCTCCGTTCTCCTCGTACAGCCACGAGTCGTGTTCGAGATCGGCGCGGGTCCACCACGATGCGACCTCTTCCGCAGTGATGTGCGACGGCCGGCCGCGGAGTGCTTCTTCATCCGCCCGCGCCAGCGCCGCGACGAGCGGCGCGTCCGGGGGCACGATCGGGCGCTCGTTCACGGGACGAGCGAGTCGAGAGCGCCGGCGAGGCTCGAGAGTGAGAGCAGCTCGACGTCGGGCCGCGGCTGCGCCTCCTCGCCGAGCCGGTTGACCCAGATCGTGCGCAGACCGAGCTCCCGCGCCGGCGCGACGTCGTGGAAGAGGCTCGCACCCACGTGCACGTGGCCCGCGCGATCGGCGCCGGTTCGCGCGAAGAACTCATCCCAGTGACCGTGGGCCGGCTTGTAGGAGCCGATCTCGGATGCGACGATCGCGAACTCGAACGGAACCCCGATGCGCTCCATCGACGCGTCGATGAAGTCGCGGTCGGTGTTGGAGAGGATCGCGAGCTTCCAGCCTGCCGCACGCGCCTCCTCGAGCGACGTGCGGACCTCGGGGAACACGGGCCAGCCCGGCAAGGAGCGGCCGAGCGCGTCCTGCTCCTCCACCGGCACGTCTCCGAGTCGCGAGAGCGTGATCGCAAGCACGTCGCGGTAGCTCCGCGTCGGCTCCTCCCGCTGCACTTGCGGCTCGACCTCGTGGTAGCGATGCAGCATCGTGGACGCCCGGTCGGCGCCGAAGAGCCGCTCGAGCTCGCGGCCGATGCCGCCGTTCCAGTCGATCAGCGTGCCGTAGCAGTCGAACGTCGCCCAGCGGTCCATACTGCGCATCATGGCTGATCAGGCACGGCACTACCGCTGGGACGACCTCCCCCGCGAGGAGCTCAATCCGCTCCTCGGCCGCCGCCTCATCACGGGCGGCGACATGATGATCGCGCACGTCTACCTGAAGAAGGGCTGCATCGTCCCCAAGCACGAACACCACAACGAGCAGCTCACGTACGTGCTCGAAGGGTGTCTGCGCTTCCGGCTCGGCGAGGACGGTGACCCGGTCGTCGACGTGAACGCCGGCGAGGTGCTCTGGATCCCGCGCAACCTCCCACACGAGGCGGAGGCGCTGGAGGACACGCTGGACGTCGACGTCTTCAACCCGCCGCGTCAGGACTGGCTCGATGGGAGTGACGCGTACCTCAGGCGGCCGGCCTGAAGGCGAGCAGCTCCGGCCCATGCGTGTCGAGCCAGACCTTTTGATCGCGCCAGTCGGGGCGGCGGGTCTCGACGAGGCGCCAGAAGCGGCGCGAGTGGTTCGCCTCACGCAGGTGGCAGAGCTCGTGCACGACGACGTAGTCGAGCACCTCGAACGGCGCGAGCACGAGGCGCCAGTTGAACGACAGGTTGCCTGAGGCGGAGCACGACCCCCAGCGCGTGCGCTGGTCGCGGATCTGGATGCGACCCACCTCGACGTCGAGCGCGGTGGCTTCGTCCTCGACGAGCATCGCGACGAGCTCGCGCGCGGCGCGGCGGCCCTCCATCTCCGAGACAGCGTGCGGATCGAGCTTGAGCCGGGGACGCTGACGCCCTCGTTCGGTGGCGAGCCAGTCCCGATGGGCGTGCAGAACGCGATCGATCTCCCGGTCGGACATCCCCGTGGGCACGGTGAGCCGCGCGGGCCCGCCCCACGGCACATCGATCGTCCAGCGTCGCGCGCGCCGCGACCGGCGCACCACTACGAGCTCGTCCAATCGAAACGAGGCTACTGGTGCTTGCGGATGACGACCCGCCGCACCGACTCGTCGGCGTCGACCGTCAGGCCGCGCAGGTCTCCTGCGCGTCCGTCTGAACTGCACACCTCAAGCGCTGAACTTTCGCACGACGACGCAGGCGTTATGCCCACCGAAGCCGAACGAGTTGTTGATCGCGACGCTGATGTCCGCCTTGCGCGCGACGTTCGGCACATAGTCGAGATCGCACTCTGGATCTTCGAACTCGTAGTTGATCGTCGGTGGCAGCAAGCCTTCGTACACGGCGAGCGTCGTGAACAGCGCCTCGACCGCGCCGGCGCCGCCGAGACAGTGCCCGGTCGCTCCCTTCGTCCCCGAGATCGCGATGCGGCGCGCGTCCTCTTCGCCGAGCGCAAGCTTGATGACACGGGTCTCGCTCGAGTCGCCGATCGGCGTCGACGTCGCGTGCGCGTTCACGTAGTCGACTTCGTGGGGGCCGATGCCTGCGTCGGCCATCGCCATCTTCAGCGCGCGCGCGGGATTGACGCCCGTCGGATCGGGCTCGGTGATGTGGCTCGCGTCCGCCGACACGCCGTACCCCGCGATCTCGCCGTAAATCTTCGCGCCGCGCGCACGTGCATGCTCGAGCTCTTCGAGCACGAGGACCGCCGAGGCTTCACCCATCACGAAGCCGTCGCGCTTCGCGTCGAACGGTCGCGAGGCATGCACGGGATCGTCGTTGCGCCGCGAGAGCGCGCGCATCGCACCGAAACCTGCGATACCGACCTTGTTGATCGCCGCTTCCGTGCCGCCGCAGAACATCACGTCCGCGCGACCCAGTCGGATCGCGTCGGTACCGTCACCGATCGCCATGTTCGACGCCGCGCACGCCGTGCACTGCGAGGCAAGCGGGCCCTTCGTACCGAGCTCCATCGACACCCAGCCTGCACCCATGTTGGGAATGATCGACGGGATCGCAAACGGGTTGACACGATCCGGACCGCGGTCGCGCAGCGTGTCGTGGCAGTCCTGGAACGACGTCAGGCCGCCGATGCCGGTGGCGATGGCGGCGCCGACGCG
Source organism: Gaiellaceae bacterium (assembly GCA_035532535.1). GTDB lineage: Bacteria > Actinomycetota > Thermoleophilia > Gaiellales > Gaiellaceae > Palsa-739. The sequence continues at coordinate 83,570 of DATKQT010000031.1, forward strand.
ATCTGCCTCCCTGGCAATGTCGAGGCCGCAATCGGCTTCGGCCTGGCGCGCCGCGGCGACGACGAGCTGGGCGAACCGGTCCATGCGCCGCGCCTGCTTGTGGTCGATCCACTCCGACGGGTTGAAGTCCTTCACCTCGCACGCGAACGTGACCGGGTAGTCGGTGGTGTCGAAATGGGTGATCGGCCCTGCGCCGGACTCGCCCCGGACGAGGGCGTCCCAGCTCGAGCGCACGTCGTTCCCCAGCGGGGTGACCGCACCCATGCCGGTGATGACGACGCGCCTGCGCCCGTTGAGTGAACCGTTGTCGCCCGTCACATTCCCAATCCGCCGTCGACGAGGAGCACCTCTCCCGTGATGAACGAGGCCTCGTCGGAGCAGAGGAAGCGTACCGCCCGTGCGACGTCGACCGGATCTCCAAGACGGCCGAGGGGCGTGTTCTGGAGCATTGCGGCGGTCGCCTCCTCGGGCAGGACCTCGGTCAGCTGCGTCGTCACGTAGCCGGGAGCGACGACGTTCGCGCGGATGTTGCGGCTCCCGAGCTCGCGGGCGAGCGACTTCGTGAAGCCGATGATGCCCGCTTTCGAGGCGGCGTAATTCGTCTGGCCCCAGTTGCCGTGCACCCCGACGATCGACGAGACGTTGACGATCGACCCGGCCCGCTTCTTCATCATCGGCCGGGTCACGGCGCGACACGTATAGAAGACGGAGGAGAGATTCGTCTCGATCACGACACGCCAGTCGTCGTCCGACATGCGGGCGAGCAGCCCGTCGCGGGTGAGCCCGGCGTTGTTGACGAGCACGTCGATGTCGCCGGCCTCCTCGACGAGACGGCGGGCGTCGTCGGCGTCGGAGACGTCGGCCTGGAGTGCACGGCCGCCGATCTCGGCGGCCAGCGCCTCGGCTTCGTCCTTGCCGGTGCGGTAGCCGATCACGACTGCCGCGCCCGCCTGCGCGAGCTCGACGGCGATTGCGCGGCCGATGCCCCTGGACGCGCCCGTGACGAGGGCGTTCTTCCCTTCCAGTGAGGCGAAGGTCACGATTCCGCAGCGAGCACGTCGTGCAGCTCTTCGAGCGCGGCGAGGCTGTTCACCGACACGGCCTTCACGCTGCGGTCGATGCGCTTGACCAGCCCGGAGAGGACGTTGCCCGGCCCGATCTCCACGAACGTGCGCACGCCCTCCCGCATGAGCTCGCTCGCGGCCTGCGTGAAGCGCACCGGAGCGGTGAGCTGGTCGACGAGCAGGGGGCCTATGCGCTGCGCCGATTCGAGCCGCGCGGTGACGGTGGACATGAACGGGGCGACCGGCTCCTGGAACTTCACCTTGTCGATCGCCGGACGCAGCCGGTCAGCCGCGCGTGCGACGAGCGGCGAATGGAAAGCGCCGGAGACCTTCAGCTTGACCGCGCGGCGCGCGCCCGCCTCCTGCGCGAGCTCGCAGCACTCGTCGACCGCAGCGTTCTCGCCCGAGACGACGATCTGCCCAGGGCAGTTGTAGTTCGCAGGCCAGACCCCGAGGATCTTCCGGCACAGCGTCTCGACCACCTCGTCCTCGAGCCCGAGGATCGCCGCCATCGAGCCGGGGTGACGCGCGGCAGCTTCGGCCATCGCGATGCCGCGCTCGCGCACGAGCTCGATTGCCTCCTCGTCGGTCATCGAGCCGCATGCGGCCAGCGCGGAGAACTCGCCGACCGAGTGGCCGATGACGTAGTCCGGCTCGATGCCGATCGCGCGAATCGCGGCGAGAACGGCGAGCGACGTGGCGACGAGCGCGGGCTGCTGAACCGCAGTGTCGAGGAGCTCATCCGCGTCGGCGCGGAAGCACAGACGCTCGAGATCGAGATTGGCGGCGGCGCTGCCGCGCGTGTACACGGCGCGGGCCTCCGAGATGGCCTCCGCGATCTCGCGGCCCATTCCCGGCTCGACCGAGCCCTGACCCGGAAAGCAGAACGCAACCGTCATGCCGCAGCCTCCATCGTCCAGCGCAGGAGCGCGCTCCCCCAGGTTAGACCGGCGCCCATGCCGGTCATGAGCACGAGCTGCCCCGGCTGCAGGCGTCCGTCGGCGAGAGCATCCGCCAGCGCGAGCGGGATGGAGCCCGAGGAGGTGTTGCCAAACCGGTCCACGTTGATCACAACCTTCTCAGACGGCACGCCGAGCTTCCGGGTTGCGTGCTCGATGATCCGGACATTGGCCTGGTGGGGGATGTAGAGATCCACATCGTCGATCGACATTTCGCACTTCGCGAGGATGTCCTCCGCCGACTGGACGAGGATCCTCGTGGCGAATTTGAACACTTCCCGGCCGTTCATCTTCACGAACCGCTCCGGATCCTCGAAAAACCGCGAGCCGCTGCCTGGAAGCCACAGGCTCTTCCCGCCCGCGCCGTCCGCCCCCAGCTCGAACCCGAGGAAGCCCTGCCGGGCGGCCGATTGGAGTACGGCTGCCCCCGCGCCGTCGCCGAACAGCACGAGCGTCGAGCGGTCGGTCCAGTCGAGGATCTTCGACAGGACGTCCCCACCGATCACGAGCGCACGCTGCGCCAGCCCGCCGGCGAGCATGCCGTAGGCCTGTGCGAGCGCGTACATGAAACCGGTACAGCCGGCGGAGAGGTCGTAGGCGGCGGCATCCTTCGCACCGAGGGCATCGGCGATGATGGCGGCCGTCGACGGAAACGCCATGTCCGGAGTCACCGTCGCGACGATGATCAGGTCGATGTCGGCGCCCGTGAGGCCGGCCTGCGCGAGCGCGTCGCGCGCGGCGGGCAACGCGAGATCGGAGAGTGCCTCTTCCTTCGCGGCGATCCGCCGTTCCCGAATGCCGGTGCGCTCCATGATCCACTCGTTCGAGGTGTCGACGTAGTGCGACAGCTCCTCGTTCGTCACCACGCGGTCCGGCACCTTGCAGCCGAGGCCGGTGATGGAGATGTCCAGTCCGGCTGCGGCGGTGCCGATCATTCGCCGACGAACACGGTCAGGAGCGCCTCGACGGCGAGCTCGCCGTCGACCGTCGCCCGCCCCTCGCCTTTCGCGATCGGCCCGCGCACGCGGACGAACTCGCACTCGAGCGTGAGCACATCGCCCGGCTCGACGACCCGTTTGAAGCGGCAGGCGTCGATGCCGGCGAAGAACGGGATCTTGCCGCGGTTGGCGTCATCTGCGAGCACGGCCACCGCGCCGGCTTGCGCGATCGCCTCGACGGTGAGCACGCCGGGCATCACCGGCCGTCCCGGAAAGTGGCCGGCGAACCACCAGTCGTCGGCCCGCACCTCCCGCCGCGCCACAACGCGCTTGCCCGGCTCGAGCTCCACGATCTCGTCCACGAGCAGGAACGGAGGCCGGTGGGGAATGAGCTCCATGATCACGTCCCGGCCGAACGGCGCGACGGGTGCCGTCACGCGACGTCTCTGTCCTCGAGACGCTCGCGCATGCGGTTGCGGCCGCGATGCGCGTGGCACTTCGCCGTGCCCACCGGCATGCCCGCCGCCTCGGCGATCTCCTCGAAGGAATACCCGAGGGCGTCCTTGAGGACGATCACCTGCGCTTCGCGGGCAGAGATACCGGCCAGCGAGTCACACAGCTCGCGACGCAGCTCGGATATGCCGGCAGCCCGCACGGGGTCGCCGGCCGGCCCGGCGCGGAGATCGTCGTCGAGCGGCTCGTGGACGCGGGCGCTGCGCCGGTCTGCGGCGTCGCGGCAGGTGTTCACGACGAGGCGGTGCAGCCAGGTCGAAAACTGGGAGTCGCCGCGGAACTGCGGCAGCCGGACGCACATCTTGGCGAGCGCTTCCTGCGCCGCATCGCGCGCATCTTCGGGATCGCGCAACACGTGGCGCGCGAGGCGCTCGACCCGCGGCCCGTGGCGTGCGCACAGAGCCTCGAGCGCGACGCGGTCACCTACCTTCGCCCGCGTGACGAGGACGGGGTCGCTCAACTTGTCGTAGACGGGGGCTGCCTGCCGGCGCAGCGGCTTCGTGATGGCCTTCACGGCGAAAGTAGTCTAGTTGGGCGTGTCGGACCTTTCGCCCGAGCTCGTCGTCCCGTTGTTCCGTGGACGGCTCGGGCGTCCGTATCGCTTCGTCGCCGAGTGCCCGTCGACGCAACGCGAGATCGGCGAAGACGAGTCGGAAGGCGCGACGGTCTCGACCGACCACCAGTCCGCGGGCAGGGGCCGGCTCGGCCGGATCTGGGAGGACGCAGCGGGACGCGCGCTCCTGTTCTCCGTCCTGCTGCGACCGACCGCGGAGATGGTGCGCTGGCCCGAGCTGTCTGTCGTCGCCGGCGAGGCGGTCGCGGCGGCGGTCGGCGCAGGCGCGGCGATCTCGCACCCGAACGACGTCATGATCGACGGCCGCAAGGTCGCCGGCGTCCTGCCCGAGGCGACCTCGGGCCGCATCGTGCTCGGCATCGGCGTGAATGTGAACCAGCGCACGGACGAGCTGCCCCTTGACGCGGCGAAACCACCCACCTCGTTGTACGTCGAGCTCGGGCACGAGGTCGAGCGGGCGCCGCTCCTGGCCGCGATCCTCGCGGAGCTCGAGCGCGGGTACGACGCGTGGCTCGGCGTATCCTGAGAGCCATGCGCGCACTGCTCGTGGTGCTGGCAGCGCTCATCCTCGCCGGGGCCGCCGGGGCTGGGACACAGCCGCGGGTCCTCGCCATCCAGTTCGGGCCCGACCTGGAGATCAACCCGGTCACGCAGGACTACCTCACGCACGAGCTCTCGCGGGCGGCATCGGAGCACTACGACGCAGCCGTCATCCTGCTCGACACGCCGGGCGGGCTATCGACGTCGATGAAGACGATCTACAACGCCGAGCTGAACGCGAAGCTGCCGGTGATCGTGTACGTGTCCCCGAACGGTGCGCGCGCCGCGTCTGCGGGCGTGTGGGTGTCGCAGGCGGCAGACGTGCTCGCCATGGCGCCCACGACGAACATCGGCTCGTCGACGCCGATCGACTCGAGCGGGGCGAACCTCGGCTCCGACCTGCGGCGCAAGGTGATCAACGACTCGGTCGCGTCACTGACCGCCCTCGCCGTGACGCATCACCGCAACGCGACGTGGCCGGCGAAGGCAGTGCGCGTCGCGTCCAATCTCACGGCAGAGCAGGCGCTGAAGATGCACGTCATCGACCTGATCGAGCCGACGCTGCCCGCGCTGCTCAACCGGCTGAACGGCTACAAGACGAAGGACGCGCAGCGGCCGTACACGCTGCACCTCGCGGGCGCGCACATCGACACGGTGAAGCCCGGCTTCGTCACGCGTCTGCTGAACACGGTCATCGATCCGAACCTCCTGTCGATCTTGTTCCTCGCCGGCATCGTTGGCTTGATCTTCGAGGTGCTCCATCCGGGGATCGTGCTCCCCGGTGCGCTCGGCGCCGTGTGCCTCGTCATCGCGCTGTACGGGTTCTCGGTGCTGAACCCGAGCTGGGGAGGTGTGGCCCTCATCCTGCTCGGGGTCGCGTTGCTCGTCATCGACCTGCACGCGATGACGCACGGCGCGCTGACGATCGGCGGGGTCATTGCGCTCGGATTCGGCCTGGCGCTGCTGTTTCAGAACCAGCCTGCGCCCTACCACGTGAACACCTATCTCATCGTCGGCATCGGAACCGCGATCGCCCTCTTCTGGAGCTTTGCGCTCGGCAAGGGATTCGCCGCGCGGCGCCAACCCGTCAGGGTCGGACCGCAGATGATCGTGGGCAAGCGAGGCGAGGTGCGCGCACCCGGGCTCGTCTTCGTCAACGGCGAGCTCTGGCAGGCGCATGCGGAGGACGCCTCCGAGCTCGTTCCGGGCGAGCAGGTCGAGGTGGAGGCAATCCACGGCCTCCAGCTGACCGTACGCAGATAGGATCACTCAACTGATGCTTGGCTTCGTCCGGATCATGCGGGAGTACGAGCGGGGCGTGATGTTCCGCCTCGGCCGCCTGGTCGCGACGCGCGGCCCGGGTGTCGTCTGGAAGATCCCCTTCGTCGATCAGATCGTGAAGGTCGACCTGCGGACGATCACGTTGAACATCCCGCCGCAGGAAGTCATCACGAAGGACAACGTGCCGGTGCGCGTGAACGCGGTTGCGTACTTCCGTATCGTCGAGCCGCGGGACGCGATCGTCCAGGTCGAGAACTTCATGGTCGCGACGTCGCAGATCGCACAGACGACGCTACGGTCCGTGCTCGGCCAGCACGTGCTCGACGAGCTGCTGTCGGAGCGCGAGAAGATCAACGCGATCCTGCAGGCGATCATCGACGAGGCAACGGGCCCGTGGGGCATCAAGGTCTCGATCGTCGAGGTGAAGGACGTCGAGATCCCGCAGGGCATGCAGCGGGCGATGGCGCGCCAGGCGGAGGCCGAGCGCGAGCGGCGAGCGAAGATCATCAACGCCGAGGGCGAGTTCCAGGCGGCCGAGCGGCTGAAGGACGCGGCGATCGTGATCGAGGAACACCCGATTGCGCTCCAGCTGCGCTATCTGCAGACGCTGCTCGAGATCGGCGGCGCCAACTCGTCGACGATCATCTTCCCGGCGCCGATCGACCTGATCAAGCCGTTCCTGGACAAGCATTCTTCGTAGTCCGGTGCCAGGCTCCAGTCGTTCACCCCTTGCCTGCGTCGCGCCCGACGCAGGTGCCTGGCTCCGGCGAGCCTTTTAGGCGACGCGGGACTGCTCGCGGAACCGGCGGGCGGCCTCGATGGCGGCGCCGAGGTTCAGGCCTTTGTCCTTCGCCTGCTTGATGAGCATGACCGTCTCGAGCGCATCGATGTCGTAGATGCGCTGCTTCTTCCCCTTCGTGGGGATCTGGGCCTTGTTCGTCCAGTAGTCGAGCTGCATCTTCGAGATGCCGGCGATCTGACAGACCTGGCCGAGATACAGCTCGACTTTGTCGAGGTGTTCCGCCAGGTTGATGGGTTCCAGAAAGTCGACTTGCCTGCTGATCGCCATGTGCGTCCCGCCCTCGCGCCGAGAATCGACCCCGCGTTTCAGAGTTATAGAAGGGATTGTTGCGTTTTGGAAGGGCAAGCTTCCGAAACCTCCCCCGTTCGAGGGAGCTATGGGGTCTCTAGCTCGGTCTCGGGCGCCGCTTCGTCGCCATTCGTGCTCTGGTCGTCCGACTCGACGACAGGCGCGAGCGCGGAGACGCGCTCGTCGCCGCGGAGACGCATGACGATGACGCCCTGCGTAGCGCGACCCAGCCGCTTCACGTCCTCGACCGGCATTCGGATGACCGTCCCGCCCGTCGAGATGAGCATCACCTGGTAGCCGTCGCGCACGACGCGGGCGCCTGCGAGTGTCCCCTTCGCCTCGGTCAGCTGGATCGTCTTCACGCCCATGCCGCCGCGACCCTTGCGGGGGTAGTCGCCGACCCGCGTGCGCTTGCCATAGCCGTTCTCGGTGACGACGAGCAGGTCGGAATCGTCCTGCGCGATGTTGATCGAGATCACCTCGTCGCCGGCGCGGAGCCGCATGCCCTGGACGCCGGAGGCGTCGCGGCCCATGGCGCGCACTTCCTTCTCGTGGAAGCGGATCGCCTGTCCGAGCCTCGAGATGACGAGGATGTCGTCGTTGCCGGAGGAATGGCGGACGCCGACGAGCTCGTCGCCCTCGCGCATCTTGATCGCGATGATTCCGTCGGCCTTGAGCGGCGTGTTGTACAACGCGAGCTCGGTCTTCTTGACGACACCGTTCTTCGTGCCGAACACGAGGTACTTCGCCTCGCCGAAATCGCGCGTCTGTACGACGGCGCGGACGGTCTCGTCCTGGCGAAACGGCAACAGGTTGACGATCGCGCGGCCCTTCGACTGGCGGGAACCGAGCGGAAGCTCGTGCACTTTCAGCCGGTAGACCTTGCCGACGTTCGTGAAGAAGAGAATGTAGTCGTGCGTCGAGGCGACGAACAGGTGCTCGATGTAGTCCTCGTCCTTCAGCTCCATGCCCATGACGCCGATGCCGCCCCGCTTCTGCTCGCGGTACGCGGTGACCGGTAGCCGCTTGATGTAGCCGGACTGCGTGATCGCGATCACCATGTCCTCTTCCGCGATCATGTCCTCGAGCTCGAGCTCTTCCTCGGCGTGCACGATCTCCGTGCGGCGGTCGTCGTTCTTGCCGTAGATCTGCTTGATCTCGAGCAGCTCGTCCTTGATCAGTGCGTCGATCTTCGCCGGGTCGCCGAGAAGCTCGCGCAGCTCCGCGATGCGCTCCATCTTGTCGCGGTACTCCTCCTCGACTTCGGTGCGCGCAAGCCCGGTGAGTCGTGCGAGCCGCATGTCGAGGATCGCCTGCGCCTGGATCTCGCTGAGCGTGAAGCGCTCCTGCAGTTGCGTGCGCGCCTCGTCGGCGTCGGCGGCGGCGCGGATGAGCGCGACGACGGCGTCGATGTTGTCGAGGGCGATGAGATAGCCCTCGAGGACGTGCGCGCGCGCCTCGTTCTTCTGCAGCTCGTCCTTCGAGCGGCGGATGACGATCTCGCGCTGGAAGTCGAGGTAGTGCCGGACGAGCTCGAGGAGCGACAGCGTCTTCGGCACGCCGTCGACGAGAGCGACGGCGTTGTAGCCGAACGTCGACTGCAGCGGCGTGTGCTTGAAGAGCTTGTTGAGCGCGACCTGCGGAATCGCGTCGCGCTTCAGCTCGACCTGGATCCGCATCCCGGTGCGGTCGGAGTGGTCGGCGAGATCCGAGATCTCGGTGAGCACCTTGTCCTGGACGAGGTCGGCGATCTTGCGGATGACGCCGGTGTCGCCGCCCTTCTTGACGCCGTATGGGAGCTCGCTGATGACAATCGCGGACTTGCCGCCGCGCAGCTCCTCGATGTGCGCGCGGGCGCGCATGACGATACGGCCGCGCCCGGTGCGGTATGCGTCGCGGATGCCGGTGCGGCCGACGATGTATGCGCCGGTGGGGAAGTCGGGCCCGGTGACGTGCTTCATCAGACCTTCCACGTCAACGTCGGGGTTGTCGATCATCGTGACGACCGCGTCGATGATCTCCCCGAGCCGGTGCGGCGGCATGTTCGTCGCCATCCCGACCGCGATGCCGGTGGAGCCGTTGACGAGCAGGTTCGGGAAGCGGGACGGAAGCACCGTCGGCTGCCGGCGCGACTCGTCGTAGTTGGGCTCGAAGTCCACGGTGTTCGCGTCGATATCGCGCAGCATCTCCGTGGCCATGCGGGAGAGGCGCGCTTCGGTGTAGCGCATCGCCGCTGCCGGGTCGTCGTCGATCGAGCCGAAGTTGCCCTGCCCGTCGACGAGCGGGTAGCGCAGCGAGAACGGCTGCGCCATGCGCACGAGCGTGTCGTAGATCGCCTGGTCGCCGTGCGGGTGGTACTTGCCCATGACGTCGCCGACGGTGGCGGCGGACTTCTTGTACGGCCGGTTCGGCTGCAGGCCCGCCTCGTGCATGCCGTAGAGCACGCGCCGGTGTACGGGCTTCAGCCCGTCGCGCACGTCGGGCAGCGCGCGCGAGACGATGACCGACATCGCATAGTCGAGGAAGCTCGAGCGCATCTCCTGCTCGAGCTCGCGCGGCTCGACACGGCCGCGGTCGATCGCGCCGGTATCGAGCTCAGACATCGAGGAACTTCACGTCTTTTGCGTTCTCCTCAATGAAGACTCGGCGCGGTTCCACCTGGTCTCCCATCAACATCGAGAAGAGCTGGTCGGCGGCGTGCGCGTCCTCGACGTCGACCCGAATCATCAGCCGCCGGGCCGGATCCATCGTCGTCTCCCAGAGCTGCGACTCGTTCATCTCACCGAGGCCCTTGAAGCGCGACAGCTGGATGCCGACCTCCTTCGCGAGGTCGAGCGCAGTCGTGCGCAGCTCCGAGAACGTCTGCGCGACGCCGGTCTTCTTGCCGAGCTGGAGCGTGAACGGCGGCGAGCCGGCGACGTCGGCGAGCCGCGCGTGCGCCTTGCGAAGGTTCGCGTAGATCGGCGACGAGAGCAGCTCCGCCGACAGCCTGACCATCTCCGCCGACGAGGTCGACTCCTCGACGATCTTCACGCGCAGGCCGTCGTCATCACGCTCGAGCACCGAGAGCGTGAAGCCGTTCGCCGGCAGCTTCGCAAGCGCCTGCTCGACGTCGGCCGGCGTCAACGCCTCCAGTTCCACGAGCCGGTGCGAGATGACGAGATCCGCGGCGTGATGGCCGAAGTCGGCGCGCAAGCGCGCAGACCAGCCCTCGAACTCGGCGAGTGCAGACGTGAACCGCTTCCAGCGCGCCTCGGTCAGCTTCACCTCGTTGCCGTCGCGATCGTGCACCTCGAGGTCGCCGAAGCGCTCGCGCACGAGCAGATCCTCGAGCTGCGAATCCTTCTCGAAGTAGTACTCCTGGCTGCCGAGCTTCACCTTGTACAGCGGGGGCACCGCGATGTAGATGTGGCCGCGCTCGAACAACTCCTTCATGTGCCGGTACAGGAACGTGAGCACGAGTGTGCGGATGTGCGATCCGTCGACATCGGCGTCCGTCATCAGGACGATGCGGTGATAGCGAAGCCCCTCGATGTTGAACTCGTCGCCGATCCCCGTTCCGATCGCGGTGATCATTGCCTGGATCTCGTTGTTGGAGAGAACCTTGTTGATGCGGTTCTTCTCGCTGTTGATGATCTTCCCGCGTAGCGGCAGGATCGCCTGGTACGTGCGGTCGCGGCCCATCTTCGCGCTACCGCCCGCCGAGTCGCCCTCGACGATGTAGAGCTCTGCCGCCTCCGGGTCGCGAATGGAGCAGTCGGCGAGCTTGCCGGGAAGCGACGAACTGTCGAGCGCGGACTTGCGACGAGTCAGCTCGCGCGCCTTGCGCGCCGCCATGCGCGCGCGCATCGCCGCAATGGTCTTGTTGATGATCGCGCGCGCATCCTGCGGGTTCTCCTCGAGGAACTGCGCGAGATTTGCGTTCACCGTCGTCTGCACGAGACCCTCGACGCCGGGGTTCCCGAGCTTCGTCTTCGTCTGCCCCTCGAACTGCGGATTGCGGAGCTTCACGGACACGACGGCTGCGAGCCCTTCGCGCACGTCCTCGCCCTCGAGCTTCTCGTCCTTCTTCAGGAGCTTCATGTCCTGCGCCTTGCGGTTGAGCGTGCTCGTGAGTGCGCTGCGGAAGCCGGAGAGGTGCGAGCCACCCTCGACGGTGTTGATGTTGTTTGCGAACGTGAAGACCGACTCCTGGTAGGAGTTGTTCCACTGCATCGCCACCTCGGCCGCGCCCTGATCGGTCTCGCCCTCGAAGTAGACGATGTGCTTGTGGATCGCGTCCTTCTGCTCGTTGATGTACGAGACGAAGTCGCGGATGCCGCCCTCGTAGTGGAACTCGACCGTCTTGCCGTCGGCCCGCTCGTCGGTGAGCTTGATGCGCAGGTCCTTCGTCAGGAACGCGGTCTCGCGCAGCCGCTGGGTGACGGTACCGGCATCAATGTCGATCTCCTCGAAGATCTCCGTGTCCGGCATGAACGAGATGGTCGTCCCGGTGTCGTCAGGAGCCGCAGCGCCGGCGACCTCCATGTCGCCCTGTGGGACGCCGCGCGCGAACTCCTGGCGGTAGGTCTTGCCGTCACGGCGCACCTCGGCGATGAGCCACTCGGACAGCGCGTTCACGACGGAGAGGCCGACGCCGTGCAGCCCGCCGGAGACCTTGTAGCCGTCGCCGCCGAACTTGCCGCCGGCATGGAGCTTCGTCAGGACGACCGTCAGCGCCGGCAGGTTCTGCTCCGGCATGAGGTCGACCGGGATGCCGTGGCCCCAGTCGCGGACGGTCACCGAGTGGTCCGGATGGAGGGTCACTTCGATGCGGTCGTTGCGACCCGCGAGGGCCTCGTCGACCGAGTTGTCGACCACCTCGTAGACGAGATGGTGGAGGCCTCGCTGGCCCGTCGAGCCGATGTACATGCCCGGGCGGAGCCTGACCGGCTCGAGGCCTTCGAGCACGGTGATGTCCTTTGCGGTATAGACGTCTTCAGTCATGAAAAAGCCCTGCAAATCCCACATTTGCGGGCACCCCGAAGTGTATCAGAACGAGCGGTCGTTCGGGGCGTTAGCGAGGGCTTTTTCGATGGTTCTTGTAACGATGTTGCGGAGGTCTTCGTCCTCGATTCCCGCGGCGAGCCGAGCGGCCTCTTCCACCTGCGCCGAAGAAGGTGGAGGCGACCCCCGCGGGGTCGCCGGTGTGGCTTCCACCGTCGCCTCCGGAAGCGGCCCGGGCACGAACTTCAGCGCGGTCACTCCGTCCAGGCGCTCTTGAATTTCGCCTGCACGCTGGGTCAGTTCGAAGGCCCACACCGAGTCGCGCGTATGGACGATCAGCGTCCCGTCGCGCGTGAAGCGTGCGGGCCATGCGCTGCGCGCGATCTCCGCGCCGACTGCTGCGGGCCACGCCTCGACCGTCTCGCCGATCGCGCCCTGCGCGCCAAAGCGGCCGAGCTCACGCTTGACGTCGTCACCGAGCGGTTCCGTCGCACACCTCCACCAGCTGGTCCGGGTCCGCCGGCAGCATCGCCGGATCGGTTGCCGTGATGAGCGTCTGGCCGCGCCCGGCGACGCGTTCCGCGAGGATGCGGCGGCGGCCGGGATCGAGCTCGGAGAGGACGTCATCGAGCAGCAGGAGTGGCGGGAAGCCGCGGCGCTCGACGATGAGATCCGCCTCGGCAAGCAGGAGAGCCAGCACGGCCAGCCGTTGCTCTCCCTGCGAGCCGAAGCTGCGGAGATCGCGGCCGTCGGCGGCGACGAGGATGTCGTCCAGATGGGGCCCCGCGCCGGTCGCGCCTCGCTCCAGATCGCGGTCGAGCCGCGACTCGAGCAGCTCGACGGTCGGGGGCTCGCCGTCGTAGCGCAGTTCCGCGTCGGCGAGCCCGAACGCGGCCGCATGCTCGGCGAACGGCGGGCCGAGCAGCTCCAGCACCTCACGCCGCGCGGCGACGAGCTGCGCGCCGAGCTCCGCGGCCTGCTGCGTCCAGGGAGCGATGGCGTCGCGCGACGACGCACCTGCGAGCAGGCGCCGCAGCGACGCGTTGCGCTGGGCGACGGCACCGCCGTAGTCCGCCGGCAGTTGCGCCCGGGCGGGAGTCAGGCGGCCAAGCGCGCGGTCGAAATACGCCCGCCGCGCAGCCGGTGCGCCCTTGACCACACCGAGGCGGTCGGGGGTGAACACGAGCGTCGTGAGCTCGCCGCGCAACTGCTCCACGCTGCGCAGCGGGGCGCCGTTCAGGCTCGCGTGCTTCGCCGCCCCGGCCTCGAGCTTCACCTCGACGCCAACGGGCACGTCTGCACGACGGCCCAGCACCGCAACGCGCGCCGCCGCGTCCCCGAACCGAATCAGCTGCCGGTCGTTGCGCGTGCGCGGCGAGAACCCCTGCGTGGCGACGTGGAGCGCCTCGAGCAGGTTCGTCTTGCCCGCTCCGTTCGGCCCCGTCGCGAGGACCAACCCCGGCCCGAGCGTAAGCTCGAGCCGCTCGTACGACCGGAAGCTGCGGAGCGAGACCGCCTCGACGATCAGATCAGCCGGGCAGACGGATCGGCATGACGAGATAGGTGAAGTCGTCGCCCTCGCCCTGGATCACCGCCGGCCGGAGCGGGCTGATGAGCTTCACGCGCACGTCGTCGCTGTCGAGCAGCTCGAGGCCGTCTCGAAGGAAGTCGGCGTTGAACCCGATCTCGAGCACGTCGCCCGTGTAGGCGACCGGGAGCGATTCCGTCGACTCGCCCACCTCGTGCGTCCGCGCGATCACCGTCAGCTCGCCCTCGGCGAACCGCAGCTGGAGCGGCGTCGAGCGCTGGATCATCACCGATGCTCGCCGAATGACGTCGAGGAGCTCAACCCGCGGAAGTGTGAGCTCGTGCTCGAACGCCTCCGGCAGCAGTTGCCGGTAGTTCGGGAACTGGCCGTCGATGCGGCGCGTCGTGAGCCAGACGCCGTCGGTGGAGAAGAGCACCTGGTTCTCCTGCACGCCGATCTCGACCTCGTCGCCGGAGGTGGCGATGCGCGCCAGCTCCTGGAGCGCACGCCCCGGCACGATCGCCTCCAGATCGGGGACGGCACTGCTGAACGAGGTCTCCTTGACCGCCAGGCGGTAGGAGTCCGTTGCCGCCATGACGAGCTTGCCGCCGCCGAACTGCACGAGAACACCGGTGAGCACCGGGCGCGACTCGTCGCGGGACGCGGCCCTGGCGACGCGTCCGATGGTCTCCAGCAGCGACTCACGTTCGACGCTGAACGTCGACACGGCCTCCAGTTCCGGCAGGCGTGGAAAATCTTCCGGGTTGTACGTGTTGAGCGTGTAGCTCGCAGTCCCGGCGGTGACGTGCACGACCGACTCCGCGGGCCGGTGCTCGATCGTCACCTCGTCGCCCGGCAGCAGACGCGAGATGTCGACGAGCGTCTTCCCCGGGAGGACGATTGCCCCATCACCTTCGATCTGCGCCGGAACGCTCGCACGCAGCGACAGTTCCATGTCGGTCGCTGCCAACCGCAGCTCACCGGCGCGAGCTTCCAACAGGATCCCGGACAGGATCTGCACAGACGTTCGGGTCGACAACGCACGCGCAACGACGCCGAGCGCCTGCGCGAGCTCGTCCTTGGTGCACGTAATCCTCAGTCCCGCGCTCACCACGATGTCAGTCTCAATCATCTAGATATTCCTTGTAGGAGTAGTAAGGGATGTGGATGTCGGGGACAACGGGTTGATTCTGCATGGTTGAGCCACATCCGCGTGTACAGCACGTGGGGAGATGTTTGCGATACCCACAGGCCGTCCTCTTCAACGGACCTGTTTCACCCGTGCCGTCAACTCCTGCACGAGGTTGTACACAGACCTGTCCTCACGAATGAGACGCGCGATCTTGGAGGTTGCGTGGATGACGGTGGTGTGGTCGCGACCCCCGAATTCCTTGCCGATCTTCGGGAGCGACGAGTCGGTCAACTCGCGCGAGAGGTACATCGCGACCTGCCGCGGATAGACGATGTTCTGGGAGCGCTTGTCGCCGCAGAGCTCCTCGAGCGACATGTTGAAACGCTCGGCGACGAGGTCCTGGATGCGCTTGATCGAGACCTCCGCCGCCTCGCCCTGCGGGAACACGTCCTTCAGCACGTCCTGGGAGAGCTCCACGGACATCGCGCGTCCGGTGAGGGACGAGAACGCGACGACGCGGGTGAGCGCGCCCTCGAGCTCGCGGATATTCGTCGAGACACGGCCGGCGATGAAGGTGAGCACCTCCGGCTCCGGGACGTGGATCCCGTCCGTCTTGACCTTCTTGCGCAGGATGGCGATGCGCGTCTCGAGGTCGGGCGGCTGGATGTCGGTGATGAGGCCCCATTCGAACCGGCTCCGCAGGCGCTCTTCCAGGGTGGCGATGTCCCGCGGTGGGCGGTCGCTCGACATGACGATCTGCGAGCCCGCCTCGTACAGGGAGTTGAACGTGTGGAAGAACTCCTCCTGGATGCGCTCCTTGTGCTCGAAGAACTGCACGTCGTCGATGAGGAGCAGGTCGTACGTCCGGTAGCGCTGCTTGAAGCCTTCGATGCGCTTGTCGCGGAGCGAGTTGATGAAGTCGTTCATGAAGGTCTCGCTCGTGACGTAGCGGACGCTCATGTCCCGCGAGTGCTCGCTGACGTACTGCGCGATCGCCTGCAGGAGGTGCGTCTTACCGAGCCCCGTGCTGCCGTAGATGAAGAGCGGGTTGTAGGCCTGCGCCGGCGCCTCGGCGACCGCGAGCGCGGCGGCGTGGGCGAACCGGTTCGACGACCCGATGACGAACGAGTCGAACGTGTACTTGGCGTTGAACCCGCCACTCTCGGGCCGGTGCGGGACGAGCCGCTCGACGGGCGCGACGCGCGGCGCCGCCGGCGACGACTGCTCGGCCGGAGCGGGAGGAGCGGCAGAGATGTCCATCACCCGGAGCTCGATCGTGCGGGCGATGCCGGTGATGTCGCGGATGGCCGCACCGATCAGCTCGAGGAAATGGCCCTCGATCCAGTCGCGGGTGAAATCGTTGGGGACGCCGAGGACGAACCGCTCGCCGTCGAGCTCTGCCCCGGCGGTGTGCGCGAACCAGGTTCCGTAGGTCGTGTCGTTGAGGGCGCTCCTGAGCCGACCGGAAACATCGCTCCACAGGCTCTCCGCAGTCAGCTCGATTTGGTCCTCCACCCCGACGCCAGCTCCCCTCTCGTGAACCGGAGGCGAGCCTAGCAGGGTGCAAAAATGCCACAAAAACGCGCCCCTGTGCAGGCATTTTCGCACCCCCCGAAATCCCTCCACACCTGTGGAAAGTCATGGGGGAAACTCACCTGTTCCGCATCGCTGTGCGCTCCACGGCTGTGGATAAGTCGGTGGACGACCGTCGTCTATACTGGGCGCTCGCGCCGAGTGCCATGGCGCCCGAATCTGCCTCTTTCGATCTTTTTCTCACGTGAAGCGGACATATCAGCCAAACGTTCGACGCCGCAAGCGCAAGCACGGCTTCCGCACGCGGATGTCGACGCGCGCCGGCCGGCTGATCCTGAAGCGGCGCCGGCTCAAGGGCCGCGCGAAGCTCTCGGCGTAATCTTCGGCGTTGTGAAGCGCGCAAACCGTCTGTCCCGTTCGCGGGATTTCGACGCCGTCTACCGCCAGGGCCGGTCGGTCTCGTCGCGGTTCCTCGTTCTGTACTGGTTCGGGCAGGAGGAGCCGGCCGAGCCGCGCTTCGGCATGTCCGTCCCCCGCTCGGTCGGGAACGCGGTGGCCCGTAACAAGCTCAAGCGGCAGCTGCGGGAGTTGTGGCGCGCGCGCCTCGAACGTGTGCCGACCGGCCGCGACTACGTGTTGATCGTGCGGCCGGGCGTCGCCGAGGCGGTTGCGGCCAACGGCTTCGAGTGGTTGGGCGAGCGGATCGACGAGGTGCTCTCGATGACGAAGGCGGCCGCCTGATGTATCGCGTCGGCGTGGCTGCAGTCTGGGTGTATCGCGTGACGTGGGGCGCGCTCTTCCCGACGACGTGCAAGTACCACCCCTCGTGCTCGCAGTACGCGATCGACGCTGTCCGTCAGAAGGGGCTCCTGCGCGGCAGCGCGCTCGCGGGGTGGCGGCTCCTGCGCTGCAACCCGTGGAGCCGCGGAGGATTCGATCCGGTTCGATGATGCACGCGATGCTCGTCTTCTCGCCGATCACGCCGCTCGAGCACACAGCGCGGCACGTCCTCAACTGGCTGCACTTCACCATCGGCCTGCCGTGGGCGTGGTCGATCGTTGCGCTCACCGTGATCGTGCGGATGCTGCTCGTTCCGCTGACGGTGAAGCAGATCCACTCGATGCAGAGCCTGCAGCGCCACGCGCCGCAGATGAAGGAGATTCAGAAG
Organism: Gaiellaceae bacterium; assembly: GCA_035532535.1. GTDB lineage: Bacteria > Actinomycetota > Thermoleophilia > Gaiellales > Gaiellaceae > Palsa-739. The sequence continues at coordinate 100,876 of DATKQT010000031.1, forward strand.
AAGTACAAGGGCGACAAGGCGAAGCAGAACGAGGAGTTGATGAAGTTCTACCGCGAGAACAACATCAACCCTGCGGCCTCGTGCCTGCCGATGCTGTTCCAGCTTCCGGTCTTCATCGCGCTCTACTACTCGCTCAAGACGTTCTCGAAGCACCCGCCCGGCGGCAACCTCTCCTTCCTCCATTTCATTCCCTCCATTGCGGCGCATACGACGACGCACTGGGGCGGCTACGTGCTGCTCGTCGTGTACGTCGCGAGCCAGATGATGTCGACGTTGTACATGTCGGCGACTGCGGACAAGACGCAGCGGATCCTCTTCATGTTCATGCCGCTCGTCTTCGTGTTCGTGATAGCGCGCTTCCCGGCCGGCCTTGTCCTGTACTGGGTGACGACGAACCTGTGGACCGTCGGGCAGGGGCTGATCACGCGGCGGCTGATGCCGAAGACGCCACCGCCTGATCTCTTCAAGCGGACATCGCGGACGCCGCCCAAGGACGATGGGAGCGACGGCAACGGCGCGAAACCGCCGGCGCCGGAAGCGTCGAAGGCCGAGACGCCCCGCCCCGCGGGCCAACCGCGCAAGGTGCGGCGGAAGAAAGGCGCGGCTCGCAGGCGATGAGCAACGTGACCGTCGAAGCCACGGGGGAGACGGTCGGCGAGGCGAAGTGGGCGGCACTCCGCGAGCTCGAGCTGCGTCATCCCGGGCTGGACAAGACGGCAGTGCAGTTCGAGGTTGTCTCTGAAGGCGAGCGCGGCCTTCTCGGAGTCGGGTACGAGCCCGCGCGCGTCGTCGCGATGGCTCCCGCGGATGCAGTCGAGGCCACGGCGATCGACGAGAGCGACGCTGCAGGCGACCTGCGCGCGTTGCTCACGCGGATGACGCATGTGCTGGGGGTCGACGGCAGGCTGGACGTGCACGAGAACGACGAGTCGCTCGTCGCCACGGTGACCGCCGCCGACGCGGGGCTCCTCATCGGCAGGCACGGCCAGACGATCGATGCCATCCAGTACCTCATGAACGCGATCTCACATCGCCGCGGCGACGATCCGCGCAAGGAAATCGTCGTGGACGCCGCCGGCTACCGCGAGCGTCGTCGCGCGACGCTCGAGTCGCTCGCGCTGCGCACGGCGGAGCAGGTTCGCGCGAGCGGCGCTCCCGTCGAGCTCGACCCCATGACGGCGGTCGAACGAAAGGTCGTCCATCTCGCGCTGAAGGAGCATGAGGGCGTCGAGACCCGCTCCGACGGCACGGAGCCGAACCGCTACGTCGTCGTCGTCCCCGCTGACTGACGACTGGCTCCGGGCGGTCCTCGCGACGCCGGGGCTGACCGGGCTGCGCGACGAGGCGGAAGCGCGGACGATGCTCGTGGAGGACGCGCTCCGCGCGACCGATCTCGTGCGGTCCTTCGACGGGCCGATCGTCGACGTCGGCTCCGGTGGCGGCTCGCCCGGAATCCCGCTCGCGCTTGCCCTGCCCGACCGCGAGGTGACGCTGCTCGAGGCGTCGCGCCGCAAGTGCGATTTCCTCGAGCGGTGGGCGCCGCAGAATGCGCGTGTCCTCTGGGGCCGCGCCGAGGAGCAGGAGGCGGACAGCTACGGCGTCGCGCTCGCGAAGGCGCTTGCGCAGCCGCCAGTCGCCGCCGAGCTCTGCCTGTCGCTCGTCCGGCCCGGCGGCGCCGCGATCCTGTGGGTCGGCGCATCCGCCGATCTGTCGGTGGTCGCGCGCGTCTCCTCCCTGCTCGGCGGCGACGTACCGGAGGAGCGTGACGGCCTCGTCGTCATCCGCAAGCTTGCACCGACGCCACCCGGGTTCCCGCGGCGGGCCGGCATGCCGAAGAAGCGCCCGCTCGTCTAGCCGGACTCTCTGTAGGGGAATATGCGACCGATATCCCCTGTCCGGCCTTGAAGCAACAATGAGGTCCGTGGGCCGGATCTACGCACTCGCGAACCAGAAGGGCGGCGTCGGCAAGACGACGACCGCCATCAACCTCGCTGCGTGCCTCGCGGAGGCAGGCGAGCGCGCACTTGTCGTCGACCTCGACCCGCAGGCGAACGCCACTTCGGGCCTCGGCATGCGCGCGAACGGCACCTCGAGCTACGACCTGCTCGACGGCGCCCCGCTCGCCGACCTGGCGAAACACACCGCGTTCGCGAACCTCGATCTCGTCCCGTCGAAGCCCGACCTCGCCGGCGCCGTCGTCGAGCTCGCGGCGCGCGGCGACGGGGAGCGTTACCTCGCGCAGGCGCTCGCGGCCGGGACGTCGCAGTACGACTTCGTCTTCATCGACTGCCCGCCGGCCCTCGGCCCGCTGACGGTGAACGCGCTCGCAGCCGCCGACCGCGTGCTCGTTCCGGTGCAGGCCGAGTACTACGCGCTCGAAGGTTTGACGCAACTGATGCAGTCGATCGAGCTCATCCGCCGCCGGCTCAACCCGCGTCTCGGCATCGGCGGCGTGCTGATGACGATGGTGGACGCACGCACGCGCCTCGCGCAGGACGTGGAGGCCGAGGTGCGACGGCATTTCGGCCCGCTCGTCTTCAGGACGTCGGTCCCTCGCTCGGTGCGCCTTGCGGAGGCGCCCAGCCATGGGCTGCCGGCGATCGCCTACGACCGTCGCTCCGCCGGAGCCGACGCCTACTGGAAGGTGGCGATGGAGCTTGTCGAGCGCAGCTAATCGCAGAGGCCTCGGCCGCGGCCTCGAGGTTCTCGTCGGCGGCCTCGAGCCGGGCTCGCCCGAGTTGATCGAGCTGTCGGTCGACGCGATCCACCCCAACCCGCGTCAGCCGCGCAAGCGGTTCGACGGCGAAGCGGGATCGGGGCTCGCGGAGTCGATCCGGTCGCAGGGCGTCATCTCGCCGCTGCTCGTCCGGCCTCGCACGGCCGGCGGATACGAGATCGTCGCCGGCGAGCGGCGCTGGCGTGCAGCGCGTGAAGCGGGGCGTCAGACGGTTCCGGCGGTCGTGCGCGAGACCGACGACCGCGACACGCTCCTGCTCGGGCTCGTCGAGAACGTTGCCCGCGAGCAACTGACGGCGGTGGAGGAGGCGCGCGCGTACGCGGTGCTCATCGACGAGTTCTCCCTCTCGCTCGGCGAGGTGGCCGAGCGCGTCGGCCGGTCGAAGCCATCGGTCTCGAATCGGATCCGCCTGCTCGACCTTCCCGACGACGTGCTCGGAATGGTCGAGCGCGGCCAACTCACCGAAGGCCACGCGCGCGCTGTGCTCGCCGTTCCCGATCACGAAGGGCGCCGCAGGCTCGCGCGCGAGATCGTGCAGAAGGGGTTGTCGGTGCGCGTCGCCGAGCAGCGTGCGAAGTGGGCCGGCGCGAAGCAGAAGCCGCGCGTGCGCGCGACGCCGGTCGACCCGGCGATCGCCGGCCGTGTGCGTGACGCGATGCAGCGGCTGACCGGTTTCCACGCGAAGGTGTCGAGCGGCCGTGTCGAGCTTCTGTTCGCCGACGAGCACGAGCTGGAAGAGATCGCGGAAGCGCTGGAGCGTGCGTCCGGCCGCATGTAGGAGAGTTGTCCCGAGCCCGCGCGCGTTGGCAAGGGAAGAGAGACTGGAACCTGGCACGGGAAGTAACGTTGGCTCGTGGCCGACAACGGCGCGCTCATCCATGCACGCGGCCTGACGAAGCGCTTCGGCGCTCTCACCGCCGTCGACGCGATCGACTTCGACGTCCGCAAGGGCGAGGCGTTCGGCTTCCTCGGGCCGAACGGTGCGGGCAAGAGCTCGACGATGCGCATGATCGGGTGCGTCTCGCCGATCACCGCCGGCACGCTGCGCGTCCTCGGCCTCGACCCGGCGAGCGACGGCCCTGCGATCCGCGGGCGGCTCGGCGTCGTCCCACAGCTCGACACGCTCGACCTCGAGCTCACGGTGCGCGAGAACCTCGTCATCTACGGGCGCTACTTCGGGCTGTCCCGGAAAGAGCTGCGCGTGCGGACGGACGAGCTGCTCGAGTTCGTGCAGCTCTCGGAGCGCGCGGACGATCCGGTCGAACCGCTCTCCGGCGGCATTAAGCGGCGGCTCACGATCGCGCGCTCACTCGTGAACGACCCAGACGTCCTGTTGCTGGACGAGCCGACGACGGGGCTCGATCCGCAGGCGCGTCACGTCGTCTGGGACCGGCTGTTCCGGCTGAAGCAGCAGGGCGTGACGCTCGTCCTCACGACGCACTACATGGACGAGGCCGAGCAGCTGTGTGACCGGCTTGTGATCATGCACCAGGGCACGATCGCGGAGGAAGGCTCACCGATCGAGCTCATCCAGCGGCTGTCGACACGCGAGGTGGTCGAGCTCCGCTTTTCGGGCGAAGCCCCGGCGATCGAGGCGGACGTCTTCGACGGACGAGCAGCGCGCATCGAGGTGCTGCCGGACCGGATCCTGCTCTACACCGACGATGGCGACGCACTCGTCCCGCTTGCGCACGAGCGGCTGCAGCCGCTGAGCGTGCTCGTGCGACGCTCGACCCTGGAGGACGTCTTCCTCCGCCTCACCGGCCGAACACTCATCGAGTGATGTCGGGCTCGCTGCGCGCATACGAGCACTGGGTCGCGTCGTACCGGCGCGTCTGGCGGGGAAGCGTCGTCTCCAGCGTGCTCAACCCCGTCCTGTATCTCACCGCACTCGGCGTCGGGCTCGGCAAGCTCGTGAATCACGGTGCGCATCCGCTCGGCGTGTCGTACATCTCGTTCGTCGCGCCGGGGCTTCTGGCCGCGGTCGCCATGCAGATCGCGTCGTTCGAGGCGACCTATCCGGTCATGGCGTCCATCCGCTGGACGCGCGTGTACCACGCGATGCTCGCGACGCCGTTGCGAATCCGCGACGTCCTCGTCGGCCACCAGCTCTACTTCGCCTCGCGAGTCGCGGCGTCGAGCGGCATCTACCTCGCGATCCTGGCCGCGTTCGGGGCGCTGCACTCCGCGTACGCGATCCTGGCGTGGCCGGTGGCGATCCTCATCGGCATCGCGTTCAGCGCGCCGATCGCCGGGTTCGCCGCGTGGGCGAAGAAGGACAGCTGGTTCGCCGCGCTGTTCCGCTTCGGCATCGTCCCGCTCTTCCTCTTCTCGGGGACGTTCTTCCCGGTGTCGCGGCTGCCCGAGGGGCTGCGCCAGCTCGCGTACGCGACGCCGCTCTGGCACGGCGTCGACCTCATACGGCATCTGACGCTCGGAACGGTGACGTGGGGAATGGCACTCGTTCACGTCGCGTACCTCGTGACGCTCGCAGCCGTCGGTCTCGTGCTCGCAGAGCGCAGCTATACGAAGAGGCTCGTGCTATGACGACGTTCGCCGGCACGCGCGCGCATCTGCTCTTCGAGCGCAACCTCATGGTGTACCGCCGCTCGTGGCTGATCATCTTCAGCGGGCTGTTCGAACCGCTCTTCTATCTCGCGTCGATCGGCTTCGGGCTCGGGCACTACGTCGGTCGCGTCAACGGCGTCTCGTACGCGAGCTACATCGCGCCGGCGCTGCTCGCGTCGTCGGCGATGAACGGCGCCATCTACGACGCCACCACGAACGTCTTCTGGAAGCTCCGATACGCGAAGGTGTACGACGCCGTGCTGGCGACACCGCTCGGCCCGACCGACGTCGCGCTCGGGGAGACGTCGTGGGCGCAATTCCGCGGCCTGCTGTACGCGGCCGGCTTCGTCGTCACGGCGGCGTCGCTCGGGCTCATCCATTCCTGGTGGGGCCTGCTCGCGCTGCCGGCGGCGCTCGTCGTCGGCTTCGGCTTCGCCGGCATGGGCATCGGCGCGTCCACGTTCATCCGCAGCTGGCAGGACTTCGACATGGTGCAACTCGTGCAGCTGCCCATGTTCCTCTTCAGCGCGACGTTCTATCCGTTGAGCGTGTACCCCCTGGCGATCCAGTGGGTGGTGCGCTTCTCGCCGCTCTACAACGCGATCGTCCTCGTGCGCTCGCTCACGCTCGGCACGGTCGGGCCGACGAACCTCGTCAACGCGGCGTATCTCGTCGCACTCGGGGCGTTCGGGATCTGGCTCGCACGCCGCCGCATGGCGGGCCTGCTGCTGACCTGAAACATGCGGGATGGGCGATCGTGGATTCGAACCACGGACCTCCGCCTTATCAGAGCGGCGCTCTAACCAACTGAGCTAATCGCCCGCGAGCGGCCGGAAGTGTAGCGCGGTCGGGTCAGTGGATCGGGTGCGTGCGCCGGAGATACTCCTCCACCGCCAGCAGGAACGTCCGGTCGGAGGCGATCTCGCGCAGCTGGCCCTTCGTCTCGTCGTCGAGGCCCCGCTCGCGCGCGAGCTCGTCCAGGAAGCCCGGAATCGACCCGCCCTTCGAGAGCGCGGACATGCGTAGGACGATACGGCGCGTGTCTGCGTCCTGCGAGATGGCCTCGAACGCCTCGATGTCCTCGAGCCAGTGAGCGGTCATTGCGGCTCAACGGCGGCGAGCACGGCGTGGATACGGATTTCGTCTCGGTGCCCTGAGCTATATTCGGTCCGAGGTCGGGGATGCAGGAGATGCTCATCTACGGCGTCAGCTTCGACTTGGTCGGCAAGCAGCCGATCGTCCTGTTGAAGACCGCCGACGGGAACAAGTTCCTCCCGATCTGGATCGGGCATCCTGAGGCGGCGGCGATTCTCATGAAGCTGCAGAGCCAGGCGCCGCCGCGGCCGATGACGCACGACCTGCTGAGCGACATGCTCGAGCAGCTCGGAGCCCAGATCATCCGCATCACCGTCACCGAGCTGCGCGAGAACACCTTCTACGCGCAGATCACGTTGCAACAGGACGGCGGCGAGATCGAGATCGACTCCCGGCCCTCGGACGCGATCGCGCTCGCGATCCGCGCAGAGGCGCCGATCTTCGCCGCCGACCGCGTCATCGAGGAGTCGGCGATCGAGTTCGAGGGTGAGGAGATCGACCAGGACCGGCTGGACGAGGAAGTGGCGAAGTTCCGCAACTTCCTCGACGAGGTCACGCCGGACCAGTTCGCCGAGGTCGAGGACGGCGACGAAGACGAGGCCGAGGAGCTCGAAGAGGAAGAGGAAGATTAGGTCAGCACGGCAACGGCGAGCGCGACGCCGTTGAAGAGCCCGTGCACGATCATCCCCGGGTAGACGCTCTTCGTGCGGTCGCGCAGCCAGGCGAGCGCGATGCCGAAGGGAACGAGGACGAGCAGCGCCTCCACGAGCCCGTGCGCGAGGCCGAAGCTGATGCCGACGACGACCATCGACGGCCAGCGTCCAAGGAAGGCGAGGAGCGACTGTCCCAGACCGCGGAACGTCAGCTCCTCGACCACCGGCGCGACGAGCGCGTACAGCACGACATTCGCAGCGAACGCGCCCGCATGGGCCGGCTCCCAGTGCGTGGGGGTCAGGCCCTGCTCTTTCCCGGGGCTCTCCGGCAGCGGAATGACCGAGACGATCGCCTCGATGAGATAGATGGCGGCCACTGCGGCGACCGCCAGACCTGCGGCGCGTGGCAGCGAGCGCGGGAGTCGAAGCGCAAGCAGATCCCGCCGGCCGGCTGCAATCCAGAGCACCGCCCCCAACCAGACGAGGTAGACGATGAGCCCGCCCGCGAAGGTCGAGTAGCTGTAGACGTCGTTGTGCGCGTTGCTCGACGTGCTGCTCGAGCCGGAGAACCGTGCGGCGTAGTTGAGCGCCGCGAGGAGGCCGACGAGGCCCGTCCACGCTGCGAGACGTGCGCGATCCACGCGCTGATCCTAGGCTGTGGACCGTGAAGCACTTCAGTCCAGAGGAGGCGAACGCCGAGCTCGAGCACGTCCGCCCGCTCGTCGAGCGGATGGTCGAGCACCGTCGCGCGCACATCGCGGCGCTCGCACAGCAGGAGGAGCTCGAGGGCCGCATCCGTGGAAACGGCGGCGGGATCCCGCCGGCCGTGCTCGCCGACGCGAGTGCGGCGGTCGAGCGCGAGGCGCGTTCTCTCGCCCACGCCGTCGACGCGATCGCCGAGCACGGCGCCGAGGTGAAGGACGTGGACGAGGGGCTGATCGATTTCCCGGCACTCCATCAGGGCGAGACCGTCCTCCTTTGCTGGATGCTCGGCGAGGACGAGATCCGCTACTGGCACCGGATCGACGACGGCTTCGCCGGCCGGCGGCCGGTGGAAGAGTTGGACGAGCCCGCGTCGAAGTAGGAAGACCGCATGCCGTCCTGGCACCGCATCGTCATCGCCGCAGCAGTCTTCGCCGCCGTGTGGCTGGTGGAGCGCGCCGTCGGCTGGTGGCTCAGCCGTCGCACGCTGCCGCCTGAGGCGATGACGCGCTATCGCGTGTTGCGGCGCGCCATCAGCACGGCGATCCTCGTCATCGGCTTCTTCTCGGCGCTGCTCGTCATTCCGGAGGTGCGTGCCGTCGCAGGGGGGCTCCTGGCCTCCTCCGCCGTGCTGGCCCTCATCGTCGGCTTCGCGTCGCAGCGCACGCTCGCGAACTTCGTCGCCGGCATCCTCATCGCGCTCACGCAGCCCATCCGGCTCGGCGACCGTGTGAGCTACGGCGGCGTCGACGGCGTGATCGAGGACATCGGCTTGACGTACACGTTCATCCGCACGACCGACGGGTCGCGGCTCGTCGTCCCGAACGACAAGCTCGCCTCCGACACCATCCTCAACTCCTCCATCCGCAACCGGGAGACGCTCGCGGAGATCACCGTTCAGCTGCCGCTCATCTGCGATCTCGATGCCGCCGTCGACGCACTGCGGGATGAGGTGGCCGGGGAGCGCGACGCGGTCGTCGCTGTCACCGGCCTCGACGCAAACGCCACGGTGACCGTCCGCGCCGCGGCGCCCGACGCGGCCGCTGCGCTGCGACTCGAGAGCGAGCTCCGCTTGCGTGCGCACGCTCGGCTGCGCACGCTCGGCGTCTTCGGATGAGCGCCTACCGCCGCCGCAAGCGCCGCGGCCAGATCCGGAAGCTCCGGACGCGTAAGCGCCTCATCGTCGTCGCGCTCCTCGTCGCCCCCTTCGTGCTCGTCGCTGCGACACTCGGCGGAGAGGCGGTGTTCGGCTCGAGCTGCAACCTCAGCGCGCTTCGCCCCGTTGCGGTTGGACAGAACTCCGTCGTGTATGCCGCCGACGGCTCGGAGCTCGGCGTCATCCCCGCCGAGCACAACCGCACGCCGGTGCCGTGGGCACACATCAGCTCGTGGGTGCCGAAGGCGACGGTGGCGATCGAGGACAGACGATTCTATGAGCACGGCGGCATCGACCCGATCGGCATTGCGCGAGCCCTTGTTGCCGATGTGCGCGCCGGCAAGATCGTGCAGGGCGGCTCGACCATCACGCAGGAGCTTGTGCGCAACCTCTATCTCTCGCGTGCGCAGACCCTGCAGCGCAAGCTCACGGAGGCGTGTCTTGCGATCAAGCTCGGCCGGCACTGGTCGAAACAGCACATCCTGACCGCGTATCTCAACCAGGTGTACTACGGCAATCACGCGTACGGCATCGAGGCGGCGGCGGAGACGTACTTCTCCGAGCCTGCCCGCGCGCTGACCCTCGACCAGGCGGCGCTGCTCTCGGGGCTGCCGCAGGCACCGTCTATCTACGACCCGTTCGTCCGGCCGGAAGACGCCCTTGTGCGCCGCGACGACGTGTTGCACGCGATGCTCGTCAACGGCGACATCAGCTCCGAGCAGTACATCGCGGCACGAGCCGACCGCCACCTCGATCTTCACCCGGGCACCCGGTATACGTCGATCCACGAGCCGTACTTCTTCGGCTATGTCGAGGATCTCCTGCAGCAGGCGTACGGGACGAACACCGTGCGTGAGGGTGGCCTGAGGGTGTACACGACCATTCGCCCCGGATTGCAGCGAGCTGCGACGGTGGCCGTGACGCACGTCCTCGACCGGCCGACCGACCCGGCGGCTGCGATCGTCTCGATCGACCCGAGCAACGGTGCAATTCGCGCCATGAGCGCGGTGACGCCCGGCAAGACGGGCAACCAGTTCAACTTCGTCACGAGCGGTGCGCGCCAGCCCGGATCCACCTTCAAGACGATTGCTCTCACTGCGGCGGTGTCGGAAGGGTTGAACCCGTTCACGACGACGTATCTGTCGGCGCCGTTCTACTACGCGCCGCTGAAGTGGAACGTGCAGACGTACGAGCACACCTATGCCGGCGTCGAACTGCTGTCGAGCGCGACGGTCCAGTCGGACAACACGGTGTACGCGCGGCTCGCGCTCGACGTCGGCGCGCAGAACATCGTCGACATGGCGCGCAAGCTCGGCATCCGCACGTCGGTGTTGACGCCGAATCCGTCCATCGCGCTCGGTGCGGAGAGCGTGACGCCGCTCGAGGAGGCGAGTGCCTACGCGACGCTCGCGGCGGGCGGCGTCTATTCGAAGCCGATGGCGATCACGAAGGTCGTGCTTCCCAACGGGAAGGTGGACACGAGCGCCGGCTGGGGAAAGCCGCAGCAAGAGCGCGTCATCCCCGATTGGGTCGCGAGCACCGTCACCCAGGTGCTCATGCAGAACATGCTCTACGGCACCGGTCGCGGAGCGCACGTTGCGGGCCGCACGGACGCCGGCAAGACCGGCACGACGGACAACTACGCGGACGCCTGGTTCTCGGGGTACACACCGAGGCTCGAGGCGACCGTGTGGATCGGCTATCCGCAGGGAGAGATTCCGATGCTCGACGTGCACGGGATCGCCGTCTCCGGCCCGACGTTCCCGGCCGACATCTGGCACCTGTTCATGGAGACGGCCGACGGGACACGCGGTGACGTTCCGTTCCCGGCACCGACGGCGAAGCCGGTCTGGCTGCCGTGGAAGGGCTTGTACGAGTACGGCCTCGCGTACGGGACGACGACCACGGCGACGACCACGACAACCGCGAAGCCGAAGCCGACGCCGCAGACCGTCGTGACCGTGACGACGCCCACAGTTGCCGCGACGACCGTGGCGACGACCACCGAGCCGCCGCCTGACACGACGACCACCGTGCCGACGACGCCCGACACGACGCAGACGACGACGCCCTAGCCGGTCGTCGCCGGAGTTGTCGTCGTCTCGGTCGTGGTCGGAACCGTCGTGGTCGGCACGGTCGTGGTCGGCACGGTCGTGGTGGTGAACGCCGACGTGGTCGTCGCGGCGAACGTCGTCGTCGGCGCAGGGCGCGTGGTCGTCGCCGGCCGCGTCGTCGCGATGTGGTGGGTGGTTGTCGGAGCAGCGGTGGTCGTCGCCGGCGCAGTCGTGGTCGTCGACGCAGTCGTCGCTGTGCCGGGCCTCGTGGTCATCGAATGGGAGCGCGGTGACGGAAGCGTTCCCGCCGGCACGCGGGGGCCGTCGGCGGGCCGCGTCACCGCGTACGCAAGGACGCCGCCGGCGAGTGCGAGGATGAGGAGGACGGCGACAGCAAGCACGCGGCCGCGCCGCGGGCGCCGCGGCGGCGGCGCAAAGCCGGCCATCACGCGGGTGACCTCGGTGTCGGCCCCGAGTGCAGCTCCGACGCCGGCGAGCGCGTCCACGAGCGCCGCGCCGTTGGGCGGCCGGGCGGCGGGATCCTTCGTGAGGGCGGCGGTCGCCGTGGCGGCGAGCTCGAGGGGCGCGTCGGGCCGTATGTCCGTGACGAGCGGCGGCGCTTCGTCGCGATGCTGGACAACGAGCGTCAGTGGATCGTCGGACTCGAACGGCAGCCTGGCGGTCAGCATCCGGAAGAGGAGGACGCCGAACGAATAGACGTCACTCGCCGCGGTGGCCGGCAGCCCGGCTGCCTGTTCCGGAGAGATGTACGCGGCGGTCCCGAGCACCGTTCCCGCCTCGGTGAGCGTCCCGTCGCCGGCGGCCATCCGCGCGATGCCGAAGTCCGAGAGCTTCGCGCGCCCTTCCTCGTCGAAGAGGACGTTCGACGGCTTCAAATCGCGGTGGATGACTCCACGCGCATGTGCGTGCGCCAGCCCGGCGGCGATCTCCGCGGCGATGCGATGCGTGTCGCCGTCGGGGAGCGCGCCGTTTGCCCGCAGCAGATCCTCGAGCGATCCACCGCTGAGGTACTCGAGCACCATGAACGGCCTGCCGTCCGACTCGCCGTAGTCGTACAGCTGGGTCACGTTCGGGTCCGCAAGCGCGGCGACGGCGCGGGCCTCGCGTTCGAAGCGCGCGATGTCCTCGTTCGGCGCGAGCAGCTTGACCGCGACGCGCCGCCCGAGCTCGAGATCGGTTGCGACCCAGACCTCGGACATCCCGCCGCGACCAATGAGCTCGTCCAGGCGGTAGCGGCCCGCGATGAGCGTTTCCGGCATCGCTAGGTTATGGGCCGATCGTGCGGGCTTTACTCACTGTCGAGGATGCGCAGGCGCGGATCCTGGCCAACTGCGCGCCGCTCGTGCCTGAGACGGTGGCGCTCGAGGCGGCCGCGGGCCGTGTGACCGCCCAGCCGGCGCTCGCCACCGTCGACCTGCCCCCGTTCCCGAGCTCCGCGATGGATGGGTTCGCCCTTCGCTCGGCGGACGTTCCCGGGACGCTCTCCATTGTCGGGAGCATCGCCGCCGGAAGCCCGGCCGGCGGCCGCCTCGACGCCGGGCAGGCGATGGGCATCTCGACCGGCGGCGTCGTTCCCGACGGCGCCGACGCCGTGGCCCCGATCGAAGTCGTTGTCGAGCAGGACGACAGTGTCGAGGTGCCGGAGCCGATCGAGGCCGGCACGCACGTCCGGCCGCGCGGCGGTGACGTCCGCGCCGGCGACCCGGTCGTTCCGGCGCGGGTTCGGCTGAGTGCGGCGCAGCTCGGCGCACTCGCCGCCGCCGGTGTCGCGGAGGTCGTCTGTGCACGGCGGCCGCGCGTCGCGGTGCTCGCCACGGGAAGCGAGCTCGTCGCGCCGGGGAGGCCGCTCGCGCCGGGACAGGTGTATGAGGCGAACGCACTCATGCTCGCTGTGGCACTCGCTGCCGTCGGCGCCGATGTCGAGCGTTTGCCCGCGGTGGCCGACGACGAAGATGCGCATCGCGATGCCCTCGAGCGCGGCCTGGCCGCCGACGTGCTCGTCACTTCCGGTGGTGTGTCCGTCGGCCCGCACGACCTCGTTCGTCGCATCGAGGTCGAGCTCGGCGTCGAGGAGGTCTTCTGGCAGGTCGCGGTCAAGCCGGGCAAGCCCGTCGCGTTCGGCGTTCGCGGCCGCACGCTCGTGTTCGGACTGCCGGGCAACCCGGTGTCGTCCCTCGTCGGCTGCGAGCTGTTCGTCAAGCCCGCGATCCGCGCTTTGCAGGGGCTCGCCGACCCACTTCCCCGGTTCGAGCACGGACGGCTCGCGTCGCCGCTGCAGCGCAACGCGGCCCGCGACGAGCTCGTGCGCGCACGTGCACGCAGCGACGCCGGCGAAGTCGTCCTCGAGCCGCTCGCCGGCCAGGAGTCGCACATGATCGTGCGCGCCGCCGCGGCGAATGCGCTCGTTCACGTCGCGCGGGGCGACGGCATGCTCGACGCGGGCGCAGCCGTCCCGTATCTGCCGATCTAGCGCGGCGCCCCAGTGTGTGGACGGGAGGCAATCCGTCTTGCGCGACTCACCTAGCCGTGTAACGCGCGGCGTGCAGCCTCGGATCCGTGCCGCCGCCGCGCGAGCACGAGCTGTCTGATCGTCTCCCGGATCGGGCCGCGGGGCGGGCGCTCCGCCGCCGTCGGGTACGGCGCGTAGCGGCCGGCTGAGAGGGCCACGAGCTGGGCCGCCGCCGCCGCCCAGGCGAGGCCGATGAGGAATCCGGGAGCCGCCGCGTAGCGGAGTGAGTACAGCCAGGCGATGTACCACGGCGCCTCGAACCCGAGCCCGTAGCGCGCGGCGAACGACCAGATGAGGAGCGCCGGCCCGGAGAAGCCGAACACGAGCACTGCGGCACGGAGGGCGAACGCGCGGCCGCGCACCTGCGGCAGCCACAGCCACAGATGGAGTGAAGGCAGCAGGAAGATGAGCGCGAACGGGTTCGTGGCCACGACGAGCAGGGCGACGACGCCGAGGGCGAGCAGGGCGCCCGCATGCCCGGCCAGGATCTCCTCCGGCCCGACCGGCCGGCGGGGGTACAGCCGGTCACGGGCGACGAGCCAGCCCACGGCGGCCAGGATGGCGAGGCCTGCGAGGGCGGTGGCCGGCCAGTGGACTTCTGTCAGCAGCGGTGGCCGGGCCGCGCCGCCGGGCCAGGCGCCGGCGACCGCGAAGAGGGCGAAGAGCCCGCCGCACCAGGCCCAGAAGCCGAGACGGCTGCGGTAGCTGCGCAGGGCCGGGGAGATCCGAATCCGCCGCCGGCGGCAGCGCGCGAAGAGGTCGACCGCTGCGACGAGGAACGGCAGGAGCGCGGCGACGAGCACGATCTCGATCGCCCAGCCGCGAACGACGCGGCTGCCGAGGTAGACGTAGCTGGACGGCCCGGCCGACAGCGCGATCCCCTGCTCGAGGGCGTCGACGACGTTCTGCGTCGCCCGTCCGATCTGGCCGAGGCGTGCGCCGTCCAGTCCACCCGGGCCGTCCCCGACACCGCTCGGCGGCCGGTCGGGAGACGTCGTGATCGTGACCGCCGGAATGCCGCGCGCGACGAACGGCGCCTGCTCGTACGCGCTGAACGGGAACCCGAAGTCGACGAGCTGCTGGAGGGCGCTCGCGCGCTGGGGGTCGGTGCCGGTCTGCGCGGCGATCTGGGCGCGGACCGTCTCGACGAGGCCGGACGCAGGCGAGCGGGCCGTGTCGCCGGCCAGCTCGAGCCGGGGCTGACCCGTCCCGGCGATGGCGTCGAGGTCGATCACGGCGATGACGTCCTGGCGCTGGGGCGAATCGGCTGCGAAGGCGGCGGCGCCGAGCCCGCCGTAGGCGCCGCCGTCGGTGGAGAGGAAGAGCAGGGAGTACGGCAGCCGGAGCTGCGCGGCGCCGCCGGTGGGCGCATAGGCGCGGGCGAGCTCGATGAGCGCGGCGGTGCCGGAGGCGTTGTCGTTCGCTCCGGGGCCGACGCCGGCGTCGTCGCGATGGGCGAGCACGACGATCGTCTTGTGCGAGAGACCCCGCTTCTCCACGACGAGGTTGAGGAGGCGCACCCGGCCGTGGCCGGGGATCGGGGCGGAGAACGGCTCCGACTCGACCGCGTAGCCGTACGGCGTCAGCTGCCGGGCGAACCAGCGGGCGGCCGCCGCCGCCGCCGGCGTTCCGGGCACCCGGCCTGGGTAGCGGAGAGCGAGGTTGGCGGCGAGCGCGCGGGCGTCGGTGCGATCGAAGGCGGGCGGCAGGTTCGGCGGCTGCAGCGCAGCAGGTCGCGTGACGCTGAAGGCGAGAACCAGGAGCGGCAGGCCGACGAGGAGCCAGGTTCCGCGGTAGAGGCGTCCGTTGACGGGGCGGTCGAGGGAGCCGGGTCGCGGCCGGCGCAATGACTGCGGCGCAGGCGGGACGGCTGCCACGGCGCTCTATAGGGAGATTGGCGTTTTGATTGGCGAAACCATAGGCGCTCTCTTATGCGACGGTCAGTCGAGCCAGGCGCCCAGTTCAGGCGAGCCGACGGCCCCGGTTGACGCCAGGGCCGCCGTCCACGAGTAGGAACGCACCATCCCGCCACCCGTTCTGGCGTAACTCAAGTCTCCCATCGCCGTCGGACCGGAAACGTATGTTCTCATTCCGTCCGATCGGGTTGCTTTCGTAGGACATGTAATGCGGCTTGTTGCAAGCCCGTTGACGCGGGCGCGAGTCGC
>DATKQT010000032.1:0-83922 GCA_035532535.1 Gaiellaceae bacterium
AGGCTGGCGCCGCCAACAGTTGGTCCACACCGAAGGGGGTTACCTTGTTCGGAAGCCGCACTCGTCGGCTGGGCGCCGCGGCCCTGCTGACACTCGTCGGGGCTCTGGCCGTATTCGCGGCCGCAGGCTCCGCGACCGCCGCATCGGACGACATCGTGTATCAGGTCAATCCGCTCGTGCAGCCGGCCGGGACGTCCTCGTTCACGAATCCGTTCTGCCATGCGAACAATCTCATCTGCTACTCGCCGAGCGACCTCCGCACGGCTTACGGGTACCCGGCCGGGCTCAATGGATCCGGCCAAACGATCATGATCGTCGACGCTTACGGGAGCCCGACCGTCCAGAGCGACCTCGCGACGTTCGACGCGGCGTTCGGCCTGCCGGCCCCGCCGTCGTTCACGGTCGACTGCGATGCCGGCTGCCCGAATGCCGGCTTCGGCGGAAAGGACGGCTCGACGATCGCCGGATGGGCCGAGGAGACGAGCCTCGACGTCCAGTGGGCGCACGCCATGGCTCCCGGCGCAAACATCGTGCTCGTCGTCGCTCCGAATCCGCACGGGAACGCGATCAACTCCGCTGAGGCGCTGGCGATCGCGAAGTACCCGGGCGCGATCATGTCGCAGAGCTTCGGTTCGTTCGAGAGCTCGATCCACGGTGGCGGGAACAACATCCAGCTCCAGCAGGCGCATCAGAACTATGCGACTGCCGCCGCCGCGGGCGACACTGTTCTCGCGTCCGCCGGCGACTGGGGCGCGACCAACCTCGGGACGACCGAGAACGCCGTGTATCCGGCGTCGGATCCGCTCGTCACCGGGATCGGCGGGACGGAGGGCTATCCGTACTACAACGGCCTGGCCGGGTCTCCGCCCCCGAGCTGCACCATCGGCGTTCCGTGCAGGGTCGGTCTCGCGACCGTCACGTGCACGACCGCGACCAACTGCCCGACGACCTCGTACGGCGGCGAGCAGGTCTGGAACGAGCCGTTCTTCGGTGCCGCCACGGGCGGCGCGGAGAGCACTGTCTTCCCGACGCCGTCATTCCAGACGGGTGTGACCGGCTCGACGCACCGCACGACGCCCGACGTGTCGTACAACGCCTCGATCAGCGGCGGTGTGCTCACGTACCTGGGCTTCCTCGGCTCTGCCAGCGGCTTCTACATCTTCGGCGGCACGAGCGCCGGATCGCCGCAGTGGGCCTCGATCATCGCCATCGCAGACCAGGCTCGCGGCCTGGCGGCGAAGCCGAAGCTCGGCTATCTGAACAACACCGTCTACGGGATCGCCGAGGGCGCCGGCTACTCGAGCACGTTCCACGACATCACCATCGGGAACGACCAGCTCGCGGGCACGCCCTTCGGTTACACCGCGCACTCCGGCTACGACATTGCGTCGGGCTGGGGAACGCCGCAAGTCGGAAACCTCGTTTCCGCGCTCGCGGCGAGCTAGGCACTCATTGGATCGGGGGCCTTCAGCGGATGCTGAAGGCCCCCGACACCGCTTCGCTCCCGTGCCGAACGGAGAGCCGGTATCGGCCGGTGCGGCCCGGATTCCCGATGTGCGCGGCGTGGGTAAAGACGATGCGCGCGACGCCCGGGCCGATCACGTCGCACATCGCGCCCGAGGGGCGCACGATCGTGAGCGACACGGTCTGTCCGGAACGAGCCACAGCCGCCGGCGGCTTGCCGTCCACCAGGACGGAAGTGCGCGTGATCCGCGCGGGCAGCCGTTCCGCGGACGGCAATACGACCTCGATGCGCGGGCCGGGCCAGCCGCACTGCATGTCGTAGGTCGCGCGAACCGCGATCTGGACCTGCGCTCCGGCCGCATGGCTCGAGAGCGCGATTGTGAGGGCAAGCGCTGAAACGACCCCCGGCATCGCTTCAGTATTACGCGCGGAGGCCCCCGGGGAGGCCTCCGCGCGCCGTGGACTAGTGCGAGAGGCTTCCGCCGTTCGCGGCGACCGTGCTCGTGATCCAGGACTGCGCCTGCGCAGTGTCCACGCGATACGAGTACGTGTTACCCGCGCAGACGTTGTTGTTCAGGAACGAGTTCTCGGCGAGGACGATGTTCGTTCCGCCGAGCAGGTCGGGGCCGCCGGAGTCGCCGAAGCAGACGCCGCTGTGCAGCTTGAGGAACTCGTCGCCGATCGCGCCGTTGCTCTTGAACGCCGTCGTCTGTCCGAGGAACCGCTGGAAGAGGGCCACCGGCTGCGGCTGACCGCCGCCGCGGATGAAGCCGACGATGCCGTAGCCGACGAGGTCGACGGGCGTGTTGTTCTGCAGTGTGTCGACGAGCCCCTGGCTCGGGAGCGCCCCGTACATTCCGCCGGTGACCGAGGCGGGAATCGGGGTGCTGAAGATCACGACCGCGACGTCGTGGCTGTCGGCGTGCGGGATGCCGTTGCCGAGACCCGCGAACTGCGGATCGAAGTGATAGGCGCCCGTGTAGGCCCCGACGCCGGGAGTCGGCGCCTCCCCGAAGTACGCACGCACCGGTGCGCCCTGGCCGTCGGCGGCGAAGCAATGCGCCGCAGTCAGCAGCACCGTCGGAGAGAGGAGGGTGCCCGAGCATACGGTCGGCCCGTCCGACACGAGGGCAACGTACGGATGGCTCGCGTCGGGTTGACCGCCCAGGACTGCGGCAGCAGAGCCCGGGAGCAAAGCGAAGATGCAGGTAGCAAGTCCGGCGAGTACGAGCCTGGCTCGCATGGGTCTCTCCTTTCCGCGGGCGCATAGAGCGCCTGCGGCCGCAGTCGATTGGGCACACCTTGGGTCGGCTTTCGACAGACCGTATCCCCCGAAAGCGGGCTTTTCCGGAATCGGGCACACTCAAACGAGTGACTGTGCTCGTTGCAACCCTGGTTCTGCTCACCGGCAACCTGCACGGCGTCGTCATGCGCGGGCCGATCGCGCCCGTGTGCCGGGTCGGGGTGCCCTGCAACGAGCCTGCTCGCGGAGCGGTGCTCGTCTTCTCGCGCGGAGGCCGGGCGGCGGCGCGCGTGACGGTCGGCCTGCACGGCCGCTATACGGTCCGGCTGGCGGCGGGGACCTATCTGGTGCGGCAGCCGTCGGCGCCGAGGATCGGCTTCGGCATCCGCCCGGATCGCGTCAGCGTCGTCGCGGGCGCATCCACCCGCGCGAACTTCTTCATCGATACGGGAATCCGCTAGTACGCGACGGCGCCGCGGCCCGTGGCCGCTGCGTGGCGCTGCTCGTCGGCGCGGTAGCTCGATCGCACCAGCGGTCCCGAGAAGACGGAGCCGAAGCCGAGCGCCTCGCCCTGCTCGCGGAACCAGCGGAACTCGTCCGGGTGCACCCAGCGGTCGATGCGCGCGTGCTTCGGGCTCGGCTGGAGGTACTGCCCGATCGTGACGACGTCGACGCCGTTGCCGCGCAGGTCGCGCATCGTCTCGACCACCTCGTCGTTCGTTTCGCCGAGGCCGACGATGATCCCCGACTTCGTGAGCACGTCGTAGTCGGCGATCTCCTTCGCCCGGCGCAGGAGCCACAGCGCGGTGTCGTAGCTCGCCTTGGCCCCGCGCATGTTCGGGTGGATCCGGCGGACGGTCTCGATGTTGTGGTTGAAGACGTCGGGACGCGCACCGAGCACCGTCTGCAGCGCCTCTTCCTCGACGCCGAGGAAGTCCGGCGTCAGCACCTCGACGGACGCGTCCGGCAGCTTGGCTTTCAACGCGCGGATCGTCGCCGCATAGTGGGCCGCGCCGCGGTCGGGGACGTCGTCGCGGTCGACTGAGGTGACGACCACGTGCTTGAGCTCCATCTGCGCCGCCGCCTGCGCGACCCGCAGGGGCTCGAGCGCGTCCGGCGGCGACTCCGGCCGGCCGGAGTGGACGTAGCAGTAGCGGCACGCGCGCGTGCACGTGTCGCCGAGGATCTGGAACGTGGCGGTGCCGCGCCCCCAGCACTCGGAGATGTTCGGGCAGCGGGCCTCCTCGCAGATCGTGTTCAGCGAGAGGCCGTGCACGAGCTTCTGGACGTCGAAGTAGCGGCCGTCCCGCGACGGTGCGCGCACCTTCATCCACTCGGGCCTGCGAGGCCGCTCTGCGACGGGAAGCGATGACTCCATGGGCGTTGACCAGTCTAAGTCGCGAACCCCAGCACACAGCCGCTACTCTGAAACGGACTGAGCCGTCCGGTTACAGATTGGAGAACGCCTCGCATGAGCCAGCGCACCTCGACGAATCCCTGGGTCGTCCTCGTCCTGATCTGCATCGCGCAGTTCATGGTCGTCCTCGACGCGACCATCGTGAACGTCGCGCTCCCGTCCATCCAGAAGGATCTCGCACTGAGCGAGGCCAACCTCCAGTGGATCATCAACGCGTACACGCTCGTCTTCGGCGGCTTCCTCCTGCTCGGTGGGCGCGCCGGCGACCTGCTCGGGCGGAAGCGGCTCTTCCTCATCGGGCTCGTCATCTTCACGACGGCATCGCTCCTGAACGGGCTCTCGTCGAGCTCCGGCCAGCTCATCGGCTTTCGCGCGCTCCAGGGACTCGGCGCCGCGCTCGTGTCGCCGGCGGCGCTCTCGATCATCTCGACGACGTTCGCCGAGGGCAAAGAGCGCGCGAAGGCGCTCGGCGTCTGGGCCGCGATCGCCATCGGCGGCTCGGCGTTCGGCCTCGTGCTCGGCGGCTGGCTGACGCAGTCGTTCTCGTGGCCGTGGATCTTCTTCGTCAACGTGCCGGTCGGCGTGTTCGCGTTTTTCGCGGCGCTCCGTCTCGTGCCGGAGTCGAAGGACGAGCAGGCGCACAAGGGCTACGACCTGGGCGGCGCGGTGACGGTCACCGGAGGTCTGATGACGCTCGTCTACGCGATCGTCAAGGCTGAGACGAAGGGCTGGGGCTCGACCACGACCATCGGTCTCTTCGTGCTGGCGGTGGCGTTGCTCGGTGCATTCATCCTGCTCGAGCTCCGCTCCGCGTCGCCGCTCGTTCGACTCTCGATCTTCCGCGTGCGCTCGCTCCTGACCGCGAACCTGACGATGTTCCTCGTCATGTCGGGGATGTTTGCGATGTTCTTCTTCAACACGCTGTACGTGCAGCGCGTTCTCGGCTATCACCCGTTGAAGGCCGGCATCGCGTTCCTGCCGTTCACAGCCGGGATCATGCTTTCGGCCGGGCTCGCGTCGACCCTCGCCCCACGGATCGGCGTGCGGCCCGTGGCAGCCGTCGGAATGCTCTTGACGGCGATCGGGATGCTGCTCTTCGCACGCATGCCGGTGCACGGCTCCTACGCCACCGACATTCTCCCCGGGATGATCGTGGCGTCCCTCGGCATGGGCGCCGTGTTCATGCCGCTGACGCTCGTCGCGACGACGGGGCTGCGTGACGAGGATCAGGGCCTTGCGTCCGGTCTGTTCAACACATCGCAGCAGATCGGCGGCGCTCTCGGGCTTGCGATCCTGACGACGCTCGCCGCGAGCCAAACGCACGGCGGCTCGCACGCGCAGCTCGTGCACGGCTTTCACTACGCCTTCGCCGGCGCCGCAGGCTTGGTGCTCGTCGCGCTCGTCGTCATGCTTTCACTGCTACGAAAGCGCCACGTCGCGCGGATCGAAACCGAGGCGACGGACGGAGCCGTCGCCGTCGGCGCATGAGGGCCGACGCGCAACGCAATCTCGACCGCGTCATCGGCGCGGCGTGCGAGTGCTTCGCCGAGGGCGGCGTCGACGTGAGCGTGGACGATGTCGCGCGTCGCGCAGGCGTCGGTCACGGGACGGTGTTCCGCCGCTTCCCGACGAAGGAGGCGTTGCTCGACGCCGTCCTCGGCAAGGAGCTCGACCGCATGGTGCTGCTGGCGCAGGGAGCACTCGCAGAGGATGACCCGTGGGACGGGTTCGCCGGCTTCTTTCGCGCCGCCGCCGACGGCTATGCCCGCAACCGCGCTCTCGTCGAGTCGAAGGAGCGCTGCCAGGAGCTGCCGCAGATGCTCGTGGTGCGGGAGGCGGCGCACGAGCTCGTTCGACGCGCGCAAACGGCGCACGTGCTTCGGCGCGACCTCACCGCCGACGAGATCTTCGAGCTCGTTCCTGCAGCGAGCAGGTTCCCCGACGTGATCCTGGACGGGCTACGCGGATAGCCCGGCGTGCGTCGGCTGCGGCCAGAGGCCAGCGCCGTCGTCCGCCGGAAGATCGTCGAACTCGAGGTCGAACACCTGGGCGATCGCCGCGATCGCGTGCGGCCGCACTTCGTCGACGGTGACCTCGCGACCGGCCTCGCGCGAGATGGTCGTGAACGCGGCGTCCTCGAGCCCGCACGCCGTGATCCATTCCGTGAACGGCGCCGGATCGAGGCTGACGTTCAACGCGTAGCCGTGCGTCGTCACCCAGCGCGACACGTGAACGCCGATCGAGGCGATCTTTCGCGGCGGCGGCGTGAGCCAGACGCCGGTGAGTCCGTCGATGCGCTCGCCCTCGAGCCCGAACGGCCTCAGCGTGCGAATGAGCGCCTCCTCGAGGTTCCGCACGTACTGCTTGACGTCGCGGCCGTGCCGCTTCAGGTCGATGATCGGATAACAGACGAGCTGGCCCGGCCCGTGGTACGTGGACTTGCCGCCTCGGTCGGTCTCGACGGTCTCGACCTCTGCGCTCTCCGGCAAGTGGAGCTCCGCGCTCTCGTCCGTCCGGCGCCCGAGCGTGATCACCGGGGGATGCTCGAGCAGGATGACCGTGTCCGGGATCGCGCCCTGGGATACCGCGCCCGCGAGCGAGCGCTGCAGGTCCCACGCCTCCCGATACGGAACCCGCCCGAGCTGGAGCAGGTACGCGCTCCTTGTCACGCCCGTACCAGGTACCAGACTTTCAGCCCCGGCTTCCGTTGCGCGAACGACCGGTACCTGGTACGGGAGTAACTCAACCGTCGCCTTCCCAGTTCTCGAGGCGCTCGCGCAGATCGCGCAGGAACCGGCCGGCGTACGCGCCGTCGACGAGGCGGTGGTCGTAGGTGAGCGTGACGTTCATGATCGGTTTGATCGCGATCGCGTCGTTGCCGTTCTCGTCGGTGACGACCCACGGGCGCTTCACGAGCGCGTACGTGCCGAGGATCGCCGACTGCGGTTGGTTGATCACCGGCGTCCCGTGGAACGTCCCGTATCCGCCCGGGTTCGTGATCGTGAACGTGCCGCCCTGGACGTCGTCCGGCAAGAGCTTCTTGTCTCGCGCGCGCGAGGCGATGTCCGCGATCGCGCGCGCGACACCGAGCAGGTTCAGGCCTTCGGCATTCCGGATGACCGGGACGATGAGACCCTTGCCGTCCGCGAGCTCGACGGCGATGCCGAGATTGACGTAGTTGCGCGTCACGATCGAGTCGCCGCGGAGCTCGCCGTTCACGTACGGGTAGTCCTTCAGCGTGTCGGTCGCAGCGCGCGCGACGAACGCAAGGTAGGTCGGGTTCACGCCGTACGCGGACTGGAACTCCTTCTTCAGCGCGGCGCGGGCGGCGACGATCTTCGACATGTCGACCTCGATCGCGCTCGTGACATGCGCGGCGGTGTCGAGCGAGCGGCGCATGTGCTCGGCGATGCCGCGTCGCATCGCGGAGACCGGCTCGACCTGCTCTCCGGCTTGCGGGGGAGCGGCGGGCGCGGCGGGCGCGGGCGGCGCCTTGGGCGCCTCGGCGGCGGCGGGAGCAGCCTGCGGCGCGGCCGGCGTGGGGCCGGACTCGACGAAGGTGAGGATGTCCTGCTTCGTCACGCGGCCGCCGCGGCCGGTGCCGGGAATCTGGTTCGGGTCGAGGCCATGCTCGGAGGCGATGCGCGCGACCACCGGCGAGACGAACTTGCCGTTCCCCGACGGCTCGGCGACCGGCTGGGGCGCGGGCGCTGGAGCTTCGGCAACGGGCTCAGGCACGGGGGCCTGTGCGGGAACGGGAACAGAAACAGGTGGAGGCGCAGGTACAGCCGGGGGAGCCGGTGCGGGCGCCGCCCCGGCGGAGCCGCCGATCTGGCCGAGCTTCGTGCCCACGTCGACGGTCTCGCCCTCCTGGACGAGGATCTGCACGAGCGTCCCCGAGGCCGGGCTCGGCACCTCGGTGTCGACCTTGTCCGTCGAGATCTCGAGCAGCGGCTCGTCCGCCTCGATCTGGTCGCCCTCGCGCTTCAGCCACTTCGTGACCGTCCCCTCGGAGACGGACACGCCCATCTGCGGCATGACGACGTCGACTGCGGTCTCGGTGGCCACGATCAATACCCCGCCAGGTCGCGCAGGCCGGCGACGACGTCCTCGACCTGCGGGATGAACGCCTTCTCGAGCGGCGGTGAGAACGGCACCGGCGTGTCGGGCGCGGCGATGCGCTTCACCGGCGCGTCGAGGTCCTCGAACGCCTCCTCGGCGATCGTCGCCGCGATCTCGGCGCCGAAGCCGCCGGTGCGCGTGTCCTCGTGCAGGACGAGCACCTTCGACGTCTTGCGCACCGAGTCGAGCACTGCCGCCTTGTCCCACGGCATGACGCTGCGCAGGTCGACCACCTCGACGGAGACGCCGTCGTTCTCGAGCTGCTGCGCGGCCTCGTCGGCGGTGTAGACCATCGCGCCCCACGTGATCACCGAGATGTCCTTGCCGAGTCGGTGCGTGCGCGCCTTGCCGATCGGCACCGTGTAGCGCTCCTCGGGCACCTCGCCCTTGATGCGGCGGTACAGATGCTTGTGCTCGAAGAAGAGAACCGGGCTCGGATCCTCGATCGCGCTGATGAGGAGGCCCTTCGCGTCCTCGGGCGTCGCCGGGCAGACGCACTTCAGTCCCGGGACGTGCGCGAACGAGGACTCCGGGTTCTGCGAATGGAACGGGCCGCCGGAGAAGCCGCCGCCCGACGGGAGCCGGACGACGATCGGCACGGGCGTGCCGACGCGCCAGCGCTGCTTCGCCGCGACGGTGACGAGTTGGTCCCACGCGCAGGAGACGAAGTCGGCGAACTGCATCTCGGCGACGGGGCGCAGCCCCATCATCGAAGCGCCGGTGCACGCGCCGACGATCGCCGTCTCCGCGAGCGGCGCGTCGATCACGCGCCAGGGCCCGAACTCCTCCTGGAACCCGAGCGACACCTTGAACGCGCCGCCGTACACGCCGACGTCCTCGCCGATGAGGAAGACGCGCTTGTCGCGCCGCATCTCGGTGCGGAGCGCGTCGGAGATCGCTTGAAGGTAGGTGAGCTCCGCCATTACTTGTGGTGAGGGGTGTCGAGGTCTTCGGCCGAGGCGTAGACGCCGTCCAGGAGGTCGCCGGGATCCGGCATCGGCGACTGCTCGGCGCGTTGGAGCGCGTCGTTCAGGAGCTTCTTCACGCCGGCGGAGATCTCGTCCTCCTCCTCGTCCGTCATGTCGACGTTCGCGCGCAGCCAGGTGCGGAAGCGCTCGATCGGGTCGGATTCGGCCCACTTCTCGAACATCACCTTCGGCACGTAGAACGCGTCGTCGTGGACCGCGTGCCCTTCCATGCGAAGCGTGAGGCACTCGATCAGGGTCGGCCCGCCGCCGGCGCGCGCCCTCTCGATCGCGCGCTTGGCCTCGCGGTAGACGGCCAGCACGTCCGTGCCGTCGACGACGACGCCTTCGAAGCCGTACGCCTGCGCGCGGTCGGCGACGTGCTCGGTCGCGTACTCGAGGTGTGTCGGTGTGGAGTACGCCCACTGGTTGTTGTCGCAGATGAACACGACCGGCAGCTCGCGCGTGCCGGCGAACGTCATGCCCTCGTGCGTGTCGCCGCGCGCGGAGGCGCCTTCGCCGAACCAGGCGAGCGCGACGCGCGCCTCCTCGCGAATCCTGAAGGCGAGCGCGGCGCCGACACCGACGGGCAGCATTGCCGGCAGATGGCTGACCATTGCGATCAGCCCGAGCGATGACTCCGCCATGTGCACGTTGCCGTCGCGGCCGTGCGTCGGTCCGTCTTGGCGTCCCATGTACTGCGCGAAGATGTGCCACGGCTGGACGCCGCGCGTGATGTGCACGCCCATGTCGCGGTGCAGCGGCGTACCGACGTCGTCCGGCCCCATCGCCGTCGCGACGCCGACCGACGCAGCCTCGTTGCCGCGACCGGTGTAGAACGAGCCGGGGATCTTCCCCTGCCGGTAGAGGATGTGCCCCCGCTCCTCCACGCCGCGCGTGATGATCATGTTGCGGTAGACGCCGAGGAGGTCCTCGCGATCGAGGCCTGCCTCACGCACCTCGTGGAGCGAGCCGACTGGCTCCGCTTCTCTTGCGACGGCCATCGGGCTCAACTCTAACGCCAGTCGTAGGCGTCGCCGACGGCCTGGAGGCGTGCCCGGGTTTCCTCGTCGCAGAGGGCGCCTGCCACGCCCGCCTCGTAGAACGAACGGGGTGAGAGCCCGAACGACTCGGCTGCCTCGTAGTCGCGGGTGAGGTCGGTATCGAACATCGCCGGGTCGTCGGTCGAGATCGAGCAGCGGACGCCGGCGGCGACGAGCCGCGGCAGCGGATGCTCGGCGAGGGTTGCAACCGCGCCCGTGCGGAGATTCGAGAGCGGGCAGACGTCGAGCACCGTCCCACGGCCTGCGAGCTCGCTGACGAGCCCCGAGTCGTCGACGGCACGGATGCCGTGACGGATGCGGTCGGCGCCGAGGCCGTCCAGCGCGCTCCGCACCGACCCCGCGCCCGCGAGCTCGCCGGCGTGCGGGACCGAGCCGATTCCGCCCTCTCTCGCGAACGCGAATGCGCGGGCGTAGGGCGCCGTCGGGTACTCGAGGCCGCCGACGCCGAGCCCGACGACGCCGCGTTCGCGGTAGGCGACGGCGAACCGGGCGACCGTCTCGGCCTCCTCCGCCGCGTAGACGCTGGGGATGTCGGGTGTGAGCCGCACCTCCACGCCGTGCAGCTCGCGCGCCTCTCGTGCGCCGTCGCAGTACCCGCTGAAGACCTCGTCGGTGTCGAGGCCGCGCCAGAAGCCGGGGACGAAGATCCCCTCGAGGTACACGGCGCCGTGCGCCGACGCCTCGGCGGCGTAGTCGACGACGATCTGGCGGAAGTCGTCGTAGCGCTGCAGCGCGCCCGCCGTCAGCTCGAACGTCTCGATGAAGTGGCGGAAGTCCCGGTAGGCGTACAGCGACTCGAGATCGTCCGGGAGGGCGTAATCGTTGCGCTTCGCGATCTCCTTCAACGTCGCGGCGCGCACTGTCCCCTCGAGGTGCACGTGCAGCTCGATCTTGGGGTAGGGCATTACTCTGAGCCTATGGGCAAGGCCTCGGACTGGCTGCGCGAAGAGCGTCGCAAGGTGCTCGGCGACTGGGTCGCCGTGTGCCTCAAGTGCGGTGCGGGCAGACGCTGGTTCGAGGAGTTCGAAGGGGAGGTGCCGGACGAGTGCCCGCAGTGCGGCGGAAAGCTTCTGCGCCGCTGCCCGAGTTGCAACGCGGCATTCTCGTCCATCGCCGCCGTCGACTGCGAGGAGTGCGGCAAGCCGATCCGCCCCGACGAGCTCTTCGGCTCGCCCATCAAGCGCCGCCGCTGAGTCCTATCCGGCGCTTAGCGCACTCTGTTTCAGTCGATCCATGCGGAACTCCCTTCGCATCCTCGTCGTGGTCCTCGTCCTCGCGGCGCCGGCCGCGGCTGCACCGAGCGCCGGCCCGGTCAATCGCGCGCTCCCGTTGGTGGTCGGGACCGCCCGGGTGGGCGAGCAGATCACCGGGACGAACGGGACGTGGGCGGGGACGGGAACGATCTCCTACACGTATCGGTGGGATCGGTGCGACGCCGCAGGCAACGGTTGCGCGCAGATCGCCGGCGCGTCGCGGCTGACCTATCTCTCCACGCCCGCCGACCTTGGCAAGACGCTCGGGCTCGTTGTGACGGCGAAGAATGCGTCCGGCTCGGCGGTTGCCGACGCCGGCCTCATCGGCCCGATCGCGGCGGCATCGGCGCTCGCGGACATCGGGCGGCCGTTCGTCAGCGGGACGGCGACCGTGGGCGCGACGCTCACTGCGACCGCCGGCGTCTGGACGAAGACGCCGACCGCCGTGACGTATTCGTGGCTTCGCTGCAACGCGGCCGGGCGCGCATGCGTCGCGATCGCCGGCGCCGCCGCATCGTCGTATCTCGCCGCCTCCGCCGATACCGGCCACACGCTCGTCGCGCGCCTCCAGGGGACTGTGGGGACTGCGTCGCAGGTCGTGCTCAGCATCCCGACCGGCCTCGTGGCAGCCGGCTCGCAGCCGACGACCACGTCGACGACCACGACCACTCCTGCGCCGGGGGCGAGCGCGAGCACCCGGCCGGCGATCACAGGCACCGTCAGAGTCGGGCAGCGCCTGACCGGGACGACGGCGGGTGCCACCGCATACCAGTGGTACCGCTGCGACGCGACCGGTGCCCATTGCAGCTCCGTCCACGGCGCGACCAAGGCGACGTACACAACCGTCGCGAAGGACGTCGGTCACACCCTCGGCCTCACGGCGGAGGTCAACGGGGCTCCCGTCTACGCGTCCCTGGTCGGTCCGGTGGCGGCCGCGTCCGCGCTTGCGTCGACGGTGCAGCCGGCGCTGAGCGGAAAGCCGGTACAGGGTCAGACGCTCAACGTGACTCCAGGCACTTGGACGTCGACGACGGCGTCGGTGTCGTACGTGTGGGAGCGATGCAACGCGAATGGCCGCATCTGCAGCCCGATCGTCGGAGCATCGACGGCGACGTACGTTCCCGTCACGGCCGATGTCGGGCACGCGGTCGCTGCGCTCGTCACTGCCACGGCCACGGCCGCCGGAAAGACACAGGAGACGTTCAGCGTCGCGAGCGACGGCGTCGTAGCCCCACCCGCGCTCGCCGCAACCACGGCGCCGGCGGTGACCGGGACGCTGAAGATCGGACAGCAGCTCAGCGGCACGACGGGTCAGTGGACCGGGACTGCGCCGATTGCGTACGCCTTCCAGTGGTACCGCTGCGACGCGGCGGGGGCGCATTGCTCATCCGTGCGCGGCGCGACGAAACCGACGTACCGTCTCGTCAAGGCGGACGCGGGCAAGACGATCGGATTCACGGTGACGGCGACGGACGCGACCTCGGCGAAACAGCCGGCCTACGCGTCACTCGTCGGACTTGTCGCGGCTTCAAGCGCGACGCTCGTCTCGACGGCGCAACCGAAGCTCGTCGCGCAAGGACAAGCGCTCACCGCCGATGCCGGTCTGTGGACCGCGACGCCGACGTCGGTGACGTATCAGTGGGAGCGCTGCAACGCGAACGGCCGCATCTGCGCGCCGATCGCGGGGGCGGCGTCCGCGTCGTACACGCTCACCTCGGCGGACTCCGGGCACGAGCTCGTTGTGCTCGTCGCGGCCCATGCGGGCTCGGCGACGGCATCCGCGCTGAGTGACGGCGCAACGGCGCCGTAGCGCTCCATCAAAAGTCGTTGTCGAAGCCGGGAACGACCGGCCCGCTGAGGATCTGCGAGAAGCGGATCACGGTGACGACTTCGTCCGCCTCGACGTCACGGTTGTACAGCTGGCCGAGAAACATGGCCATCTCGTCGGTGCGCCGGATCTCCGGGTTGTCGTGCTCGATCTCGCGCGGCGACAGCTCGCCGAGCGTCTTTACCTCAACCTTGTCGATGACCGCGTCGAAGACGAACTCGCGCGCGCTGTAGCGATTGCCGCACAGCACCTTCACGACCATCCCCTTCTTGTACTTCCCGGACTTGTCGCCCAGGCGGATGGTGGCCGACTTGCGTCCGGTGCGCAGCTGGTCGGCGACCATGGGGGAGTAGAAGTTGAGTGCGTACATAGGCTCGCGGCGCCCGCTCAAGCGAGGAGATCATAGGGGAGCGCCGGCTCCACATGGCCGCGCGTGACCTGATCGGGCGACGTGCACCCGAGGAGCCCGAGACCGAGCTCGATCTCGTCCCGGAGGATCGAGAGCACCGACGCGACGCCTGCCTCGCCGCCGACCGCGAGGCCGCCTGCGAATGGCCGCGCAGCGAATGCCGCGCGCGCGCCCAGCGCGAGCGCCTTCAGCACGTCGGTCCCGCGCCGGATCCCTCCGTCGACGTAGATCTCGCACCGTCCCGCGACGGCCTCGACCACCTCGGGCAGCGCGTCGAGCCCAGCGGCGACGCCGTCGAGCTGCCGGCCGCCGTGGTTCGAGACCCAGATCGCGTCGGCGCCGTGCTCGACGGCGAGCGTCGCGTCCTCGCGTGTGAGGATCCCCTTGACCACGAGCGGAATCGGCATCTCGGCGCGGATCCATTCGAGGTCGCGCCACGTCAGCGCGGGTGAGTTCTCGAACAGGTTCGCGTACGGCAGGTGCAGATCCGGCGGCGGGTTCTGGAAGCCGAGCCGCAGGTCGCGCTCGCGCCTGCCGACATAGGGCAGGTCGACGGTGAGGACGACCGCGGAATAGCCGGCCTCGCGCGCCTCCGTGATGTGGGCGATGGTTCGCGCCCGGTCGTTGAGGACGTAGAGCTGGAGCCAGCGCGGCCCCTCGCCGGCCTCGGCGATCTCCGCGTGCGTGCTCGTCGTCAGCGTCGACACGCACATGAGGACGCCCGCGCCGCGCGCAGCGCGTGCGGTCGCGACCTCGCCCTCCGGGTCGATCAAACGCTGCATCGCGAACGGGGCTACGCCGAGCGGCGACGCGACGGGCGTCCCGAGCAGCGTCGTCGCGGTGCTCACCTCGCTG
Organism: Gaiellaceae bacterium; assembly: GCA_035532535.1. Taxonomy (GTDB): domain Bacteria; phylum Actinomycetota; class Thermoleophilia; order Gaiellales; family Gaiellaceae; genus Palsa-739. The sequence continues at coordinate 14,621 of DATKQT010000032.1, forward strand.
ACGTCGACGAGCATCCGCGGCCGCAGTCTCCAGCGCCCGTACGCGGCGACGTTCGCCCGCAGAGTCACCTCGTCGCCGGCGCCGCCCTCGAAGTAACACCAGATGCCCGGGTCGACCTTGGCCGAGGCCGCTTCGAGGTAGTCGGCGACGTTGATCATCCGGCGCCGAGCCTATCTCGCGCCTTGACCGCCATCTCCCGCTCCCCGCCGTAGGCAAGGAGGCGCGGCGCCTCCGCGAGCGGGAGCCAGCGGGCCTCGGCCACCTCGACCCGCATCGCCTCCTCGATCGCTCCGATCCGCCCGCGCCCGGCCCGGAGGAGGAAGAAGCTCACGACCTTGAAGATCCGCTCGCCTTCCCGGGTGTAGACGTATTTGACGTCGCCGAGCTTCTCGACGAGCCGGCCGTCGACCCCGGTCTCCTCCCGCACCTCCCGGACGGCCGTCTCCGCCGGGGTCTCGCCCGGGTCGATGTTCCCCTTCGGGAGCACCCAGGTCCCGGCCGGCTTCCCCTGCGGCCGGACGGCTGCCACATGCGGTTGCCCGGCCAGCGTTCGGACGACCACGCCGCCGGCGGAGAATTCGCGCTTCATGCCCGTGTTCTAGCGGCTTGCGGGACCTGCGGTCCATCACTACACTACCTCAGCACTCTCGGGGTGAGAGTGCCAGACAGTGTCACAAGGTCGCAGTCAGGAGGCAGTTGCATGAACCTGAAGCCGCTTGGTGACCGCCTGATCGTCGAAGTCCTCGATGAAGAGGACGTCACGACCAGCGGCATCGTGCTGCCGGATACCGCGAAGGAGAAGCCGCAGCGCGGCCGTGTCCTCGCAGTCGGCCCGGGCAGCCGGGACGACGACGGCAAATTCGTCCCAATGGACCTGGATGAGGGCGACGAGATCGTCTTTTCCAAGTACGGCGGGACCGAGATCAAGGTTGGCGTAGACGAGTACCTGATCCTGCGTGAGAGCGACGTTCTCGCGAAGGTCGTCGGGACGCGCGAGCTGGCCGGCGCAAAGTCGAAGTAGGAGGACTGAAGAAGACATGGCTCACAAAGAGCTGAAGTTCAACGAGGATGCACGGCGCGCTCTCGAGCGCGGCGTGAACACCCTCGCCGACGCGGTCAAGGTCACCCTTGGCCCGAAGGGCCGGTACGTCGTGCTGGACAAGAAGTTCGGCGCGCCGACCATCACGAACGACGGCGTCACCATCGCTCGCGAGATCGAGGTCGAGGACGTCTTCGAGAACCAGGGCGCACAGCTCGTGCGCGAGGTCGCAACGGCGACGAACGATGTCGCCGGCGACGGAACCACCACCGCGACCGTGCTCGCCCAGGCGATCGTTCGCGAGGGCCTGAAGAACGTTGCCGCCGGCGCGAACCCCATGGGGCTCAAGCGCGGCATCGAGAAGGCCGTCGACGCAGTCGTCGAGAACCTCAAGTCGCAGTCGAAGAGCGTCTCCGGCAAGGAGGACATCGCCCGCGTGGCGACCGTCTCCTCGCGCGAGCGCGAGATCGGCGATGTGATTGCGGACTCGATCGAGAAGGTCGGCAAGGACGGCGTCGTGAACGTCGAGGAGGGCCAGACCCTTGGCCTCGAGCTCGAGTTCACCGAGGGCATGCAGTTCGACAAGGGCTACCTCTCGCCGTACATGATCACCGACGCCGAGCGCATGGAGGCGGTGCTGGACGAACCGTTCGTCCTCGTCGCCAACCAGAAGATCGGCGCGGTCAAGGATCTCCTGCCCGTGCTCGAGCAGGTCATCCAGGCCGGCCGTCCGCTGCTGATCGTGGCGGAGGACGTCGAGGGCGAGTCGCTCGCGACGATCGTCGTCAACAAGCTGCGCGGCACCTTCCAGGCCGTCGCCGTCAAGGCGCCCGGCTTCGGTGACCGCCGCAAGCGGATGCTCGAGGACATCGCCATCCTCACGGGTGCCGAAGTCATCACCGAGGAGATGGGTCTCAAGCTCGAGAACACGAAGATCTCGCAGCTCGGCAAGGCCCGTCGTGTCGTCGTCGACAAGGACTCGACCACCATCATCGATGGTGCCGGCGAGTCCGACGCGATCAAGGGCCGGATCAAGCAGCTGAAGGCGGAGATCGAGAACACCGACTCCGACTTCGATCGCGAGAAGCTCCAGGAGCGCCTCGCGAAGCTGTCCGGCGGCGTCGCCGTCGTCAAGGTCGGCGCTTCGACCGAGACGGAGATGAAGGAGAAGAAGCACCGCGTCGAGGACGCTCTCCAGGCCGCTCGCGCGGCACTCGAGGAGGGTCAGGTTCCCGGCGGCGGCGTCGCGCTCATCAACGCGGCGGACGCTGTCAAGGACCAGCTCCTCGCGGAGCTCGAGGGCGACGAGCAGACGGGTGCGAAGATCATCATCCGCGCGCTCGAGGAGCCCCTCCGCCAGCTCGCGGCCAACGCGGGCCTCGAGGGCTCGATCGCGGTTGCAAGCGTTCGCAGCGCCCAGAAGGGCTGGGGCCTGAACGTCGATACGGGTGAAGTCGAGGATCTGCTCAAGTCGGGCATCGGCGATCCCACGATGGTCACGCGCTCCGCGCTGCAGAACGCAGCATCGATCGCGAAGAACATCCTCACCACCGAGGCGATCGTCGCCGAGGCACCGGACAAGTCCGGCGCCGGTATGGGCGGCGGCATGCCCGACATGGGCGGGATGATGTAAACGAGCCTTCGGGCTACTGCTGGAAGCGAAGGGCGGCCGCCAGGCCGCCCTTCGTCGTCCTAGAACCCGTACCGCTCTTCTTTCCAGTAGTCCGCGTTGTTGTTGTAGCCGTACCGCTCCCAGAAGCCCGGCTTGTCGGCGGCGGTGAGCTCGATTCCTCTGAGCCACTTCGCGCTCTTCCAGAAGTACTTCGTCGGGACGAAGAGGCGGACCGGCCAGCCGTGGTCCGGGGTGAGCGGCTCGCCGTCGGCTTCGTACACGATCAACGCGTTCTCGTCCTCGATCGCGGCGAGCGGCGAGTTCGCGGTGAACCCTGCCTCCGCGTGCGCGATGGCGAAGTGGGCGCTCGGCTTCGGCTGCACGAGCTTTGCGATCTCGCGCCAGTGCACGCCTTTGAAGTGCGCGTCGAAGCGGCTCCAGCGCGTGACGCAATGGATGTCGCTCGTCACCTCGGTCGCCGGCAGCGCCGTCAGCTCCTCGAAGGTCAGCGTGACCTCGTTCTCGACCTCGCCCCACACGCGCAGGTCCCAGGTTGCGAGATCCACCTTCGGCACGTCGCCCGCGTGCAGCACCGGCCACTTCTCGGTCAGGTATTGGCCCGGCGGGAGCCTGGCGGGGTCGAAGCCCGCCGCGCGCACCTTGTCCTCGGCCTTCGAGCGGAAGAGCGGCATCGCGTTCGTACACTAATCCCATGGAGGTGGCACAGCGCCCGCGCGCCTTCGTCCGGGTTGCCGGACCGGATGCGCGCGACTATCTCCAGCGCATGGTGTCGAACGACGTCGACGCGCTCGCGGTCGGCGACTCGTGCCCGGCGCTCCTGCTGACGGCGAAGGCGCGGTTGATTGCGCCGCTCGTCGTCTGGCGGCGCGGCGAGGACGACTACCTGCTCCTCACCGAGCCGGAGCTGGGCGAACCTGTGCTCGCGCACCTGACGCGCATGCGCCTCCGGGCGAGCTGCGAGATCGCGCCGGAGGAGCACGAGACCGTGCTCGCGTTCGGCGGTGACGGCATCACCAGCGACTTTCCGGGCGCCGTCGAAATGCTCGACGCCGGACTCGAGCCGACGCTCTCCGCGGACGAGCTCGAGCTGCGCCGCATCGAAGCCGGTGTCCCGCGCTGGGGACATGAGCTCGACGACCGTGTCCTCCCCGCGGAGGCCGGGCTCGACGAGACGCACATCAGCTTCACGAAGGGTTGCTACCCGGGCCAGGAGCCGATCGCGCGCCTGCACTACCGCGGGCACGTCAACCGCAAGCTGCAGGTGGTCGACCTCGATGACGAGACGGCGGTCGAGCGCGTGACGAGCTCGGCGCGCCGCCCCGACGGCTCCGTTGTCGCCCTCGCGTACGTGCGCACGAAAGGTGGCTAGGCTCGAGCCCGCCGCGTGGTGGTCGGTGCGTGCGGCGCACAACCTCAAGCCGGCGACGTACCGCTGTCCGCTCTGCGGGTACCGGCTGCACGCGATGGCGCCGCACGTGCTCATCGCTCCCGAAGGAGACACGAGCCGCCGGCGGCATGCGCACGCCGAGTGCGTTCAGGCCGCGCGCGAGCAGGGCCGCATGGCGAGTTACGACGAGTGGCGGAAAACGCAGCCGCGCAAGGGCATGCGGCTACACTGGCCGTTCCCGAAGCGCCCGTAGCTCAGGGGATAGAGCGCTGCCCTGCGGAGGCAGAGGTCGCATGTTCGAATCATGCCGGGCGCATTCTCCGTGACCATCGGCGTCCTGCATCCCGGCGAGATGGGTGCGGCGATCGGATCTGCACTCCGGTCCGCCGGGCACACGGTGCTCTGGGCGTCCACCGGACGCAGCGCGGACACCGCGCGCCGCGCACGCGAAGCAGGGCTCGAAGATGCAGGCACGCTCGCCGAGCTTTCACGGCGGTGCGACGTCCTCATCTCGGTCTGTCCGCCGCACGCGGCCGTTGATGTCGCGCGCGACTTCACCGCGTTCGAGGGCGTCTACGTCGACGCGAACGCCGTCTCGCCGGCCACAGCGCGCACGATTGCGGGCATCGTGCCGCGCTACGTCGACGGCGGCATCATCGGGACGCCGGGCGCGCTGCGCATCTATCTCTCCGGAGCCGACGCCAGTGCCGTCGCCGGCCTCTTCGACGCAACCGTTGTCTCCAACGCGTCCGCGTTGAAGATGGCGTATGCCGCGTGGACGAAAGGAACGGCGGCACTCATCCTTGCCGTTCGCGACCTCGCTGAGGCCGAGGGAGTCGGCGATGCGCTCCGCGATGAGTGGCTGCTCTCGCAGCCGCGGCTCGCCGACCGGCTCGCCTCGGCGGAACGCTCCGCGCGCACGAAGGGCTGGCGCTGGGTGGGCGAGATGGAGGAGATCGCCGACACCTTCGCGGCCGACGGGCTCCCTGACGGATTTCACCGCGCCGCTGCGGAGATGTTCCGCCGCGAGAGCTAGCGGTAAGACCCGAGCGCGGCGACGGCGTTTTCGAGCTGCGCGTGCACGCTTGCGGCGACGTACACCGTCCACGGATGCGCCCACGCGTCGCCGGTCCACGCAACGACCGGCTTGCCGACGGAGTGCGCATACCACGCCTCCATCGCGGTCCCCTCGTCCGGTTCGGTGAAAGCCGCCAGCACCGCGTCGCAGGAATCGATGTCGGCGAGGTCTCCCTCGACGATCTCGCCCTCGTTTCCCTCCGTGCGGCCCCGGAAGTCGCGGCGCATCGGGTCGACCGGTTCCCATCCGATTCTCCGTGCGAGCTCGGTTGCGCGCCGGCGGTATTCGTCCGCGTGCGGTGGCCCTGCGAGGTAGACGCGCTTCACGCGTACAGTGTCGCGCATGGAGTTCGTCGCGCTGGGACACGCGGGGAGCGAGCACTATGCCGGCCTCGAGACGTTCCCGAACCCCGGAGTGCGTGAGGTCGAGATGACGAGCGACGAGCTCACGGCCGTCTGCCCGATCACGGCGCAGCCCGACTTCTACGTCGCGCGCATCGTCTATCGACCCGACAGCCTCTGCCTCGAGTCGAAGTCGCTGAAGCTCTATCTCGCCCGCTTCAGGAACGAAGGCGCCTTCGGCGAGGCGCTTGCGGTGCAGATCAGGGACGATGTCGCGGCCGCGCTGAAGCTCCAGGCCGCCGCGGTGACCGTGACGCTCACGCAGAAGGCGCGTGGAGGCATCACGATCACCGCGACGGCGTAATCAGGGTCAGCCTGCGAGCGTCGATCCGGTCTCGACGACCGACTTGAGGTCGTTGAGGATCCAGCTCCAGCCGCCGCCCATCCCGGGAGTGGAGCTCGTGACCATGACGAGCGTCTGCGGAGCGTTCTCGAGCTCGTGCAGGACGCGCAGCTTCGTCACGCCGGCGCCGAACTCGGACAGCTCGAACGTCACGCGCGTCGGACCTTCGGCGTCGACCTCGAAGCCGAAGTGCGGCTGGAAGGTCTGCACGAGCCTGCTCGGCCTGTCCACCTCGAGGATCTCGCCGTCGACGACGACATCTCCCTGCCAGCCGCCCGCCTTCATCCCCTCGGACGGGAGCTGCTTGTACGAGCCGCCCGCCCGCAGGTCGATCTCGAGCGGGCACTGGTAGCCGTACTTCGTTGCCCACTCGGGCGACGTGAGTGCATCCCACACGGTCTCCCGCGGCGCCTTGATGAACACCTCGTAGACGTGCGTCGTTCCGGTCTCGGTCATCGTGCTCATGCAGTCTCCTCCAATTCGTGCTTGAGATTCGCGAGCGCCGCTACGCGGTGCTCCGTGTACTTGTCGATCCAGCGGTCGTGGACGAGGCGGATCGGAACCGGGTTGAGGTAGTGGAACTTCTCCCGGCCTTCCCGCCGCGTGACGACGAGCCCGGCGTCCTCGAGCACGCGCAGGTGCTTCATGACCCCGAAGCGCGTCATCTCCAGCTCCGACTCGAGCTCGGTGAGCGTGCGGCCGTCGCGCTCGAAGAGCCGGTCGAGGAGGTGCCTGCGCGTGGGATCCGCCAGAGCCTTGAAGATGCGGTCGTCGTCATCCACGAACAGGAGAATAGGTGACCGAACGGTCACATGTCAAGCCGCTCTTCTTGACCGAGAACGAGGTGGCCGAGCTGCTCCCGCCTGCCGCCGCGGTCGAGGCGATCGAGGCGTGCTTCGGCCGCATGGCGCGCGGCGCGGTCGAGAACAGGCCGCGCTACCGCCTGCCGCTCGAGCACGGCGCGCTCGCGGTGATGGCGGCGTCCGATCTCGAGCTTGGATACGCCGGTGCGAAGGTGTACTCCGGGATGCGCGAGGGCGCCCGCTTCGTCGTCCTCCTCTTTCGCACCGACCGGCCGGAGCTCGTCGCGGTCATCGACGCGGACAAGCTGGGCCAGCTCCGGACGGGGGCGGCGAGCGCGGTCGCCGCGAAGTATCTCGCGCGCCCGCGAGCGGCGAGCCTCGGCGTCATCGGCTGCGGGTGGCAGGCGCAGTCGCAGGTGGCATGCATCCGCGCGGCGGTCCCCGGCATCGAGCGCGTCGTCGCGTACTGCCGAACCGAGGAATCGCTGCGTGCGTTCTGCGAGGAGAACGGCGCCGAGCCGGGAGAGGCCGCGCGCGACGCCGCCGAGTGCGATGTCGTGGTCACCGTGACGGGCTCGCCCGATCCCGTCCTGCGCGGCGAGTGGCTTCAGCCGGGCGCGCTCGTGTGCGCGGTCGGCGCGAACGACGGGCGGCGGCGCGAGCTCGACAACGTCGTCCTCGAGCGTGCGACCTTCGTGTGCTGCGACTCGCTCGACGATGCGCGGCTCGAGTCGGCCGATCTGATCGAGCCGGTCGCGTCCGGCGTCCTCGATTGGCTCGAGGTGCACGAGCTCCAGGAGGTCGTCGCAGGCGAGGTTCCCGGCAGGCAGGCGGACGACGACATCGTCGTCTTCAAGTCCAATGGGCTCGCGGCCTGGGACGTCGCCGCCGCGGCCGCGGTGGTCGCTAGTGCTGCTCGCCGAGAGCGTGGATGACGTCCGCCCGCGAGAGCATCCGCTTCTGCTGTTCGGGGCTCAGACGGTTCTTGACGTACGGATCCTCGAGGATCTCGTCGACGCGGCGGCCCGCGCCGTGCTCGCGGAGGAGATAGGCGACCACCGCTTCCTCCATCCGCGACCGCGCGAACAGGAACGAGAACGGATTCCGCCAAAAACGGGCCAGCCTCGGCATGCGAGCGATTGTATAGTCGGGCTTGTGCAGGTTTCGACCGACCGCGGCAGGTTCGCGGAGCGGGTGCTCCACGGTGTGGACGACGCCGGAAACGACGAGCGCGTCGTCATCTGGATCGAGCGCAAAGCGGGCGCGATCTGGGCGGTCGGCCGTGCGGTCAACGCGCAGCACCGCAACGATCACGCGCCGCGGCCTGACGACTACATCTTCGAGGGGTACGAGCTCGAGGATGCGCTCGAGCAGGCGAACGCCGCGCTGGAGGACGACCTGACCGTGTCGGAGGCGGACGGCCGGGCCGAGCACCTGCGGCCCTTCACCCGCGACGAGCTGTTGAAGCCGCTCGAAGCATGGTTCTTCGGGCGCACGGCATAGCGCATCGTCGATAGTTCGCACCCATGTTGGTGCGCGTGGGCTTCAGCGCCGATCCGGACGATGCCTTCATGTTCTGGGGGCTCGCCTCGGGAACCGTCGATCGCCGCGGCTTCGAGTTCGAGCCCGTGATCGCCGACATCCAGAGCCTCAACGAATGGTCGCTCGAGAGCCGGCTCGAAGTCACCGCGATGTCGGCCGCGACCTACCCGCTCGTGCACGAGCGCTACGCGTTGCTTCCGCACGGGGCGAGCTTCGGCTCGGGCTACGGGCCGATCGTCGTTGCGCGCGAGAAGCTGTCGCTCGACGAGCTCCGGAACGAGGAGATCGTCGTCCCCGGCAAGCTCACGACGGCGTTCCTCGTCCTCCAGCTCGCGCTCGGCGGCGAGTTCGCCTGCCGCGTCATGCCGTTCGATCAGATCCTCGACGAGGTCGCGTCCGGCCGCTCGCGCGTCGGACTCGTCATCCACGAGGGGCAGCTCACGTATGCCGACTCCGGCGTTGCGAAGTGCCTCGACCTCGGAGAGTGGTGGCTGCTCGAGACGGGATTGCCGCTCCCGCTCGGCGTGAACACCGTCCGCCGCGACCTTGGCGCCGACGGTATGCGTGAGGTCTCGGCGATCCTGCGCGAGTCGATCGACGCCGGGCTCGCGCACCGCGACGAGGCGCTCGAGTACGCACTCGGTTTCGGTCGCGGGCTCGACGACGTGCGCGGCGACCGCTTCATCGAGATGTACGTGAACGACCTGACGCTCGACTACGGCGACGAAGGTCGCCAGGCGGTGCGCGAGCTCATGGAGCGGGCGCACGCGGGCATTCAGGTTCAATGGATCGAGTGAACCGCGCGGTCATCGTTTCCGGCGTGCGTACGCCGATCGGGCGCTACGGCGGCGCGCTCTCCGGTGAGCGGCCGGACGATCTCGCCGGCCTCGTGATCGCCGAGGCCGTTGCGCGCTCGGGTGTCGATGCGAACGAGATCGAGGACGTCTACTTCGGGTGCGCGAACCAGGCGGGTGAGGACAATCGCAACGTCGCGCGCATGGGTGCCCTCCTCGCAGGGCTGCCGCAGTCGGTCGCGGGCGTCACCGTCAACCGCTTGTGTGCGTCGGGCCTGTCGGCGGTCGCTGCTGCCTGCCACGCGGTGATGGCCGGTGACGGCGACCTGTTCGTCGCAGGCGGCGTCGAGTCGATGTCGCGGGCGCCGTACGCGTTCGCGAAGCCGGACAAGGCATTCCCGCGCGGCAACGTCACCGTCTACGACACGCACCTCGGCTGGCGGTTCCCGAACCCGAAGATGGAGGCCATGTTCCCGCTCGAGTCGATGGGCGAGACGGGCGAGAACGTCGCCGAGCAGTACGGCGTCTCGCGCGAGGATCAGGACGCGTTCGCACTTGCGTCGCAGCAGCGCTGGGCGGCCGCCGCAGAGGCGGGCCGCTTCGACGACGAGTTGATCCCGGTCGGCGACGTCGTGCGCGACGAGCATCCGCGGCCGGATACGACACTGGAGAAGCTCGCGGCGCTGAAGCCCGCGTTCCGCGCGAGCGGCACCGTCACTGCCGGCAATTCGTCCGGCATCAACGACGGCGCGGCGGCGCTCGTGATCGCCTCGGAGGAGCGTGCGCGTGCGCTCGGCGTTGAGCCGCTCGGGACGTTCGTCGGCAGCGCGGTGGCCGGTGTCGACCCGCGCGTCATGGGCGTCGGCCCCATCCCCGCGGTGCGCAAGCTGCTCGAACGCGCGGGCGTCGACCTCGCGGCGCTCGACCTCGTCGAGCTGAACGAGGCGTTCGCATCGCAGAGCCTCGCCGTGATTCGAGAGCTTGGCCTCGACCCGGCGAAGGTGAACGTCAACGGCGGCGCGATCGCGGTCGGCCACCCGCTCGGCATGAGCGGCGCGCGTCTCGTCGTCTCGCTCCTGCACGAGCTCCGCCGCCGCGGCGGCCGCTACGGCCTCGCGACGCTGTGCGTCGGCGTCGGCCAGGGGCAAGCAGCGCTGTTCGAGCGCGCCTAACCGACGGGAGGTCTGATGTAGATCACGTTTTCGTGCTTGATGGGCACGAAGAACGCGCCGATGTTCATGATCAGCTCCTCGACCGTGGAGAAGACCTCGCCGTCGCCGTCCTGGTTTGGGACGACGATGCCGACCTCGTTCTCCGGTTCGGCGGCGATCCCGTGGTCGCGGAGGAGCGCCAGGAGCTGGTCGCGGTCGGGGATCCGTGCGGCTTCTACTTGAATCGTGCCCATTGGATCCAATACCTGACCTTTCATCGATGTCGGCAAACGTTCAGGCCGTTCTCGGATCCAAGTGTGGCGACTCCGGCGGACGGGGTCAAGCGCTATTTTCCCCATTGATGGCCGTCGCAACGGGCAACGATCGCGGGCTCTTCATCGGCGGCGAGACCGCCGAGGCCGCCTCCGGCGAGCTTCGGGACTTGATCGAGCCCGCTACAGGCGACCCGCTCGGCCGGGCCGCGATGGCCGGCGAGGCGGACGTCGACCGCGCGGTCGAGGCCGCCCGCGCAGCGCTCGACGGAGCCTGGGGGCGAACGCCGCCGACCGAGCGCGCACGCCTGCTCCAGGCCCTCGCCGACGCGATCCAGGCAAACCGCGGCGAGCTCGCCGAGCTCGAGTCGCGCAACGTCGGCAAGGCCATCTCGTCCGTGAAGGCGGAGGTCGCGGGCGCCGCCGAGAACTTCCGCTTCTTCGCCTCCGTCGTCGGCTCCATCGCCGGACGGTCGAATCCGATCGGCGGCTCGTTGCTCACGTACTCGCTCAAGGAGCCGGTCGGCGTCTGCGCGCAGATCGTCCCCTGGAACTACCCGCTGCTGATGGCGACGTGGAAGCTGTCGCCCGCGCTCGCCGCCGGCTGCGCCGTCGTGCTCAAGCCCGACCCGCAGACGCCGCTCAGCGTCCTGCGTCTCGCCGAGCTCGCGACCGAGGTCGGCTTCCCCGCCGGCGCGATCAACATCGTCCCCGGCGACGGGCCGACGACGGGCTCGTACCTCGTCAAGCATCCGGGCGTCGACAAGGTGGCGTTCACCGGCTCGACGAAGACGGGCGGCGAGATCATGCGGCTCTGCTCCGACCCGATCAAGCGCGTCACGCTCGAGCTCGGCGGGAAGAGCCCGAACCTCGTCTTCGCGGACGCGGACCTCGACGACGCGATCCCGAGCTCCGTGTGGTCGATCTACTACGCCGCCGGACAGAGCTGCGAGGCGCGCTCGCGCGTCCTCGTCGAAGCGTCGATCTACGACGACTTCGTCTCACGCTTCGCCGGGTACGTCCGGCAGCTCAAGGTTGGCGACCCGCTCGACCCGGAGACGCAGATCGGCTCGCTCATCTCGACCGCACACCGCGACCGCGTGCACGGCTTCGTCGAGCGCGGACGCGAAGAAGGTGTGGAGGTCGTCGCCGGCGGAGGCCCGACCGATGGCAAGGGCGCGTTCTACCAGCCGACGGTCCTCGCGGGCGTGACGAACGAGATGGCCGTCGCGCAGGAGGAGATCTTCGGGCCGGTCGTCGTCGCGATTCCGTTCGAGGACGAGGCAGATGCGATCCGCATCGCAAACGACGTGAAGTACGGCCTGTTCGCCACCGTGTGGACGGGCGATCCGGCGCGCGGACACCGCGTCGCGCGCGCGATCCAGGCGGGCATGGTCGGCATCAACACGCCGTACACCGCGTTTCCGGGGATCCCGTTCGGCGGGTACAAGCAGTCCGGCTTCGGTCGCGAGCTCTCGATCGACACGCTCGAGCTCTACCTCGAGACGAAGGGCGTCCTCGTCTCCACGAGCCCGAAGCCGTCCAATCCGTTCCGCCTGTAGTCGCTATTTGCGGAGGGACAGCGCCGCGCCGACCGCGAGCAGCACGATGCCCGCGAGACGCGGCCAGTGCAGCAGGATCTTCTGCGAGCCGAACAGGCCGAAGCGGTCGATCGCCGCGCCCATCGCCAGCTGGCCGGCGATGAGGATGCCGACCGTCGCCGTCACGCCGATGCGCGGGCCGGCGTACGTGACCGTGAAGATGATGAGGAGGCCGAGCAGGCCGCCGCTCAGCATCCACCACGGTTGGTGGAGCGCACGCTCGTAGCCGGTCACGCTGCGGCGCACGAGCAGCAGGCCGACGAACGCAAGCACGGCCGTCGCGAGCGTTGCAAAGCCGAGCGCCTCGCCGACGCCGATGCGCTCCCCCAAGCGGGACATCACGGCGACCTGCACCGAGCCTGCGAGACCGGCGGCGATCGCGAGCCCCGTTGCCAGCGTCCCTCCCGACACGCGCATAACCTACAACGCTGTGATCTTCCAGCCCGAGCTGGAGACGATGTCGCGAACCGAGCTCGAGGGCTTGCAGCGAGAACGTCTTCGCGCCCGCTTCGACGTGGGTCTCGACGCGCTCGCCGAGCAGCCGTTCACGACGAAGGCCGACCTGCGGGATGCGTACCCGTTCGGGATGCTGCGCGTCCCGCGCGACGAGTGCGTCCGCATCCACGCGTCGTCGGGCACGCGCGGCAAGGCGACGATCGTCGCGTACACCGCGAACGACCTGTCGCTGTGGTCGGACTGCTGCGCCCGTGCGATCGCCGCGGCCGGCGGCGGCCAGGGAACGCTCGTGCACATCGCCTACGGGTACGGGCTCTTCACCGGCGGCCTCGGGTTCCACTACGGCGCCGAGCGGCTCGGCTGCACCGTCGTGCCGGCCTCGAGCGGGAACACGCCCCGGCAGGCGCAGCTGCTCGAGGATCTGGACGCGGAGATCCTCTGCTGCACGCCCAGCTATGCGCTCGCGATCGCCGACCACGTCGAGGACGCCGGCCGGCTGAAGTTGCGCGCAGGGCTGTTCGGGGCGGAGCCGTGGACGGAGCGGATCCGCGGGGCGATCGAGGAAGCGCTCAACCTCACGGCGCTCGACGTGTACGGGCTGTCGGAGATCGTCGGCCCAGGCGTCTCCGCCGAATGCCTCGAGGGTCTCGGCGGCGCGCACGTGAACGAGGACCACTTCCTCCTCGAGACGATCGACCCGGAGACCGGCTCGGAGGTTCCGGAGGGCGACGTGGGCGAGCTCGTGTTCACGACGCTCACGAAGGAGGCAATGCCGCTGCTGCGCTACCGGACCGGTGACCTCGCATCCGTCACGCGCGAGCCGTGCGCGTGCGGCCGCACGTTCGCGCGCATGTCCCGCGTGAAGGGGCGCACCGACGACATGCTCATCATCCGCGGCGTCAACGTCTTCCCGAGCGAGATCGAGCGTGTGCTGCTCGCATTCGTTGGGCTCGCACCCCACTACCAGCTCGTTGTCGAGCGGCGCGATCGCCTCGACGAGCTGACGGTGCAGGTCGAAGGCGCCGTCGACTCGGCCCCGGTGCGCGAGCACCTCGAGCGCGCGCTCGGATTGAGCGCGCGCGTCGAGGTGGTGGAGCCGGGGTCGATCCCGCGCAGCGAAGGAAAGGCGCTGCGCGTGCTCGACCGCCGGAGTTAGGCGGCGCTCGCGTCGCCCTGCCAGAGGCTGAAGGCGTTGCCCTCAGAGTCGGTGCATGCCGAGAACCAGCCGTGCGTGGGGACAGGCGTCTTGTCGCCTGCCTTGCCGCCGAGCTCCTTCACCTTCGCCATCGACGCGTCGATGTCGGGCGTGTCGTAGTAGTAGTTCGGGTGCCCGGGACTGTCGGACGGCATAACCGCGACGCCGGAGTTTTCGCCGGTGCGCGCCATGCGGTAGTCGTACTCCTCCGACAGTGCAGGCCCGAACTCCCATCCGAACAGCCCGCTCCAGAACGCCTGCGCCCGGTCGGTGTTTCCGGCCGGAAACTCGATGTGAACGATTTCTCCCGCCATGCGTCTAGTCTCCTCCTGTGAGCGACTGAAAGGACCCGGAATGTACCGCGTCATCGTGTTGTACGAGGAAGAGCCCGAGGCGACGTCGTATGCGGAGCACGTCGAGCTGTGCAAGCGCGTGCCGGGCGGCGTCTTTCGTCACGGAAGGGTGACAGGCGCTCCCATGGGCGAGCCGAAGCACGCGTATTACGCCGAGTGGGACTTCGCTGACAAGGCCGCGTTCGACGCCGCCGTGCGCAGTGAGGAGTTCATGGCGAGCGGCAAGGACGCGTACCAGCGCGGGTTCCCGCAGCCGGTGGTCCAGTTCGCCGAGCTTAGTTAGGGAACTTCGGAGCGCGACGCTCGCGGACGGCGGCGAGCCCTTCGGCGACGTCGGGGCCGGTCATGTCGAGGAACTCGAGCGCGAGTGAGGCGTCGAACGCGGGCCCGGCCGCGCGGAGCCAGCTGTTGAGGGCGAGCTTCGTGTGCGAGATCGCTGTCTGCGATCCCGCCGCGAGCCTGCGCGCAATCTCGAGCGCGCGCTCCTCGAGCTCGTCGGCCGGGACGCACAGCGAGACGAGCCCGATGCGCTCCGCCTCCACTCCGTCGACGGGCTCACACAGAAGCAGGTGGTACTTCGCCTTCGCGAGCCCGCACAGCAGCGGCCACACGATGACGGCGTGGTCTCCGGCTGCGACGCCGAGCCGCGTGTGGCCGTCGACGATCCGCGCCGCTGGGGCCGCGATGCTGATGTCCGAGAGCAGCGCGACAGCGAGGCCGGCGCCAACTGCGGGGCCATCGATCGCCGAGACGATCGGCTTGCTGCAATTCACGATGTTGTAGACGAGGTCGCGCGCTTCGTGGAACACGCGGAGTCGCGTCTCCCAATTCGTCGCGATGTCCTCGACGAGGTCGAGATCGCCGCCGGAGCTGAACGCGCCGTCTGCGCCGCGGACGAGCACGACGCGCGTGTCCGGGTCGCGGGCGACCGTCTGCCAGACGGCGGCGAGGTGGCCGTGCGCCTGGCTCCCGACGGCGTTCAGCTTGCCGGGGTTGCGCAGCGTGATCCGCAGGATCCACTTCTCGGGCCGGTCGAGCTCGAGGCTCGTAAACTCGTCGTACACGTGGCGGAGCCTAACGTTCTCGTCGAGCGCGACGGCCGCGTCGGCATCGTGCTCATGAATCGGCCGAAGGCGCTCAATGCGCTGTCGGGCGAGTTGATGGAGGCCGTCGTCCTGGCGCTCGGGGAGCTCGATGTCGATTCGGAGATTCGCGCCATCGTGCTCGGTGGCAACGAGCGGGCGTTCGCGGCCGGTGCGGACATCGGGGAGCTGTCGGCGGCGACGCCGGTCAGCCTGTACGAGAACCGTCGCCTCGATCGCTGGGACGCGATCCGGAAGGTGCGGACACCGATCGTCGCTGCCGTATCGGGCTTCTGTCTCGGCGGCGGCTGTGAGCTCGCCATGCTCTGCGACCTGATCGTCGCGTCCGAGACGGCGAAGTTCGGGCAGCCCGAGATCAATCTCGGCGTGCTGCCCGGCGCCGGAGGCACGCAGCGCCTGCCGCGCGCCGTGGGCAAGGCGATCGCGATGGACATGATTCTCACGGGCCGGATGCTGTCCGCGCGGGAGGCGCTCGCACACGGTCTCGTCGCGCGCGTCGTTGCGAAGGAGGCGTGGCTGGACGAGGCGAAGCGCGTTGCGCACGAGATCGCCGCGAGAGGCCCGATCGCCGTGCGGCTGGCGAAAGAGGCCGTCGACCAGGCCTTCGAGGCGCCGCTGGCCGCCGGCGTGGAGCTCGAGCGGCGCTCGTTCTTCCTCGCGCGTTCGTCCGAGGACGCCGAGGAGGGTCTGAAGGCGTTTCTCGAGAAGCGGAAACCGGACTTCACAGGACGCTGATTCCGTCCTAGAGTCAGGGCGGGGCATGACTCGCCGGGTCGTAGTCGTCGCCGCCTTCGTGGCGGCTCTGTTCGCGTCCGTAGGAACAGCGCGTGCGAACGCGCCCACGGACCTCTTCAGCGGCGTGGGCATCTTCATCGACAACCCGATGAACTTCCCCGATGCGCCGACGCTCGCCGCCGAGTTGAAGGCGTCGCACTTCACGTGGATCGCGTTCCACGTCGACGACGTCGGCACGCTCGACTGGACGCAACCGAGCTGGATCCAGGTCATGCGCGACAACGGCATCGAGGTGGGCGCGTGGGGCGCCGAGGGACTCGACCCGATCGCGAGCGCGGCGGTCGCCGACCTCGCCATTCGCAACTACGGCTTCGACTTCTACATCGCCGACGCCGAGGGGCCGTACGAGAAGATGAAGCATGCGAACGGCTACTGGCGCTCGTCGATGTTCGTGCGCGCGTTCCGTGCGCTCCAGCCGACGATCCCGTCCGCGCTCGTCACGCTCGGTGCGGCGAAGGCGCCATACGTGCTGCCGATCGACTTCAACGCCTGGCGGAGCGGCGACTTCGACCTGCTGCCGGAGGCGTACTACAACCAGTATCCGGGCTACCGGCCCGACCTCACCGTCGCGCATGCTGAGCGCGCGGGGTGGCCGCTCGACGAAGTCCATCCCGTCATCGGCGTCTACCACGACTACCCGGCAGCGAAGTACGTGCCGCTCCTGCAGAACCTCGGCACGCGCGGTTTCTCGGTGTTCCTCGGCGACCAGATGACCGCGGCCGACTTCACTGCGTTGTCCGGGGTTGCGGCGGCGAACGTCGCCGCGGGTTAGGGTCAGCGCATGGCCGAGGTCGAGGTGACGCGCGAGGGCGCGGTTCAGACGATCACGCTCAACCGGCCGGACGTGATGAACGCGTTCAACGGGGCGCTCCACGCCGGCCTGCGCGAGGCGTTGAAGGAGGCGCGTGCCCCCGAGGTGCGCGCGGTCGTCATCACCGGCGCCGGGCGCGGCTTCAGCGCCGGGCAGGACCTCAACGAGTTCACCGACATGCCGAACGTCGGCGACAGCCTGCGCGCGACGTACCACCCGAATGTGCTCGCCATCCGCGCGCTCGAGAAGCCGGTCATTGCGGCGGTCAACGGCGCGTGCGCCGGCGCCGGACTGTCGCTCGCGTGCGCGTGCGACGTGCGGATCGCCGCCGACAACGCCGTCTTCGTGCCCGGGTTCATCGGCATCGGGCTCGTGCCCGACTCCGGCGGCACGTACTTCATCCACCGCTTGCTCGGCGCACCGCGCGCGTTCGAGTGGATGTCCTCCAACCGCCGGCTGACCGCGGCGGAGGCGCACGCCTGGGGGCTCGTGTCGGAGGTGGTCGAGGCTGATGCCTTCGCCGCGCGCACCGCTGAGCTCGCCGCGACCTATGCGGCGATGCCGACGCGGGCGGTCGGGATGACGAAGCGCCTGTTCGACAACGCCGACAACGCGACGCTCGTGGAGCAGCTGGAGCTCGAGGCGCAGCTGCAGGCTGTCGCAGTGGGAACGGACGACTTCCGCGAGGGCGTCGCCGCGTTCGGCGAGAAGCGCCCGGCCAGCTTCAGCGGGAACTGAGGAGCGCGAGCACTTCCCCGTCCTCGGGGAAGCGGTGCTCCTGTTCCTTCGAGTAGATCGTCTCGCCGCCGGCGATCACGTCGTACTGGCTCTTCGCGCCTGCGCGGGCGGTGGCGTCGAAACCGTGTTCCCGTAGCTCGGCCGCGAGACTCGCGGCCCGTCGGTCGTAGCCGCTTCAGACGGGGCAGTACAGGATCTCGATACGCATCCGGTCGCAGCGTACACTCGCGCCGCGATGGAGCCACACCGGCGTGGTGCTCCTTCACATCCAGCCGGCCGCGGGCTAGAGCTGCTCGGGGCGGGGGCGCGTCGGCCCCCGCCCCGAACGTGGTCCAGCTACTCGCCGGTCGCGGCGTTGTATTCGTTGTCGATCGTCTGGGCCAGCAGCTTTTGGCCGGACTGGCTCGGATGCACGTCGCAGGTGAACTGGTTCTGCGGGCTCGCGTTCAGCAGGCCCGCCTGGCAGGTCTTGCCGCCCGCGGCGGCGGACGCATGCAGGAACGCCGTGAACGCATCCGCGACGACGGCTCCGTCGGCCTGCGCATGGCTCGTGATCGCATTGTTCAGCGCCACGGTCAGCGCTGTACCCGTTGGGTCGCTGTAGTCGAGCGAGTAGTAGTTCACGACCATCAGCAGCCCGTGGAAATGCGTCGCCTTCAGGTCACCGAGGATCGTGTCGACGTTGGTGCTGATCTGCGTCAGGAGGGCGGGTAGACCCGCCGCGATGCAGGCGGAGTCTCCACCGCAGTTCCTCTCGAGGATGAACGCGTCGTTCGCGCCGATCTGGAGCGTGACGAGACCCGTGTTCGGGTGAGCAGCGAGGAAGCTCGTCGCAAAGGCGAGCTGTGTTCCGCTGTACGAGACGTGGAGCGGAAACGCGGCCTTGTACGGCCGGCAGCCGTTGTCGGCTCCTGTGGACGAGATGAAGCCGGTCGTCGCCTCGCCGGGACAGGAGGCGTTCACCTCGGTGAATCCGAGCGCCGGCGCGACGTAGTCGGGAAACCCGACGAAGTTGTCGGCGTTGCCGTACTCGAATCCTGCCTGCGTGATGTAGCCGAAGCCGACGCTGTCCCCCAGCGCCAGGTACGGATGGCCGGATGCCGCCTGGGACGAACCGCCTCCGAGCAGCAGCGCAGCTGCGGCGGCGGCAAGTACGAGAGCTCCGCCGAGAACGATTGAGTGCCGGCGTCGAGCGTGCATTCCCTACCTCCTCGAGTGTGAGGTGGCGTGACCTGCCGCACGGCCCTGCCCCCGGGTCGACAAACGGCCGTAGTCTAGATCGTCTTGAACTGCTCGAACGGCTGGCGGCAGCTCGGGCAGTAACGGAGCGAGCGGCACGGCGTCGGGCCGAAGATGTTCTCGAGCTTGGTGTCCGTCGAGCCGCAGTACGGGCAGCGGTGCACCTGCGCCTGGATCTGCACCAGGCGCGGCGCCGGCGGCGCGAAGCCGGCAGCGCGCAGCTTCTCTCGCCCTGCGGCGGTGATCTTGTCCGTCGACCAGGAGTCGTCCTGGATGACTTCGACGCTCACACCGGGCACCTTGTCCTCGATCGCGCGCTTCATGAACTCGAGCGCCGGGCAGCCGAGGAAGGTCGGCGTGAACTCCACGTGGACGTGTCCCTCTGAGACATCGACCGAACGGATGACGCCGAGGTCGACGAGCGACACGACCGGAATCTCCGGGTCGGGGATCTCCTCGAGCGCCGCCCAGACCTGCTCGGCGGTCACCAGCGCGAGCCGGCCGGCGCCGAGCGGCGCACCATCGTCATCTCGTCCCACAGCGGCGCGAAGTCGTCCGTGTGCGAGCCGCGCTCGACGGCCTCGACCTCGTCGAGGCCGGCACGCGCCGCAAGCTCCTCGCGCTGGGAGGGAAGCACGACGCCGAGCGCATAGGGCCATAGTTCCGCCACCGCGTCGCGGAAGCGCGGCTCGTCCCGCAGGCGTTCGCGCCACATCTCCGCATGCATTCGGTGGTACGCCTCCTCGCGGTTGATCTTCGCCGCGAGGCCGCCGACGTCGGGATGCTCCATCAATGCGCTGATGCGGATCTCGTCCGCGACCTCGTACAGCCAGCGCCGCGCGATCGTGCGCCCCCAGTCGAGCAGTCGCAGCTCGACGAGCGGCGCGCAGCGGTACTCGTCCAGCGGGCGATCGAACGCGAGTGCGTCGGCGTCGTCGGTGAGACGCTCGTACACGGCGCGCGCATGACCGATCTCGTTCTGCGCGATGGACGAGAACGCCACGTCCTCCTCGAGCAGCGGCGCGATGCCCGTCCACTCCGAGTCTCGCCAGCCGATGACGAGCTCGTCGTCAGCCAGCCCGAGCAGCAGCTCGTTCACGGGCCTCCTTCAACCTCGCCTTGATCGAATAGCCGTCGACGCGCCGGTACTTCAGGTCGAACTCGTCCGCCCAGTCCTCGACGTCGTGGATCGCGTCGCGTGGGACGAGCCACAGCGCAACCGACTCGCCGCGGCGGCCGTACTGCTCGCGCGCCCACGCCTCGGCGAACTCCGTGTCGGGCGCGACGACCGAACCGGCGTGCTCGAATGCCTGCCCTTTCCGTTCTCGGCGAAAGACCTCGTAGATCATGCGGCGAGAACCGCGTCGCGCACCCACTGCTCCTGGTCGAGGAACCGGCGCCGGAACGCGAGCCGCTCATCGGTCTTCGGTCCGTGCCCGGTGACGACGTGCATGAGCTCGTCCCAGTCGGGCTCGTTGTACTCCCACGTGCCGTCCTCGCGGCGGTGCAACTTCGTGTCCGGAACGGTCAGCCCGAGCTCCCAGATCTGCGGCACGTAGCCCTCGAGGAACTGCTGGCGCGCCTCCTCGTTCCCCTGCGACTTGATGCGCCACAGGTACATCGGGTCCTCGTCCTTCGGAATCGGGTTGCCGTGGAACTGCATCAACGGGCCCCACCACCGGTCGAGCGCCTCCTGCACGAGCTCGAACTGCGCGGGCGTGCCGGTGACCATGGCCAGGATGACGTCGCGGCCGTGGAGGATGTGGAACGACTCCTCCCAGCAGATCTTCTTCATGATTCGCGCGTACGGCGCGTACGAGCACTTGAGCAGGGCCTTCTGGCTGATGATCGCAGCCGCGTCGACGAGCCATGCGATGACGCCGACGTCGCCCCACGTCTTCGTCGGGTAATGGAAGACGTTGTGGAACTTCGCCTTCCCGTCCACGAGGTCGGCGAGGCAGCGCTCGCGCGGCTTGCCGAGATCCTCGACCACGCGGTAGATGAGCTGCGCGTGGCCGACTTCGTCCTGCACCTTCGCGGTGAGCGCGAGCTTGCGCTGGAGCGTCGGCGCGCGCAGGATCCACTCTCGCTCGGGCAGCACGCCCATGAGCTCGGAGTTGCCGTGCATCTCGATGAATTTCACGAGCTTCGCCCGGTAGTCATCCGGCATCCAGTCGGCCGTCTCCACCTGGCCGCCGGCCTGGACGTACGCGAGAAATGCCTGCTCATCCTGGGGTATCTCTACCGCGGCCATGGCTCCCTTCGGACCGAACGATCGTTAGCCTAAGTCTAGATGAGCGCCCGCCGGACCGAGCTGACCCGCGCCGCCGCCCGGCTCTTCGCCGAGAAGGGCTACCACGGCACCTCGATCGGCGACCTGGCCCAGGCCCTCGGGGTCCAGAAGGGCTCCCTCTATGCGCACATCGAGTCGAAGGCCGACCTCCTCTGGGCGGTGGCGAGTGAGGGCGCGGGCGCGTTCCATGCCGGCCTCGACACCGTTCCCGAGGAAGGCCCGGTCGTCGACCGCATCCGTGCTGCCTTGCGCGCGCACCTGCGCGTCGTTTCGGAGCAGCTCGACGTGGCCACCGTCTTCATCCGGGAGTGGCGGTACCTCGAAGGCGAGCGGCGGGACGAGTTCATCGCCGAGCGGCGGCGGTACGAGGAGCGGTTCCGTGCTCTCTTTCGCGAAGGGCGCGAGCGCGGCGAACTGCGCACCGACCTCGACGACGCCACCGCCGCGCTCCTTGCGCTCTCGGCCGTGAACTGGGCCTACACCTGGCTCCGGCCCGGCCCGGAGACAGATGGGCTCGCCGACCGCTTCACCGCGCTCCTCGTGGACGGGATGCGAGGTTACGCAACCCCGTAACCGGGGAAGATCGCTGCGAGATGCGCCTCGCTCTCGTCGTGGTCGCCGCGCTCGCGCTCGCCGCACCCGCCCTCGCGGATCAGCAGCCGCCGCCGGGCCAGGAGCTCTCGCCCGAGGTCGTTCCCGGCGCCGGGCTCAGCGGCGTGGCAGGCATTCGCGCGGTGCGCTACCGGTTCGTCCACGCCCTCGGCGTGACGCCGGCAGGGAGCTTCCGGGTCGACTTCGCGGCCGGGCCGGGGAACAAGATCGTGCTCGTGCGTGGCGGGACGCCGGTCTTCCGGGCGCTTCGGTTCACGTCGATGCGGTGGGCGTCCCGGTCGGTGCTCATCAGCGGCATCGGGCTCGCCTCCGGGAATCGCGTCCACTTCACGGCGCTCGCCGTCGACGGCGGCCGGCGGGATGTCTTCCGGCTCGACTGGTCGCACGGCGCGTGGCTCGGCGGCGTGCTCATACACGGCGCCGTCGTGATTCACTGACGGTCTGACTCCCGTCACGCTGGTCGTCAATCCGTTCGCCACGCGAGTCACGCAGGCGAAGCTCGCCGCCGTGGAGGCCGAGCTTCAGCGTGTCGTCGAGCTGACCGTCCAGCTCACCGAGCGTCCGGGCCACGCGACGGAGCTCGTCACCGCAGCGGTCGACGGCGGTGCCGAGGCGATCATCGTCTTCTCCGGCGACGGTGGATTCAACGAGGCAATCAACGGGCTCGTGCGCGACGTGCCGATCGGCTTCCTGCCGGGTGGAGGGACGAGCGTCCTTGCGCGTGCGCTGGGCATGCCACCGGACCCGACGCACGCCGCGCGGCGGCTCGCGGTGACGATCGAGGCCGGACGGACGCGGCGCATCACCGTCGGCCGCGTGAACGGTCGC
This sequence comes from Gaiellaceae bacterium, assembly GCA_035532535.1. GTDB lineage: Bacteria > Actinomycetota > Thermoleophilia > Gaiellales > Gaiellaceae > Palsa-739. The sequence continues at coordinate 37,088 of DATKQT010000032.1, forward strand.
CGCTTCGCATTCGCCGCCGGAATCGGGATCGACGCCGAGGCAGTCCGGCGCGTCGATCGCATGGGACGCAGCGATGAGGGCAAGCGTCCGGGCGACCTCGCGTTCGCGATCTCCGTCGTCCGCACGCTCGCCTCGCGTCGCGGCCACATGGAGCCCGCGCTCGAGGTAAAGGGATACGGCCGCGCGGCGTTCGCGTTCGTCGCGAACGGCAGCCCGTACACGTACGTGAAGCGCCTGCCGCTGCCGATCGCGTCGGAAGCGCAGTTCGAGCTCGGCCTCGACCTCGTCGCGCCGGTCCGCGTCCGCCGCCGGACGCTCGTGCCCACGGTGCTCTCGATCCTCTCCGGCCACGAGCGCGGACGGCGGGAAACGCTGTACGGCCACGACCTCGACCGGCTGGAGATCGTGTGCGACGCGCCGATGCCGCTGCAAGCCGACGGCGAGGATCTCGGCGACGTGCTGGAGGCCGTCTTCGAGGCCGAGCGAGGCGCCGTCTCCGTGTTCGTCTAGCCCCACTAGGCTTTCCGAGGGATGGCACAGGTCGCACACGGCGAGCCCGGGCTCCGCCGGGTCATCGACGAGGATCGCGAGCTCGACGGCGTCGGCGAGCAGGAGCTGCTCGACCTCTATCGCTCGATGGTGCTGCTGCGCACGTACGACGAGCGCTCGCTCGTCTATCACCGGCAGGGTCGCATCGGGACGTACGCGATCTTCTGGAATCACGAAGCGATGCAGGCCGGCTCGGTGCACGCCCTTGCGCGGGAGGACTGGATCTTCCCGAGCTATCGCGAGTCGGCGATCGGACTGCTGCGCGGGATGCCGCCGGCGACGGTGCTGCACTGGTGGCGCGGCCATCCCGCCGGCTGGTGGAACCCGTCCGAATACAACGTCGCGTCGATCTGCGTCCCGATCGCGACCCACGTGCCGCATGCGGCTGGGCTCGCGTGGGGGAAGAAGCTGAAGGGCGAAAGCGCGTGCGCGATCGTGTACTTCGGGGACGGCGCGACGAGCGAGGGCGCCTTCCACGAGGGCGCGAACTTCGCGGCCGTCATGCAGGCGCCGCTCATTCTCTTCTGCAACAACAACCAGTGGGCGATCTCGACGCCGCTGTCGGCGCAGACGCGCGCCGAGACGCTCGCCGACAAGGCCGTCGGCTACGGCATGCCGGGCACGCGCGTCGACGGCGGAGACGTGCTGGCCGTGTACGAGGCGACGTGCGAGGCGGTCGAGCGCGCACGTGCCGGCGAGGGGCCGTCGTTCATCGAGGCGGTGACGTATCGCGCGGCGCCGCACGCGACCGCGGACGATCCGCGCGCGTACATCGACCTCGAGCGCGTCGAGCAGGAGAAGAAGAACGAGTGCCTCGGCCGATACGAGCGCTACCTCCGCCGCCTCGGCATCCTCGACGACGGGCTCGAGGGCGAGATCAAGTCGGAGGCGGCGGACGCGATGCGCGCGGGCATCACCGCCGCAGAGGCCGAGCCCGATCCCGATCCAGAGCTGCTGTTCGAGAACGCGTACGTCATTCCGCCGCCGAACCTGCGGGAAGGCTGGATTGACTGAGAAGCTCCTCGTCGAGGCGGTGAACGACGCGTTGCACGTCGAGCTCGCGCGCGACGACTCCGTGATGGTGCTGGGCGAGGACGTCGGTCGTGCGGGCGGCGTGTTTCGTGCGACCGCCGGGTTGCGCGACCGCTTCGGCGAGAACCGGTGCGTGGACACGCCGCTGGCGGAGGCCGGGATCCTCGGCGCCGCCGTGGGGTTGTGCATGGCGGGATGGCGGCCGGTGTGCGAGATGCAGTACGACGCGTTTTCGTATCCGTGCCTCGACCAGCTGATCACGCACGTGGGTCGCTACCGGTGGCGCACGGGCGGGACGATGGAGTTTCCGATCACGGTGCGCATGCCGTACGGCGGCGGCGTGCGTGCGCCGGAGCTGCATGACGACTCCCCGGAGACCTACTACGTCCACACGCCCGGGATCAAGGTTGCGATCCCGTCCACGCCGGCGGATGCAAAGGGGCTGCTCGCGGCCGCGATCCGCGACCCGGATCCGGTGGTGATCCTGGAGCCGAAGGTGATCTATCGCACCGAGCGCGGCGAGGTCCCGGACGGCGAGCACGTCGTACCGCTGGGCAAAGCGCGCATCGCGCGCGAGGGAACAGACGTGACGCTCGTCGCGTACGGCGCCATGGTCCCCATGTGCTTGCGCACGGCGGAGGCGCTGCAGGGCGAGGCCTCGTGTGAGGTGCTCGACGTGCGCTCGCTGCGGCCGTTGGACGAGGAGGCGCTGCTCGCGTCCGCAGGGAAGACGGGACGCGTCGTCATCGTGCAGGAGGCGCCGCGCACCGTCGGCTTCGCCGCCGAGCTCGCCGCCATCCTCGCCGAGAAGGCGATCCTCGACCTGCGCGGCCCGGTGCTGCGCGTCACCGGCTTCGACGTCCCCTATCCGTACTGGAAGATCGAGGACATGTACATGCCGTCGGTCGAGCGAATCTCTCATGCAGTCCGGCGACTTATCGAATTCTGAGCGGCTGCGCATCTGGCTCGAGCCCGGCGAGTCGGGCTTCTGGCTGCGCAACGCGGCGACGGGCGAGGCGATGTCGTTCCGCGATCCGCGCCTGCTCGTGGTGAAGGTCGCCGGCGTCTCGCACCGTTCGGAGGCGATCCAGGACGACGCCTTCGCGCCCGGACGCCGCGTGGCGCTCGTCCCCGAGCCCGACAACAAGCACGATCCGGACGCGGTCGGGATCTGGGACGCCGACCGGCGCGTGCAGGCGGGCTACGTGCCTGCAACGTTCGCGCCGGAGCTGCGCGGCGACGAACAGGCGGTCGCGATCTGGGAGTTCCGCGACGACGAGGGACGGCGGATCGGCATGCGCGTCCTCATCGCGCCGCCGGATGCATGGATCCAGGACCCGCCGGCGTGAAGGGCTTCTTCTGTCTCGACTACGAGCCGGAAGCCTCGGTCGCGCCGGGAGAGCCCGTCTCGTTCCACGCCTTCAACGCGGGCTGGCACTGGGACCCGGGCGACGAGTCGACGCGGCCGGAGGGCGGCGGCCACGCGCTCGCTGGGCCATTCGAGGTGCGCGGCGCACGCGCAGGACAGACGCTCGTCATCCGCGTCGACGAGGTGACGCCGCGCGGTTGGGGCGAGACGTTCGGGGACGGCGAGCGCTTCGAGTGGCAGCTCGACGGCGACACGTGGCGCATGCGCACGCACGCTGTCCCATCCGCGCCGTTCCTCGGCGTCATCGGGATGTCGCCGCCCGAGCCGGGAACGCATTCGACAATCCCGCCGAGGCGCTGGGGCGGGAACATCGACTGCAAGCTGCTCGTCGCCGGCACGACGCTCTATCTCCCGATTCCGGTCGACGGCGCATTGCTGATGGCCGGCGACTGCCACGGTGCGCAGGGTGATGGGGAGGTGTCCGGAACAGCCATTGAATGTCCACTTGACCGGGCAACGCTCACGCTCGACGTCAGCGACCTCGAGCTGCGCATGCCGATCGCGCGAACGGCCGACGCCTGGATCGCGTTCGGCTTCGACGAGGATCTCGACGCCGCCGCAGCACTCGCGACCGAGACGATGCTCGACCTGATGGAACGCGAGCTCGCGATCTCTCGCCGCGAAGCGCTTGCGCTCGCGAGCGTGTCGGTCGACCTGCGCGTGACACAGGTCGTCAACGTGGCCAAGGGCGTTCACGCCATACTCCGCGCGTGAGCTACGAGTTCAGGCTGCCCGACCTCGGTGAAGGCCTGACCGAGGGGGAGATCGCGCGCTGGCTCGTCACCGAGGGCCAGGAGATCGCCGAGGACGACCCGCTCGTCGAGATTGCGACCGACAAGACGACCGTGGAGATCCCGTCGCCTGCGGCGGGCACGGTGTCGAGGATCCTCGTCGGCGAGGGCGAGGTCGTCCCTGTCGGGACCGTCCTCGTCGTCATTGGTGGCGGAGCCGAAAGACCGGTACCTGGTACGGCTGCGCCGAGCCAGGGACCTGTCCGTGCGACGCCGCTGGTTCGGAGTCTTGCCAAGGAGCTCGGCGTCGACCTCGACACGCTGGCAGGCACCGGCCCGCAGGGTCGACTCACGGAGCAGGACGTGCGTGCAGCCGCCGGCCCGAAGGAGGGGCGGCGCGAGCCGCTGCGCGGCGTCAAGCGGCAGATGTTCGAGCACCTGACGAAGGCGCACTCGGTGCCCACGGTCACGTGGGTCGAGGAGTGCGACTTCACCGGTGTCGACCTGAAGCTGCTCGTGCCGCTCGTGCTGAAGGCATGCGCGGCGTCGCTGCAGGAGTTCCCCGAGCTGAACGCGCGCGTCGAGGACGGCGACCTCGTCTATCTCGACCGGTACGACATTGGCATCGCCGTACAGACGGAGCAGGGGCTCGTTGTCCCCGTCGTGCGCGACTGCGACTCGCGGACGCTGGAAGAGCTCGACACCGACGTTCGTCGCCTCGTCGAATCAGCGCACGCCGGAACGCTCGCGCCGGAGGACCTGCGCGGCGGCACCTTCACGGTGACCAGTGCGGGCCGGTCCGCCGGCCTCTTCACGACGACGCTGCTGAACCATCCGGAGGTCGCGATCCTCGGCATCCATCGCATCGAGGAGCGTGCCGTCGTGCGCGACGGCGAGATCGTCGCCCGGCGAATGGGGAACGTCTCGGCCACGTTCGACCACCGTGTGATCGACGGCAAGCGCGCCGCCGACTTCGGGCTGGCGGTGATCGGCCGCCTACGCGATCACGCGTAGGTGCGAATCGAGCATCTCCTCGATTCGCGGTGTCGTCACGCGCCCGTCGAGACGAGCGACGACGCGACGGTTCTGCACGAGTGCGAGCGCCGGGACGGCGCCGACGCGGAAGCGGGCGGCGATGTCGGGCCGCTCATCGACGTCGACCTTTCTCACTGCGAGATGCTCGCGCTCCTTGCGGGCGATGTGTGCAAGCAGGCTCTCCATGCGCCGGGCCGGGCCCGATCGCTGCGAGGTGAAGAAGACGAGAACTGTGCGTTCCATCACGACTGCAACGCGCAATCGCCCCCAGGAGGTACGTCACTAGACTGACAACGATGGGCGCCTGGTACTGGATCGGCGTTGCGGCCGGGCTCGGCGCGGCCGCCGGTGTGCTGCTCGCGGGTGCGCTGCGGGTCGCGCTCGTCGGCGTCGCCGTCCTCGCAGCAGTCGCCGGCGCCGCTCTCGGCTATGGGATCGACGCCTGGCAGCCGGGCGGCTGGGGCGACATTGCCGCAGGAGTCGTCGGCAGCGCGCTGAGCTCGGTCGGTGCCTTCCAGGTCGTGCGCGGTGCGTTGCGCCGCGGCGGGACGCGGGGCGGGACGGCCGTGATCGTCGCCGCGGCAGCGCTCGTCACCGCAGGGCTCGCCTGGGTGCCGGTGGTCGGGTACCTGGAGGCGATCGCGCTGCTGCTGCTCGCTGTCCGGCTTCGCCGTCGAGCACCCGAGACATACGCCGGGCTCCGTACGCTCGCGAAGGACTAGTGCCGACGAAGAAGCTCGTTCTGATCGTCGTCGACGGCATGACGCCCGAGGCGTTCGAGCGCGCCGCTGACGGCCGCGCGCCCGCGCTCGCGTTCCTCGCCGCGCACGGCGACTACCGCCGCGGCACCTCGGTGTTCCCTTCGCTGACACCGGTGTGCCTGTCGTCGATCGCGACCGGCGCCGGCCCCGGCGTGCATCACATCCCCCACCTCGTCTGGTGGCATCGCGGCGAGCGGCGCATCGTCGAGTACGGGTCGTCGTTCTCGGCGGTGCGCGCGGCGGGCATCACGCAGTCGCTCACCGACACGATCTACAACATCAATCAGCAGCACCTCTCGCCCGACGCGACCACCGTCTACGAGGCGATCGACGACGCGGGCCTCGTGGCCGCAGCGGTGAACATCACGTGCTACCGCGGCCGCACGCGCTATCTGCCCACGCTGCCGTGGGTGACGAAGCCGGCGTATGGCCCGAAGCGGTTCTACTTCTACGGTCTGTTCGAGTCCGACCAGACCGGCGCGCCGTTCGCGGTGCACAATCGCGCCGGCGGATCGACCGACGCGTACGCCTCCGCAGTCGGGCGCTGGCTCGTGACGCGCGACGGCTTCGACTTCCTCGCGTACTACCTCTCCGACTTCGACTACTCGTCGCACGTGCATGGTCCGGATGGCGCGGAGGACGTCGCGCTCGCGCGGACGGACGCAGCCGTGCAGAGCCTGCTCGACGCAGCCGGCGGCGGCGAGGCGTTCCTCGAGCGCTATGCGGTGGTGCTCGCGTCGGATCACGGGCAGACGACGGTCGAGCGCACCGCGCAGCTGGAGGCGCCGTTCGCGTCGCTCGAGCGCGAAGTCATCGTCACGGCGTCGAACCGGGCCGGGCAGCTCTATCTCCGCCGGAATGCGCGGGTGGACGCGGCCGCGCTCGCCGCACGCCTGGACACGGAGCCGGCGGTCGAGGTGACCCTGCGCCGCGAGGACGAGGACGCTGTCGCACGGCGCGAAGGCGAGGAGTTCCGCTTCCGTCCCGCCGGCGACGGCTGGGAGACAGCAGGGGACGCGGCGATCCTCGACCATCCGGACGCGCTCGCACGCTCCTGGTCGGCCCTGGCGAACCCGAATGCCGGCGAGCTGCTCGTGTCCGCGACGGAGGGGTGGGAGTTCACCGATCTCGGCGGACGCCATCACGCGGGCGGCGGGAGCCACGGCTCGCTCGTGGCCGGGGATTCGACCGTTCCATTGCTCACGATCGGCGTCGCTGCAGAGATCCGCAGCATCACCGACATCACGCCCGCGGTGCGCGAGCACTTCGGCGTCGGCGTCACCGCCGATGCTCGCTGAGCGGCACGCGATGGTCGAACGGCAGCTGCGCGCGCGCGGCATCGTGGACGAACGAGTGCTCGCCGCCATGGAGCGCGTTCCACGCGAACTGTTCGTGCCGCCCGAGCTGCAGAGGCGCGCGTACGCCGACGCGGCGCTGCCCATCGGCGAGGGACAGACGATCTCGCAGCCGTACATGGTGGCGCGCATCTGCGAGGAGCTCGGGCTCCATGGCCCGGAACGCGTCCTCGACGTCGGCACCGGCTCCGGCTACCAGGCCGCCGTGCTCGCAGAGCTCGCCGGTGAGGTGCACTCGATCGAGCGGATCGCGGCGCTTGCCGATCGCGCCCGCGAGCTGCTCGACGCTGCCGGGTACGGCGACCGCGTGCACGTGCACGTCGGCGACGGCAGCCGCGGCCTTCCCGAGCACGCCCCGTTCGCCGCGATCGCGGTCGCGGCCGCCGCGCCGCACCTGCCCGAGGCCCTGTACGAGCAACTCGTGGTGCGCGGCCGCCTCGTCGTGCCCGTCGGGGACCGGTGGGAGCAGCTCCTCCAGGTGGTCGTGCGGACGCCGGAAGGCCCGGCGGTGCTTCGCACCGTGCCCTGCCGCTTCGTGCCGCTCATCGGCGCCGAGGGGTTCGACGGGCGCTGATTCCCGGTCACGTTTGCTCAGCGTCCACCTGGATAGGAAGGATGTCGCCATGGGGTCACGTTCCGCGGCCGGTCTGCTCGGCACTCCCGTCCGGCTGCACGGCATCCTCCTCGGGCGGCCCGTCGATCTTCTGCTCGACGCCGCCGGCCGCCGTCTCCTCGGCTTCGTCGTGGAAAGCGGCGACGAGGCGTCGCGCTTTCTGCCCTTCGCCGCGTCGCAACCCGCCGAGGATGTCATCGCCGTCGGTTCGGCGCTGATGCTGCTCGACGACGTCGGCTTCTACCGCAAGCGGGGCGCCTCGTTCCGGTCGCTCCTCGGCACCGAGATCGATCGCGCCGGCGTTCCGGCGGGGACGCTCGTGGACATGTGGGTCGCCCCGAACGGCGATGTGATCGAGTTGGAAGCGGAGCTGGACGGCCGGCGCGATCGCGTCCCACTCGCCGGCTTCTCGTTCGCCGCCTCTGCGGCGACCGCGGCCTGACCGTACCGTGTCGCTGGTGGTCGACGTCAGCGGTGCACTCCGCGCCCGGCACAACTGGGAGCAGCTCGGCAAGTTCTGCGTCGTCGGCGCGGTCGGATACGCAATCAACCTCGGCGTGTACGCGGCGCTCCTGCACGTCGGCCTGCACTACCTTCTCGCGGCCACCGGGTCGTTCCTCGTCGCCGTCACGAGCAACTACACCTGGAACCGCCTCTGGACGTTCCGCGACCGGCGCCGCGGTGTGGCCGCGCAGGGCATGCGCTTCTTCGTCGTCTCGCTCGGATCGCTCGGCGCGAACCTCCTCGTGCTCGACCTGCTCATCTCGGTCGGCGCCGGGAAGCTCGTCGGGCAGGCGATCGCCATCGCCGTCGTCACGCCGCTGAACTTCGTCGGCAACAAGCTCTGGTCGTTCCGGCACCAGCGCCCATGACGATCTAGCCTTGGCGGCGTTGGCGCGCCGTCTTCTCGTCGTTTCCGCCTGCGCGTGTGCCCTCGTGCCTGCCGCCCGCGCCGGGACGACAGTCACGTCGCCCGTCTACGACGCGCACGGCCACCTTATCCAGACGCCGTTCGCGCCGACCGCGAACGTCGCCCGGCTGACGAAGGGGCAGGCGCTCGCGATCGTCAAGAGCAACCCCAAGGCGAAAGCGTGGCTCGCGCGCTACCCGAAGACCGGGTTCACCGACGAGGAGACGTACGACGCGACCACGCACCAGTGGACGGTCAAGATCTGGTGGGGCAAGGCGGGCGAGGTGGTGGAAGGGACCGTCGACGACGCGAGCGGCGCAGTGGTCAGCATGTGGACAGGGCCGCAGGTTGCGTGGGGGATGCTGCGCGGCGTCAAGGGCGCGTTCGGCGGCGACAAGATCAACAGCCCGTGGATCTGGGGCGCGTTCTGCGCCGCGTTCCTGATCGGGCTCGGCAACTTTCGGCGGCCGCTGTCGCTCCGAAACCTCGACCTCATCATGTTGCTGTCGCCGACGGCCTCGCTCTGGTACTTCAACCACGGGAACGTCTTCACCGCCGTTCCGCTCTTCTATCCGGCACTCATCTGGGTGCTCGGGCGCGGGATCTGGATCGGAGTGACCGGTCGCGGCTCCGGGTCGCGCGCGCTGTGGCCGACGTGGCTCCTCATCGCCGCGGCCGTCTTTCTCGCCGGCTTTCGCGTCGGCCTCAACGTCGAGGCGTCGAACGTCATCGACGTCGGCTACTCCGGCGTGATCGGCGCGCAGCGCATCGTCTCGCAAGGCCAAGCGCCGTGGGGAAACTTCCCGGTCGAGGACAGCCGCCCGGCCTGCGGTCCCGCGGACAGCTCCGGCGAGATCCGCGACCACATCCAGACGAACGGCCGCTGCGAGTCGGCGAACCCGCAGGGTGACACGTACGGGCCGACGGCGTACGAGGCCTACATCCCCGGCTTCCTCGCGTTCGGCTGGAGCGGGAAGTGGGACAGCCTCCCCTCCGTGCACTTCACGTCGATTCTGTTCGACCTCTTGTCCATGCTCGGGCTCTTCCTCGTCGGCCTGCGCTTCGGGGGCGCGCGACTCGCCGCGATGCTCGCATTCGCATGGGCCGCCTATCCGTTCACGCAGTACGCGTCCAACTCGAACACGAACGACACGATCATGCCGTGCTTCCTCATCTTCGGCTTCTGGCTCGCGTCGTCGCCGGCGGGTCGCGGCGTGTTCGGCGCGCTCTCCGGATGGAGCAAGTTCGCATCGCTCATCGTCGCGCCGCTCTGGGCGACGTATCCCGACCGGCGCCCGTCGCTGCGATTCCTGCTCGCGTTCGCGGTGACCACCGTGGCGGTCTTCTCCGTCGTTCTCCTCGAGCCGAGCCCGCTGCACGAGCTCCGCGTCTTCTGGGATCGCACGGTCGCGTGGCAGCTCGGCCGCGACTCGCCCTTCTCCTTGTGGGACTGGCAGCAGTACCACGCGCGCGGGCTGCCGAACCTGCACCTCCTGCAGCGCCTGCTCCAGGTGCTCCTCGTCATCGGTGCGGTCGCAGTCGCCTTCGTCCCGCGCCGGAAGTCGCCGCTCCAGCTCGCCGCCCTCACGGCCGCGCTCCTGGCCGGCTTCGAGCTCGTCCAGACGTACTGGCTCTATACGTACATCCCGTGGTTCTTCCCCTTCGCCGCCATCACCGTCCTCGCACCCGCGGCGCTCAAGCGGGCACGCGTCCCTGCGCAGCAGATGGACTTCCGCCACTGGGCGGACATTCCGCCTGCGGAGAGTTAGACCGCGACCCGAAGCAGCTCGATCCGCTCTGCGCGGCCGTCGTCCGTGCAGTCGACGACGACTCCCTCGATGCGGACGTCGCCTTCCGCCGGCTGGAAGCGCACGGGCAGGCGCGTGCGCATGCGGCGGATCGCCAGCTCGGCGACCACGCCGATCACCGAGTCGTGCGGCCCGGTCATCCCGGCGTCGCTGACCGCTGCGGTCCCGCCCGGGAGGATTCGCGCGTCGTTCGTTTGCACGTGCGTGTGCGTCCCGATGACCGCGGTGACGCGCCCGTCCAGCCAGCGCGTGAGCGCCATCTTCTCGCTCGTCGCCTCGGCGTGGAAGTCGACGATGACGACCGGCGCCTGAGCGCGTGCCTCGTCGACGAGCTCGTCCACCATCTCCCACGGAGACATCGCGGCGTCGATGAACAGGTTGCCGAGCAGGTTGATGACCGCGACTCGGACGCCGTTCCGCGCCTCGACGACCGCAATGCCGCGGCCCGGAAGTTGCGACCCCGCGTTCGCTGGACGGATGACGAGCTCGCTCGTCGCGAGGTATGCCCCGATGCCGTCGCGCCTGAATGCGTGGTTGCCGAGCGTGATCACGTCGGCGCCTGCGGCGAGCAGCCGGTCGGCGAGCTTGCCCGTGATGCCCGCGCCGTCGGCGATGTTCTCGCCGTTGACGATGCAGACGTCCACGTCGAGCTCGTCGCGCAGGCCCGGTAGCCGTGTCTCGACCGCCAGCCGGCCGGGCGCGCCGAACACGTCTGCGAGAAAGAGGAGTCTCAGTTGAGCGCCAGTGCCGCTGAGGCGCGCACTTCGATCGAGACGTGGTCGCCCGCGTCGTTCGTGTAGCGCGCGAGCGCCTGCCGCTCGACGCGCGAAAGGTCGATCACCGTCCCGACCTTCGTGCGGCCGCTGACGACGTCGTTGCCGACGCGAAGGGCGGCGTCGGGACGGAGCTGTGTGAGCGTGACGACGAGGGACGGCGCGTTCTGCGGCTGGATGTCGATCTGTGAGCCGAAGTGCCGTCCGGCCACGACGAACGGTGCGATGCCGACCACCGTTCCGTCCACCGGCGAGTACACGTCGGTCCCGGGCGAGGCGCCGACGTCGAGCGCGGAGAGCGCGCCGCCGTCGAGCCGGTACCACACCGGATGTCCGCCGGATCCGCCGAAGATCGCGTGGAACACGCGCTGGACGACGCCCTCGTTGCCCTGACGGCCGAGCGGCGCGAGTGTGAGCGCGCCGTCGTTTGCCGAGTGGTAGCCGATGGCAGTCGTCTGGCTCTGTGTGACCGGCATCTGCAGGCGCACGGGGCCGCGGACGGCAACGATCTGCGGATACGGCTGCGTCGCGCTCGCGATCGAGCGTGCGACCGACAGCCTCGCGACGTTGTTCGACGCTCCTCCACCGAACGCGGTGAGAGCGAGGGCCACGACGAGGACAACGGCAAGCAGGATGAGCAGCGCGAACCGCCGAGCTCGGCGCGCGTCACGCACCTCCCGACGTTCGACGCGCCGCCTCCTGCTGGGACGCGAGGACGGCATGTCGAGCGGCACCGTATCGGACGGCAGTGGGTCGTTCAACTGGGGTTCCACCCATTCGAGGGCTAGAGCGCCCTCAGTCCACTCCCAGGAATCTCTCCCCGCAAAGTGCTGCGCACTTTGCGGGGCCCCCTTTGTGGGGCGCCGAATCCGGCTGACCTCCGCGATACGATCGTTCGGATGGCGACTGGCCCCGCTGCGTCGAGGATCGAGATCCCGCGCTGGGTACAGCTGGTGGGGCTGCCGCTGCTGCTCGTGTTCGTGTGGGTCGTGGCGGGAGCCGTGCGTCACGTGGTGTTCCTCTTCCTCGTGGCGCTGCTCATCGCCCTGCTCCTCAATCCGCTCGTTCGTGGACTGGGAAGGGTCTGGATCCCGCGCGGCCTCGCGGTCGCGGTCGTCTACTTGGCGTTTGCAGCAGCGCTCGCACTCGCAGTCCTCGCTTTGGCGACTGTTGTCGTGCAGCAGACGCGCACTGCCAGTCACCGGATCGACAACTACTTTACGGTCGTCTCCGGACAAACCCATGCGACCGGCGCGAATCACGATCTCGCCCGTCTGCAGCATTGGCTGAACACGCATCACCTGAAGCAGGTCCACGTCGAGAAGGGCGGCAGGAAGTTCCTCAACTCGATCGGGACGAAGGACGTCGAGAAGTACACGACGAAGGCGCTCAACTGGGCTGAAGGAGCCGGGCTCGCGGTCGTGTCGCTGCTCTTCAGCGCGCTCTTCGTCGTCGTCGTGTCCATCTACATGCTGCTCGACATGCAACGACTTGCGGCCGCGGTCGACCGGCGGTTTCCACCGCACCCCGGGAGCAAGCCGCTGATCACGAGGATGGAGCACGCGTTGATGAGCTACGTGAAGGGCCAGCTCCTGCTCTCGCTCATCATCGGCGCGAGCTCGGGCATCGGCGTATGGGTCCTCGGGATGACGGGTCTGCTGCCGCACGGCGGCCGCTACGCGCTGCTGTTCGGCGCGTGGGCGGGCGTGACCGAACTGATCCCGTACGTCGGCCCGTGGCTCGGCGCGCTGCCGCCCGTGATCTACGCGCTCGTGACGCATCCGATCGCGGCGTTGTGGGTGGCGCTCCTCTACCTCGCCATCCAGCAGCTCGAGGGGCACCTTGTCGTCCCGAACGTCATGGGGCGCACGCTGCGCCTGCATCCGCTGCTCGTCATCTTTGGGCTTCTCGCCGGCGCCGAGGTCTACGGGTTCCCCGGCATCCTCGTCTCGCTCCCGCTCCTCTCCGCCGCGCGCGCGGTGTGGGGGTTCTTCGCCGAGCGCATCGAGCTGCAGAAGTGGGATACCGACACGCCCATCGTGGTGGACGTCGACCTCGTCCCGCCCGAAGCGCCGCCCGCACCCGCGGCGCCGTGACGGCCCCACTCCTGCGGGCGCTGCGCGTCGGGCGCAAGTACGGCGCAATCGTTGCGCTTGCGCCGACCGACCTCGACCTCAATTCCGGCGAGATGGTCGCGCTCGTCGGGCCGAACGGCGCCGGCAAGTCGACGTTGCTCGCGATCCTCGCCGGCGCGCTCGAGCCGAGCGAGGGCACGGTGGAGACCCACGCGCGCGTCGGTTGGGTCCCGCAGAAACCGGCGCACTACTCGCGACTCTCCGCGCGCGAGAACCTCGAGCTGTTCGCGCAGCTCGAAGGAGCGCGCGACCCTCGGGGTATCGCGACGCAGATGCTCGATCGTTTCGCGCTGCCGACGGCGGCGCGTCCGTCGGGCGAGCTGTCGGTCGGGAACCGCCAACGGTTGAACGTCGCGCTCGCATTGCTCGGTGAGCCGAGGGTGCTGCTACTCGACGAGCCGACGGCAGCGCTCGACCCGGGCCAGCGGAAGCGTGTCTGGGAGGTCGCAGACGCGCTGCGCGCGGAAGGCGGCGCGGTCTGCTTCTCCACGCAGAACCTCGAGGAGATCGAGCACGCGTCGCGCACGATCGTCCTCCAGGACGGGCAGATCGCGTCGCTCGGCGTCGAGGAGGTGTTCGGTTGACCGCCGTGCTCTTGCTGTTGCGCAAGGACCTACGCGTCCTTCGCCGGTCGCCGCTCCTGCTCGGCGCGCTCGTCGCGTACCCGATCGTCATCGCGCTGCTCGTCGGCCTCGTCGCGGGCTACGCCGCGGCGAAGCCCCGGGTCGCGTTCGTCGACGACGACAACTTGCCGCAGGTGATCGTCGTCGGCGGCCACCGCTTCCACATCCAGACGGTGATCGACGACGTCGCGAAGCAGGTGACGCTCGTGCGCCTCTCGGACGCAGAGGCCGCGCGCGAGCTCGACAACGGCAAGGTGGTGGCGACGATCACCGTGCCGCCGGGCTTCCTCGGCGATCTCGAGACGACGGTCGTCAGTCCGCACCTGATCCTCAAGACCGGAAGCGGCGGTCTCGCTCCGCGTGTGACGCAGCAGGTGCAGTCGCTCGTCTATCAGCTCAACCAGCAGCTCCAGGGCGGCTACATCACCGCCAACCTCGAGTTCGTGAAGCTGCTGCTGCACGGAGGCAATGGGAAGTTCGTCGGCAAGCAGTTCGACGTCCTCGGGCTCGACCGCACGTCGCAGGAGCTCGCGAAGCTGCCGCAGAGCAAGCGCGTCGCCGCAATCGCGAACTTCGTCCGCCAGGCCAAGGAGGGCCTCGCGCAGACGGGCGAGGCGCTGCGTGCGACGGCGAACCCGATCGCGCTCCAGCAGGCGAAGTCGCACGGCCGCACGTGGCTGCTCTCTGCGCAGGTGCAGTCGTACGGCATCGCGGTCACCGTCACGTTCCTCGCGTTGCTGCTCGCCGCCGGCGCGACGGCGGCCGAGCGGGACGAAGGGACGATCGGGCGGCTGCGTCGCGGCCTCGTGTCGCTCGGGCAGCTCGTCTGGTCGAAGGTCGCGCTCGCCGCCGCCGTCGGTCTCGTGCTCGGCGCCGCGATCGCGATCGTGTTCGGAATCGTCGTCGACGTCGGCGGCGTCACCGGCGGCGAGCCGTGGTCACGGCTGCCACTGCTCCTCGCCGGCGTCCTCCTCGTCGCTGCCGTGGTCGGCGCCGCGGGCACGCTGCTCGGGGCGCTCGCGCGCGAGGCCCGGACTGCGTCGCTGCTTGCCGTCCTGCTCGTGCTGCCGGTGGTCTTCCTCGGCCTCGTGCCGCGGGGTGCCGTGCCGCTCGCGTACTGGGTCAGCATCTTCCTGCCCTTCGCGCACGCTGTCCGGCTCTTCGGCGCCGCCCTCTACGACACGAGCCCGTGGCACGTGGTCGGCGTCGAGGCGGCCTGGCTCGTGGGGATCGGTGGGGTCTCGTGGGTGCTCGCCCGCCTCGGCGCGCGTACTCTTTCCGCGTGAGCTCGTTTCCCGAGGTCCGTCTCCGCCGCTTCCGCCGGACCGGCGGGCTACGCGGGCTCGTCCGCGAGACGAGGCTGTCGCTCGACCAGTTCGTCATGCCGCTCTTCGTCGCGCCCGAGGCGCTGCCCGACGAGGCGCTGCCGGCGATGTCGCGCGTGACGGTCGACGGCCTGCTGCGCGAGGTCGAGGACCTCGTCCGCCTCGGCGTTCGCGCCGTGATCCTGTTCGGCATCCCGGACGAGAAGGACGAGGAGGCGACCGGCGCCTGGGAGGAGGACGGGATCGTCCAGCAGGCGTTGCGCGCACTGCGCCCCGAGTTCCCCGACCTCGTGCTCGTCACCGACGTCTGCCTCTGCGAGTACACGTCGCACGGTCACTGCGGCGTGATCGTCGACGGCGAGGTGCATAACGATCGGAGTCTCGAGCTGCTCGCGCGCACAGCGGTCAGCCACGCCGAAGCGGGCGCCGACGTCGTCGCGCCGAGCGACATGATGGATGGCCGTGTGCGCGCGCTCCGCGAGGCGCTCGACGACCACTCGCTCGAGTCGACGCCGATCCTGTCGTACGCGGCGAAGTACGCGTCAGCGTTCTACGGCCCGTTCCGCGAGGCGGCCGGATCGTCGCCGTCGTTCGGCGATCGGCGCGGCTACCAGATGGATCCCGCCAACGTGCGCGAGGCGTTGCGCGAGTGCGAGCTCGATCTCGACGAGGGAGCCGATGCGCTCATCATCAAGCCCGCGCTTCCGTATCTCGACGTGATCCGCGCGGCGCGCGAGGCGTTCGACGCGCCGATCGCCGCGTACAACGTCTCCGGTGAGTACGCGATGGTGAAGGCTGCGGCCCGCGCCGGTTGGCTCGACGAGCGGCAGGCAGCCCTCGAGTCGCTGACGGCGATCAAGCGCGCAGGCGCGGATCTGATCATCAGCTACTGGACCAAAGACCTCGCCGCTTGGCTTTAGGTACCCCGGAGCCAGGCACTCGAGGTTCGTGAGATGGATGCAAGCGGTGAACGACTGGTGCCTGGCGCCGGTCGTGCGTTGACAGTGCGTTCCGATCTGTATCGGCGCGCGCTCGAGCTGATTCCCGGCGGCGTCAACTCGCCCGTCCGCGCGATGAAGGCGGTGGGGCTGGACGAGCCGTTCTTCGTCGCCCGCGGCGAGGGCGCATATCTCGAGGACGTCGACGGGAACCGCTACCTCGACTGGGTGCTGTCGTGGGGGCCGCTGCTCTTCGGCCACGCAGATCCGGAGACGGTCGAGGCCGTGCGCGCAGCGGCACTGCGCGGCACAAGCTTTGGCGCGCCGACCGAGGCCGAGGTCGAGCTCGCCGCCGAGATCGTCGACGCGTTCCCGTCGGTCGAGCGCGTGCGTCTCGTCTCGTCCGGGACGGAGGCGGCGATGAGCGCGCTTCGGCTCGCGCGCGCATTCACGAAACGCGACCGCATCCTGAAGTTCGCCGGCGGATACCACGGCCACGCCGATGCGCTGCTCGCCAGCGCCGGTTCCGGTGTCGCCACGCTGGCCATCCCGTCCACGCCCGGTGTGCCGACCGCCGTGACCGCGGACACGATCGTGGCGCCGTACAACGACGCGGAGGCGGTTGCCGAGGCAGTCCTGCGCTATGGCGAAGGCCTCGCCGCAATCATCGTCGAGCCGGTCGCGGGGAACATGGGCGTCGTTCCGCCGGAGCCCGGCTTCCTCGAGCTCCTGCGTGCGTTGTGCGACGCGTCGGGCGCGCTCCTCGTGTTCGACGAGGTGATCACCGGCTTTCGCGTCGCACGCGGCGGCGCGCAGGAGTTGTACGGCGTTCGGCCCGACCTCACCATCCTCGGGAAGATCGTCGGCGGTGGCCTGCCGCTCGCGGCGTTCGGCGGACGCGCGGACGCGATGGACCTGCTCGCGCCTTCCGGCCCCGTGTACCAGGCGGGCACGCTGTCCGGGAACCCGCTCGCGACAGCTGCCGGGCTCTCCGTTCTCCGCCGCCTGCGGGCCCCGCAGGTGTACGCGGAGCTCGAGCGTCGCTCGGCACGGCTCGCGGACGGTCTCGCGCCCTTCGGCGTGGTGCAGCGGGTCGGAGCGATGCTGACGCTGTTCATGACGGACGGCCCGGTACGCAACTTCGAGGAGGCGCAGCACTGCGACACCGATCGATACGGCGCGCTCTTCCGTCACCTGCTCGACGCCGGCATCTACGTCGCGCCGTCGCAGTTCGAGGCGATGTTCGTCTCGCTCGCCCACACGGACGAAGACATCGACAGGACGATCGCGGCGTGTGGGACGAGATAGCCGACGGCGCCGCCGACGAGAGCGCGCTGTGGCGAACTTCACTGCGCCCCGTCGAGGAGCGAAGGCTCGTCTCGGTGTTCTCGCCGCTCGCGGAGCCTCGATTCGCCGTCGGGCTGGAGACAATCTACGAGGGCTACCTCGCGCACTACGGGACGCCGCGCCTGTTCGCTCCTTCCGACCCCGACCTCGCGCTGCTGCTCGGCGACTACCTGTATGCCCACGGGCTCGTGCGCATCGCCTCGTTCGGGGAGACCGACGCCGTGTCCGACCTGTCCGAGCTCATCTCTCTCTGCAGCCAGCTCCGCGCTGAGGACGCCGACGGGGACGGCGCGCTCTGGGCCGCGAGCGCCGCGCTCCTCGGCACCGGCCCCCGGCTCGACGACGCCCGCGGGGCGCTGCGCCTCCGGGGCGACCCCGCCCCGCTCGAAGCGGCGGCGCGCGCGGCTGCCGGCGACGCGGCGGTGGACGAAGCCCTCGCCGCGCACCTCCTGCTTCGGTAGATTCCGCCCGTGCTCGCGCAGCTCCCACTGCTCGCCGTCGAGACGGCCGCCGAGGAGGGCAAGAAGACCGTCCTTGTCATGCTCGGCGTCGGCCTCATCTTCGTCGCGGTGATCGCACTCGGTGAGCTGACGCACTGGCTCCGCCACCGCCGCTAGTGGTCGAGGACCTGCGCGAGTGGATCGCGCTGCTCGAGCGAGAGGGCGAGCTCGTCCGCGTTGCGGCCGAGGTCGATCCCGATCTCGAGATCACGGAGATCGTCGACCGCACGGTGAAGGCCGGCGGGCCGGCGCTTCTGTTCGAGCATCCGAAGGGCGCGCAGCATCCTTTGCTGATCAACCAGTTCGGGACCGAGCGCCGCATGTGTCTCGCGTTCGGGGTCGAACGCCTTGACGACGTCGCACGCAAGCTCGCCGACGTCCTCGAGATGCAGCCGCCCACGAGGCTGATCGAGAAGGTTCGCGGCCTGCAGAAGCTCAAGTCGATCGCCGACTCGCTGCCGCACACAGTGCGCAAGGGCGCGTGCCAGGAGATCGTGCTGCGTGGCGATGAGGTCGACCTCGGCCGACTTCCCATTCAGCGCTGCTGGCCCGGCGACCCGGCGCCGTTCATCACCCTGCCGGCCGTCATCACCCGCGACCCGCGCGACGGCTCGCGCAACGTCGGCATGTACCGCATGCAGGTGATCGACCGCGCCACGACGTTCATGCACTGGCAGATCCACAAGGACGGGCGTGCCGACTGGCTCGCGACCGAGGGCCGCATCCCGGTCGCAGTCGCGCTCGGACTCGATCCGATCACGGCGTACTCCGCGAGCGCTCCGTTGCCGAAGAACGTCGACGAGCTGATGCTCGCGGGCTTCCTCCGCGGTGAGCCGGTCGAGCTCGTCCGCGGCGTCACCGTCGACCTCGATGTGCCGGCGAACGCGGAGATCGTGCTCGAGGGCTACATCGCGAAGGACGAGCTCGGGGAAGAGGGGCCGTTCGGCGACCACACCGGCTACTACACGGCGGCGGAGCCGTTCCCAGTGTTCCACATCACCGCCATGACGATGCGGCGCGACGCGATCTATCCGTCCATCGTCGTCGGCAAGCCACCGCAGGAGGACGCGTGGCTCGGCAAGGCGACGGAGCGCATCTTCCTGCCCGCGGTGCGCACGACCGTGCCGGAGATCGTCGACTACGACCTTCCCATCGCCGGCGCCTTCCACAACTGCTGCATCGTCTCGATCGAGAAGTCGTATCCGGGCCAGGCGCAGAAGGTGATGCACGCGCTGTGGGGCCTCGGCATGCTGAGCCTCACGAAGTGCGTCGTCGTCGTCGACGCCGACGTGAACGTGCACGACTACGCTGAAGTCCTCTTCTACGCCGGCGCGAACGTCGACCCGGCGCGCGACGTCATTCTCAGCGAAGGGCCGACCGACCATCTCGACCACGCGCCGGCGCGCCAGTTCGTGAGCGGGAAGCTGGGCATCGACGCCACCGCAAAGCTCCCCGAGGAGGGTGCACGTCCGTGGCCCGAGGAGATCGAGATGACGTCGGAGGTCAAGGCGCTCGTCGACCGGCGGTGGGCGGAGTACGGGTTCGCCGCGCAAAGGACACCCCGATCAGGTTGAATCAGGGCCGGATGCGCGAGGAGGGGATGACACCGGGGCCGCCCGAGCACGGCCCGTCGCCCACCATCTGGCCGCTCGGCTTCGCCGTCGGCATTGCCGTCGCCCTTGTCGGGCTGATCGTCGACCCGATGGTCATCGCCTCGATCGGGGCCGTGATCGCGATCGTGTTCGGCTTCCTGTGGGCGCGTGAGGCGACCTCGGAGATACGTCGCGCCGCGCCGACCGTCACCGCGGAGGTGCGGGAGGCGACGCCGGCGGAGGCCGCCGCCATGCCGGAAGCGAAGCCGGCTGCCCAGGCCATGCCGCGCAGCCGCTTCCTCGAAGGCGCGACGCTCGGTCTCGGCGGCATCATCGGCGGCCTCGTAACGCTTCCCGTCGCGGGCTTCGCGCTGCTCCCAGCGTTCATCGGCCAGAAAGGCCACAAGGTGGACATGGGCCCGGTCGACGCCTACCCGATCGGGAAATGGTTCATCTCGACATTCACCGTCGACCCCTCGGAAGGCGAGGTGTCACGGCGTACGGCGTTCGTGCGCAACAACGGCGTCGTCGGCAACAACGTCCCGAGCTTCACGATCATCTCGAACCGCTGCGCGCACCTCGGCTGTCCCGTCCAGGCGAACGGCCCGACCGGCGCGATCCTCGGCGAGAAGAACGTGACCGAGCACACCGTCAACGGCGCGATCCTCCTGCGCCCCGTCGTGCCGGCCGGCTTCGGCTGCCCGTGCCACGGCGGGCAGTACGACACAGAGGGCAACCGCACCGCCGGCCCGCCCGTGCGCGCGCTCGACCGCTATTCGTTCGAGATCGACAACGGCCACCTCGTGCTGCTGAGCACGTTCTCGGTGTCGCACGTCGTCGGCACCGGCGCCCAGGCGAAGATCTACAAGTACAAGCTCTCCGGGCCCGGGCAACACGTGGACGGGCCGGAGCAGTGGTTCTATCCCCTCCAGCCGCCGCACCACTGATGGCGATCCGTCGCGAACCAAGTCGCGCTCAGGTTCGCCGCGAGCAGATGCTCGCCGCGGCGACGTATCCGCTCGACTGGCTCGAGGAGCGTTCAGGCCTCGTCGGCGGCGTGAAGTACTTCCTCTTCCGCAAGGTCCCGTCCGACACGAACTGGATGCAGACGCTTGGCTCGGCGACGCTGACGGCGTTCCTCGTCCAGGCAGTCACGGGCGTGATCCTCGCGATGTACTACAAGCCGTCGCCGCACGACGCGTACTCGTCGATCCAGAACATCACCGACCACCTGACGATGGGCTGGCTCGTCCGCGGCATGCACAAGTGGGGCGCGAGCGTCTTCATCATCCTCATGTTCCTGCACATGGGGCGCGTGTTCCTGTTCGGGGCGTACAAGTACCCGCGCGAGTTGAACTGGATCATCGGCGTGCTGCTGCTCGTGCTCGGGCTGACGGCGGGCTTCACCGGATATCTCCTCCCGTGGGATCAGACGGCGTATTGGGCGAGCGTCGTCGGCATCAACCTGAACGGGACGGCGCCGTTCCTCGGCCCATGGCTCGCGCAATTCCTGCGGTCCGGCCAGGAGATCAACGGCAACACGTTGTCGCTCTTCTACTCGCTGCACATGCTCGTGATCCCGGCCGGGATCATCTCGCTCATCACGCTGCACCTGTATCTCGTCATTCGGCTCGGCGTGACCTCGCCGCCGTGGTCGCGTGAGGCCGCCGGGCGCGACGTCGTCGAGGAGCCCTCGTCGGTGCGCACCGGCTTGACACGTCCTGCGCCGCACGGCGGCGCCTCGGGAGGCAGCGACTGATGGCGGAAGAGAAGCCGAGCGGCCTCGACGAGCGCCGGGCGGGATTCGCGCGCTACAAGAAGGACGTCAAGGAGCGCGGAAAGTCGTTCTACCCGTACGCGATGTTCCACGACACGGTGATGAGCCTCATCGTCGTCTCCGTGATCGTGGGCCTCGCCGTCATCTGGAAGTGGACGTCGTACGGGCCGCACCACGATGGCCTGCACAAGGGCCTCATCGGCCCCGAGTACGCGCCGCCCGCCGACCCGGGGACGGTGAGCTTCGTCCCCCGGCCGGACTGGTACTTCTACTTCCTCTTCTATCTCCTGCGCATCTTCAAGTGGCCGGAGACGGTGTTCCTCGGGACGATCGGCGTGCCGACGATCGCGCTCATCCTGCTGCTTGCCCTGCCGTTCATGGACCTGCGCCGCGAGCGGCGCCCGTCGCGGCGCCCGGTGGCGATGGTCGCCGCCGTGCTGACGATCTTCTCCATGGGCATCCTCACCTGGAAGGGCGCGACGGCGAAGGAGGCGCTCGCCTCCGAGGTGATCGCAGACGTCCCGTCGTGGGTCAGTGCGGAGAAGCTGCCCGCGACCGCGCTGCCGGGGGCGAAGCTGTTCGCGACGGCGGGCTGTACGGCGTGTCACACGTATCTCGGCACCGGTTCGTCGAACCTCGGCGCCCCGGATCTGACCGCGATCGGCGCGCGCAACCTCGGCATCAGCTTCCAGATCAGGCACCTCCAGTGCCCCTCCTGCGTGACCCCCGGTTCGCCGATGCCGAAGTTCGCCTCTCTCGGCACGGCGAGGCTGCAAGAGCTCGCCGTCTTCCTCGAATCCTCCAAGGGGAAGCGGTAACAGCGAGAATCCCGGGGAATGCACGTATTCCTCGGGATCACGGGCGCTTCGGGCGCCCCGTACGCTGCCCGGCTGCTCGAGGCTCTCGCCGCCGCTGACTGCGAGATCGGCGTCTGCGCGTCCAGCGCCGGCGTCGAGGTGCTCGCCACCGAGCTGTACGGCAACGCGAAGCTCTCGCGGGACGAGACGCTCGCCCGCCTGCTCGAGCACGCGCCGCGGGCGACGCTGTACGACCCCAACGACTGGAAGGCGCCGTACGCGTCCGGCTCGGCGAAGGTGGATGCGTACGTCATCTGTCCTTGCTCGATGGGCACGCTCGGGACGATCGCCTCCGGCGCGATGCAGAACCTCATCCACCGCGCGGCGTCGGTGGCGATCAAGGAGGAGCGCCGCCTCGTCCTCATGCCGCGCGAGACGCCGCTCTCGGCCATCCACCTGCGCAACATGCTCACCCTGCGCGAAGCCGGCGCGACGATCCTCTTCCTCGCGCCGGGCTTCTACCACGGGGCGGAGACGGTCGACGACCTCGTCGACTTCGTCGTCGCGCGCGCGCTCGACCAGCTCGGCATCGAGAACGTCGCCGCAAAGCGGTGGGGCCAGTAGTGGTACAGACGGGGCGCCTGCCGGCAGACGGCGTGCAGCGCATGTTCGACCGCATCGCGCCCGTGTACGACGCGATGAACCGCGTCATGACCGCCGGGCTCGACAGGCGCTGGCGGCGGATCACGGTCGAGCAGGTCGTGCGCAGTGGCGACCGCGTCCTCGATGCCTGCTGCGGCACGGGCGATCTCGCGATCGCCGCGCGGGCGCGAGGCGCCGACGTCGTCGGCCTCGACTTCTCCGCGGCCATGCTCGACCGCGCACGCACGAAGGCCCGCGAGATCGAATGGGTGCGCGGAGACGTCCTCGCGCTTCCGTTCGACGACGAGTCCTTCGACGCGGTCACCGTCGGCTTCGGCGTCCGCAACGTCGACGACCTCGAGGCCGGGTTGCGCGAGCTTCGCCGCGTGCTTCGCACCGGCGGGCGCATCGGCGTCCTCGAGATCACGCGCGCGCGCGGCCCCCTCGCGCCCTTCTACCGCCTGTGGTTCGACCGCGTCGTCCCCGCTATCGGCCGGGCGGTGCCCGGCGGCGCGGCCTACACCTACCTGCCCGCGAGCGTGCGCCGCTTCCCCGGGCCGAGGGAGCTTGCGACGCTGCTCGAGGATGCGGGCTTCGCCACGGTGCGATTCCGCCTCTTCGCCGGGGGTATCGTCGCCCTCCACGTGGCGGACGCGCAGTGACGAGCCTGGCGGAGATCCGGGAGGCGCCCGGCCTCGAGTCGTACCTCGACGCGATCGAGGAGCGGCTGGCGCGTACGGTCGCGTCGCACCCCGGTCTCGTCGCCGCCGTCGGAAACGAGGCGCTCGCCGCCGGCGGCAAGCGCCTGCGGCCGCTCCTTGTCTTCCTGTCCACCCCCTCGAACGAGGAGCCCTCGATCGCAGCCGGCGTCGCCGTCGAGCTCGTGCACATGGCGACGCTCGTCCACGACGACCTGATCGACCGCGCCCACTTCCGGCGCGGGAAGGCGGCGGCGTGGTCGGTGTACGGGCCGGAGGCCGCACGCGCCACCGGCGACTATCTGTTCGCGCGGGCCTTCGCCGAGCTGACCGCGACGGGCGACGCGGACGCGGTCGAGATCCTCGCCGACGCGACGCTGTGCCTCGCCCGAGGCGAGGCGCTGCAGCGGACGCAGACGCACGACCCGGCCACGACGGTGGACGCATATCTCGAGCGCTGCGCCCTCAAGACCGGGAAGCTGTTCGAGGCGGCGTGCCGGCTGGGCGGCGGCCCGGGCACGTACGGCCTCGCACTCGGTGTCGCCTTCCAGATCGTCGATGACGTGCTCGACTGCGCGGGGACGACGATCGAGACCGGGAAGATCGCCGGCACCGACCTGCGCGACGGCACTCCGACGCTGCCGCTGCTGCTGGCCGCGCGGCAGGACGAGGTCGTGCGCGACGCGCTCGCGGGCGGCCCGCTCGACGGCGCGCTCGTGCGGGTTGCCGCGAGCGGCGCTCTCGAACAATCGCGGGAGGTCGCCCTCGACTACGCTAGGCGCGCCCGCGCGTGCCTCAACGGCCAGCTTCATCGCGACGAGCTCGAATCGCTGACGCACGCGGTCGTCGACCGAGAGAGGTAGGCACCTTGGCAGTCCTCGACATGCTGGAGACCTTCGCCCCCATCCGGGAGAAGATCGCGACCGGCGAGCGGCTCGACTTCGAGGACGGCGTGACGCTGATGGAGTCGGACGACCTCCTCGCGCTCGGCGAGCTCGCCGATCTGGCGCGCCGGCAGCGAGGCGGCGGCGACGAGGTCTTCTTCATCCAGAACCTCTATCTCAACCAGACGAACGTGTGCCGCGTGAAGTGCAAGTTCTGCGCGTTCGCGAAGACGCAGAAGCAGGAGGACGCCTACACGCTCACGGCGGACGAGCTCGCGGCGGACGCGGTCGCCATGTACGAGCACGCGAAGTTCACCGAGATCCACTGCGTCAACGGCGAGAACCCGCATGTCGACCTCGAGTTCTACGCGGACGTGCTGCGCAAGCTGAAGACGGCGCTGCCAGACGTGCATCTGAAGTTCTACACGGCCTCCGAGATCCACCACATGTCGAAGCTCGAGGGCTGCAGCCACGAAGAGGTGCTGCGCGTCCTGAAGGACGCGGGCCTCGGCTCGCTGCCGGGCGGCGGCGCCGAGATCTTCGCCGACCGCGTCCGCAAGCTGATCGCGCCCGGCAAGGAGCACCCCGACGAATGGTTCGACGTGCACGACACCGCCCACCGGATGGGGATCCCGACCCACTGCACGTTGCTCTACGGACACGTCGAGACGTACGAGGAGCGCGTCGACCATCTCCTCCGGCTGCGCGCGCAGCAGGACGAGACCGGCGGCTTCCTCGCCTTCATCCCGCTCGCGTTCCATCCGGAGAACACCGTGTTCGAGCGGCGCGGCTTCAAGTTCACCACCGGGGCCGACGACCTCAAGATGATCGCAGTGTCGAGGTTGCTGCTCGACAACATCCAGAACGTGAAGGCCTACTGGATCATGATGGGCATGCCGATGGCGCAGGTCGCGCTGCACTTCGGCGCGAACGACGTGCAGGGCACGGTCGTACGCGAGCAGATCTTCCAGGCAGCGGGCGCGACGAGCGGGACCGAGCAGAAGGTCGACGAGCTCGTACGCTTCGTCAAGGAAGCGGGGCGCACTCCCGTTCAGCGCGACACGCTCTACAACGAGCTGCGCCGATGGTGAAGCTCGGCCGCATCTCCTACGTGAACATGGCGCCGGTCTTCTATCGCGTCGAGACCGAGGTGGAAGAGGTGCTCGGCGTCCCGACGGAGCTGAACCGGCTGCTGATCGAAGGCGAGCTCGACACGGCGCCGATCTCGTCGATCGAGTACGCGCGCAACGCGGACAAGCTTCGGCTTCTCCCACGTCTCTGCGTCGCATCGGAGGGCGCGGTCGAGTCGATCCAGCTCGTATCGAAGAAGCCGCTCGAGCAGGTGCGCGTCGTCGCGATCACGCCGGAGTCGGCGACGTCGGTCGTGCTGACCAAGGTGCTGCTCCCCGAGGCGGAGCACGTGCCGCTCGGCGAGGACGCGGACGCGAAGCTGCTCATCGGCGACGCCGCGCTGAGGTCGGCCTTCGAGGACCCGACCCCGCACTTCGACCTTGGGCGCTTGTGGCTCGAGCGCACCGGCCTGCCCATGGTCTTCGCCGTCTGGGCGTGCCCGGAGCCGCTCGCGGACGGCCTCGCGGAGCTCGAGGACGCGCTCGTCGCGTCGGTCCGGCGAGCCCGCGCGGAGCCCGAACAGCTCGCGTTCGAGGCATCCGAGCGCTATGGCTATCCGGCCGGCTTCCTCGCCCGCTACTTCGAGAAGCTCCGCTATCGCTTCGGGCCGCGCGAGCGCGCGGGCCTGTACACGTTCCTCGAGCTCGCGCGGGACGCGGGTGAGCTCGACGTCGTCCCTGAGCTGCGCTTCGTGCAGACGACCGGCGCCGCGGTCGCGTGAACGCGATCCTCGAGAAGGCCGCCGAAGGCGAGCGCATCACCGACGAAGAGGCAGTCGCGCTGCTCCGCTCGCGCGATCTCGTCGCCGTCGGCCGCGTCGCGAACGAGGTGCGCAACCGCAAGCACGATCCCGAGCGGGTCACGTTCATCATCGACCGGAACCTCAACTACACGAACGTCTGTTATACGGACTGCGACTTCTGCGCCTTCTATCGCCGACCCGGCGACGTGCGCGAGGGCTACCTCCTGCCGAAGCCGATCATCTTCAAGAAGATCGAGGAGACGCTCGCCCTCGGAGGCACCGGCCTCCTCATGCAGGGCGGTCATCACCCCGATCTCGGCGTCGACTACTACGAGGATCTCTTCAGCTCGATCAAGGCGAAGTACAAGATTCACCTGCATGCGCTGTCGCCGTCCGAGGTGCAACACATCGCGCGCCGCTCGAAGCTGACGATTCCGGAGACCCTGACGCGGCTGCGCGATGCGGGTCTCGACTCGATCCCCGGCGGCGGCGCGGAGATCCTCGTCGAGCGCGTGCGCAAGATCATCGCGCCGAAGAAGACGAAGACGAGCGAATGGCTCGGCGTCATGCGCGAGGCGCATCGCCTCGGCATCTCGACGACCGCGACGATGATGTACGGGCACGTCGAGACGATCGAGGAGCGCGTCGAGCACATGCGGCGGATCCGGGAGCTCCAGGACGAGACCGGCGGTTTCCGCGCCTTCTTCTCGTGGACGTTCCAGGACGACGGCAACCGTCTCGGCGACAAGGTGCCGCCCGAGACGAGGCCGACGTCGTTCGACTATCTGCTCACGCAGGCTGTCTCACGCATCTATCTCGACAACGTGCCGCACATCGGGTCATCGTGGGTGACGCAGGGAAAGAAGATCGGTCAGGTCGCGCTCCAGTTCGGCGCCGACGACCTCGGCTCGGTCATGATCGAGGAGAACGTCGTCTCCGCCGCCGGAACGACGTATCGCACGACGGCGGATGAGTTCGTGCACCTGATCAGGTCGCTGGGCAAGACGCCGGTGCAGCGCGACACGCTGTATCGCGACGTGCGCGTCTTCTAACCGCGCGAAGTGCTCCGCACTTCACGCGGAGCCGGGTTTGTGCTCCGCAGACCGGGCGACGCGTTTGTTCTGCGCGAGCGCTGGTGCGCTGGCGCGCATCCCCGCCCGCATGAGTGCGCATCCGCGTAAGCCGGCTGCGCCCGTCTTACGCTCCGGCCTCGGTGTGACTGTTGGTTCGAGCGCTTCGAGGCTCGACCGATCTACGCCAGAGCCAACGCGGACGGCGTAGCAGCCCCACATACACGGAACGAAGCCGTCGCTGAGGCTCCTAGGAGGACGCGGGCTTTGGCCGCGGTACCCTGTCGCGGGGTCGTGCTTCGCAAAGTGTTCATCCTCGCCGTGGTCTTCGGCGCGCTTGCCGTACCGGCTGCCGATGCGGCGCGCCGCCAGACGACGCCGATCGTTTCGCAGCAGCTGCTCATGCCGGGCGTGACCTACCAGCGCCAGGTGCAGTTCACCTCGCGCGGCCCGGTCGTCCTCGACGTCGTGACCGCGCCGAAGCCGGACGGGTCGCTCTACACCCTCGGTCCCGCCCTCGCGCACGGCGTGCTCTTCGGGACGGAGCCGCTCACCGGGATCGAGAAGGACGCGAGCGGCGCCGCGACAGTCGTCGGCGTGAACGGAGACTTCTTCACCGGCAGCGGCCCGCCGACGGGAATCGTCATGCGCGGCGGCGCGCTCGACGCTGCCCCGATCTCCTCGCGCTCGAGCCTCGTCATCGCTCCCGACGGCACGCTCACCGTCGCGCCGGTCGCGTTCGACGGGACCTGGCGTGGCACGGGCCAGCGCCGCCAGCTCGACCTCAACGACAAGCCGGTCGCCGGGCACACGACGCTGTACACGCCGGCATGGGGTGCGACGACGCCGCCCGAGAGCCCCGGCGTCGTCGTCGACGTCATCGCGTCCCTTCCGCCGCTGCAGCCGAACGCCGTCGCGAGCGGCGTCGTCACGGAGCAGGACGGGACCGGCGGCATCCCGATTCCGCCCGGCGGCGCGGTGCTCGTCTCGCGCGGCGCGCAGGCGCCTTATCTCAGCGCCGAGGCCCCTCCCGGCCAGACGATCGAGATCCGGCCGACGTTGACGCCCAATCTCAACGGCAAGCTCGCGGCCATCGGCGGCGGCCCACTCCTCGTCTCCGCCGGTAAGGCGGTGTTCCGCGCGAACGAGAGCTTCGACGACTCGGTGCTCGACACGCGCGGCGCGCGCAGTGCGGTCGGCCAGCTCGCGGATGGCCGGATCCTGCTCGTCACCGCCGAGGGTGGCGGCTCCGCGTACAGCGCCGGCATGACGAACTACGAGCTCGCGAATGCGATGGTCAATCTCGGCGCGGTCACCGCGATGGGGCTCGGCAGCGGTACGCCCGCTGGGATGGCGTTCGACGGCACGCTGCTCACGCGGCCGTCCACGAAGGTCGAGCCGCCGATCGGGGACGCGCTCCTCCTCTCGTACACGGGCGTGTACGCAGCGCCACCATCCTCGGACGTCGTCTCGCCGAACGGCGACGGCTTCGACGACACGGAGACGTTCTCGTACAAGCTCATCGCTCCGTCACAGGTAACGGCGACGCTCAGCGGGCCGGGCGGCGCGCTGATCACCCTCGCGCAGGACTCCGAGCAGCCGGGCGTGCACACCCTCACGTGGAACGGCCAACCGAATACCGAGGGGCAGTGGAGGTTCGTCGTCTCCGGCACGGCCACCGGCGGGCAGACGACGACCGCCGAGCGCGACGTGTTGCTCGACGACACGCTCGGCGCCCTGCAGGTGTCGCCGCCGAGCGGCCACATTGCGGCGGGGGCGACGGCGGTGACTGCAGGGTTCCAGCTCGCGCACCCGGCGACGGTGTCCGCGACGATCGAGACGCGGACGGGCATCGTCCTCGCAACGCTCGTGAACAAGAGGCTCCAGCCGGGCGCCCAGTCGCTGCCGTGGAACGGGAGGCTGTGGACGGGATCGCTCGCGTTCACAGGCGCCTACCAGGTGCACGTCGTCGCGACGAACTCGATCGGCACCGTGTCGCTCGTCGCCCCATTCGTGGCCCGTCGCTAGTACCATCGCGCCGCGTGCTCGCGAGCGTCTCCTCGAGCTTCACCTCGCAGGTTGCCTCACACGGCGTCTACGCCGTTTTCGGGCTGATGGCGATCGACGCCGTCTTTCCCGCATTTAGCGAGCTCGTGATGCTCTACGCGGGCGCCGTCGGCGCCGGGGTCCTAGCGTCCGCGCATCATGTGTCGGTCTTCGGAGCCACGATCGGCTTCGGCGCAGGCGCGTTCGTCGTCATGGCGCTCGCCGGCACGCTCGGGTATCTCGTCGGCTCGATCGTCGGGTGGGGGATCGGCCGGTACGGCGGCCGGCCGCTGATCGAGCAGCACGGACGCTGGCTGCACCTGACGCCCGAGCGCATCGACCGCGCCGAGCATTGGTTCGAGCGCTGGGGCAACATCGGCGTGCTCGTCGGGCGCCTGACGCCGATCGTGCGGTCGTTCGTCTCCATCCCGGCGGGTTTCCTCGAGATGCCGCTGGGGCCGTACACGGTGCTGACGCTCATCGGCTCGGCGATATGGGCGTTCGCGATCGCAGGCATCGGCTACGCCCTGGGAGCGAGCTACCGCCGCTTCGACCATGGCTTCAAGTACGCGGAATATCTCGTGCTCGCGGGCCTGGTGCTCGCCGCGGCGTATCTCCTCTACCGCTGGGCTACAGTGAGCCGACGCCGTGTCTCAGATACCGCTGATTGACGTCAAGGCGCAATACGGGCCCCTGATTCCGGAGCTCGAA
Organism: Gaiellaceae bacterium; assembly: GCA_035532535.1. GTDB lineage: Bacteria > Actinomycetota > Thermoleophilia > Gaiellales > Gaiellaceae > Palsa-739. The sequence continues at coordinate 67,042 of DATKQT010000032.1, forward strand.
GCGCGTTTCCGCGAAGTCGTCGAGGACGGCCAGTTCATCCGCGGTCCGCACTACTGGGCGTTCCAGGAGGAAGCTGCCGCGTTCCTCGGCGTCTCGAAGGCGATTGGCGTCGCGAACGGCACGGACGCGATCGTGATCGTCCTCGACGCAATGGAGATCGGTCCCGGCGACGAGGTCATCTGCCCGTCGTTCACGTTCTACGCGACGGCGGAGTCGATTGCCCGTCGCGGTGCAACGCCCGTGTTCGTCGACATCGACCCGGCGACGATGAACGTCGACGTCGAGGACGTCGCGGCGAAGATGACTTCGCGCACACGCGCGATCATGCCGGTGCACCTGTTCGGCCGGCCTGCGCCGATGGCGGAGCTCGTCGCGCTCGGCGTGCCCGTGATCGAAGACGCGGCGCAAGCGTTCGGCGCTCCCGGTGTTGCAAAGCAGGGGATCGCCTCGACGTACAGCTTCTATCCGACGAAGAATCTCTTCTGCCTGGGCGACGGCGGCCTCGTCGCGTCGAACGACGACGAGCTCGCCGACCGCGTGCAGATGCTTTCGTTCCACGGGTCGCGCGACAAGACCGAGTTCGACTTCGTCGGCTACAACTCCCGCCTCGACGAGCTGCAGGCTGGGATGCTGCGCATCTTCCTCGGCCACCTCGACGAGTGGAACCGCGGCCGGCGCGAGGTCGCTGCCCGCTACGCCGAGCTCGGCCTCGGCGAGCTCGTCGAGCTGCCGCAGGACGAGCCCGGTCACATCTACCACTTGTTCGTTTGCCGCTCGCCCGAGCGCGACCGCATCCGCGCCGCGCTCACCGAGGCCGGCATCGCCTCCGCGGTCTACTACACGACGCCGCTCCATCTCCAGCCCGCGCTGCGCTTCCTCGGCAACGAGCCCGGCTCGCTGCCGAACACCGAGCACGTGGCAGAAGAGAACTTCTCCGTTCCACTTTGGCCGGGCATGCCGGCCGAGGCGCAGGAGCGCGTCGTCGAGGTCGTCCGCTCCGCGGTCGGCGTCGGCGCCCGCGGATGACCGGTCTCGGTCGCTCCCGCTTCCTGCAGGTCCTGACCGACGCGGCGATCGTCGCCGTCTCGTGGTTCCTCGCGTTCGAGCTTCGCTTCGACCACGGGCTCCCGGTCTATTACGACACGCTGCTGCGCCGGACGATCCTGCTCGTTGTCGTCATCAAGGTCTCCGTGTTCCTGCTCTTCGGGTTCCACCGCCGCTGGTGGCGCTACGTCTCGGTGCGCGACATGTGGAGCGCCGCGCGCGGCGTTGTCGTCGCCTCGCTCGTGGCCGACGTCACCGTCTACTTCGCGTCGCCGGTACACAACGTCCGGCTGCCGCGCTCGATCGCGGCGACGGATCTGCTCATCACGCTGACGCTGGTCGCGGGCGCGCGCCTGCTGGCGCGTACCGTGATGGAGCGCCCTCGCTACGGCGTGGTTGCGCGCGGAAAAGAGGTCATCGTCGTCGGCGCGGGCGACGCCGGGCGGCTGATCGTCCAGGAGATGCAGCGCTCGCGCATGCTCGCGTACACGCCGATCGGGTTCATCGACGACGACGCGCGCAAGCGGAACACGCGCATCCTCGGCGTCCGGGTGCTCGGGACGATGGCCGAGCTGCCGCGGCTCGTGCGCGAGTACAAGCCGGACGAGGTGCTGATCGCCATTCCTTCCGCCTCGGGTGAGATGCGCCGGCTCGTGGTCGAGGCGGCGCAGGCCGGGAACGTCCCGGTGAAGACGCTTCCGGGCCTGTACGAGCTGATCTCCGGCGATCTCGACCTCGCAGGCCAGATCCGTCCTGTGCAGGTCGAGGACGTGCTCGGCCGTGAGCAGGTGGAGGTCGACTTCGACCACGTCGCGTCGTACCTCAAGGGCCAGACCGTGCTCGTCACCGGCGCGGGCGGGTCGATCGGGTCGGAGCTCTGCCGCCAGATCGCGCGCGTCGGACCGACGCGGCTCATCCTCGTCGACAACGCGGAGACCGCATTGTTCGACATCGAGCGCGAGCTCGTGGACGAGCGCGACTTCACCCCCGCGGTGCCGAAGCTCGTCGACGTGCGGGACCGGAAGGCGATGAAGCGCGAGGTGTTCGAGAAGTACAAGCCGACTGTCGTCTTCCACGCGGCCGCGTACAAGCATGTGCCGCTGATGGAGACGCATCCGCTCGAGTCAGTGCGGAACAACGTCGTCGGCACGCGCATCATGGCCGAGCTGTCCGCCGAGACCGGCGTCGACCGGTTCGTCCTCATCTCCACCGACAAGGCGGTCAACCCGAAGACGGTTATGGGACAGTCGAAGGCGCTGTGCGAATGGATCGTCGAGTCGTTCGGCCACCGCCGCGACGTGCCGGGGCGCTTCGTCGCCGTGCGGTTCGGCAACGTGCTCAACTCCTCCGGCTCGGTCATCCCGACCTTCCGCCGGCAGATCGAGCGCGGCGGCCCGGTGACGGTGACGCATCCGGAGATGACGCGCTACTTCATGACCATCCCCGAGGCCGTCTCGCTCGTCGTCCAGGCGGGCGCGATCGGCGGCCGCGGCCAGATCTTCGTGCTCGACATGGGCGAGCCGGTGAAGATCGTCGACCTCGCCACGAACATGGTGCGGCTGTCCGGCCACGATCCGCGTCTCCCCGGCGACGCGGATACGGGTCCACGCGATGTCCGCATCGTCTTCACCGGGTCGCGCCCGGGCGAGAAGATCCACGAGGAGCTGTGGAGCGGCGACGAGTCCGTCGGCGAGACCGAGCACCCGAAGATCAAGCGCCTTTCGCGGCCGCCCGTCGACTCGGCATGGTTGACGCAGCAGCTGCGCGAGCTCGAAGGTCTTGCGGACGACGGCGACACGCTCGAAGTGGTCGCGAAGCTCGGCGCGATCGTGCGCGACCCGCTGCGCGAGTCGCTTCCGGCTACGGGCTCGCCGGCGGCCCTCCGACACACCGAAGCGTCACCGCGAACGGCAGACGAATCGTCTTCGTCCGTCTGAACAGCGACAGATAGCGATACCGCAGCCGCACGCCGGTCGTGTAGACGTCGGGCGATGCAGCCGTCGCGCTCGTGCAGTCGAGGAGGAAGCGGACGACGACGATGGCGCTGTCGCCCGGGTCGATGCGGAGGCTCCCGAACGGCGCGAGCTGGCCCGGATCCGCGCTCGCGGTCGACGACGTCGTGGCCAGCAGCACGGCTGCGCCGATGTACGGCGCCGGTCCCGGCTTCGAGGGCTCGAGACCGGTGACAGTGACTGCGAAGCGGCCGGTGTTGTGCAGCGTGAACGCCGTGTCGAACGTGCGCCGGTGTGCAATCGGGAAGAAGACCGGCCGGCCGCCCGATCCCGACACCGGTTGCACGTCGGCGCCGATGCCCGGCCCGGGCGCGTACCCCGTGTCGAGCGCGCGCAACGGCGCGTACGAGCCGAGCCAGAGCCAGAGGGAGAGGGCCACGGCGGCGGCGACGACGACGGCGCCCGCCGCGATCGGAAGCGCGCGCCTAGTCACGGGCCGAGAGAAGCAGGTCGAGCATCAACGCCGGATCGCGGCGGATCCTCTCACCCGACGCGGCGTCGCGCTTCGCAAGGTCGAGTGCGCGCGGGTCGGTGAGTGGCTTCAGCCGGCCCTCGCGGATGAGGGCCTCGTCCACGCCGCCGAGCCGGCCGCCGTACGTCGTGTACACGGGGACGCCGAGGGCGGCGGCCTCGCGGTTCATCGTGCCGCCGGCGGAGACGACGACGTCTGCGAGTGCGATGAGGCTCTGCGCGTCCACCGCCTCTTCGGGGAGGATCACCGACGGCAGCGCGAGGCCGCGGACGTACTCGCGCTGCTCTTCGGTGCGCGGGATGACGAAGGCGTGCACATTCTCGAGTCGCCCGAGGTGCTCGAGCGTCATCGGGAAGAGCGGGTTCGAGTGGCGGTGGTAGAGCGAGACGTCCGGCGGCGGGCGCAAGACGACGAGTACGCGTGCGGGGTCGACGTCGAAGCGTTCGAGGAGCGACGCGTCCGGCGCGAAGTCGGACAGGTAGTACTCCTCCTTCAGGCCCGGGTATTGGACGAGCTTCGGCGGGCGGACGCCGTACTTCGTCAGCCGGTCGGGCGGGATCGCCTCCGGGACGACGACCTTCGTCGCCGCGCGGCAGCCGAGCTGGTGCTGGAGCGTCGCGAACTCGTAGTCGAACGTGTCCGAGCTCGGGATGCCGAGCCGGCGCGCGGTCAGGCACAGCTCGTGCGAGCCGTGCGCGAGCGCGACGTCGAAGTCGCGGCCCTTCGCCCAGTGGTGGAGCGCGCCGAGCCGGCCCGCCATGCGCCGCGCCTTCTGCACGCGCGAGCGCCCGCCGTGCTTTCCGACCACCTCGGCGGTGAGCCCGTGCAGCTCGAGCAGCTGGAGCGTCTGCGCGTAGTCGCGCGCGGTGATCTCCACCTCGTCGCCGCGCTCGCGCATGATCGTGATCAGCGGACGGAAGACGAGCACGTGTGCGCTCGCCGTCATGTCGATCCAGACCTTCATACGAGCAGCGCCTCCATGCGCGCCGAGCGCAGGAGCGGCGGCTCCTGTTCGACGTGGTGCTCGTACCAGAGCGTGAATGCCAGGAGGCCCCACAGGAGCCGGCTGTTGTCCTGGCGGCGGGCGACGTGCTCGTCGAGGAGCCGCGTGACCGGCTCTGCGCGGAAGAAGCCCTGTCGCTGGAGCGTGTCCGCCGAGAGCGTCGTGCGCGCGAACGGCTCCAGCTCGCCGCGCAGCCAGGCAGCCGCCGGGATGGAGAAGCCGCGCTTGCGCCCGTGCACGACCTCGCGCGGAAGAAGCGGCTCCGCCGCCTTCCGCAGGAGCACCTTCTTCGAGAGGCCGCGGACGCGCCGGCGCCGCGGCAGCTCGAAGGCGAAGTTGGTGACGACGGGGTCGAGGAACGGAACGCGCGCCTCGAGCGAGTTCGCCATCGACGCGCGGTCGGTCTTCACGAGCAGGTCGTCGACGAGGTAGACGGCGAAGTCGACATCCTGGAGGCGCGCCAGATCCTCGGCGCCCTCCGTCTCGGCGTAGCGCGCGCGGTAGACGTCGACCGGGTCGAACGCGCTTTTGCGGCCGGTGAGGTCGGCGCGCGCGTCGGCAGAGAAGACCTCCTTCCAGCCGTGATGGCGCTCGAGCGGCGGCAGATGCGCCGCGCGCACGAATCGCTTCGCGCGATATTCGAGGGAGACTCTTCCGCCCGAGGCGGGCAGCCGCTCGACGAGCGGCGAGGCGAGGCGCGCCAGCGGGCCGACGCGGTCGGCGAGCAGGTCGGCGGCGTACGTGTAGTAGCCGCCGAAGAGCTCGTCCCCGCCCTCGCCGGAGAGCGCTACCTTCACGTGTTCGGCGGCGAGCTGGGAGACGAGGTACGTCGGCAGCGCGGACGAGTCGGCGAACGGCTCGTCGAACGCGTCCGCGAGCGTCGGGAGCAGCAGCGTCGGGTCGGGGTGCAGCAAGAGCTCGTGGTGATTCGTGTCGTACCGTTCGGCGACGCGGCGGGCATCGGCACGCTCGTCGAAGCTCCGCTCGGCGAACCCGATCGTGAACGTGTGCACGGCCTCGGAGGTCTCCTGCGCGGCGAGCGCGGCGAGGAGCGAGGAGTCGACGCCGCCCGAGAGGAGCACGCCGACGGGAACGTCGGCGAGCAGGTGCGCTCGCACCGAGTCGCGCATGCGCGCGCGGAGCTCCTCCACGAGCTCTGCCTCGTCGTCGTCGCGCAGCTCGGTCTCCTGCACGGGCGCGGGATGGGCGTAGCGCTCGACGCGCATGGTGCCGTTCTCCTCCCACACGAGCAGGTGTCCGGCCGGCAGTTTGCGCACGTCGCGGAAGATCGAGTACGGCGAGGGAATGGAGTTGAAGGCGAGGAACGCCTCCAGCGCGTCGAGGTCGATCTCGCCTCGCGGCAGGGCGCGCAGCTCCGACGCGAACTCGAGCGTCACGCCGGCAACGCGGTAGTAGAGCGGCTTGATCCCGTAGCGGTCGCGCGCTAGCACGAGCCTGCGCGTGCGCTTGTCCCAGATCGCGACCGCGAACATCCCGCGCAGCCGGCGAGCGAAGTCGAGGCCGTGCTGCTCGTACAAGTGCACGATCGTCTCCGTGTCTGAGTGCGTGCTGTACGTGTGTCCGTCGTGCAGGAGCTCGCGCATGAGCTCCGGGTGGTTGTAGATCTCGCCGTTCTGGACGACGACGCAGCTTCCGTCCTCGTTGAAGATCGGCTGGTCCCCGCCGGCGAGGTCGATGATCGAGAGCCGGCGGGATGCGAGTGCGACGGGGCCGTCGACGTACTCGCCGGAGGCGTCGGGGCCGCGGTGCTCGAGCGTCGCGCTCATCGCCTCCAGGTGCGCACGGTCCGGAGACCCCGCCATTCCACAGATCCCGCACATCGGCCGCGAACTCTAGGTGTGGCAGCGGCGTGGAGCGTGGGCGAAGGCCGCAGCTGCGGGCTTCACGCGTCCGCCGCGCCAGATGAGCCCGGAGTGCCAGCCGGCGGCGCGGGTCTCGTCGACGAGCTCGAAGTTGAAGAACGCGTGCACGAGCGGCTGGCACGCGGCCATGTCGACGGCTGTCGTCACATCCCGCGCTTGCTGTGCGGGCGTGATCTTCGTCGTCTGGAAGCCGTCCTCCAGGTACCAGATCGACGGCGTGCGGCCGAACGCCTCGAGCGTCGCGACGAGGCGGGTGTAGTCGGCCTCGCCGAGGAAGTCGCCCTTGTGTGTCACGCTCGGCGGCTCGGTCGGCGTCTGAGGATAGGGATTGTGGCCGAAGGCGTCGACGAGCGGTCGCGTGCGCCCGCTGTCGCGATAGGCGACGGCGAGCGCGTCGAGGAAGCGGATCGGCGCGTGCGCCGAGGCGGTCGAGTCCAGGACCTGCACGTGCTGCGAGTGGAGCGCGTCGTAGCAGCGCGCGAGCAGGGACTCGTACTGCGCCGGTGTTCCCTGCCAGTACATCGGTGAGTTCGCCTCGTTCCACACGACGACGGCGCGAGCGTCGGGGACGAGTGCGAGCGCCGACCTCGCGTAGGTGCAGAAGCGCCGCTGCGCCCATTGTGCGGTCGGTGTCTGCGCGCCGAAGCCGAAGACGGCGAGCACGACCGTCGTTTTGCGCGCGGCCGTCTCCGCGCGCGAGAGCTCGACGCGGCGCACCGCGGTCGGCCGGATCTCGCCGTGCCACGGCACCCACACGCGCACCGCGCCTGCGCCGACCGACTGCTCCCGGCGGACGACGGTGAGCGGGAACGGCGTCCACTTGAGCGTGTCGTCGTCGACGCCGACGATCAGCGGGAGCGCGGGATGCGACGGGTGCGTCACCTTCCAGACGCCGATGGCGATGAAGGCGACGGCGATGGCGACGCCGAGGAGTTTTAGTCGGCGGCGGGGGATGCCAGGCCTCGCAACGATTGCTTGAGCACGCGCCAGCCGGTGGCGATGACGGTGCGGAGGTACAGGCGGACCGACCGGTCGGCGATCCATTCGAGGTCGTGGGCGAGCTTCTCCGCCATCGAGGTCTCGTAGCCGCGGCGCACCTGCGCGAGGCCGGTGAGACCGGGGCGGACGACGAGCCGCTGCCAGTACGCGGGCAGCTCGTGCGCGAGCTCCTCGAAGAAGACGGGGCGGATCGGCCGCGGGCCGACGAGGCTCATGTCGCCGCGGAGGACGTTCCAGAACTGCGGGATCTCGTCCAGCTGTGTCGCCTTCAGCCGCTTGCCGAGCGGCGCGAACTCCTCCTCCGTGCGGCGCACGAGCTCCTCGCCGAGGTACGGGCCGAGCCGCTGCTCGGCGTCCGGCTTCAGTGTCCGGAACTTCAGCATCAGGAACACGCGCCCGCCGCGGCCCACGCGTTCGCCGCGGTAGAAGATCGGACGGCTGCTCGTCGCCAGGAGGATGAGGGCGATCGCGGCCGCGAGCGGGAGCGTGACGACGAGGAAGAGCGTCGAGAGGATGACGTCGAGTGCGCGGAGGAGGACGTCGCGCGGCCGGGCGGGCGTTCCGCGGGCAAGGTCGCGGTAGCCGCGGACGAGGGTGTCCTCGGTCACGTGTCGATGCTAGACCGCTCGCGTGAGAAGGCAAAGATAAGCTGGCCTTATATGGACACGCGGCAGCTCGCGGCCTTCTGCGCCGTCGTCGAGCGGCGGAGCTTCTCGCAGGCGGCGGAACAGCTCGGCGTGACGCAGCCGGCGGTCAGCCTCCAGATCCGCTCGCTCGAGAAGCGGCTCGGGCGCCAACTGCTCGACCGCTCCGGCCGCCGCGTCGAGCCGACGGAGGCGGGCCAGCGGCTGTACCGCAGCGCGCAACGGCTGCTCTCCCAGGAGGAGCAGCTGCTCGCCGAGCTGGGCGGGGAGGCGGAGGGCGAGCTCGCCGGCCGCCTCGAGATCGGCGCCTCCACCGGCCCGGGCGGCACCGTCCTGCCGGTCGTCCTTGGCGAGTTCCAGCGGCTTCATCCCGAGGTGCGCGTCGCGCTCTCGGTGTCGGACACGCTGCACGTGATCGAGCAGGTCGCGCGCCGCGAGCTCGAGCTCGGCGTCGTCGGCGCCCAGCGCCGCCACCGCGGCGTCGTGTTCGAGCCGTTCTTTCGCGACGAGGTCGTGCTCGCCGTGCCGCGCGGCCACCGCTTTGCGAACAGGAAGGTGACGATCGACGAGTTGCGGGAAGAGCCGATCGTGCTCATGCAGGAAGGCGCAGGGGTGCGACAGGTGATCGAGGACGAGCTGCGCGAGCGCGGCGTGCGCCTGCGCGACCTCGACATCCGCCTCGAGCTCGGCCTGCAGGAGTCTGCGCGGAGCGCGGTGCTCGCCGGCTTCGGCGTCACGTTCATCTCGCGCGCGGCGATCGACCCCGATGTCGCCGCCGGTGCGCTCGCGATCGCACGCGTGGACGGTCTCGAGCCGGCGCGCGAGATCCTGCTCGCACGCTCGAGCGGCCGCGCCGAGACGCGCGTTGCGCAGGCGTTCGTCGACTTCGCGCGCGAGCGTCTGGCGTGATCGTCCGCTGGGGGCCCATCTCCCTCCTCGCGGAGGTGTGCGAGGAGCTCGGCATGCGCGAGTGCCTGCTCGTCGCGAGCCCGCGTTGGGACAATCTCGTGCTCCCGATCGAGCCGGTGGCGCGCTGGACCGAGGTGCCGTCCGTTCGCGTCGAGGAGGCGGCCGACCTTGCCCGTGACGGTGTCGTCGCGATCGGCGGCGGCAGCGCGATCGACTTCGGCAAAGCCATCTCGGCGGCGACCAAGCTCCCCCTCGTCTCCGTCCCGACGACGTACGGCGGCGCCGAGTGGACGCCGTACTTCGGCCTGCGCGACCCGCAACGCAGGATGCGCGGTGGCGGAAGCGGCGCGCGGCTCGCGGGGATCGTCTACGACGTCGGCCTCACCGTCGCGCTCCCGCGCGAGGAGACGGTCGGCACGGCGATGAACGCGCTCGCGCATTGCGCCGAGGCGCTGTACGTGCACGGGCACAACGAGGAGTCGGACGAGCATGCGCTTGCGGGCGCGCGGCTCATCTCCGAGTTTCTCCCGCGTGTGGTCGAGTCGCCGCTCGACCGCGACCTGCGCACCGAGCTCCTCCGTGGCGCGTCGTTCGCGGGCGAGGCGCTCGCCGGCTCAATGCTCGCGCTCGCGCATGCGATGGCGCAGGCCGTCGGCGGAAAGTACGGCTTCGCGCACGGGACGCTGAACGGCATCCTCCTGCCGCCGGCGCTCCGCTACAACGCGCGCTACGCGCCGGCCGCCGTGCGGGCGTTCGGCGACGCGGTCGGAGGCGACGCGGCGGCGCGCGTCGAGGAGCTGAACGCGCTGGGCGGGATCACGCGCCTGCGCGAGCTCGGCGTCCCCGAGCAGGACATTCCCGAACTCGCCGCTTCGACCGCGCAGCGCGGCGGCAACCAGGCGAACCCGCATCCGGCGACGCCGAAGGAGATCGAGGAGCTTCTGCGCAGCGCCTGGTGATCGTCACCGGTAATGCTGCTGTTCGTCGCGCGCGAACCCCCACGCGGCGAGCGCTCCGAATCCGACCGAGTAGGCGCCGAGCAGCAGCCAGTGCGAGGCGTGCCATGCCGCACCCGTCGCCGCCGGCCAGAGGATGTCGCCCCATTGCCGCGCCGGCGTGTACGGCGAGATCGTGCGCACCGTGTGCGGCAGGTCTGCGGGGCCCGTCCAGAGGCCGCCCGCGTAGGCGAGCAGCATGTAGAGGATGTTTGCGACCGGCAACGCGCTCTTCGGCGAGGCCCAGTAGGCGATCGCGAGACCGAGAACGACGAATGGGACGGAGCCCGCGAGTAGCGCGGCGGCGAGGCGAAGCCAGGCGAGGGCGGAGAGCGACGCCGACGTCGTCGTCAGCGCGATCACGACCACGACGGCGACCGAGGCGAGCGTGAAGACGAGTGCCGAGAGAACGCGCGCGGCGATGCGCGCGGTCGGAGGCGCGGGCAGCGTTCGCAGCCACGCTTGCCAGGGAGTGCCGCGCTCGATCGCGCCGGAGACTCCGAACTGGAAGAAACCGACGCCGAGCACGGCGAACGCGGAGTAGGACGCGAGCAGCAAGTTCGGATGGTGCCCCGCGCGCGGCAACCCGAACAGCACGAAGACGATGCCCGGAAACGCGAGCGTGCCCGCGCTGAAGCCGGGGAAGCGAACGAGCTCGCAGACCTGGAGGCGCGCGTGAACGACCGCGAGCCTCACGCGGTCACCAGATCGAGGAACGCCTGCTCGATGTCGCCTCCGGCGCAGGCCTTGAGGCTCTGCGGAGAGCCGTCGGCCACGACCTCCCCGTGTGCGAGGACGATCACCCGGTCGGCGAGCGCATCGGCCTCCTCGAGGTAGTGGGTCGTGAGGAGCACCGTCCCGCCCTGCGCGGCGAACGCCGCGATCGCATCCCAGGCGCCCCGGCGCGCCTCGACGTCGAGCCCCGTCGTCGGCTCGTCGAGGACGACGACCGCGGGCGCATTCGCGAACGCCAGTGCGAGCGCGAGCCGCCGGCGCTGGCCGCCGGACAGCGAGCCGTTCTGCGCGTGCAGCGCATCGCCGAGATCGAACCGCTCGGCGAGCTCGCTCAGCGACGGAGGGCTCGACGTGTGCGCGCGAGCGAGATCGAGGATCTCCCGGCCGCGCAGTGTCGGCGGGAAGTCCATCTGTTGCGGCGTCGTTCCGAGCCGTGCGCGTGCACGCCAGTCGCGCGGGTCCCGGCTGAAGAGCCGGACGTCGCCCGCGCTCGGTCGGCGCACACCGGTCACGAGGCTGACGAGCGTCGTCTTGCCCGCGCCGTTCGGCCCGAGGAGCGCGACGAGCTCGCCTTGCTCGACCGTCAGATCGACAGGTCCGAGCGCCAGGTGCGCGCCGAAGCGTTTCTCCGCGTGACGGAACGCGATCGCCGACGCCGGGCGCGCGCGGCCGCGACTCAGCACCGCAATGAGGTTGTACGTCCCATGGGCGAGCGCACATGCGAGCAAGCTGCCCGTCACTGCGAAGAGCGCGCCGAACCCACCGCCGGTGACGAGCTGCATTGCGGCGCCCCGCGTGCGGAGCATCGGCAGGTGCGTGGCCGCGAATGCAGCAGTGGTGACGGCGACCGCAGGCCAGAGGCCCGCGGTTGGCGCGATCCGGCCGAGCGCGAACGCCCGCCAGATCGCCTCTTCGCTCATGCCGGCGGCGGCGACGACGATCGCGGTTGCAACCGCGAGCGGTGTCAGAAGCACATGCGGCCGCGCGCGGGCAAGGACGGCAAAGAGTGCGATGCCAGCCAGCAACCCGAGCGACGCCGATGCGAGGCTCGCGAGAGGCGGGCGCGGCGGTGGAGTCGGGGACAGCCGCAGAAGAACAGGCCCGAGTGCGATCAGCGCGGCAGTCGCAAGCAGCGTGCGCCTCACGCCGCCACTCCGACGACGACGCCGTACACGACGGACTCCTCGACGCCGTCCGCACCGACGAGATCGTCCACCTGCGCGTCGTAGAAGCCGCCGAGCGGCAACGCTGCCAGGTCGAGCGCGACGGCGGCGAGGGCGACGTTCTGGACGATGTGACCTGCCTCGAGGAGCGCGAAGCGGTAGCCGCGCTGGCCGTACTTGAAGCGCGTGCGTCCGAACACCGCGAGCAGGAGCAGGACGGCAGCGGCTCCGTCCATGAGCCCCGGCAGAGGACACGCGGCGTCGAGCGCGGGCCAGGGATCGCCGAGCTCGCGCTCCTCGAGCGCATGCAGTTTCTGGTCGTAGCGGTAGACGCCGGGCGGTAAGCCGGCGACCGCCCGTACAGCGACGTGCAGCTCGAACGGATAGAGGGCACCGCCGGAAGGGACTGCGCGGCGATTACCGTCGCGCAACCCGTATCCGGCGTCGAGCAGCGCCGCCAGGCAGGCGGCCTCCAGCGCCTCGCCGCCGAAGTCTCGTCGGCTGCGGCGACGATCGAGCGCGGACCAGAGCGAGCACGCGGGTCGCCGAGGCGCCGGCAACGGATGGCATCGCCGCTGCGGATTGCGGCGCACCGCATGCGCAGATGCCGTCTGCAGATGCTCGTTCACCGCCAAGCGCGTCAGCCCGGCGCTCTGCCGGTGCGCGAGGGCGGGATGCAGCTTCGACGCCTCGTGAAAGAGCTCCGCCGGGTCGTCCAGCGCCGGTTCGCCGTCGCCGTACAGCTCGCCGCGCACGAGCGGTGCCCGCGGAAGCCTCACGGGAAGGGATGCGGATCGGGATTGATGTCGGCCTCCGTGAGTCGTCGTTCGCGCATGCCCAGGCGGAGTGGCTCGTCGTAGAGACGGTCACCGCCGAGCAGCCGGGCGCCGTGTTCGACGTCGAGCGCGCAAAGCTCCGGGACGATCACGCGCACAACGGCGAGCCCGGCCTCGCGGACGTCGGGCGCCGTCACGTCGACCGCGTAAGCAGTGAGATGTCGTCGAGCGAGTCGCCGGCAGATCGTTTCGATGCGCGCCTCGGCGGTCTTCCCCCGGATCGTCGGGACACTCTCGACGCGACGGCGACGCGGCGAGCCGTCGAGGAACCCGACGCGCGCGGTGTTGCGTGGATCGGCGTAGAAGCGGACGTGGTCGTCGAACTCCTCGATCTCCTCCGCTGTGGGTGTGACCTGTCCGTGCGCCCGGAGCGCGAAGGCCCACGTCCGAACGCGCGCCGCCTCGTCCAAGGCTTTCGTCACAGCGCGGTCGATCGTCACCGCTGCTGCGGCGCCGACGCCGAGCGTCTCGCCGCCACGGACGACGGCAGCGACGATCGGGATGTCCCAAAACGCACTCAGGTCGACCGCGCGCCAGTGCAAGCCGGCGGGCCGCAGGAACGCGCGCTCGAACTCGGTGAGGCGTTCGTGCCTACGCCAGTCGAGCACGGGCCACGAGACCCGTGCCTTCCACGTGATCATGAACGCGTCGCGCTCGAGCAGCTCGAGGAGGGCCGCGAGCGTCGCCTCCGCCGCGGACGCATGACACGCGAGTCCGCTGCTCGTCGTGCGGCAGACGGGGGGCTCCGACTCGTGACCGGCGAGGTGGACGAGCTGCGCGGGCAACCACGCTGGCCGCCTCTCAGGGAGCGAGACGCCCTCGATCCAGGCGAGCTGCGTGTCGCGGTCGAAGCGACCATAGGGGAAGTTGGCCGTGCGGTACTGCGCGTCGGAAAAGAGCGCGAATCGTTCCGGAGCGACCGCGCGGGAGCCGAGCTCGCGCGCGGAGGCGACGACGCACGCCTCCGGATCGACGATGCAGGCGGAGTAGCGCTCCACCGCTTCCCCGATCGCCGCCTCGCGCGCCTCGTGCAGCGTTGCCCCGGAGCCGCCGCCGACGAGCGCATGCGGGAACGCGCTCTCGCACCATGCGGTCGCGAGGCGGACGTCGTCAGGCCCGGCGAGCACCTCCTGCAGGCCGCGGACGACGCCGACGAACGGCGAGACGAGCGACTCAAGCGGCAACGTCGCTCCACGGAGCACTGGCTGCGCGTCGCATGGCCGGTGAGCACACGGGGCATCGGGGGACGCGATACACGAAGTGGCGCGTGCAGCGGAGCTCGGGCACGAGCTCGACGGCGATGAGCACGCCGGCCTCGGCAGTGTCTTCCCCCGCGAGCCGACGGAGGGCGACCTGCGCTGCAAGTCCGGCAAGCACGGCGTCGAGGGCGGGCGAGCCGAGGTGGCTCCCGGTCGTCCGGTCGCGGATCGGCGCGATCGTCGAGTCGCGCCGGAGTCGAAAGCACTCGTGGCAGGCCGTCTCGCCCGGCACGATGACCGGGCCAACTGCAGCGAGGCGCCCGTCGAACGGAAGCACTTGCAGCCACGGGGTGCGAGCGACCACCGCGCGCCGGTTCCATTGCTCGAGGAGCGGCAGCTCGTCGCTCGCAGGGGCGGCGACGACGAGGCCGTTCGAGGGAGGCCGTCCGTTCCAGCCGAGGCTTGCGACGCACGCTGCGCCACTCGCCTGGAGGAGGCGGCCGATCGGCTCCGCCGCCGGGCCACTCCCGAGAACGTGCACCTCGACGGTCGCGAGGCGTGCGTGCAGCTCCGCGACGGTTCGCCCGGCGGCGTCCGTCGCAGCGAGGAGCTCGGCACAGCGGCGGGCTCCCTCCCCCGATCCGTCGGGAGCGCGCTCCGTCACGAGGTCGTGCGCCTGGAGGAGCGCAAGCGCGTGCTCCACCGCGGGCCGCGCGGGCTCTCCCAGCTCGGCGACGACGTCGTCGAGCGACCGCGTTCCGTCGAGGAGTGGCAGCAGGTGCGGCACGAGGAGTTCCGCCGCCGCACCCTCGAATTCGAGCACGGAGCCGGCGTAGCGCAGGACGGAGCGGCCGCCCTCGACCGACAGCCGATACCACGGCTTGAGCAGCGGCCGCTCCAGCGTTTCCACCGGCTACTGACTCGCCCGCTTCGAACAGGAGCAGCAGAGGATGATGGCGATGCAGAGCGGGTACGCCGCGTAGGCGTGCCCGACCGCCGGCGAGCCCTTCTCGGTGACACGGAGGTCGAGGAGCTCCCCCGCGAGGTTGTCGAGCATGTGCACCTCCTCCCGTGGACGACAGTCCGGCTACCGTACCGTTGTCAAGATTGACAATCAAGATGGCAGTTCAAGCCAATGGCTGCACCGACGATGCATATGTACTTCTTATTGGTGCAATTAGTCATACCCGGGTACCATCACGCTCGACGTGGCTGCGCAAGCCCCTTTCGACGTGCTCGTGATCGGCAGCGGGGCCTCGGGCCTCGCCGCAGCCGTGTCCGCCGACCGCGCTGGGGCGCGTGTGGCGCTCGCGACGAAAGGCTCGCTCCAGTCCTGTAACTCCGCGAAGGCGCAGGGCGGCATCCAGGCAGCCTTCGGCGAGGAGGACTCGCCCGAGCAGCACGCGCAGGACGTCTGGCGCAGCTCGCACGAGACGGCGAACATGGAGCTCGTCGAGATCCTCACCTCGGAGGCGCCGTCGGCCATCCACTGGCTCGAGGAGCTCGGCGTCCAGTTCACGCGGGAGAACGGCGGCTACCGGCTCGCACGCTGCGGCGGCGCGTCGCAGAAGCGCCTGCTCCAGGTCGGCGACCGCACGGGGCACGCGATCACGAAGGCGCTGCGCGATGCGGTCGAGAGCTCGAGCATCACCCTCTTTCCCAACAGTCCGCTGCGCGAGCTCGCGCCCGGGTGGACCGCGCGCGTGGGAGACCACACGGTCGAAGCCGGAACCGTCGTCCTCGCCGCCGGCGGCCGCTGCTTCGCCGAGGCGGAGGAGCGCGGCGAGCTCTCCACGAACCACCCCGGCGCCACCGGCGAGGTGACGAAGATCGCGCTCTCACTCGGCGCCGAGTCGCGCGACCTCGACGCGCTCCAGTACCACCCGAACGGCGGCGCGTGGCCGCAGAACATGCAGGGCTACTCGATCCCGGAGACGACACGTGCGTACGGCGCCGTCCTCCTGAACGCGGACGAGGAGGAGTTCACCGACTCGCTCGGCCCGCGGGACGTCGTCGCGCAGGCGATCGTCGACGAGGTGGCGAAGGGCAAGGGTGTCGAGACGCCCGACGGGCGCCCGGCGGTGTGGCTCGACACGACGCGCATCACCGCGCACGACGCCGAGCTCTCGCTCCCGTACATGCTGCGCCGTTACCGCGCGGGCGGGATCGACCCGCTGGCGGAGAAGATCATGACCTACCCCGTGCTGCACTACCAGAACGGCGGGCTCGTCATCGACCGAGATGCCGAGACGACGCTCGAAGGGCTCTACGCCTGCGGCGAGATCGCGGGCGGCACGCACGGGCGAAACCGGATGATGGGCAACTCGCTGCTCGAATGCGTCGTCTTCGGAAGGAGGGCCGGCCGTGCCGCTGCTGATCGACACTGACCTGCAAGCTGCGGTGGAGGACGCCGCCGCGCACCTGTACGTGTGGGCGCTGAAGGACATCCCGCAGGACCTGCGTGACGCGCTGAAGGCCGCCGCCGGGCGCGAGACGTCCGTGCCCGGGCAGCGCGTGCTCAACACGATTCTCAAGAACGTCGAGGTCGCGGACGGCGAGAACAACCTCGTCTGCCAGGACACCGGCATCGCCGTGTACACGTGCCGCGTGGGCGAGCATTTCCCGCTCCATCCCGCCCGCATCTACGAGGCGCTGCGCGACGGAACCGCACGCGCGACGATCGAGCATCCGCTGCGCTCGAACGCGGTGCACACGATCACGCGCGAGAACACCGGCCCGAACATCGGCTACCGGCTGCCGATCGTGCACTGGGAGTTCATCAAGGACTGGGACGGCCTGGACGTGAAGTGCGTGCCGAAGGGATCCGGCTCCGAGAACATGAGCTTCCTGAAGATGTGCGTCCCCGCCGACGGCGTGACGGGCATCAAGAAGTTCGTGCTCGAGTCGATCGTCGGCGCGGGCGGCAAGCCGTGCCCGCCCGGGATCGTCGGCGTCGGCATCGGCGGCTCCGCCGACTACGCGATGTA